>JAKQDD010000248.1 GCA_029556615.1 Verrucomicrobiota bacterium | reverse complement strand
TCGAGATCGGCAACAGCCGGGGGAAGGGCTGCGCCCATGGGATCCCGGCGGGGTCCGAGAACCGCCTCCGGAAGAGACCCAAGCGGCGAACTTCGCCGGATGATGAACCGATGAAGCCACGATGAGCGGGGCTGCAAGGCGTATTGCGGGCGCCGGCCGACTATGAACCTGGCACGCTGTCCAATCCGCATCTTCGCTTGGTGCTGTGTCTCGAACGTCCGCCGGCGGCTGCTCCTGGCGAGGGGCCGCCTCAGACCGATGCAGCATCCAGTCCCGAGGAACGGTGCCGCAAACAAGGTGACAGACTCATAGTCTCCACCCTCGACGGAAGGTGGGGAGGCCTGGAACGGCAGAGACCAAACTTGACCTGTTGACCCCACATTCCACAGGTCGAGGACTCTAGACGGTTGGTCTTGGCCGGCGCATCAGCCGCTGGTATACCGTGTCCCGTGATGGCGCCCTCGATCCATTGGTTCCGACTTGACCTCCGCCTGGCGGACAACCCGGCTCTTCGCGCAGCCGTCGACCGCGGCGGAGCCGTCGTGCCGGTGTTCGTCCTCTCGCCCGAGGAGGAAGGCGACTGGCCACCCGGTGGCGCCTCGACGTGGTGGCTGCACCAGTCGCTGGCCGCGCTCGATGCCGCCTTGCGCGAGAGAAACTCGCGCCTGGTTCTCCGGCGCGGGCCGGCCCTGACCTGCCTGCGCGCCCTCGCACGGGAGACGGGGGCGAGAATGGTGAGTTGGAACCGCCGCTACGAACCCGGGGTCGCCGCCCGCGACAAGGCGGTCGAACAGGCCCTCGAGGCCGATGGCCTCGAAACGCAGACCGCCAACGCGGCGCTCTTGCACGAGCCCTGGACCCTTCGCAATCAAAGCGGCGGCCCTTTCCAGGTGTTCACCCCCTTTTGGCGACGGTGCCTCAGCCAGCCCGACCCGGAGGAGCCGCTGGCCACCCCAAGGCGTCTGCCCGCCCCGGCGAAGTGGCCGCAATCGCTCGTCCTCGAGGATCTCGATCTCGAACCCCAGATCGACTGGGCTGCCGGTCTTCGTGCTGCCTGGCAGCCCGGCGAGGCGGGCGCCCGGGCGGCTCTCCGGCGGTTTCTCACCGACGCATTCCTCGAGTACGAGAACCAGCGGAATCGGCCGGACCTCACCGGAACGTCCCGGCTCTCGCCCCATCTCCACTTCGGCGAGATCAGCCCCCGCCAGATCTGGCACGATGTCAAACGACTGGCGGAAGAGCGCGGCTTGCCCCTCCCGCGGTGGCGAAACTCCGCGTTCCTCACGGAACTCGGCTGGCGCGAGTTCTCCCATCACCTGCTCCATCATTTCCCGCATACCCCGGGCGAACCGCTGCGCCCGGCCTTCAAGACGTTCCCCTGGCGCAAGGAACCCGCCTTGCTCGAGGCCTGGCGGAAGGGACGCACCGGATACCCGATCGTGGACGCGGGCATGCGGGAGTTGTGGGCGACCGGCTGGATGCACAACCGGGTCCGGATGATCGCGGGTTCCTTCCTCGTCAAAGACCTGCTGGTGTCGTGGACCGAAGGCGCCCGCTGGTTCTGGGACACCCTCGTCGACGCCGACCTCGCCCAGAACACCCTCGGCTGGCAATGGGTGGCCGGGTGCGGTGCCGATGCCGCGCCGTACTTCCGCGTGTTCAACCCGACGATCCAGGGCGAGAAATTCGACCCGCAAGGCCGGTACGTCCGCCGCTGGTGCCCCGAGCTTGAGCACTGGCCGGATCGATGGATCCACCGGCCCCATGAAGCGCCGCCGGCGGTACAACGAACCGCAGCCACTGCCTCCGGCTTGACCTACCCGCCACCGATCGTCAGCCACACCATCGCCCGCGAGGTGGCCCTGCAAGCTTACGCCCGCATGAACGCGCGCTAGATCTCCGTCCACGCCCCCGGCACCGGCGCGGGATAGCGCCCCTCGGCATTCGCCTGCACGGGCGCGGGGCTCGATGCGGTCAAGGCATCCACGTTGGAACAGAACTGGAACTTCGAGGCCATCGCTTCCTCCCAAGTGATCATCTTGCCGGTGTGCACCGCGGCGCGCCCCATGATGGCCCCCAGATTCGAGAGCGCGGCCCGCCGGCTTTCATTGTGCGGCCGGTCATTCCGAATCGCGCTCAACAGAACGTCCCACTCCGCCTGCCAGGGATTCACGGTCTCCTTCTCCGCGCGCCAGGCAATGTTACCGGCCTCAATCCGCTGGTCCTTGCAGATCCAGGACGTCGGCGCGTGGATGTCGCCCGAGAATTTCCCGGCGCAGCGCGTCCCATGGACGAACGTCGAGAAATCGTTGTGGCACTTCGGAATGTACCGCCCGGTCACTTGAGCCTTGGTCCCGTCGGCGAAGGTGTATTCGATCCCGTAGCTGTCCAGGTTCTGGCTCGCATCCGTGCTCCCGGCGAATCGCCCTCCCACGCCGTGGGCCGACACCGGCCAGGCATCCTTGATCCAAAAGCACTCGTCGATCTGATGAATCATCAGCTCGATGAAAATGCCGCCGGAAGACCAGAGGAACTGGTACGGATGCCCCGGACTCAACTGCCAGAGCAGCTCGTTCTCCTTCTTCGAAAACGGCGGCATGAAGTACCCGGGATCCATCCGGTAGGCGCGGATGAGCTGGATCTCGCCCATGGCACCCTCGCGGATCCTCTGGATCATCGCCTGGCGCGCCGACGAATGCCGCGCCATGAGCCCTGCCGCGATCTTCAGCCCCTTCTTCTCCGCGGCTTCGCCCGCCCGCAGAATCCGCTGAATACCCCCCGGGTCGGCGGCGAAGTCCTTCTCCATGAACACATGGACCCCCTTCTCGACCGCGTACTCGAGATGCGGCGCCCGAAACGCAGCATGGGTCGTCAGCATCGCCACATCCCCAGGCCGCAGACAGTCGATCGCCTTGCGGTACGCGTCGAAGCCCAGGAACCGCCTCTCGGGCGGAACCGCGATCCGGTCCCCCAGGGCCTGACGCAGAGCCGCGTACGACTGGTCAAGCCGGTCCTGCCGGAGATCGGCCATCGCCACGAGTTGGATCGGCCCGGCGGCCCCCGTGCCCGCGGCCCGCTTCGTCCCGCCGTCATCCCCCAACACCAACCCCCCCGCGGACATCGCATTCGCCACCGCCCCGTTGCCGCGCCCGCCGCAGCCGATCAACGCCAGATGAATCGTGTTGTCCTCCGCGGGATGCACCCGCGGGATCACCACCCCCGCCAAGGCCGAGGCGGCGGCGAGTTGGCCTGTGGTCTTCAGAAAATCGCGCCGCGAAGCCCGCGCACTGGAGTCGGTATTCATGCGCACCATGCTCCGCCACCGGACGAAACCGTGTCAATAGCAGTGTCCGTCGGTGCCGAAGAAGCAACCGGCGGCGTTCACCCATGAGCAGGCGCCACTGCCCCACCCGTTGTTGACCTTCCATTGACGGTCGGTCTGCCACGTGATCCCCAGCCACGTGAAATTGCGAGAGCGATACCCGTAGGCCAGCGGGTAGTGCTCGAAGTACCCCGTGCCCACGATGGCTGGATGCGCATGATCGCGGATCGACGCGCGGGCACGGTTCCGCGGTCCGGAGGAGGTGTAGGGGACTGTCCAACTCCAGCTGAGGGTGATGCCCTCGTCCCGCGCGTTGGCCCATTCGTACCCGTAGCCCATGTCCCAAGGGTTCGTAGCGGCCGCCCCCCCAATGCCAGTGCACCACGTGTCGATCGAGTCGAAGACTGAGCGGATGCACGAGCGCACCGCATCGTTGTTGCTCCACGGCGTGCCGCCCGAACCGGCGATCAGATTGTTCACCCCCTGATGGTCCCAGTATCCATAGAACATCGCCCATGCGGTCGCTCCACAGCCGCTGTAACCGTCACTGCAGCACTCGCTCAGATCCCATTCCTGGGTGTACCGCGGGATGTCGGCGCAACGGCCGCCATAAGATTCGGACCATGAGGACCACCCCATGGGATCGAAGGAGCCCCCGAAAGAACCGACCGCCAGGACGTAGAACTGGCATTCCCGCGTCGGACTGATCACCATCAGGATCGCCGCCCCCTGTTCCAAACCCGTCACCGTCAGTCCCTTCACCCCCGCCGGCGCAATGTTGGCAATCGGTTCCTCCAGATCCGCCGAGGCGATGAGTTCGTTGTCCAGCACGGTCACGGTCCGTTTCAGCGGCACCGACAGGATCTCGGGCGTCTTGTCATGATACAGATTCCAATCCACAAGAGCACGACGGGCCGTGAACTGCCGCAACACGGTGTGAACCGGCCCCGAGACGACGTCCTTCTTGAAATCCCCGTACGAACCGTACGGTTCGCCTCCCAAACCGGGCCGCATCCCCTGTTGTGTCATCTGGCCCCCCTCAACCCGCGACTCGTGCTCCTGGCCGATGTACTTGAGAACGCCCTCCGGGATCCGATACGGCATCGGCCCGAGACTGGCCACCACCTGTCCTTGCTCGTTCTCCGCCACCCAGAACGTCGCGCTGTAACGCAGAATGTGCACCGCTGTCGACCGCGCCAGGAACCTGAGCCGCTCGGAAGGTGTGGGACCTTCCGTCGCATAGTCGCCCACCGGAAAGAAATGCGGCCCCGAGGAGACTACGATGTACCCCCGGTCCGGGCGCGGATCGTTGGGGGACGTCGACTGCGACCGTGGCGCCACGACCTTGAACTCGTAGAACGCGGGCGCCTTGCCCCTGTCCACCGCCGGGTGATACACGGGCACCACGACCGGCCCCAAGACGGCGCCTTGCCACTCCGCCTCCTCCACGTACAGGGAATCCAGATGCCCTTGGGCCAGACTGACAATCTCCTTGGGCAGCGAGGCCAAAGGCAATCCCACGGGCGCGCCCGCCCCATCCTGAGTCTCGATGTTCAAGCGATAGTACCCCGCACTCGACGTACTGGAATCCACCAGCTTCCCGTCCGAGGTTATCGACAACTGGTTGGCTGGCACCGCCTGCCACGGCCCGCCGACCTGACTCGCCTTCTCCAGGCCGATCACGGCGGTCGTCTCCTGCCCACGACCGGCATCACACCATAGGAAAACGCTGAGCGAACACAGTATTGTGCTTGGAATAGAAGCGCGGTATCGCATAGATGGTTGGGTTGAATGCTCTTCGAACGGAATGCCGATCTGCAACGACCCCTATCCCCCTGGTTACACTGCTCACAGTCCCCCCACACCACCGCTTTGGCAAGCCTCAAACATGACCCGCATCCAGCCCTCAATCCCGGCCGGCGTCGCCGTCCTCATCCACCCCAGCCAGTTCCCCGACGCCATACGACGCGACCTGCGAGACTCCCTCCGCCGACGGGCGGTGAATCACAAGTTCCACTACGACAGCGTCAAACAGGCCCAACAATGGCTGACGTTGCACCAGGCCTGCTCCCCCGCAAGAACGCGACCCGGCGTGGCCGCAACCTACAGACGCGCCTTCGCCTATATCGCAAGAAACCTCGGGACGGGCTCCGTGCACGTGATCGGTCTGGGCTGCGCCGACGGCGCCAAGGACTGCGCCCTGATGCGCCGTCTCCAGGACAGAATCGTCCGTTACACCGCAGTCGACGTCAGCACCGCGCTCGTCCTGAAAGCCTGGCAGGCTGCCAGCCGGCGCATTCCGGCCGAGTGCTGCTTGCCCCTCGTGTGCGATCTCGCCAAGGCCCATGACTTGCCGGCTCTCCTCGATCAGCGCACCGGCAGCAGTGGCAGCCGCCTGATCACGTTCTTCGGGATGCTGCCCAATTTCGAGCCGGAGACCATCCTCCCCAGACTGGCGGCGTTGGTCAGGCCGGGGGACCGCCTGCTCTGCAGCGCCAACCTGGCACCGGGTGATGACTACCGGAAAGGCGTTGAAAAGGTGCTGCCGCTCTACGACAACACCCTGACCCGGGATTGGCTCATGACCTTCCTGTCCGATCTCGGCACGAAACAAAACGATGGCACGTTGACCTTCAACATCGAGGAGCACCCCCTCCGCTCAGGATTGTTGCGCATCGCAGCCCGCTTCCGGTTCCTCCGGCCAACCGAGATACGAATCGACTCGGATGTGCTGGCTTGGGGACCACCCGACGTGTTGCGCTTGTTCTTCTCGTACCGCCATACGCCTGGGCTGGTGCACCGCTTGATGGCTGCTCACCAGATGACCGTGACGGCCCAGTGGATTTCACCCTGCGGCGAGGAGGGTCTGTTTCTAGCGAGGCGCGCCTCAGGGAAGTCATTTGGCTCTTGACCACTCTCCTGATCGGATCAAGCGTCTTGCGCAGTGTGCCCAGGATCGGTGCCCTTTCTTTCCTGTCGCGCGGCTCAGCAGCCGCAGGCATCGCCGTTGCACCCCGGCAAGCAGCCGGTCGGCGACTGTAACCGAAGACCCTCCGCGCCCCCGCAATCCCCTGCTGTGAAACCACCGATTCCCCTAGAGTCCTCGAATTCTGAAACATGTGGTCAACAGGTCAAGTTTGGTCCCTGCCGTTCCAACCCACCCCCCCCTGCCTTCGAGGACTCTCCATTAGCGAGGCGCGGAGGCAGGGAGCCCCGCTGCCCCCCACGGTTCCTTGGGACTGCATGTTTCATTGGTCTGAGGCGCGCCTCGCTAGAGATTGGACTATTGATCGCCAGCGCGGTCTTTGTCGGTCATGCCGCCACTTCCCTGCCCCGCAGCACGCCCGAGGCGCAGGGCGTCTCGTCATCGGCCCTCCTCGAGTGGGTCCAGGCCCTCGACCGCCAGATCGAGGGGATGCACAGCGTGATGATCGTCCGCCACGAGCGGGTGATCGCCGAAGGCTGGTGGGCACCCTACGCCGCCGAGCACCGTCACGTGCTCTACTCCTTGAGCAAGAGTTTCACCTCGACCGCCGTCGGCCAGTACTGCGTCGTCATGCCGGACCAGGACGCAGTCATCGCCATCACCAGCGGGATCCGCGATATGCAGGCCGTGCTGAATCTGATCTGGGATCAGTTCCTGCCCGCGTGCGGCCCGAGGAAGCTCCGCTCTGATCCGGCCGCGCTGACCGGATTGCGCGAAAGCCTCGCGCAACTCGAAGTCACGAGCGCCCCGGGTGCCAGCACGTCGGACTGGGCCCCCAAGGCGATGAATCGCCGTTTCGTGTTCCCCGAGAACCCCCAGAAGATCGATAGCCTCCGGATCGGGGTTGCCGAACCCGGCAAGGGCGTGTGTCTCCTTCTCCATTCCGAGGGCCGGGAGATGCGGCTGCCGGCCGGGCACCGCCAATGGCTCAAGGGCCGGGCTCCCCTCACCGGCGGATCCTTGAGCCAATTCCCGGATGAACCCGTGGCCAGCACCTTCGGATGGACCGCCCCCGACACCCTCGAGATCAAGGTCTGCGCTTACGAGACCCCATTCCACACGATCTGGCGACTCAAGTTCGAGGGCGATCAAGTCACGTTGGACCGGGAGGCAAACGTGTCCTTTGGCCCGAGGAAACAGCCGACGTTGATCGGTCGAACCGGTGCCGGAGACTCCCGTCGTTGACCCTCAAAGCCCAACTCCCCGTGCAATCCATGAACCCTCTGCTGTCCTTGGCTCTTATGGTGCTTTCTGTCGCCAGTCTCAATGTCTCCTCGCAGGAACCGGTCGTCCGGCTCTACACGGGCAAGGCCCCCGGATCGGAGTCGTGGACGCACACCGAAAAGGAAAGCACCAGGAACCTCTGGAACACGCGCGTGGTCTATAATGTCGCAGACCCCACGCTCACCGTCTTCAAGCCGGTCCCGGCCAAGGCCAGCGGCACCGCCGTCGTGATCTGTCCCGGCGGCGCCTTCTTCGCCCTGTCGATCGACAGCGAGGGCAACGATGTGGCACGCTGGCTGGCCGAGAAGGGATTCACCTGCTTCGTGCTCAAGTACCGCCTCGTCGAGTGCAAGACCGACGATCCCATTAGTGAAATCTTCACCCGCGGTGCTCTCGATCCCATCGTCGCCCCCATCGTCAAGCTCGCCCTGGCCGACGGACTCGCCGCAATCGGGCATGTGCGGAAACAGGCAGAGACTTACGGCGTCAAGCCGGACCGGATCGGGATCATTGGCTTCTCAGCGGGGGGAACAGTCGCCGCGTCCGTCGGCTTCAACTACACCCCCGAAACCCGGCCCGACTTCGTGGCCCCCGTCTATCCCGCCTACAACTGGACCCTCAAGGACAAGGGCGTGCCGGACAACGCGCCACCGCTGTTCGTCCTGGCGGCCACCGACGACCCGCTCGGCCTTGCCCCCCAGAGTGTCCAACTCTATCAGGATTGGGTCGCCGCCAAGAAACCGGCGGAGCTCCATCTCTACGCCAAGGGTGGTCATGGCTTCGGCATGCGAATCCAAAACCTGCCCAGCGACCGATGGATCCAGTTATTCGCCGATTGGCTGGGCGACCAGGAGCTCGCAGCGCGATGACTGCACCACGACCACGCCGCCCTCGGATCGCCCGCGTCGGGTTGCTGGCGGCTCTCCTGTGGGCCCAACCGGTCGTCGCGGCGCCGCAACGCTCCGACTCGGCCAAAGGGACACCAACGCCGAGCCTGCCCTCGGACTGGGTGGACCCCGCGACCGGCCATCGCGTCATCCGGCTTTCGCCGGATGGCGGCGGTGCCAGCCTCTACTTTCACCAGCGCGCCTACACCCCCCAAGGCGACAAGCTGGTCATCCATACCCGCGAAGGTCTGCTGGCCGTCGACCTGACCACGCTCGGCGTCAGCCCGCCCCGGCGGGAGTTGATCCTGCCCAACGCCCGCTGCATCGCCACCGCCTGGCGCAGCCGCGAAGCCTATGTGCGCCGCGGCAACACCATCGTAGCAGTCCACCTCGACACCCGAGCCGTGCGCGACGTCGTCGAACTGCCGCCCCCGGCGCAGGGCCGGAGCGTCGCCGTGGCCCTCAATTGCGACGAGACCCTCCTCGTCGGCATCGCCCCGGATCCGGACGGCACCACCGTGCCCCGAACGCCACCCGCCGGGGCTTCCGGCGACCGCCTGGAAGCCGGCTGGGCCGCCGGCACCCCGAAGATGATCTTCATCGTCAGCCTCAAGACCGGCGAATTCAAAGTGCTCCACCGCGAGAACGACTGGACCAACCACCTCCAGTGCTCACCGACCGATCCGCTTCAAATCCTCTTCTGTCACGAGGGCCCCTGGCACTACAACGACCGCACCTGGACCCTCCGCGCCGACGGCACCCCGGCCCGGCTGCTGCACGAGCGCACGATGAACATGGAAATCCAAGGCCACGAGTTCTTCAGCGCCGACGGACGGACGGTCTGGTACGACCTCCAGACGCCCCGCAGCACGGTTTTCTGGCTCGCCGGCGTCGATCTCAACACCGGCCACCGCACCTGGTACAACCTCCGTCGCGAGGAATGGTCGGTCCATTTCAACATCTCCCCCGACGGCCGGTGGTTTGCCGGCGACGGCGGCGGCCCCGGGAGCGTGGCCGCTCGCGCCCCCGACGGAGCCGTCCTCGAGCCACCCGCCCACGGCCAGTGGATCTACCTCTTCCGCCCCGTGATGGTCCGCGGCAGCTCCTTCCGCGATAAACGGGACCTCATCGATGCCGGCTATCTCAAGTCCGAGCGACTGGTCGACATGTCCCGCCATGACTACAGCAAGACCACCGGCGTCGAGCCCAACGTCACCTTCACCCCCGATGGCCGCTGGATCGTGTTCAGCGGCAATTTCCACAGCCGCCCCCCCTCGGGACGCGCCACCACTCACACCTACGCGGTCCGGATTGCCAAAGACTGGTAGCTGACATCACGCCGGCATGAGCGACGACGGCAGAGCTTCAGCGGACGCTCCGCGACGCCTCTTCCGTACGCGCCCCCACCCTGACGGTTTGTTCCAGCCACGCCTCATCCACGTGCGGATAGCTCCAGGCCAGCGCTTCAAACACGTCGCCGCTCTGATCAAAGGAGAAATCGCGCCCGGCTAACCCGGGCTCCACGCACAGCGGGGCCCAGCGCCGCGACAGGACCTCGCGCACTCCGCCTTCGAGTTGCCTGCGGCAATCGTCCTCCGTCAGGGCAGGCGGCGGTGGTGCCTCCCTGCGGGCACAGCGCGGCCGTCAACGGCGACGTCATCCGCGGGTTTGCCGTGCTCGCCGGCGGCCAGGATAAGGAGCGCTGCCAGGGCTCGAGCACGGAAGATCATGGCTGTCGCGGTCCCGAGGATCATGCCGGACTGAAGCGTTGCGCGCCGTCCCGCCGTTGTCCATCCTTCCTGTCATGAGCAACAACGCCAAGAGCCGGTCCGTCGAGTTTCTCAAGATTGCCGACCAATTCAAGCTCGGCGCCCTGGTCACCGAGTCGTCCCATCCCGTCACCGCCCGACTCAGCGAGACGGCCCGAACCGATATCAACGCCGGCCTGCGCCAGTTGTTCGATGTGGATGAGGACGTGATTCGCAAATACCGGGAATTCGCGTTGTCCGGGCGCGCCTCGAGCATCGCGCAAACCGTCCTGCGATCCCTGGAACGGGGTGGCCGGATCTTCTTCACCGGCTGCGGATCCACCGGCCGGCTCAGCATCCAGCTGGTCTCGATCTGGCGCGATTTCTGGCAGCGCCAGCGGGCCCGCGGGCTGACCTGCGATCCCGCCCCGGCGGACTGGGAGACTCGCGCCTCGAGCGTCATGGCCGGCGGCGATTTCGCCCTCATCAAGGCCGTCGAGGGCTTCGAGGACTTCACCGCGTTCGGCAAGAAGCAGATCGGCGATCTGGGAGTCGCGGCCGGCGATGTCGTCTTCGCCATCACCGAAGGGGGCGAAACGTCGTTCGTCATCGGCACCGCCTGGCGCGGGGTCGAAGCCGGCGCCCGCGTGTTCTTCGTCTACAACAACCCCGACGACATCCTCTGCCAGCACGTCGAGCGAAGCCGCGAGGTCATTCTCGATCCCCGGATCGAGAAGATCAACCTGACCACCGGCCCGATGGCCATCAGCGGCTCGACCCGGATGCAGGCCACCAGCATTCAGCTCGCCGTCCTGCTCACCGTCCTCGAGATGGTCCTCCGCGAACTGATGGCCCGGCTCGACCCCGCCGGCCCGGCTGCCCGCGACCCGGCGTCGGTGCCCGCCGAGTTCCTCGAGTCGCTGACCCGGATCCACGCGATGCTGAAGACCCCCGACGTGCTGGCACCCCTGGCAAACCTGGTGGCCATGGAAGAAGCCGTCTACCGCACCGGCCGCCGCAACAACTACTTCGCCAGCCGGTTCGGCATCGACGTGCTCACCGATACCACCGAGCGATCGCCCACGTTCTGCACCCCGCCCTTCCGCAAGTGGGACGACACCGCCGCCGCCGAATCGTGGGCCTACCTCTACGTGCCGTTCGACACCACCCCGCAGGCCTGGAATCATATCCTCAAGCGCCTCCCCCAATGCGTCGAATGGACCCAGCCCGAGGTCCGCGCCCTGGTCGGTGATTCGAGACTGCCCGCAACCATGGACGTCGTCCGCCGAATCGGCACGCCGGAATTGATGCGGTTCAGAATCGGCCGCGACGGCTTGGACCTGCGCCCGCCCCAGCCCGGCGGAAGCACCGTCGCCATCCTGGACGCGACCGAGTGGGAATCGGCCCTCGAGGCCGGCGGGTTCGGCCGAACCCACCTCGAGGCGGCGCGACGCGCCGGAGCCAGGACCGGGCTGATCGTCATCGCCCCACCGGACGCCTGGGAGACCATCCGCGCCGCCGTGCGCGACTGCGACCCCGAATGCGTCCTCGTGCTCATCCCCGCCCCCGCAAGCACGCTCCTCCTCGACGGTGCCGCTCGAGTGGGACTCAAACTCCTGCTCAACACCCTCTCGACCTGCACCATGGTCCGGTTGGGCCGGGTCATGGGCAATACCATGATCTGGGTGGTCGCCAGCAATCTCAAACTCATCGACCGCGCGACCCGCTACATCCAGCGCTTGACCGGGCTTGATTATCCGGCCGCCAACCAACTCCTGTTCGAGTCCGTCGAGTACGTCGAGCCGCGCTGGAAAGCCGACAAGGCCTATCCCCCCGTCGTTGGCCTGTCCGTCATCCGCCACCGCCACGGCTTGACCCTCGAACAAGCCGAACAACGGCTCATGGCCGAGTTGGCCTGAGCGCCCATCCGCCATCTCACGGACGGGGTGGAGAAACCGCGAAAGGGGCGGGCCAACCCATCTTCCGCAGTTGTGAAGGTCGCTGGCTTGATTTGCAGGGGCTTGCGCACGCCAGTTCCCGGTTCTCCCCACGACCATGTCAGTGATGTGGCTTGGCCCACGCCATCTTCAGGGACCGATTCCGAACCTATCGCCCTCTCGCCGCGGGCTGGATCCATCCCCCCGTCCGGAAAAAGCGGCAGGGGGCTGCCGCACTCCAAAAACTGGCGTCCGCGCCCTGGCCCCGCGACCCGCGCGATAGCGTCGCGGAAGATGGGTTAGCCCGGCCTTCCTGCGGAAGCCGCGCTGAACGGGAGAGCGGGGGGATGCGGAATGTGTCGGTCACGCGTGACCCACTCCACCAATGCTGCGCGAGTTCTGGCGCGTGAGTTCGCGCACAATCGATAGCCCCGATGCGATGCCGGGAGTGTCAAGAGCGAACGCCAGGGGACAGGTAACGGACCACGGAGCATTCCCCTGAACTCAACGCTTCGGAATCTCGTCTTGCACCCCCGCGGGCTGCCCCGGTGCGACTCGCCCCCGCCCGCCAGCGCTTCGTCACAAGGCGGCAGCGCCCGGGCACATCTTCGTTTCCCGCTGCTCCCCCCAGCCGTAGAAATCTCGCGAAGATCGAGACCGACCCAATGCAACGAATGAAGAGACCATGAAAAGCGAGAAGGAAAACCCCAGCACGCCCGACGTCGATGTCACCCCAACCCGGAGGCGCGGATTCTGCCGCGTCTTTCCCCGGAAGCTCTGCCTTGGCATTCTGGGCGTTGCCCTGCTCGGGATGGCGGCGCTGAGCATCTCCGCCGTAAACGCGTGGCTGCCGAGACTGCCCGAACCGGACCAGGGCCTGACCGACCGCGTCGCCTGGTATTTCCACCAGGACCAGTTCCAGGCCGATCTCCACACCCTTGCCAGCATGGCTGGCTACGTCCTGAGCCGCGACCCGGCCTTCCCGAAGACGCCCGGCCCGGACACGCCCGCCGTCGCCCAGACCCCGCCGCCAACGTCCTCGAAGTCCTGAGTGCGAAGGCTCGCCTTGCATGCGCCCGCAGGGTAAGGTCCGCCATGCGACCGCTCTCATGGCTCGTCGAGCACCGGCGCGGCATCGGCATCTATCTGGCCATCTGGGTTGTGCTGGCGGTGCTGGCGGCGGTCGAGGTGTACGTCGCCCAGCAAGTCTGGGACAAGGCAATCCCCTGGAGCGTCGCGTTCGGCCGCGCGAGCAAGGAGGCTCTCGCGTACGCGATCTGCACGCTGGGCGTCCTCTGGCTCTGCGGCCGCCTGCGCTCCCACACGGGCCATCGCATCCGCTGGGTCAGCCTTCACATGCTCGGCGCCCTGGCCTTCTCCCTCCTGCATGTCACCGTGGTCTCCGGACTTGAAACCGGCGAGCGCTCCGTGCAGACGGGCCAGATCCTCACCTTCGACTATCTCTTCAAGAAACTGATCGTCACCTACACCGTCTCGAACCTGTTCAAGTACTGGATCATCGTGCTGGGCCACCTGGGCTGGCATTACTACAAGGCCTACCGCGAACGCGAACGCCAGGCGAGCGCGCTCGCCACCGAACTGGTGCGGGCCCGATTCCAGGCGTTGCGCATGCAGATCAATCCCCACTTCCTCTTCAACACCCTCAACACCATCTCCGCCTTCGTCCACCAGAAACCCGACGCCGCCGACCGCATGATCGTCTGCTTGAGCAAGCTCCTGCGCCGCACCCTCGATCGCGGCGACATGCCGGAAGTCCCCCTGCACGAGGAGATCGAGTGCCTGCAGTGTTACCTCGAGATCGAGCAGATGCGCTTCGCCGACCGTTTGACGGTGAGCTTCGAGATCGACCCGAAGGCCCGCGACCTGTTTGTGCCCCAGCTCGTGCTCCAGCCGCTCGTCGAAAACGCCCTGCGCCACGGCCTCATGCCCCGTGAAGAAGCCGGCCGCGTCGTCATCAGCGCCCGCATCCTGGAAGGCCAACGCCTGGAATTGACCGTCCGCGACAACGGCATCGGGTTGACCGTCGCGTCGGATGGCCGTCACCGCGAGGGCATCGGCCTGAAAAATGTCCGGTCCCGACTCGCCCAACTCTACGGCCCCGCCCAGGAGTTCGTGATCGCCAACACCCCCCAAGGCGGCGTCGAGGCCCGCGTCCGAATCCCCTGCTGCGCAACCCCCCGCGCACCGGCGCCATCCGAGGCCGATCCTCAGACCGGCACACCAGCCGACGCCGCCCCGCCTCTCCCCGCACCGGCGTCTCCCCAGTGACTCCTCGCGCCGCCATGAAGATCCGCGCCTTGATCGTGGACGACGAAGCCCCGGCCCGCGCCCGTCTCCGCCATTCGCTCAAGAACGAGCCGGACCTCGATATCATCGGCGAGTGCGCCCATGGCCGGGCCGCCGTCGACATCGTGCGCCGCGACAGCCCCGACCTGATGTTCCTCGACATCCAAATGCCCGGCCTCAACGGCTTCGAGGTCTGCACGCAGCTCCATGACGCCGGCGTGCGGCTGCCCTTCGTCATCTTCTGCACCGCCTACGACCAGTACGCCCTCAAGGCCTTCGAGATCCACGCGATCGATTACCTGCTGAAGCCCTTCAGCCCGGAGCGCCTCCAACACGCCCTCAACCAGGCCCGCCTCCGATTGCAGCAAGCCCAATCCGCCTCCGCGGATTCGCGCCTGGCCGACCTCCTGGCCAGCCTCCGGGCAGGCCTGAATCCGGCGGACCGCCTCGTCTTCAAGGTCGAGGGACGCGTGATCCTGATCCGTGCTGAAACCATCGACTGGATCGAAGCCGACGGCAACTACGTGCGCATTCACTGCGGTGCCGAAGCCCACTACGTCCGCGAAACCCTGGCCAACCTCGAGTCGCAACTGCCCCCGGACACGTTCATGCGCGTGAGCCGCTCGGCGCTCGTAAACCTCGATCGCATCAGGGAATTCCAGCCTCTCTTCTACGGTGACTACACCGTGATCCTGCACACGGGCGCAAAGCTCGCCATGAGCCGCACCTACCGCGAGCGCTTGGAGCGGTTGCTCGAAAAGCGGAAGTAGCCGGGCCGCGCCGGTACTGGAGTCCTTCCCCGATCCGGTGATCGCGATTCGCGCTTGCCCGGCCCAACAGCGGGTCTACGGTACGCGGCATGAAGTCGCTCGTTGGCGTTCTTGGCGGGTTCGTTGCCGCAGCCGTGACGCTGGCCGTCGCGTCCGCTGCCGAGGTGTCGTTTCCCACCTTGCCGCTGGGCTCGCCGGCCCCAGCCTTTTCGCTTCCCGGCGTTGACGGCCGACGGTGGTCTCTCGCGGACTTCGCCGAAGCCAAGGTGCTGGTCCTCGTTTTTACGTGCAACCATTGCCCGACTGCCCGGTATTACGAGGCGCGCATCGAACAGATCGCCACCGATTACCGGACCCAAGGCGTCGCCCTCGTCGCCGTCTCATCAAACGACCCGCACTCCGTGCGCCTGGATGAGTTGGGCTGGACCGACCTCGGGGATTCGTTCGAGGAGATGAAGCTCCGCGCCACGGAACGGCAGTTCAGCTTTCCCTACCTCTACGACGGCGATACGCAGGCGGTCGCCCGCGCCTACGGACCGGCGGCAACCCCCCATGCCTTTGTGCTCGATGCCTCACGAAAACTCCGGTACGTGGGCGCGATCGACGACTCGGAGCGGATCCAGCATGTCGGGAAACGCTACGTCCGCAACGCGATCGACGCGCTCCTCGCCGGTCAGGAACCGTCGGTCACGAACACCAAGGTCGTCGGATGCTCCATCAAATGGGCCGGCAAAGCGGCGGCAACACGCGCCTACCTCGACAAGCTCGCGCTGGAACCCGTGACCCTGGCCCGCGCCGACGCCCCGACACTGCGCAGCCTGCGCCAGAAAGGCAGCGGCAAGTTCCGATTGGTGAATTGCTGGGCCACCTGGTGCGCGCCGTGCATCGCTGAATTCGACGAATTCGTCACCATCAACCGGATGTATCGACATCGGGATTTCGAGTTGGTCATGATATCCGTCAACCGACCCGACGAAGAGCATGTCGTTCTCGAGTTCTTGAAGAAGCGCCAGGCCTCCAACCGGAATCTGATCTTCGCCTCCGCCGACCGTGAGTCCCTGGTCAACGCGTTCGATCCGGCCTGGTCGGGTGCCGTGCCTTACACCGTGCTCCTCGACCCCGAAGGGCAGGTGATCTTCACCCAAACCGGGAGCATCGATCCTCTGGCCATCCGGCGAGCCGTCGTCAAGGCGATGAACGAAAGGCGTCCCTGGTAGCACAAAGGTCCCACCGGATCCATTGCCGTCCCATCGGTGCCCAGGAGGACGACTCTCGACACCCAGCCGCGGCCGGGCGCTTGCCGCACCGCCGGCTTCTGAATAGGCTGCCGCCGTGCTGCTCACGCTGTCGACGACGCACCGGCCAGCGACCGACTTGGGATTCCTGCTCCGGAAGAACCCGGCGCGGGCGCAGTCGTTCGATCTGTCGTTCGGAAGAGCCCATGTCTTCTACCCGGAAGCCCGGGAGGAACGATGCACCGCGGCACTGCTGGTCGAGGTGGACCCGGTCGGGCTCGTGCGAAGCCGCCGGGGCCCCTCCGGCGAAGGGGGCCTCCTTGACCGATACGTCAATGACCGGCCCTATGCCGCCTCGTCGTTTCTCAGCGTGGCCATCGCCGACGTGTTCGGAACCGCCCTGGCGGGCCACTGCAAGGAACGCCCGGAGCTTGCCGACCAGCCGATCCCCCTCCGCGCCCTCCTCTCCGCTATGCCCTGCCGCGGCGGTGAGGCCTTTCTGCGCAAGCTCTTCCAGCCGCTCGGCTATCGCGTCGCCGCGGTGCGCTTCCCTCTCGACGACCGATTCCCGGCGTGGGGCGAGAGCGCCTATCACCGGGTTGAACTCGAGGCCACCCTGCCGCTCCACCAGTTGCTCAGCCATCTCTACGTGCTCGTGCCCGTGCTCGACAACGACAAGCACTACTGGGTGGGAGATGATGAAGTGCAGAAACTGCTCCGTCACGGCGAAGGCTGGCTCGCGTCGCATCCTGAACGCGATGCCATCACACGCCGCTACCTCAAGCACCAGCGCAGCCTCGTCACCGATGCCCTCGCCCAACTCGCGGAGGAAAGTGACCTGCATCCGGACGAGGCCGCCGTGGCCCGCGACGCCGAGGAGGCGGCGCTCGAGTCCTCCCTCCGCGGCGGCACCGGCCACCGTCCGGCGTCGACTCCGGCGGATCTGACGCCGGGGACGACCGCCGCCAACGAGGACGAACCAACGCTCAACGCGCAGCGGTTGGGCGCCGTGCTCGCCGTGCTCAAGGCCGCAGGGGCGCAGTCGGTCCTTGACCTGGGCTGCGGCGAGGGCCGCCTGCTGCAGCGCTTGCTCAGGGAACGCCAATTCGTCCGGATCACCGGCCTGGATGTGTCGCATCGCATGCTCGAGAACGCTGCGGACAACCTGCGCGTCGGGCGCCTGCCCGCGCGGGAACGGGAACGGCTCACCCTGCTGCACGGTTCCCTCATGTACCGCGATCAACGCCTCGCCGGCTTCGATGCCGCCGCCGTGGTCGAGGTCATCGAACACCTCGATCCGCCCCGCCTCGCCGCCTTCGAGCGGGTCCTGTTCGAGTTCGCCCGGCCCCGCACCGCGGTGATCACCACCCCCAACCGCGAGTACAACCGGATGTGGGACAGCCTGCCGGCCGGCCAGTTCCGCCATCGCGACCACCGGTTCGAGTGGACGCGCGCCGAGTTCCAGTCGTGGGCCACGGCGGTCGCCGCGCGCTTCCACTATGCCGTCCGTTTCCTGCCGGTCGGACCCGAGGACGCCGCCGCGGGTTCACCGACCCAAATGGCCGTGTTCAACTCATGACGCTCTCGATTCCCGAGCTCTCGTTGGTCGTGCTGGTCGGCGTGTCCGGGTCGGGCAAGACCACGTTCGCCCGCAGGCACTTCAAGCCCACGGAAATCGTCTCATCAGACGCCTGCCGCGGGTTGGTGTCCGACGACGAGAACAGCCAGGCGGCAACGCCCGCGGCCTTCGACCTGCTGCAGTTCATCATCCGCAAACGGTTGGCTGCGGGCCGCCTCACCGTGGTCGACGCCACCAACGTGCAACCGGAGGCGCGCAAACCCCTCGTCCAGTTGGCGCGGGAGTACCACTGCCTTCCCGTCGCCATCGTGCTCGATGTCCCCGAGCGGATCGCGCACGAGCGCAACCGGTCCCGCGCCGACCGCGACTTCGGAGCCCACGTCATCCGACAGCAGGCGGCGCAATTGCACCGCTCCCTGCGCCACCTCGAGCGCGAAGGCTTCCGCCACGTGCACCGACTCCGGTCCCCGGAGGACATCGACGCGGTGGTCCTCGAGCGCCAGCCGCTCTGGAACAACCTGAAGCATGAGCACGGCCCGTTCGATATCATCGGCGACGTCCACGGGTGCTTCGAGGAACTGGTCGACCTGCTGACGATGCTCGGCTATCAGGGAGCTGCCGAGGGCGCGGCCCCCGAGACGCCAGCCGCCGCCGACGGCGTTCCGCTCCTGGCCCCCGCCTCGATCACGCTCCGTCATCCCGCCGGCCGCAAGCTGATCTTCCTGGGCGACCTCGTGGATCGCGGTCCGAAGACACCGCAGGTCCTCCGTCTCGTCATGCGCGCGGTCGCCACCGGCGCGGCCTGGTGCGTCCCGGGCAACCACGACGTCAAACTCATGCGGAAGCTCGCCGGACGCGACGTCCAGGTGACCCACGGGCTTGCCGAGTCCCTGGCCCAATTGTCCGCCGAGCCCGAGACGTTCCGCCAGCAGGCCGCGGCGTTCATTGACTCCCTCGTCAGCCATTACGTGCTCGATGACGGCAAGCTGGTCGTGGCACACGCCGGCATGAAGGATGCCATGCAGGGACGCGGCTCGGGCGCCGTCCGCGACTTCGCCTTGTTCGGCGAAACCACGGGCGAGACGGATGACTTCGGCCTGCCAGTGCGACTCGACTGGGCCGCTGAGTACCGCGGCTCCGCCATCGTCGTTTACGGGCATACCCCGGTCCCGGAACCCGAGTGGCTCAACCGCACAATCAACATCGACACGGGCTGCGTCTACGGCGGCCGGTTGACCGCCCTGCGGTATCCCGAACGCGAACTGGTTTCCGTGCCCGCCCGCCAGATGTACGCCCAGCCGCGCAGGCCCTTTCTGGCACCAGAGAACCAGGCCCCGAGCCTGTCCGCCCAGCAAGACCACGATGACGTGCTCGACCTCGCCGACGTCTCGGGCAAGCGCATCATCCAGACGCGCTTGCACGGCCCCGTCGCGATCCGCGAGGAGAATGCCACCGCGGCCCTCGAGGTCATGAGCCGGTTCGCCACCAACCCCAAGTGGCTCATCTACCTGCCGCCCACCATGGCCCCGTGCGGCACAAGCCAGGAGCCCGGACTCCTCGAGCATCCGAAGGAAGCGTTCGCCTGCTACCGTCATGAAGGCGTCCCGAGCGTTGTCTGCGAAGAAAAGCACATGGGCTCGCGCGCCGTGGTCATCGTCTGCCGCGACGACGCCGCGGCCCGGAAACGCTTCGGAGTCGTCAACGAAGGGTTCGGAGCCTGCTACACCCGCACGGGGCGCCGGTTCTTCGACGATGCCTCCGTCGAAGCCGGCTTCCTCGATCGCATCCGCCAGGCGATCGGCCGCGCAGGCTTGTGGGAGGAATTCCAGACCGACTGGCTCTGCCTCGACGGCGAGCTCATGCCCTGGTCGGCCAAGGCCCAGGCCCTCGTGAAGGAGCAATATGCCCCCGTGGGCGTCGCTGCCAGCCTGATGCTCGGCGACGCCATCGCGTTGCTGACGCAATCCGAGACCCGCGGACTCGACGTGGCCAACCTGCGGCTCCGGACCGAGGCGCGCCGGGCCATGGCCGCCGACTACGTCGCCGCCTACCGCCGCTATTGTTGGCCGGTCAACTCGGTCGACGATCTCAAACTCGCGCCCTTCCACCTGCTCGCCACCGAAGGCAAAGTCCATGTCGATCAGCCGCACGACTGGCACCTCCAGACCCTGTCACGGCTCGCCGGCGGCCTGCTCATCGCCACGCCCTCCTGCGTCGTCGACCTCAGCCGCCCGGACAGCGAAGCCGCCGGCGTGCGCTGGTGGGAGGAACTCACCTGCCGCGGCGGCGAGGGCATGGTCGTGAAACCCCTCGAGTTCGTCGCCCGCGGCCGCCGCGGTTTGATCCAGCCCGCCGTCAAATGTCGCGGACGCGAGTACCTCCGCATCATCTACGGCCCCGAATACACCGCCGCCGAAAACCTCGATCGATTGCGCTCGCGCGGGTTGCAGGCCAAACGATCGCTCGCCTTGCGCGAGTTCGCCCTCGGGATCGAAGCCCTGGAACGATTCGCCCGCCGCGAACCGCTGCGCCGTGTCCACGAGTGCGTCTTCGGAGTGCTGGCACTCGAGAGCGAGCCCGTCGATCCGCGGCTCTAGAGTCCTCGACTTGTGAAACATGGGGTCAACAGGTCAAGTTGGGTCCCTGCCGTTCCCAACCCGCCCCCCTGCCTTCGAGGACTCTATATTAGCCAAACCGCACCCCGGAGTGCGCACGATCGCACACGAGCGGTTGTGCGCCTCCTCGCCGCGAGAGAGCCCTAATGTCAGTCCTCACACCATGAAAATGCCATGTCTGCTGCTCGCCTTGTGGTTGTCCGAGATGCCCGGCCTCACGGCGGGCAACCTCGTCGCTAATGGCGACTTCGAAGAGGGCGCCAGCGGCTGGCGTACGTGGGCGCGCGAACCGACCGCGATCTCCACCTCCCTCGACCCGAATCAGGCACACGCCGGAAAGAGTGCGATCCGGATCCAGCATCGGGGAGAACAGGACTGGAGTCTGGAACCCGACCTGACCATGGCGGTGCGCGCTGGCGATCTGATCGAACTTGAATGTTGGGTGAAGATCCAAGGCGCGGGCCGGGCCACCCTGTGCGCCTCGATCTGGGATGCCGCCGGGAAAGCAGTCTCCTGGACGGCCGGCGAACGCACGGCAGAGGACGGACCGGCCTGGCAACCGCTGCGGACGCGCGTGGTGGTCCCCCGGGGCATCGTGCGGCTTCAACCACGCATGATCGGGCACGGCCCCGCCACGGTTTGGGTCGACGACTATTCGGTGGTGCCCGCGGGCAACGTACTCGAGAGCCGGCCCCCCGACCTTCCCCCGACACTTACTCTCCGCAACGGCACCCTCGAGGTGCGCCTCGACACCAGAGACGCAACCTTCTCCGTCCTTGACACCCGCACCGCAAGGCGCTGGATCCAGCGGCCTTTCTCCGCCGACTGCGTCGTGAAAAACGCCGAGATCACGCCCGCCGGACTGCGCTGCGCGCTGTTGCACGCCCCGACCGGACTCGACGTGGCCGTCACCGCGCGCCTCGAAGGCGAGAAACCAGAAGTGCTCATGGAACTCGCCGCGTCCGGCGACATGCCGGCCAAGGTCTCATTTCCCCACCCGTTTCAAGGAGAAACCGGCGACTTCCTTGTGGTCCCGCTCAACGAAGGCATCTCGTATCCGGTCGATGATCCTGACATTCCCTCCCTCCGGCTCATCGCCTACGGCGGCCACGGCCTCTGCATGGCGTTCTTCGGCTTGACCGACGGCACCCAGGGCCAGATGACCATCCTCGAAACACCCGATGACGCCGCGATCCGGATCGAACGAATGGACGGCCGGCTCGCCATCCTCCCGGAGTGGGAAGCCCAGCGGGGCACCTTCGGATACACCCGGACCCTGCGCTGGGTCTTCTCTGACCGCGGCGGTCATGTCGCCATGGCCAAACGTTATCGGGCCTACGCCCGGCAGATCGGCCTCCTGAAGACCCTCGACCAGAAACGCCGCCAGAATCCCAACGTGGACTTGCTGATCGGCGCCGTGAACGTCTGGTGCTGGGACCGTGAAGCACCCGCCATCGCCAGCGAAATGCAGTCCGCCGGCATCGACAGAATCCTCTGGAGCAACCGTCAATCGCCCGAGAACCTCGAGGCGCTCAACCGGCTCGGCGTCCTCACCAGCCGCTATGACATCTACCAGGACGTGATGGCGCCGACGAACTTCCCACGCCTGCAGTGGATCCATCCCGATTGGACCACCAACGCCTGGCCGCAGGACGTCATCCGGGACCGGCGCGGCCGCTGGATCCACGGCTGGGGCGTCGAGGCCCGGGACGGAACCCTTATCCCCTGCAGCGTTCTCTGCGACCGGCAGGCGCTGGCCTACGCACGGGAGCGAATACCCGCCGAACTTGCCGCCCACCCTTACCGGTGCCGGTTCATCGACACAACAACCGCGGCGCCCTGGCACGAGTGCTATGCCCCGGATCACCCCATGACCCGCACCGAGAGCCGCCGCTGGAAGATGGAGCTCCTGCGGTACGTCTCCGAAGACCAACTGTTGGTCACCGGAAGCGAAACCGGCCACGACGCCGCGGTCCCCTATGTCCACTATTTCGAGGGCATGCTGAGCCTGGGACCCTACCGCGTGCCCGATGCCGGCCGCCGAATGAGCGAGATCTGGACCAATGTGCCGCCGGACCTGGCCAAGTTCCAGCTCGGCCACGCCTACCGCCTTCCGCTCTGGGAACTGGTCTACCACGATTGCGTGGTGGCCCAGTGGTATTGGGGCGACTACAACAACAAACTCCCTGCCCTCTGGGACAAGCGCGATCTGTTCAACGTGCTCTACGGCACACCGCCGATGTTCATGTTCAACCGGACTCTCTGGTCGGCAAACAAGGCCCGCTTCGTCCGAAGTTACCTGAACACGGGTCCCCACGTCCGGCGCGTCGGCACCAGCGAGATGACCGACCACCGCTTCCTGGCCCCGGATCGCAGCGTGCAACAGACGGTCTTCGCCAACGGAGTCCAAGTGACAGTCAACTTCGGCGCCAACCCCTTCACCCTGCCTTCCGGGGCGGTTGTCGAGCCAATGGGATTCCGGGTGGACCCCTGATCGCCGATTGGACCCGCCCGCGCACGCAGTTCCTTATCCTCCCCTCTCCCAATCTGTGCTCCGCCCTGAATCGGCGAGGAACCCCTCCGCGCCGATTCGGGTCGGATCGCCGATTGACTGCCCATTGAAAGTTTCCTCGCTCGTATTGCGTCCATGAATGCCATGCCGCTGGTGCAGTCCCGAACGTCAGCCCCGTCATCTCCCCTGTCCATCGGCCTCCCAAAGGCCTGAGGCAGCTCGCCACGTCCCATTGCTGGTCCTCCTGCGGAACAGCCCACGCCGGATCCTGGCCCCGGTGTTGACAGGGGCCCCTCGACATTCACGTCGAGAGTGGTACCGTGCGCCAAGACCGGAGAAGCCCCATGATCCTCTTTGCATGGCTGCTCGGCGTGGGCGCGATTCTCGTGCTCGCAGGGGTGTGGATTCACGAGCGCCTCCCGCACTGGCGCGCCGCGGACGCCCGGGCCCGCCGCGACCCCTTGACCGACGAGCAGTTCGGAGAACGATTCTTCCCCCCCGACCTGGCTCCCGTCGCGGCCCGGCTGCGACGGATTGTCTCCGAGCAAACCGACCGCGATCTGGCGCGACTGCACCCGGAGGATGCCCTGGCCCACACTTTGCCTGGCGATTTCGACTCGCTGTGCACCGTCCAGCTGATCATGGCCGTCGAAGACGAATTCGGCATCGACCTCGATGATGCGGCGGTGTCGGGTCTCGTGACGTTCCGGCACTTGGTGGACGCGGTGGCGGCCAAGCGCCCTTTCCTGGCGAAGTGGCGCCAGGAGACCGCCCGCGCCATCGAAACCCATTTCGGCATCAGCCTGCCCCGCGACGTGCTCGCCAGCGTCGCCACACCGCGCGAGTTGGCAAGGGCCATTGCAGCGCAACTGCAGAGCCCGGCCGCGACACCGGTGTCGTGTCAGACCCAACGCGCCTTCCACCTGCTCCGCAGTGCTTTGATCCGGGCCCTGCACATTCCCCGGCGCCAAATCCGACCGGCGACCCCGCTGCGACAACTGATGGGCTGGCAAACCATGCGATCTGACTGGACCCAACTGCACGACGCGCTCGGGGCCCGTCGCTGGCCTTCGCTGATTCGTCCGCGCTGGCTGACCTGGCTCGTCAACGGGCTGCCGCTCCTGAGCGGTGCCCTGGTGTTGTTTGGGCTTCCCGCACTCGCCAACGGGGCGGCCCTCGGGGGCGACACCGCCGGCTTCGTCGTCCAGTTCGCCTCCGAGATGCGCGTCTTGGTGGCGATCGCGGTCGTCCCCGGCTCCTGGATTCTGCTGGTGCGCCTCTCGCAACATTGCCGCTGGGCATTCCCCCGCAATCTCGAGACGGTCGCCGACCTGATCCCCCTGGCGATGACTTCCGACCAGGCGATCTGGAACCCCCGGATGATCGAGGAGACAGTCCGGGAGATCGTCGTGAGCCAACTCCACGTGCCGATCGAGCGCTACGACGCCGAACAGCGCTTCGAGATGACGGGCGTGAATGGCGATTCCACCGGACTGCAAGAACGCACCCTGGCTTCGCCGCAACCCAAGCCCTGATGCCTTTCGTCGGCGTGCGGGGCCACCCTCGCCAACACTCAACGCTGCGTGGTTCACCCCGATCCGCCGCAGGCTCTCCAGGGAGGACTTCCGCGCCTCACAGCCCCGCGTGCTTCTCGGCAATCGTCTGGGCGAGCTGCTCGATCGCCTCGAGATCGGCGGGCTTGGGCAACCCCTTGCACAGCACGGTGGGGAGCATCTCGAGCTTCAGACTCGACACCATCGCGCCGAGTTGCTCGACCGTCTTGCCGGCCCAGCCCAGCGAGCCGATCACCGAGAGGTATCGGGCCTTGGGCTTGAGCAGGTTCGCGAGCAAAGCGACATAGGCAACGTTGGGATGCGGCCCGTTGAGGATCGTCGGCGTCCCGAGCACAATCGTGGCGGCGTCGACCAGCAGCATCGCCAGCCTGCCCACATCGGTGTCGACCAGGTTCATTTGCTCGATGCGCACGCCCCGCCGCGCGCAGGCGTCGACCAGGTGCTCGACCAGGATCCGCGTCGACCCGTGCATCGAGATGTAGGGCAGAAGCACCAGGTTCTTGGGCGGCCCGAAAACCCACTCCTGGTAGGCATCGAGGATCAAACGCGGCTCGTCGTACACCGGTCCGTGGCTCGGCGCGATCACCGCGGGATCGAGCGCGGTCACACGCGCCCAGTTCCGCTCGATGAAATTCCGGAACGGCATCATGATCTCCGCGTAATACCGCTTCGCCGCCGGCAGCACCTGCGGGTCCCCATGAGCCAAGACGTCGCTCGTCGCCAAATGCGAACCGAAGAGATCGCAGGTGAACAGCACACGACGCTCGGGCACCCAGGTCAGCATCGTCTCCGGCCAGTGAACCCACGGGAAGTAGATGAACTCGAGGGTCAGCCCGCCCAGGTCCACCTTCTCCCCGTTCTGCACCACCCGCAACCGGTCGGCCGGAAGACCCAGGTGATCCATCAACAGACCCCGCGCCTTGTCGCTCGCCAATACCTGCGCCTCGGGGTATTGGGCGAGGATGCACGGGATGCCGCCCGAATGATCCTGCTCCGTGTGATGGGAGACCACGTAATCGATCTTCTGGACGCCCGCACTCGAAAGCCGCGCGAGCAGCTTGTCGAGCATCGCGGGATCGACCGCGTCGAGCAGCGCGGTTTTCTCCGCCCCCTGCACCAGATACGCGTTGTAGGTCGTGCCGTCCGGCAGCGGGATCAAATCGTCAAACAGTCGCCGGTCCCAGTCGACCGCGCCCACCCAGTGGATGCTCTCCGCAATTCGTCGTGCGTCCATGCGACACAGCCTACCGGGACGCCCCGGCTCAATCCACGGGAAAATGCTCCGCCGTGGTGAAGGACGGGATGGACGGGATGAACAGGATGCTTGGGGAGGTTCAGGGCTTTGGACGACGGTGATGGGTCCCCATCCTGTCCATCCTGTTAATGATCCTTTGCCGGTCCGGCGGGGGAAAGATCGCGGGATCCCATTTGTCTGTTTGACGTCCGGCGGCGCCACCCTAAGCTCGATGTCCGTGAGCCTCATGTTCAAGAGAAAGACCGCATCATGACCCACCCCTGGCCGTCCCGACGAAGCTTCCTGAAGACCACCTCAGCCGCCGCCGCGGCGGTCACCCTCGTCCCCCGCCATGTCCTTGGACAAGGGCAAACCCCGCCCTCAGGGAAACTCAATGTCGCCGGGATCGGCATCGGAGGGATGGGAGCGGGCGACGTCGCGTCGTGCGCCCAGGCCGGCGAGAACATCGTCGCCCTCTGCGATCCCGACCGCAATTACCTGGCCGCCGCCGCCAAGAAGTACCCGAGTGCCAGGATCCACTCCGACTTCCGCAAGATGCTCGAGACGCAGAAGGATATCGATGTCGTGCTCATCGCCACACCCGACCACGTGCATGCGGTCGCAACCGCTATGGCCATGCAGCTCGGCAAGCATGTCCATTGCCAGAAACCCCTCACCCACAGCGTTTACGAGGCGCGTCAGATCGGCAAGCTCGCCCGGGAAACCAAGGTCGCCACGCAGATGGGCAACTTCGGCCAGGCAGGCGAAGAAGCCCGAAGGGTCGCGGAGATGATCTGGGCGGGCGCCATCGGCACGCTCAAGGAAGTTCATGCCTGGTCCAATCGGAACCCGGACATCTCGCAGCGCGGCGCGCCGCGCCCCAAAGAGACCCCGCCCTGCCCCAGCCACCTCGACTGGGATCTCTGGGTCGGCCCCGCCCCTGTGCGACCCTATCATCCCTGCTATCACCCGTTCGCCTGGCGCGGGTGGTGGGATTTCGGCACGGGCGTCCTCGGCGATATCGGCTGTCACGAGCTCTCAGCCATCTTCAAGGCCATGAAGATCGGTCATCCGGTCAGCATCGAGGCCTGCTCGACCAATTGGCAGCGTCCCAAGGAAATCAGCGAGGAAACCGCCCCCCTGGCGTCAATCACTCACTACAAATTCGCTGCCAGCGAGACCCACGGGCCGCTCAGTATCTTCTGGTACGACGGCGGCATGCGGCCACCCCGGCCGGATGTGCTCGATCCGGACGCGGAATTCGCCATCAACGACGGCACCATGTACGTCGGCGACAAGGGCATCATGCTGCGCGACCGCCTGATTCCCGAAAGCAAGCGGAGGGAATTCGGCAGACCGCCTCAGAAACTTGAACGATCCCCGGGACACTGGAAGGAGTTCCTCGACGCCTGCCGCGGTGGCCGGCCCGCAGGCTCGAATTTCGCCGATCACGCCGCCCATCTGGCTGAAGTCGTCCTGCTCGGCAACATCGCCATCCGCATGAACCAGAAACTGGAATGGGACCCGGTGGCCATGAAGTTCCCCAATTGCCCTGAGGCGGACGCGCTCGTCAATCCGCCCTACCGTCAGGGCTATTCTCTTTAGAGTCCTCGACGACAGGCGGGGAGGCCCGGAACCGGAGAGACCAAACGTGACCTGCTGACCACGAGTTCCCCAAGGTCGAGGACTCTCTACTGGGGAATTGCGACGATCCGATAGAACCGCTGCTTTGCCAACGGGTCGATCGGTTCGGCGATGACTTTCGTCGCCCCGTCGCCCGGGATGTTGTCCACGAGCACCTCCCAGGAGCCGATGCCCGCGTCGGCGGCGGTTTCCAGGCGGTACATCTGCCCCCTGCCCGTCTGAAGCCGGATCACCAATTCGCCATCCACCACTTCCCACGTCACTTCCAGATTGCCGGCCACCACCACCTGGAACGTCCGGCTCGCGCTCTGCGCCGGACTCCCGTCGTCCGTCACCCGCACCGTCACCCCGTACGTCCCGGGCCCCTGCGCCTCCGTCGGCGTCCACCGCAGCACCCCGCTCACCCCGTCGATGCTCATCCCCGAGGGCCCTTCCACCACGCTGTACGTCAACCCTTGGGCCGGCACGTCACCGTCGCTCCCCACCGCTGTTACCATCAGCTCGACCAGCTCGTTCACCTGCTGGTCTGCTATCACCCCAAGCGTCGGCGCCCCGTTCACCTCCGCCACCACCGCCTGGA
>JAKQDD010000059.1 GCA_029556615.1 Verrucomicrobiota bacterium | reverse complement strand
CCGGTCCTTCTCCTTCATCTTCGCGGCCTCTTCCACAAAGGCCACGATCTTATCGAGATCAATGGCGACCCCGTACTTCGCCGCCAGGACCGGGATGAAGTTCGGGTTCAGCCCGCCCCGATGACTGGTGATCCGGTTGTAGAAGTAACTCGGGTTCCGGCCGATCATCTCCAGCGCCGCCCGATCGGACTGTAACGAGATCGGGATGGGCTGAGGGATGAACCCCCCGCCCCCCTGCTTGCGGATCTCGGCCTGAACCGCCCGCTCGATCCGGGCAACCTCGGTAACGGCCGCGGTGTAGATCTCCCGCCGCCGCTTGAGCTGCCGGTTCTTCCGCTGCCGCACTGCGGCCCGCTTATCGGCATCGAGGCTGATGGCGAGGGCGGGCGTGATCTCCAGGAAGTTCCCCAGACACTCGCTCCCGACCTCCACGACCTTCCGGTTGACAGCGTTGTGCAGCCGGTAGCCGTAGCGGATCGGGTGGCCGCAGAACTGGCACTCAGCCGGTTTCGGGATCTGGTCCTTGAGGGGACCGTGGTCGGTGACCTCGCCCCGGTACTCCCATTCCCGCTTGGCCCGGCTGTAGGCGAGCTTCTCGGCGCTCAGACCGAGGACGTTCTTGATGACGCGGTTCTGGTACGGGGTCTTGCCCCGCGCCGGGGCTTTCTTTGAGGGGGGCTTCGTTGAAGGGGGCATTTGAATCACCACATTTGAGCAAGCCCTCGCGAGGGCTCCATGATCAGAGGTGGCGGGGGGGTTGATATTCCTTGCCTATGGCTGATCTGCACATGCAGGAAAAAGAGAGGTTAGAGTCCCGTCACCGGGGGTTGCCGAGGGGCAGGATCTCCGCCGTCCACCCCTTGTGCCACCTGACGCTCTTCTTGCCGTTGTGGGCCTGGTCCAGGGCGACATAGGGCACCCCCTTCCGGGAGACGATCTTCCCGCGGAGGACCTCGATGTTGAAGAAGGGCCCCACCAGCCCGTAGGCGACCCGGTCCCCGACCGCGAGCCCGGCCTCCGCGAGGGCCCGGGTCCCTTCTCGGGCCATCCGGGAGGTGTACTCATCCTGCGCCTGCCGGAAGACAGCATCGATCCGGGGGAAGGCCTCCCGGTACTCGTCGCTGCACAGGAGGTTCCGCTTGGTCTTGTAGGTCTCTTTGATCCGGCGGGCCATCCACGCTTGAACATCGTCCGTCGAGGTGAACGCAGGGATCTTCGATGAGAGAGTCATTTTATCACCACATTTGAGCAAGCCCTCGCGAGGGCTCCATGATCAGGGTAGGCGAGGGGAGTTGATATATTCTGCCTATGGCTGATCTGCACATGCAGAAAAAAGAGAGGTTAGAGCCCCGTCGCCGCCGAGTTCGCCAGCAGGTCTTCGGGGATATTCTCTCCATCCCCCCCATCCGGGGCCGGCGGCGGGGTCGCGGGGCGGTCGCGGTCGGCCCGGACCCCGGAGGCGACCGCCGCGTCCGTGAGCCCGAGCCGCCCCTGGGCTTCCGAGAGCCGGTTCCAGAAGACCTCATGCTTCATCGCCTCGTACTCCCGGATCAGGGCCTGCGAGGGGGCGTTGAACCAGACTTTCCGCACCTTGACCCCGTTCACAACCGGGTTGACATACCTGAGCTGATCGTCCGAACTCTTCGACGGGAGCCGGGTGTTCCGGACCTCATACCAGAAGACCCCGGAGAGCCGCCGCATCCAGGGCGGGGCGGTGGTCCGGTCGAACTCGACCGTGTAGAGGTAGGTGTGCATCAGCCGGCGGGCGTTGATGTCGATCATCGCGATCGAGGGCAGGTTGAAGATCACGCTGACCTGCGTGAACCGGATCATCGAGAGGATGATGCCCATCTGGACGTTCGACTCCTTCATGGCCCGGCGGGAGTTGAGCTCTTCGGACTCCTCGAAGATGATCACCTCGCCGGCGTGGCAGGTCTGGAAGACCCGGAGGAAGTCTTCGGTCGAGAAGACGATCTTGCGGGTGCTGAAGGTCGGGTCGAGCTTCTCCGCCAACGCGAGGGAGGTATACGATTTCCCGGTCCCGGTGGGCCCGCAGATGACCACGAGCCAGTTCCGGTTGTTGGCGAGGAGTTTCCGCGGCACGGCGTTCAGGACGTCGTCGGGGGTGAGCCGGGGGCGGGCGAGGGCGGGGTCCCGGACCCGCTGGTAGAGGTTACTGCTCACCGTCCTCCTCCTCGTCCGGGAGCGGGTCGAGCCCCGGCACCGGCTCGTCGGCGTAGACCGGGACCGCGTCCCCCTCGCCCGGCCCTTCGTCGGCGGCCGCCTGCGGGACGGCCTGGTAGGTCTTGCCGAAGAAGATCCCTTTCGCGTGCAGGATATCCTGGATCAGGGCGAGCCGGGCGTTGGCGACCTTGAGGGTCATCTTCACCTCGAGGTCGCGGCCGTTCTTGACGAGATCCCGTTTGGAGAGCCCGTCTTTGCGTCGGACGTAATACGCCCGGGCGATCCGGCGCATCTCGTCCACCCGCTCGAAGTAGGCGTCGTCCAGGAACGGGCCGGCCAGGGCTTCGAGGGTGGTAACCGCCGCCTCGTAGTTGAGGGCGTTCCGCTGCCAGTCGGTGGTGACCGTCCCGTAAATGTTGGTCGAGAGCTGCGTGATGTTGAGCAGCGCCCGGAAGAAGACCTCTTCGGCGGTGACCTTGCCGCTGAGTTTATCGACCTCGCCCATCAGGGGGCCTCCTCGTCCGGCAGGCCGGGAGCCGGGGCGGTCGCCCCGACCAGGTCGAGTTCGTCCAAGCCGTCGTCGAAGTCAGGCTGGATCACGCCCTCGAAGAGCGTGACGATGCCGTAATCCGCGAGTTCCTGGTAGAACCGGATATACAGTTCGACCCCGGCGAGGATCCGGGGGGTATCCCAGTGCCGGCCGGGCATCCCGGCGAACCAGTGCCGGATCTCGCGCTGCAGGCCGTCGCTGATGAGGGGGGCGGTGTACTGGAAGAGCGCGAAGAAGAGCTGATAGAACCGGGCGGTGTGCCGGTGCTGGATCCGCTTGGTCCCGGTGATGGTGGAACTGGTGATGAGGGAGGCCACCCCCATGCACTCGTAGAGGTCGATCGGGAGGATGTTCTTGATGTCGGCCCGCGTCCGCTGGAGCTGGGTCTCGTAGGATGGGGCCGAGGGACCGGAGGGCTGCATGAGGGCCTCCGGTTACGCGGCCCCGCCGCTGTTGAGGATGGTAAAGAGGACGCCGGCACCGATGCAGAGGGCGAGGATGATCGGGACGACGACCATGGCGTACTTCATGAGCTCGCTCGCCCGGTCGGAGAGCTTGCGCCGGGTCCGGTCCTCGACGAAGGAGATGGTGTCGCTGACGACCGAGACGTTGGTGCCGATCAGCTGGTCGATGACGGAGACGGCGGTCTGGTAGGTGAACGCCCCGGACTTGAACATGACATACTTGACCTCGGGGTTCTCTTTGATGAACTGGAGGATCTCCGCGATCTTGTTCCGGGTGGTATCGTCCTGGACCGTGAGCCCGGCCCAGGCTTCCCGTTCGGCCTGGGGGCCTTTGGCCGCCTGCCCGATCATCCAGAAGACCTCTTTCAGATAGCCTTTGGTCGAGAAGCCGTTCCACGCCAGGAGGTCGTTGAGCTGGTCGATGGCGACGAACTGCCGGGTGCCGATGGGGACCGGGGACCGGGCGGTGTAGTGGAGGAGCTTGATGTCCTCGAAACTCTCCCATTTCTCGCCGGTGGTGTCCTTGAACCGGACGGCCCCGCCGACCTCCCAGTAGGGGGACCCTTCCCCGCCGTCTTCAATGAGTTTGGGGATCTCGAGCCTGACCTGGCCGGACGGGTAGTGGATCATCGCGAGCCGGTTGCCGGCCTTCTTGGCTTTCAGGATCATCTTGATGAGCGGGTTGCCCCAGAGAGTCATCGCGAGCACGAACGCGGCGGCGCCGGCGATCAGGGCGATCCCGGCGACCCCGAAAAACATCCATTCCGGTAGAGTAATGAAACCTGCAGACATTTTTTACGACCTCATTTTACAGTTGAATTGATGAGCGAGCGAGACGAGCCGGAGGTGCCGAGGAGGGCGACCGGGGCCCAGATCTGGAGGTTCCGGTCGAGGATCGCCTTCAGGATCGCCGTGCAGCGGGAGCGGTCCATCTCAGGCCCCCTCCTGCCGCTTGCGCCGGGCAATGGTGATCCCCGCGAGGAGTGCCGAGCCCAGGCAGGGAGCCAGAACGCCCAGCGTCATGATCTGGACATAGCGGATGCTGAACCTGATCACATCCAGCACCCACCCGTTCTCCAGTAGCGCGGGATCCTCGGCAACCAGGGCGGCCTCGATGCACCCCCCTCCGATCATGGCGACCATCAGCACGAGCCGGAGGGCCACGAGATAGAGGATCATGGCCGCACCCAGCAGGAGGCTGGCGGGGATGCACCACCGGGAGGCGAAGGCCGGAGCCCAGATCTGGGCGTTCCGGTCGAGAAGCGCATCAAGTTTGGTAGACCACATTTTATCACCCATTTTTCCTTCAGATACTCTCCGGGGGCCTTACTGCGAGAAGCCCCCGAGGAAGGGAATCTTGGACCGGAGCCGTTTGTCTTCGGCCTCGTCCCGGACCACCTGTTCGGAGACCGATTCTTCCCGCCGGGTGTTGACCTGCCGGAGGTTGAGCGCCTTCCTGGACCGCCGGAGCCGGAGGTTGACGTTGCCTTCCATGGTGGCCATCGTCGTGAGGTAGTCGGTCGTC
>JAKQDD010000243.1 GCA_029556615.1 Verrucomicrobiota bacterium | reverse complement strand
GGTTCGCTTCCGGCTCTTTCAGTCGGTTCCTTACGGTTCCGCCTTAGCCTTCAGCTTCGGTTGTCGCCATCTCCCCGTCGGGGACCTCTCACCCCGATAGGGCTGGCACCTGCCAGGCACACGAGTGCGCCGGCCCTCCGGCGCTTTCGGTCGTCGGTCTTTCGTCGCGCGGCTCGACCGAGCTCGCCGAGGTCCTCGCCAGCGAGCCCAATCCCCTCCAGCAAAACCGGAATTACTTTTTGCACAGACCCTAAGGTGACGCTGGCCGGGGGGTGCCGGGATCCTCCGCTGTCTCCAGGCGGATCCGCGCGTAGCCGATGGTGTTGGGAGTGTCAACCGGGGTGCCGAGGAGATCCAGGAACGGGGAGGGCATCGAGCCTGCCCGCGGCGTGGCGGTGAAGAAGCTGGTGAACGGGTGTTTCAGGGGGATCCGAACGGTTTGGATTGGCGAGCCGTCGGGGCCCAGTTCGATCAGGCGGTTTTCACGAACGCGGCGTCCCTGGCGATCGGTGCCACTGACAAAACAGACGACGAACCGGCGGCCGGTCGGGGTGAGGTGGAAGCGTGCGAGGTGGGGGATCTCCGCGGAGTCGTCGGTGCTGGCCAGGGTGACGCGCCGGGCGACTTTACCGTCGCGCACGATTGCCAGGTTCAAGGCGTGGCGTTGCCGCGCGTTCGGATAGAACTTCGCTTGGAGTCGTTCGTCGAGGGCGCGGTCGGTCCAGAGAATATGAACCGAGCCGTCGGGGGCGAGCCACAGGTCACCCGGGGTGATCCACCCGCAGGTGGCCTCGCGGCTGGCGATCTCGATCCAGTCGGCGAACCGGCCGGTCTTGAGGTCGGGGCACCACGTGTAGAACAGCCTGCGGAACTCGTAATCCCACTCCTTGCCCGTCAGCTCCTTCTTGAAGGCGCGCCATGCGGGGTTGGGCTCGATGATATCGCTCACCCCGACGAAGTGAACAGCCGATCCGCGGAGGGCGACGTTGGGATAACAGATGCGGACAGGCTGGGGTTTGGCGTAATCGGCGCCCCAGGGCCATTCGAGTCTTCCCCGTGCCAAGGACGCCGGTTGGGGGCGAAGGGTCCCATGAGTCCACTCGGCGTGCGTGTACCCAATGTTCTGGAACAGGACGAAGGTCCCGGCCGCGGCGTCGGCGGCAAGACTCCGATAGGAATGTTCGGTGAACTCGGGGGTGCCCCTCCATGAGAGCGGCACGCGCCGCGGACTCTCCGTCGGCGTCTCGAGGGAAAAGGCGAGGAGCACCGGTTGGGCGGGGCCGCCCCCTTCCTGGCCTGGAGGCCGCAAGGTGGGATTGGCCGACACCAGGATTGTGCGCTCGATTGGCAACACTGCCAGCGGGGACGGTTCACGGGTCCGACCGTCGGTGTCAGCGGCAACCCGTGACCAACCCTTCGGGTCGTGGCGCCAGAGCGTCCAGCGGCAATTATTGAGGGGAGGCGTGTTCGTGAGCGTCTCGAGTCCGGTGGCCATCACGACGTCGCCGCTGCGGATGAGGCAGGTGGAGCCACTGCACCACATGGGTCCGGCCCCGTTGTTGGCCGGGGTGTAGGCGTAAACGGTCTCTTCGACCTCGACCACGGGCGCGCCGGCCGTCAGAGCCGGCGGCTGAAACGTGATCCCCAGGCCAAGGAATGTGGCGACCACGGTCGTGACGTGGCCCCGGGGCATCCGTGGTGGGGTCCTCGACGGAAGCCGGGAGGGCTTCGAGCCGGTCGGGCCTAATCTTGGGCTGTTCACCGCGGATTCCATGCAGCGACGACTCAATGGCGATCTCATGAAACAGTCTCCGGCGGCGGCGGCGGCGGTTGGGCCCTGCGCCACAGGTAATAGACCGGTATGCCGGCCAGAACAATGAGCAAGCCCGGCCAGGTGTTCTGGCGGGTGCGCTCCGCCACCAGCAGGTCGAGGGCGATCAGGGAGGCCGCGACCATGTAGAGAGCCGGGACGACAGGATATCCAAGGGCGCGATAAGGCCGCGGCGCGTCGGGTCGGCGCTGGCGGAGCACGAACAAGCCGCCGATGGTCAGGACGTAAAACACGAGCACGGCGAAGATGACATAGTCGAGCAAGTCGCCATACGTGCCTGACGCGGTGAGGAGGGCGGCCCAGGCGCACTGGATGAACAGGCCATACGCGGGGACCCCGCACCGGTTGAGCCGGCCCGCGGCAGCGAAGAACAGTCGGTCCCTGGCCATCGCGTAGTACACCCGCGCCCCGGCCAGGATCATGCCGTTGAGACATCCGAAGGTGGAGACCATGATCAGGATGGCCATGACCCGGGATCCACCCGAGCCCAACACGACTTCCGCGACGGCCGTGGCGACCCGGTCGCGCGAGGCGAACTGGATCCCGCGCTCGATGGATGAAGCCCCCAGAGGCGAACCGGCCAGAGGCAAGGTGGCGAGGAAGGCCATGTTGGCCAGAAAGTAGAGCAAACAGACCAAGCCAACCCCGAGGACGAGACTGAGGGGCAGATTGCGTTGCGGCCGGCGTACTTCGCCGGCGGTGAAGGTGATGTTGTTCCAGGCATCGGCAGAGAAGAGGGAACCGACCATTGCCGTGCCCAGCGCCATGAGCAACGCCAGGCCGGCCAGCGGGATCCGTGTCACCTGCCCGCTGGCCGCGTCCTTCACGGTGGTGGACGTGGCGGTCCAAAGGCTGCCCACGTTGGCGTCCAGCGCCTGACGATTCGCGCCCCAGGCCAACCCCAGGACGATGAGGCCGATCAAGGCGGCGATCTTGGCGAGGGTGAACGAGTTCTGCACCCACTTTCCGGTGTTCAATCCCGTGGCGTTGGACGCGCTCAGGAACATGAGCACCCCGATGGCAACGAGCGTGGTCGGGGTGATCGAGAACCGGCCGGCCTGCGCGAGAATGGTGGTCTCGGACAGTGCCGGCACCAGCACGCCGAGGAACTTGGCAAAGGCGACCGCAACGGCCGCAATGGTCCCTGTCTGGATCACCAGGAAGAGGGTCCAACCATAGAGAAAGCCCCAAAGCGATCCGTACGCTTCGCGCAAGTAGACATATTGTCCCCCGGCCTGGGGCATCATCGCGGCCAATTCGCCATAGCTCAGCGCCGCCGCCAGCGTCAGGATCGCCGTCAACGCCCAGGCCACCAGCACCCACCCCGGGGCGCCCAGTTGGCGCGCGAGATCGGCAGGCACAATGAAAATACCCGACCCAATCATCGACCCCGCCACGATCATCGTGGCGTCCAGAGCGCCAAGGCCCTGAACCAGCCGGCCAGGTGCCGGTGGCGAGGCAACGGATCTCATGAGGAGGGGGAGCGATTCCCGCCAGCGGAAGCGCCTTCCGGCGGTGTCGGCGCCGCCAACCGGCTGTGGCGAAGACCGTAGACGAGATAGACGATCAGGCCCAGCCCCAGCCAGCCGGCAAACCGCAGCCACGTGATCGCCGGCAGTTCGGTCATCAGGTAGCCGCAACTCACGATGGCGCAGATTGGAACGAATGGCACCCATGGCGTCCGAAAGGCGCGCGGCCGGTCCGGCTCGGTCCGGCGCAGGACGAGAATGCCGACGGCGACGAGGACAAAGGCGAACAGGGTGCCGATGTTCGTCAGCTCCACCATTTCATTGATGTTGGTGATTCCGGAGAACAAGGCGACGAACACGCCGGTCAGAATGGTGGTCACATGCGGCGTGCGAAACCGCGGGTGGACCCGCCCCGCCCAGGACGGCAGCAGACCGTCCCGCGCCATCGCAAAGAGGATCCGGGGCTGGCCGATCTGGAACGCGATCAGAACCGACGTGTTCGCAAAGAGGGCCCCGGCGGCGATCACCCCCGGCACCCACTTCAGATGGTACGGCGCGAAAGCCGACGCCAGGGGCTCGGCCGTTCCCAGGGTGTCCCACCGCGCAACACCCGTCAGGACGATGGCCACCGCCACATAGAGCACCGTGCAAACCCCCAGGCTGGCGATGATCCCAATCGGCATGTCCCGCTGCGGATTCCGCGCTTCCTCGGCGGCGGTCGATACCGCGTCGAAACCGATGTACGCAAAGAAGATGATGGCCGCCGCGGTCGTGATGCCCTTGAAGCCATTGGGCATGAAATCCGACCAGTTCTCGGGTTGCACGTACGTGGCTCCCACCCCCAGGAAGAACGCAACCACCGCCAGCTTCAGAATCACCATCGTCGTGTTGAACCGCGCGCTCTCCCGGATGCCGCGGACCAGCACCCACGTGACCAGGGCGACGATGCCCACGGCGGGGACGTTGAGAATGAGCGGCACGCCGAGCCATCGGGGCGCCAGCGCAAACGCCCGGGCATCGTGCAGCACCGCGGATCCCAGGCTGTCCAGGTTCTGGCGGATCGCCTGGGCCTGAGCCACCAGGGCCGAGGCGTGAGCCGCACTTCGATAATCCGTCCCGAGCCACTCGGGGAGCGGAATGCCGCAGCCGCGGAGCAGTTCCTGAAAATAGGCCGACCACGAGATCGCCACCGCCACGTTGCCCACCGCGTACTCGAGGATGAGGTCCCAGCCGATGATCCACGCCACGAGCTCGCCCAGCGTCGCGTAGGCGTACGTGTAGGCCGAACCCGAAATGGGGACCATCGACGCGAACTCCGCGTAGCATAGCGCCGCAAACCCGCACGCCACCGCCACCAAAACGAAGGAAATCGCCAGAGCGGGCCCAGCCCCCAGGTGATGGCCACCCCCGGCCGCCGCCGTGCCGACCGTCGAGAAGATCCCGGCCCCCACAATCGCCCCAATGCCCAGCGCCGTGAGCTGAACCGGCCCCAGCGTCCGCCGCAGTTGCAGCTCGGGACGCCTGGCCTCTCCCAAGAGACGGTCGAGCGACTTGCGACGGAACATCCCGGGGCTGCCGTCGGATGGGGAGACCGGGTTCTCGGAAGAGGTCGGCATGCGCGGCGCATCTTGGTGGAACCGGGTTCGGTTTGGCAAGCGCCGGCTGGGCCGCGTTCCCCCGCCGCCCGCCGCGGTCAGCGCCCGCGGCAACAAGGCCGCGCCGTGGCACGAAGGTCCGGTTGTCCGGTCCAATACGGTGTCATGCAGAGGGTTGGCGGCGAATGGAAGGGGCAGGTCGGGTCGGGGCGGGAGCGGCCCGCGAGCCAGCTGGCGCTTGCGCGCGGATTGGGGGCACGTGGTATCAGTTGACAATATGGGCATTTTGCCCGATACCGGGCATCCGAAAAAACTGAAGTTTGGACAACACGCCCGTTAAGGGGCGAAGGAAATTGTGGCGGCACGCGACGACTACCTGCTCGATAACCTGATCGAGATGGGCTACGTGACCAACGAGCAGTTGGAGCCCATTCGGATCGAGGCGGACTCCACCGGGGAAGGGGTGGTGGACACCCTGGTGGCCAAGGGGATCCTGAGCGCGGCCATTGTAGCGCAGGCCAAGGCCAACCACTTTGGGGCGGAGTTCATCCATTTGGGGGAGATGCGTCTTCCGGACGATGTGATTGCGGCGGTGCCCCGCCACATTGCGAAGCGTTTCAACGTCGTGCCGGTCCGAAAGGAGGAGACGGGGGTGGTGATTGCCATGGGGGACCCGTCGGACCTGGATGCGCTCGACGGTCTCCAGCACGCGCTGGGGACCTCGATCCTGCCGGCGGTGGCGACGGCCGAGGACATCGAGGCGGCGATCTCGAAGTACTACGGCGTCCGGGACGACTCGGTGAGCAAGATGATCCAGGACATCACCGAGGGCGAAGTCGAAGTGGGTGTCGTGGGCGGGGGCGGCGATGGCGGGGTGGACGACGGGGCGACCGTGGATGCCGACGCGCCGATCATCAAGCTGGTGAATCAGCTGATCGTGGACGCGTTCAAGATGCGGGCATCGGACATCCACCTCGAGCCGATGGCGAAGCGGTTTCGGGTGCGGTACCGGATTGACGGCGTGCTGCACGAGATGAAGAGCCCGCACAAGCGGCTCCAGGCCTCGATCATCAGCCGCCTCAAGATCATGTCCAACATGTCGATCGCCGAGCGGCGGATCCCGCAGGACGGTCGTATCCAGGCACAGGTGGTCGGCAAGACCATCGATCTTCGTGTTTCCTGCCTCCCGACCTCGCACGGCGAGAGCATCGTCATGCGTATTCTGGACAAGGAAGGCCTCCGGCTGGGGCTGGCCGAGCTCGGGTTCCTGACCGATGATCAACAGACCTTCGAGCGGATCATCGGCTTGCCGGACGGGATTCTGCTGATCACGGGCCCGACCGGGTCGGGCAAGACCACGACCCTGTACGCGGTGTTGAATTACATCAACCGGCCCGACCGCAAGATCATCACGGTCGAGGACCCGGTCGAGTACGTGCTCTCCGGAATCAACCAGGTGCACGTCAACGAGACGGTGGGGCTTACGTTCGCGGCCGCGCTCCGTTCCATGCTGCGCCAGGCGCCGAACGTGATCATGCTCGGGGAAATCCGCGACCTCGAGACCGCCACCATCGCCATCAACGCGTCGCTCACCGGGCATTTGGTTTTCTCGACCCTGCACACGAACGACGCCCCGAGCGCGGTGACCCGCTTGATCGACATCGGGGTCAAGCCGTTCCTCGTGGCCTCCTCCTCCCGGTGCCTGATGGCCCAGCGGTTGGTGCGCAAGGTCTGCAAGAAGTGCACCCAGCCCTACGTCCCCACCGAGGCGGAGTTGCACGCGCTCAATTTCGACGCCGCGAAGATCGCCAGCGCCTCGTTCCGGAAAGGCCGGGGCTGCGCCGACTGCAACAAGACCGGGTATCGCGGGCGAATGGGGATCTTCGAGATCTTCGTGGTCGACGACGAGGTGCGGAAGCTGATCTACGACAAGGTGTCAGCGACCGTGCTTCGGGCGCGGGCGCGGGAAATCGGGATGCGGACACTGCGTGAGGATGGGGCGCGGAAGGCGCTGGCGGGACTGACCACGCCGGACGAGGTCATCCGCGCCACGGTCATGGACACGGATTAGATCAAACCATGGATGGGAGTGGCGGCCGTGCCGGCGCGGAACCGCCCGCGTGAGCTTCGAGCGTATGTCGTATTCGATGTCAGATCTGCTGCAGTTGGTGGTGCAGGAAGGCGCCGCCGACCTGCACCTGCGCGTGGGCGTGCCGCCCGTGATCCGGCTGCACGGGATCCTCCACAAGGTCGAGGGGCCCCTGCTGCGGGCCGAGGACACCGAGGAACTCATGCGGACGATCACGTCCGAGGAGAATGTCCAGCACGTCCGCGAACGCGGCGGCGCGGACTTCGGGTTCGCCTTCGGCGAGCTGGCGCGGTTCCGGGTGAGCGTGTTCAAGGAGCGCGGCAACTTCGGGGTCGTTGCCCGGCAGATCCCGAGCAAGCTGCTGAGCCTCGAACAGATCGGCCTGCCCCCTTCGAGCCGCGAGCTGCTCTACAAGCCGCGCGGGCTGGTCCTCGTCACCGGTCCCACCGGCTCGGGCAAGACCACCACGCTCGCCTCGATGATCAATATCATCAACGAGGAGCGGGATGACGCCCACATCATCACGATCGAGGATCCGATCGAGTACTACCACAAGCACAAGAAGGCGGTCGTCACCCAGCGCGAGGTCAACGTGGATGTGCCGAACTTCGCCGAGGCGCTCCGCCGCGCCCTGCGTCAGGATCCGGACGTCATCCTGGTGGGCGAGCTCCGCGACCTCGAGACGATGGACGCGGCGATCACCGCCGCCGAGACGGGCCACCTGGTTTTCGGAACGTTGCACACCACGGGCGCCGCGAAGACCATCGATCGCATGGTCAACGCCTTTCCCGTGACGCAGCAGGAGCAGATCCGCATCCAGCTCTCGACGGTGCTGCAGGCGGTGATTTCCCAGTTGCTCCTCCCGCGCTGCGACAAGCCGGGGCGGGTCGCCATCTTCGAGATCATGATCAACACGCCGTCCGTGGCTGCGCTCATCCGGGACAATAAGACGTTCCGGATCCAGTCGGACATCCAGACCGGGGCGAAACACGGCATGGTGACGCTCGACTCGTTCCTGCTCGAGAAATACCAAGCGGGCATGATCTCCCAGGAGGAAGTGGTCACCAAGGCGCAGGATCCGGTCACCGTCCTTCAAAAACTGCAGGAGCTGGAGGCCGGCAAGACCCTGGCCGAGATCGAAGGACGCCACTGACCTATGGCCGAGACCATTTCCCACCCGCTGCTCGCGATCATCCGCGAACGCGGCTTGATCGACGACATGCAGTACGAGGAGGTGACCGCGGAACACACGCGCAGCGGGCGGCCCGTCCATGCCATCCTCATGGACTACGGGCTCATGGACATGGACACCCAGCTCCAGCTGATCGCGGAGTACCTGGGGACGGAAGTGGTGATCCTGAACGAGTCGGAGATGACGCCCGAGGTGATCGAGGCGGTCCCGGCCGCCACCGCCCGGATGTACCAGTGCGTCCCCGTGGCCGTCTACGGATCGGCCGTGCGGATCGCCATGGTCGACCCGCTCAATCCCGCCGTGGTGGATGAAATGAGTTATTCGCTCGGGAAAGAGGTCCAGCTCGTGGTGGCCGACCCCGGGCAGGTCGAGAAGTTCATCCAGAAATACTACCCCGAAGACAGCGGCGGGGTCAGCGACATCCTCAAGCAACTGGGGGCGGACGAGGACATCGCCAAGGAGGTCGCAGAAGCCGGCGCGGGCGGGATCGACCTGAGCGACCTGGCGAACGAAGCGCCCATCATCAAGTTCGTGAATCTCGTTCTGTCCCAGGCGGTGCAGGACCGGGCCAGCGACATTCACTTCGAGCCGTTCGAGGACGAATTCAAGATCCGGTACCGGGTGGACGGCGCCTTGTACGAGATGACCCCGCCGCCGAAGCATCTGGCGTTGCCGGTGATCTCCCGTCTGAAGGTCATGTCCAACCTGGACATCTCGGAGCGCCGTCTCCCCCAGGACGGCCGCATCTCGATCAACATCAGCGGACGCCAGGTGGACCTTCGGGTGTCGACGCTGCCGACCCAGTTCGGGGAGTCGGTGGTGCTCCGCGTGCTCGATCGATCGGCGCTCCAGCTCGAGCTCGAGAACCTCGGGTTCCCGAAGTTCATCTACGACTACGTCAACGAGGCGATCCTGCAGCCCAACGGGATCTTCGTGGTGACCGGTCCGACCGGCTGCGGCAAGACCACCACGCTCTACTCGTGCCTGCGCCGGGTGAACGCGATCGACTCGAAGCTGCTCACGGTCGAGGACCCTGTCGAGTTCGACATCGAGGGCATCATGCAGGTCCAGGTCCATGAGGCGGTGGGCATGACCTTCTCGAAGGCGCTCCGCTCCTTTCTCCGCCAGGACCCGGACATCATCATGCTGGGGGAGATGCGCGATCTCGAGACGTCCCAGGTCGCGATCCAGGCCTCGCTCACCGGACACCTGGTGTTGAGCACGCTCCACACCAACGACGCGCCGGGCGCGGTCACCCGCCTTGTCGACATGGGGGTCGAACCGTTCCTGATCTCCTCGACCCTGATGGCCGTGCTGGCGCAGCGCCTCGTGCGAACCGTCTGCAAGCGGTGCCGGACGCCGTTCGAGCCCACCGAAACCCAGCTGGCCACCTTGAACCTCTCGCCGCACGACGTCGGCGACAAGGTGTTCTACTACGGCCGGGGCTGCAAGGACTGCAATGACACCGGCTACCGCGGCCGGAAAGGGATCTTCGAGTTGCTGCCGGTCAGCGATCCGATCCGCATCCTGATCAACGAGCGCGCCCCCACCGTCGTGGTCCGGCAGAAGGCGGTCGAGCTCGGCATGGTCACGCTGCGCGAGGACGGCTTGCGCGCGATCTTCGACGGCGACTCGACGATCGAGGAAGTGCTGAAGTACACGTGAACCCCTGAGGCGGAGGACTGCTATGCCCAAGTTCAATTACGTGGCCATGGATTCCCGGGGCAAGGAAACCCGGGGCACCCTCGAGGTCGCCAACCAAAACGAGGCCATCGCCCGCGTCAAGGAGATGGGCTTCTTCCCGACGAAAGTCGTCGAGGCGGACAAGACCAAGGAGAAGGGGGCCAAGAAGGAGAAGCGTTCGGCCCCGGCGCAGGGCGGCAAGAAGAAGAAGGGGAGCATCGAGATCCGCATTCCCTTCCTCACGGGAGGCGTCAAGCCGAAGGTCATGACGGCCTTCACCCGGCAGCTGGCGACGCTTGTGGACGCGGGCCTGCCGCTGTTGCGCGGCATGCGCGTGCTCGAGCGGCAGGAGCGGAACCCGACTCTCCAGCGGGTTCTCGGGGAGATCGCAACCGCCATCGAAGGCGGCGCCACCTTCTCCGAGTCCCTGGCGCAACACCCCAAGATCTTCAATCGCCTGTACGTGAACATGGTCAAGGCGGGCGAGTTGGGCGGCGTGCTCGAGGTGGTGCTGAACCGCCTGGCGGAGTTCATGGAGAAAGCCCAGAAGATCAAGGGCAAGGTGGTTGCCGCCATGTTCTACCCGAGCGCCGTCATGACGGTGGCCGTCGTGATCCTGGGCGTGCTCATGGTGTTCGTGGTGCCGCGGTTCGAGTCCATCTTCAAGGACATGCTCGAAGGACGTCCGCTGCCCGGGTTCACGCGTTTCGTCCTCGAGATCGCCAACACGGTCAAGAGCCGGTCGATCGTCCTGACGGAGGGATTCCCCTATTTCTATCCGGGGCCGGTGATCTGGGTCCTGGTGGCCGTGATCATTCTGTTCCGCTTTGCGCTAAAGAGCAAGCGGGGGCGCAGGCTCTGGGACAAGTTCAAGCTCAACATGCCGGTCCTGGGACAGGTGATCAGCAAGGTCGCCATTGCCCGGTTCACGCGGACCCTCGGCACGCTCGTGAGCAGCGGCGTCCCCATCCTCCAGGCGCTCACCATCGTCAAGGAAACCTCCGGCAACGTCATCGTCAGCGACGCCGTGGGCAAGATTCACGAGAGCGTCAAGGAAGGTGAGACCATCACCGCCCCCCTCGAGTCGTCCAATGTCTTCCCGCCCATGGTGGTGAGCATGGTCGACGTCGGCGAGCAGACCGGCGCGCTGCCGGAGATGCTCATGAAGATCGCCGACACCTTCGAGGAGGAGGTGGACAACGCCGTGTCTGCCATGACCTCGCTGCTCGAGCCGATCATGATCGTCTTTCTCGCCGTGATCGTCGGCAGCATTGTCATCGCGCTGTTCCTGCCGTTGATCGACCTGATCAACCAGCTCGGCGGCGAAGGCGAAGGCCGCGAGCCCGGCGAGGGCCCCGAGTAGCCCCTTACGGCGGGCCGAGGCGGAAGTACCGCTCCGGCCCCGGCGGCGATTCGATGAACCGATGCGAAGCATCGGGAAGCGGGGTCCATTCAGGATCGCCCATCCGGTTCTTGGAGAACAGCGTTCCCCCGGCAAACTCGGTGGGCCAGAAGACGAGCACCGCGTCGTCCCGGGCCGTCACCCCCAGCGGAACCTCGGCCGGATCCGGGGCCGCAACCGTCAGCAGCGCGATCCGATCGCGCGCGTAGCTGGGAGTCAGCCGGAGGTCTCTCCCCAGCAGATAGCCGCCGTTCACCGCATCGAACTCGCCCGTTCGGGTGCGGCAGGTCACGATCTCGAAGGTCGTGCCCGCCACAGGCTCGTGGCCCGGGGCGAGGATGACGTCGAGCGCGCCCCCCATGCGGGCTTCCTGGCTCACATCGAGCCGGCTCTGGTCGATGCCCGGGCGATTGCCTGCCAGCGTCAATTCGAGGGTTCCGAGGAGCTTCTGCGTATACTGGCCCTTGATCTCGAGACCGCCGTTGGCAGGGTCCGGACTGACCGTGCCGGCCCGGTTCAAGAGATCACCGGAGAGGGTTCCCCAGCCGCTGAGCCGACCGCCGGCCAGCTCGATGCCTGCGGCCCCGCTGAGCGTGCCGCCTGCCAGTTGGATCGCCCCGGACTCATGGGTGCAACCCGCGTTGAAGCTCAACGTGCCCGACGTCAGCTCGATCGTGCCGCGGTTGAGCGTCGGTACGTCGCAGCCGACCGTATAGACGCCGTTCGTCTTCCGCAGCAGCCCTTCATTCAGGAAAAACGCGCCTGCCGTCTCCGGACTCATCACCCGGCTGTCGAGCTGGATGTCAAACGTCGCACCCGGCAGATTGTGGAACGTGCCGCCAAGCCGGATGTTCCCATACATCCGCCAGGTGAACACGCCCGCGTTGGTCAGGTTGCCGAGAATGGACTTCACGCGATTGCCGGCACTGCTCACCACGAGTTCGGCGCCGGACAGAATGGTCATGGAAGCCCCAGGCAGCAGGATGCCGCTCTCCCAGACCAGGATGCCGTGAAGGCGTCCCTCTCCGGCGAGGCTCGCCCCACTCAAGGAGAGGCCGGCGGAATGCAGGTCGCCCTCGAGCACGTTCGTGCCCGACGTGAGCCGGGTCAAGCCCGCCCCGCTGAAAGCGCAACCGGAACCAAGGACACCGCCGGCATCGAGGTTCAGCGTTCCTGCAAGGGTCTCGACGGTCCCGCGTTGGATCAGCGGAACGGAACAGCTGAGCACTCCCGCAATGGACTTCCGCATCAGGCCCTCGTTGACGATCGACGCACCGTCTTCGGTCCGCGTGATCGAGATGTTGTCCTCTTGAATGTCGAAGAGAGCGCCGGGGAGGTTGTGAAACGTGCCATCCACGCGGAATCCGCCGTGCGGTTTCCAGGTGACAATCCCCGCATTGGTCAGGCTGCCCGCGAGGACCTTGGCCGCATTGCCGGCGCTCTCCAAGGTGACCGTGCCGCTCTCGCGGACAAGGAGAGCCGCTCCGGCATCGACGGATCCGGACTGCCAGGTCATTCCGCCTTCGACCTCCAAACGGCCCGTCCCCGACAGGGCGCCCCCCGAGAGCAGGAGACGACCGTTGGCTCCCACGCGCCCCGTCCCGCCCAGGGCCAAAGCCCGCCCCGCCGTGGCCAGGGTCTGTGTCCCCGACTCGCTCCCCAGGACAAACTCCCGGATCGCCGCGTCGGCATTGAGGGTCACCGTGTAAGTGCCGGCGCGCGTGATGAAGACGGCGTCGTCCGCCCCAGGCACCCGGTTCGGCTCCCAGTTCGCGGCGGTGCCCCATGAACCGCCGTTCGAGTTCGTCCAGACCATGTCCGCGGCCTCGAGGGTCAGAGTGGCGACGGTCAGCCCGAGGAGGTTGGCTGACAGGAAGTTGACGGCCATAGCCCGACTCTGCCCCAAGGTCAGGACCCTGGCAAGCGCTGGTGCAGCTCTGGTGCACCGCCCGGATGCTCGCCGGCTGGCCTGGGGGAAAGTGCTCGGTTTTTGGGGGACGAAGTACTTTACTCGGCGCATGAGACGACGTCCTTGTGTCCTGGCGCTGGCAGTGCTCGGCTGGGTCTGTGCGGGGGAAGCCCGAGGGGCATGCACGGCAGTCAACCTGCGCTGCGAATACCAGGTGCAACCGCTGGCTGTCGAGGCTGCGCGGCCGCGTTTGAGCTGGAGGGTGCACTCGGACCGTCGCGGAGAGGTGCAACAGGGCTATCGGGTGCTGGTTGCCTCGACGCCGGAGCGCCTGGCGCGCGACGAGGGAGACCTCTGGGACAGCGGCAAGGTGAGCTCGGACGAGTCCGTTGGGATCGCGTATGGCGGCAAGCCGCTGGCTTCGCGGCAGCGCTGCCATTGGAAGGTGCGACTGTGGGATCGGGAGGGCCGCGCGGCGGCGTGGAGCGGGGCTGCGGACTGGACGATGGGGCTGCTGGCGCCGGGCGATTGGGAGGCGCACTGGATTGAAGGGGCATCGGGTGGCGAGTTGTCGCTCGAAGAACGGGAGTGGGTGCTCGGTCCCAAGGGCGCGCCGGAACTGGCGCTCCGGCGACTGCCGATGCTGCGCACCGCGTTTGTCGTGGAAGACAGGGTCCGGCGTGCCGACCTCGCCATCTGCGGCTTGGGGCTCTACGAGGCCCGGCTGAATGGCGAGCCCCTTGACGACAGCGTGCTCGAGCCTGGTTGCACGAACTTCCGGAAGACGTGTCTCTATCGGGTGCACGATGTCCGGGGTCAGCTGCGGCGGGGGGAGAATGTGCTGGGGGTGCTGCTGGGGAACGGCCAGTACAATGTGCAGGGAGGGCGATACGTGAAGTACAAGGGGTCGTTCGGCCCGCCAAAGTTGATCGCGCAGCTGGACATCGAGTACGCGGATGGACGCCGCGCGCGGGTGATCACCGATGGCCGCTGGCGGTCGGCGCCGGGCCCGATCCTCTTCACCTGCATCTACGGCGGCGAGGATTATGATGCGCGGCATGAGGCGGCCGGCTGGGACCGTCCGGGGTTTGACGCGGCGAGTTGGGAATCCGCGCGCGAGTGCGAGGGACAGGGCGGCCGGCTATCGTGCCGATCGGCGCCCCCGTTGCGGGTGATCGAGCGATTACCGACGCTTCAGGTGACGCAGCCCCGGCCGGGGCAGTGGGTCTATGATCTCGGGCAGAATCACTCGGGCTGGCCGGAGCTGGCGGTGAAAGGCCCGAAAGGCGCCCGCGTGAAGCTGATCCCGGGCGAGCTCCTCAACCAGGACGGCACCGTGAGTCAGGCGAGCTCGGGCGGCCCCATGGGGTTCTCGTACACGCTGAAAGGGGAGGGCGTCGAAGTGTGGCATCCGCGGTTTTCGTACTACGGCTATCGTTATGTTCAGGTCGAGGGGGCGGCGCCGGAGCAGGCCGCCGACGCGCCGCCGGGCCTGCCGCGGGTGCTGAGCCTGACGGGCCAGTTCATCCATTCCTCCGCGGCGCCGGCAGGGGAGATCGAGTGCTCGAACCCGGACATCGGCCGGGTGCACCGGCTGATCCGGGCGGCGATTCGCAGCAATTTCCAGAGTGTCCTGACCGATTGTCCGCACCGGGAGAAACTGGGCTGGCTCGAGGTGTCGCATTTGCTGGCGGGCGGCATCACGTACAACTACGACGCGGCGACGTTCTACTCGAAGATCAGCGACGACATGCGGGCTTCGCAACTGGACAACGGCCTGGTACCGGACATTGCGCCCGAGTACACGGTCTTCAGCGGCGGCTTCCGCGATTCGCCGGAGTGGGGGAGCGCGGTCGCGATCAACCCGTGGACGATGTGGCAGACGTACGGCGACCGGCGGATTCTCGAGGAGAACTACGACGCGCTGAAGCGGTACGTGGCCTACCTTGGCACCCGGGCGCAGGACGACATCGTGGCTTACGGGCTGGGTGACTGGTGCGACGTTGGCCCAGGCAACCCCGGAGAATCCCAGCTGACCTCGAAGGGGCTGACCGCGACGGCGGTTTGGTATCAGGACATCGACGTTGCGCGTCAGGCGGCGGAGCTGCTGGGCCACGCCGAGGAGGCGCGCGCCTTCGCCGCGCTGGCGGACCGTGTGAAGAGAGCGTTTAACGCCCGGTTCTTCGATCCGGCCACGGGACAGTACGACCGCGGAAGTCAGACGGCCCAGGCCATGCCGCTGGCGCTCGGTCTGGTCGAGGCCGGGCATCGGGAGGCGGTTCTTGCCCGACTCGTTGGCGATATTCGCGGGCGCACGAACGGCGTCACGGCGGGCGATGTGGGTTTTGTCTACCTGGTCCGGGCGCTGACGGAGGCCGGAAAGGGCGACGTGCTCTACGACATGGTGACCCAACGGGGCGGCCCCGGGTATCTGTACCAGCTCGAGAAAGGCGCCACGACGCTCGTCGAGACCTGGGACGCCAACCCGGCCACGTCGCAGAACCATTGCATGCTCGGTCACGCGGAGGAGTGGTTCTACCGCGGCTTGGGGGGGATCCGGTCCGATCCCGCAGGCCCGGGTTTCGCGCGGATGATCATCCGGCCCCAACCGGTGTCAGGTCTCGAGTGGGCCAAGGTGCACTACGACTCGATCCGCGGCCGGATCGCTGTAGCCTGGAAGCGCGAGAGCGGCCGGTTCGCGCTCGATGTGAGCGTTCCGGGGAACACCCGGGCAACGGTCTTTGTTCCCGCGCCGAATGCGGAAGCGGTGACCGAAGGCGGCAAGCCGGCGGGCGAGGCCGAAGGGGTCAGGCTCCTCCGAGTCGAGGAGGGGCACGCCGTGTACGACGTCGGTTCGGGCGACTACGCCTTTTGCGTCGAGCCGAGCGGAGGTTGAGGCCTGGAGCCCCGCATGACGCTGCAAGTGTCGGCTCCGGGTTTGACAGGCCTCGGCGGTTTGCCGGAGACTGTCTGGCGTGCGGCATTCCATAGATGAGCTCCGGGGTTGCGTATCGATGAGTGGAGGCAGACACCCCTCGCCTCGCCCCTCTCCCCGGCTCCTGGACGCGGTGTCGCGCCGGGAGTTCCTGCGCCGATCGGCTCTGGTGGCGGGGGCGGCGTGCGCGGGCCCCTGCGTGGTGCCCGCGGCGGCGCTGGGCCGCGGTGGCGCGGCGGCGCCCAGCGAGCGGATTACGATGGGGTTCATCGGTCTGGGCGGGCAGGGGACGGGGCACTTGCTGGGCGGCGCCTGGACTTATGTGCCGGGAGGATACGTGGCGCGGGAGGACGTGCAGGTGGTGGCGGTGTGCGACGTCCGGAGGGAGCGGCGCGAACCGGCGCGACAGCGGTGCAACCAGATGTACGCCCAGAAGTTGGGCCAGCCCGGGTACGACGGCGTGCAGGCCTACAACGACTTTCGGGAAGTGCTGGCGCGGCCGGACATTGATGCGGTGTTGCTGGCGTTGCCGTATCACTGGGCCGCGCCGATGGCGATGTGGGCGGCGCGGTCCGGGAAGGACGTGTATTGCGAGAAACCGATCGCGATCACGATGCGGGAAAGCCGGGTGCTGGTCGAGACCGTGCGCCGGTTCGGCCGGATCTACCAGGCCGGCACCCAACAGCGGTCCGAGTACGGCGGCAAGTTCCGATTGGCCTGCGAGCTGGTGCGCAACGGCCGGATCGGGCAGCTCAAGGAAGTCTACGCCTATCGCCAGCCCGGGGCGTTCTTTCCCGCGGCGTGGACCGCCGAGCGTTCCGTGCCGGTGCCGGAGGGCTTCGATTGGGATCTGTGGCTGGGACCGTTGCCGTGGCGCCCGTACGGCGGAGAAGCGGGACACACGCTCTCGGGCCTGTTCGTCGGCGACGTCAACTGGAGCCCGCATCACTACGACATCATCCAGTGGACCGTGAACCCGGATCCCGACGCGCCGATCGAGATCGAGTACGAAGCCGCCAGGACCGCGGGGTCGGACGCGGCGCACCCGGCCGGCGCCGCGGGCCGGCCCGAGGACGGCCAGGTGCATTACCACTACGCGAACGGCGTGGTGGTGCATTCCATGCCTTACCCCGGCGAACCGATCGGCAACGACGGCGGCGCCTGCTTCGTCGGCACGGAAGGCCGGATCGCCGTCGACCGCGGCGCGATCGTCTCTTATCCTGCGAGCATCCTCGAGGACCCGTTGCGGCCGGGCGACACACGGGTCTATCGGGCCACGAGTCACTCGGGCAATTTCCTCGAGTGCATCCGGACGCGGCGTCCTGCGATCTGCAATGCGGAGACGGCGGCGTACACGATCAACGCGATTCTGGCCGGGGGCATGGCGATGGCGCTGCGGCGGACCGTGCGGTGGGATCCGGCGCGGGGCGAGTTTCCGGATGATGAAGCCGCGAACCGTCTTCGCGCCTACGCGATGCGGCCGCCCTGGAGGATCTAGCGAGGCGCACCTCGGACCCAGTCGAGTCCCCAGACTCATGAAGACCCTGCTATCGCTCCCCACCTCTCTTCCGCGCCTCGCTAATCAGAGTCCTCGACGGAAGAAGAGGAGGGGCTGCAACGGGGGTGGCCGGAATCTGGCCTTATGACATCGAATTCCACACGTCGAGGACTCTCTTGGACGATGAAAGCGGCTTACTTGTGTGCCTGGGTGGTTGTGGCAGCCGTTCTGGTTGGCCGCGCGGACGAGGAAACGGATTGCATGACCGTGCTGCAGTCCGCCGCACCGGCAGTCCGTAAAGCCGATGCGTGTTTGCGGCTCCGGTCCATCGGCACAGCCAAGTCGGTGCCGGGTCTGGCGGCCCTGCTGCCGAATGAGGCAATCTCGCAAGCCGCGAGGAACGCCCTCGAAGCCATGCCCTGCGCCGAAGCGGGGGCGGCCCTGCGGAACTCGGTGGGGCAAACCCGCGGGCTCCTGAAGGCAGGGGTGGCGGAATCCCTGGGGTGGCGACGGGACGCTGAAGCGGTGCCGGTGCTGGTGCCGTTGCTGGCGGAGAGCGAGCCGGCGGCGGGATCCGCCGCCGCGATCGCCCTGGGACGGATCGGCGGCGGCCCCGCCCTCGAGGCGCTGCTGCGGGCCCGGGAGTCCAGCGCGCCGCAGGTGCGGCCAGCAGTCCTCGAAGGGCTATTGCTGTGCGCGGAAGGCCTGGCGGCAGGGAACAACCCCGAACGCGCCGCCGGCATCTACCGCGAACTGGCAGAGGCACGGAACCCGGCCCCGGTGCGCGCCGCAGCCTGGCGCGGTTGGCTCACCACCGACACCAAAGACAGGGGGAACCTGATCGCCGGCGCGCTCCAGGGGGCGGACGCAGTCCCGCGGACGGCGGCGATGGGTTGGATTCGTGAAACCCGGGATCGTTCGGCCATCGACGCCGGTCTCAGCGTCTGGCGTTCGATTCCAGCCGATGGCCAGCTGGCCGTGTTGACGGCGCATCTCGAGTCCGGGGCGGACCCGATGCCCGTGCTGCGAATGGCGAGGGAAAGTCCGCACCCGCCCGTCCGGGTCGCGGCGATCGAGGCGCTGGCGGGAGCCAATGACTTCGAATCGATCCCCAGCTTCGCCCAAGCGGCTGCCGGAGCGCCGTCGGCCGAGCGGGACGCGGCCCGGGACGCCCTGGTGCGACTGAGCGGGACCGGGGTGCGGGAGGCGCTCATCGCGGGACTGGCCACGGCGCCGCCCGCGGAGCAGGCGGAACTGGTGCGGGCGCTGGGGGAGCGGGGCGATCGGCAGGCGACAGGCGTCCTGGTGCAGGCAGCCCGCATCGAGCCCGATCCCGTGCGCGGAGCGGCGTTGGACGCCCTCCGGAAACTCGCGGCGCCCGACGCCCTGGTGCCGTTGTTCGATCTCGTGGCGGCGGCGGGCACGGAGGAGGCCGCGCGGTCCTGCTATCCGGCCTTGCAGGCGATTTGCCGGGCGAGTGACAGGAACGCGGACACGAGCCGCCGGGTGACGCAGTCCTTGGGACGGCTGCCGGCCCCGCTGAAACGTCCGCTGTTGATGCTCCTCGCGGATCTTGGCACGCCCGACGCCCTGGCGGTGGCACGGGCGGTCACTCGAGATCCCGACGCCGAGCTGGCGAAGGAGGCAGTGCGGGTCTTGACCGCGTGGCCGGACGCGGCGCCGGCGGGTCATCTGCTCGACATGGCGCGGGGCGGGGGCGATCCGTCCCTGAAGACGCTGGCCCTCAGAGGCGCCATTGAAGTGGCAGGACAGGAGGCAAGCCCCGAACAGCGTCTCGAGATCCTGCAGGAGGCGCTGAAGACCGCATCGCGTGCGGAGGAGAAAAGGCTGGCCCTGGCCCAGATCGGCCAGATACCGAACCCACGGGCGCTGGCCGCCGCGCGGGAGTTGATGGACGACCCGGCGCTGGCGGCCGAGGCGGGCTTGGCGGCGATCGGTATCGCGGAGAAACTGGCGGGCCAGGACGCCCAGCTCGCGGACGACGTGGCGCGCCAGGTCCTGGCGCGGTGCAAGACGCCGGAGCTGGTGAAGCGGGCGTGGACCCTGCGAGTCAAACCGGCTGCCGGCGGCCCCTTCATCCAGGATTGGGTCGTCAGCGGTCCGTATCGCAGGGAAGGCGCAACAGGAGCGCAGGCGCTGTTTGAGGTGGCGCTGGGTCCGGAGGTGCCGGGTCAAACCGTCACCTGGAAGGCCCTGCCGCGCGCCGAGCATGTGAACCTCGCCGCGTTGTTCCCGAATCAGGAGAACTGCGCCGCGTATGTGCGGGCGCGCCTGAATGCGCCGGAGGCAACCGAAGCGGCGCTGCTCCTGGGTAGCGACGACGGGGTGAAGGCCTGGCTCAACGGCGCGGTGGTGCACAGCGCGAACGTGGACCGCGGCATGGTGGCCGATCAGGACCTGGCGCCGATCACGCTGGCGAAGGGGGCAAACGAACTGTTGATCAAGGTCACCCAGGGCGGCGGCGGATGGGCGGTGTGCGCCCGGATCGTCGGCGCCGACGGCCTGCCGATTCCCGGGCTCACCGTCGAGCCGGCAACGGCGGCGAGATGAACGCAGGTGCGCCAGCGCCTGTGATTGTCGACCGATCGAGGAACGTCGAGGGCGAGCGACACGGGCCGGGGGCAGCGGACGGGCACCCGGCCCGGGCGTTCACCTTGATCGAACTGCTGGTGGTCATTGCGGTGATCGCGATCCTGGCGGGCTTGTTGTTGCCGGCGCTGGCCCGTGCCAAGGAACGGGCGCGGCTGGGGGCTTGCAGCTCGAATCTGCGCCAGTTGGGGCTGGCCCTGACGATGTACGTGGACGACGCGGACCGCCGGTTCCCGAAGGCGGACTTCAGCGACAACCGGATCGGGCTGCCGCCGGCGGTCCACAGCAACGCGCTCAGCCAGGTGCTCGTTCCCTACACGGGCACCGGGACGGTCTACTGGTGTCCGACCCTGCGGGTCCAGGCGAGTCGCGCGGTCAATTACCCGACGGATTACAACTACCTCTGCGTCCACGGGTGGAGTCTCCTGCCGTTCTTCTCCGGCTTCGACAACGATGTCTCCGGGATCTGCGATCACGACGTGAGCGCGATCCGGCGGTCGTCCGAGAAACCCATGATTGTCTGCGACGGCATGGGCGAGCATGTCGGCGTGTCGGGGGACGCGGTGTTCAACGGCGGCGCCGGCGGGGTGCGCGGGGCGCAGAACACGGTCTTCGTCGACGGCCACGTCGGCTTCGTCCGGGGCACGCTGCAGGAGATCATCGCCGTGTACCAAATGCCCAACTCATGACCTCACGCGATCGAGTGTTGGCGGCGTTGGCGCACCAGGCGACGGATCGGGTGCCGCGGTTGCTGTACGAGGAGGTCGTCGGGTACACCCCGCCCATCGAACGGTTGCTCCGCGCACACTGTGCCCCGCAGTCGCCGCTCGAGTACTTCGCCATGGACCTGACCCGGGTGACCTGGAATCCGACCCTCCTGCCCCGGGAACGGTTTGCCCCGTGGCTGGGAGCCGAGGCCGACGCCGCCTTGTCCCGGGATGAAGTGGACGAATGGGGCGCCTGGCGCCGGAAGGGCGGCATTCACGATTTCGTCCATTTCGAGCCGACGCTGGGCGGGATCCGTGAGTCTCGCGAGCTCGAGGACTACCCGTGGCCGGACCTGGATCAAGCGTATCGCTGGGAAGGCGTGCGCGCGCGGGTCGAGGCGCTGCAGGCGCAGGGATTGGCCGTGGTGGGTTACGCCGGGTCCGTGTTCGAGCGCTCGTGGTATCTCCGGGGCATGGAGAACCTAATGATGGATATGGTCACCGCACCCGGGTTGGCCCACGGGTTTTTCGAGCGGACTGCGGCGTTGCAGCGGAAGGCGGCTGCGGCGTTTGCCCGCGCCGGGGCGGACATCGTCATCACCGGCGATGACGTGGGCGGACAGAAGGGCCTGCTCATGAGCCTGGGCATGTGGCGGCAGTTCCTGAAGCCCCGGTTGGCCGCCACCGTGCGCGCGGTGAAAGAGGCACGGCCCGAGACCTTCTTCTTCTATCACTCGGATGGCAACATCGAGGCTCTGATCCCGGATCTCATCGAGATCGGGGTGGATATCCTCAACCCGGTGCAACCGGAGTGCATGGACCCGGCGGCGATCAAGCGCCGGTTCGGTGGCGCGCTCTCCTTCTGGGGCACGGTAAGCGTGCAACGCACCATGCCGTCCGGCACACCCGACGAGGTCCGGGCCGAGGTCCGCGCCCGGGTGCGCGATGTGGGGCGGGGTGGGGGACTGATCCTGGCGCCGGCGCACGTGCTGGGACCCGAGACGCCGTGGGAGAACATCGTGGCGTTCTTCGACGCGGCGGATTCGGCGCCGGTGCGATGATCGGCGATCCGCCCCGAATCGGCGCGGGGATGGCTCCTCGCCAATTCAGGGCGGAGCACAGATCCCAAGTCCGCGCGTGAGCGTCCTTTGCGGCTCAACTTGCTGGGCTGGATTCCGGCTGGCCAGAAGCGCCGGGGGGTGGTTTGCTCTCCGCCATGGACCACGGGAAGCGGTTGCGGCTGGCGTGCATCGGCTGTGGAGCTCGGGCGCAAACCTACACCCAATTGGCGGCGCGTCGGCCGGACGAGTACGAGATCGTGGCGGGCGCGGACCCGGTGCCCGAGCGGGTCGAGAAGATCCGGCGGACCTCGGCGAACCCGGGCTTCCGCGGGTTCCCGAGCGCGGAGGCGATCCTGGGGGCGGGCAAGCTTGCGGACGTCATGATCGTGGCGACGCAGGACAACTTCCACTTCGAGCATTGCCGCGGCGCACTCGAGCGCGGCTACGACGTGTTGCTCGAGAAACCGATTGCGACGACGGCGGCGCAGGTGCTCGAGATCGAGCGGTTGGCCCGGCAGGCGGGCCGGCGGGTGATGGTCTGTTTTGTCCTGCGGTTTGCGGCCTTTTACCGGAAGGTGAAAGAGATCCTGGACTCGGGCGCGCTGGGGGAGCTGGTGTCGTTGCAGGCCAGCGAAGGGGTGAATCCGTGGCACCAGGCACACTCGTTCGTCCGCGGCCATTGGTCGGTGGTTGGGAAGAGCTCGCCGATGATTCTCTCCAAGTGCTGTCACGACACGGACATCGTGCACTGGCTGGCGGGCCGGCGCTGCACCCGGGTGGCGAGCTTCGGGAGTCTCGAGTTTTTCCGGCCGGCGCGCGCCCCGGCGGGGGCTCCGGCCCGCTGCACCGAAGGGTGTCCGGTTGGCGACACCTGCCCCTACAACGCGCTGCGCTACGCGGGCGATCTCCGGTTCCCCTGGCTGCCGATGGTGTATGACCGCGCCCAGGACGCGAGCGCGGAGGAGATTGTCGATTGGCTGCGGACGAGCCCGTGGGGGCGCTGTGTGTATCGGTGCGACAACGATGCGGTGGACCGGCAGGTGCTGGCCCTGGAATTCGAGGGGGGACTTCCCGCCACGTTTGCCATGACGGCGTTCGCCTCGGGGCGGCACATCGAGCTCTGCGGAACGAAGGGGGTGCTGAAGGGCGGTGAGAGTTACCGCCAGCACTTTGGCACGCACCTCGTCCTGCTGCCCCATGAAGGCGAGCCGGTGCGCTACACCGTGCAGGCCGAGGACGGCGGTTATGAACTGCACGGCGGCGGCGATCCGGGCCTGGTCCGCGCCTTGCACGGGGAGATGACCCAGCCGGCGGGGGGGCCGTTGGCGGCGGGCCTCGACTCGACGGTGCACAGCCACCTGATCGCGTTCGCCGCGGAGGAGGCGCGGCGCACGGGACGCCTGGTGGACTTGGCCGAGTTCGAACAGGGATGCCGCCCGGACGCGTGAGGCCGGATCCTACGACAATGAACGCCAGCGCTCTCACATCGCGACAGGTGGTCGCGCGGGCCCTCGAAGGCCGCGAAACTCCGCGTGTCCCGACCGGGCCGCTGGCGGTGCATTTCTGCGCGGGCGTGGCGGGCTGCACGCTCCGGCAGTACACAGCCGACGCCCGAGTCCTGGCCGACTCGATCATCCGTTATTACGAGCGCTTTCGTCCGGACGCCGTCTGGTTGTCGGCGGACACGTGGGTGAGCGCGGAGGCGATGGGGGCGACCGTGGGCGCGACGAACGACGACCAGCCATGGGGAGGCGTGGGCGGCCCCTGGGTGCGGACCCTGGCGGACGTGGATCGCATCCCGCCCCCGGACGCAACCACGCAAGGTCGCTATCCGCTGATGCTCGAGGCGTTCAGGCGCATCCGGGCGGCGTTGGGCGGGACGGTGTTTCTCGTGGCCTGTTTCGACCAATACCCGTTTTCGCTGGCCAGCGCGCTGACGGGTCTCGACCGGGCGCTGCTGCTGTCGAGGGATGACCCGCGCTTTCTTGAAGCGCTGATGGAACGGTGTCTCGAGTACGGGCTGGCTTACGGACGCGCCTTGGGCGCAGCCGGGGCGGATCTGTTGAGCGGCGGCGATTCGCCGGCGGGCCTCTTGGGGCCGAGAGGCTATCTCGATCTCGCGCTGCCCTACGAACGGCGGCTCATCGCCGCGCTGAAGTTGGCAACGCGCAAGCCGGTGTCACTCCACATTTGCGGGGATACGCGGCCGATCCTGGCCGCCATGGCGACGTCGGGGGCCGACGTGCTCGAGATCGATCACGCGGTGGACCTCGCCGAGGCGTGCCGGATTGTCGGACCCGACATCGCCCTGTGGGGGAACCTGGATCCGGTGGGCGTGTTGTTCGAGGGCAGTGTCGCGCAGGTTCGGCAGGCGAGACGCAAGGCGGTGGCGGCTGTTGAGGCGTGCGGGCATCGGCGGTTTGTGTTGAGCACCGGTTGCACGCTCTCGCCCGCCACGCCCGCGGAGAACCTTGAGGCGTTGCTGCAGGAAGGCCCACCACACGAGCCAGACGCCCGGCCTGTCAGTTTCTGACCGCGCGATAGTATCGTTTGACTTGGTTTTCGATCGAGTAGAACCGGGTCACGACGCCGCCCTGGCCAGGGATGGCCGGTTCCACCGTGGTCCACTGCACGAGGTTCGTGGACGTTTCGATGCGATAGCTGACGCCTCGAGCGGCATTGAAGCGGAACTCGACAGCGGTGAGGATCGTGCTGGCGCTGTCCGGAGTGCTGGTGGCGGACGTTGGGCTGTAACCGTTGCCGACCTCGAATCCGTCGTCGAATCCGTCGCCGTCGGTGTCGGCGACCGTTGGATTCGTGCCGTGGGTGACGGCTTCGTCGTAGGTGCTGAGGCCATCGCCGTCTTCGTCTCGCAGGTCGTGGCTGAAGTTGGCTGTGATCGACTTGTTTCCGTCCATGAGGACCGGGATCGGGTTAGCAGTGCCGGCGGCGTCTCCGGTCCAGTGGTCGAACAGCCAGCCGGGGTGGGCGGTCGCGGTGATCGTCTGGGTCGAGCCCTCGAAGCAGGCGCCGCCTTCGGTAAGGGCACCGCCGGAGGCAGGGGAGGCGATGGTGACCAGCACGTACTCGAGGAGGATCTCCTGGGTGAAAGGCGGAGAAGTGGAGCCGGTATTGTTGGGGTCTCCGCCGTATTGGGCCGTGAGGGTGTGGGTGCCGCGTGTCAGACTGGAGATGGTGAGACGGGCTTGGGAGGCGGCGTTGAGGGTGGCGGTGCCCAGAACTGTGGCGCCATCATAGAACGTGACCTCGCCGGTGGGCGCGCTGCCGGAGACGGTGGCGGTGAAGGTGACGGGAGTTCCCACCGCGGCCGGCGTCCCGGTGCTGTCCAGGGACACGGTTGTTGGAGTGGAGGTGGATCCCACGAACACGTTGTCAACGTAGGTGGTGGTTCCTTCGGCTGGCGGGTCGGGCCACCACGCCCGGGACATGACTTCCACCGCGCCGACCTGGACCGCGCCGGTCCAGACCCACGTGGCGAGGGGCGTGGTCCCGCCCGCGGCGAACATCGCGAACGTCGTCGTGTTGTTGCCAAAGTCGAACGTGAACTCGAAGTGATAGCTTGCCGGCGAGGCGAACGGGGTGGTGTGCGGTTGGGCGCCGTAGAAGGTGCCCTTGACGATCAGGTCCTCGTTGTTCATGTACGAGGTAGGGGGGCTGTTCCACGCCGCGCCGTCGAAGACGACCCAGACTGCCGATCCCGATCCGGTGGCATCCAGCAAGCGCAGGTAGCCCCAATCCAGTCCGCGCCAGTCGCTGTAGCGACCGGTGGTATAAGGAGGCGAGGTGAACGCCAGATCGATCGAGAGGTGCTGAACGCCGGTGCTGCCCATGCCGACCGGGATGCGAGCGACACCCGAGAGCGGAACGGCCAGGGACTGGCCGCCTTCTCCGGCAACCACCCCCGGGACGGAGCCGCGCCCTGCGGTGAACGTGCACCCCAGCTCCGGCGGAGGAGGCTGCCCCACCACCCACCCTTCGGAGACCTCGAAACCAATCGTCGCCGCCTGGGCGACGGGGCCGGTGAGGGTGCTCAGCAGCAGCGTGAGGGAGGCCAGGTGCCGGCCGCAATCCCTGCAGAAGGCCCCGAGGAAAACCGGGGCGACGTGCGACGCGGCGGTGCTGAGGCAGGTTGGGTTTCTCATAAAAGTGACTTCGCGTGTGTCCGGAGCCTGGTTCGGTGTCCGGGCTGTCGCGGGGGCCCATCGTCTCAGTTGGCGCGACGTGGTTCTTTCCGCGGCGCCACCGACCCCGGGGTCGGCCACCGGAGCCGAGCCACCCTCTCGCCCTCGACGAACCGGCTCGCGAAACGCCGGCATCTTGCCTCTGCAGGGCAGCACGCTCAAGGGAAATGAAGGCGGCAAGAGAAGGCGGAGTGCGGGCTTTCGGCTCGACCGGTGCCAGGGACGTGCTAGAGTGCCCTCACATGACGAGGTCTGGTGCGTCGCCGAACCTGAACCTGCGCCGTCCGGATGTGATGGGGACGGTTCAGGCCCAGGTGGTCGCCCATTACCGCAGCAGCATGGTCGAGCGGATTCGGGCGCAGGGCGGGGTGTTGGCGGTTCAGGGGCTGACGATCCGGCTGGCGAAGGAGTTCGGCTTTTGCTACGGCGTCGAGCGGGCGATCGACCTGGCCTATGCGGCGCGGAGGGTGTTTCCGCCGCCGCGGAGGATCTTCCTGTTGGGGGAGATCATCCACAACCCGGAGGTGAACGACCAGATTCGCGGGCTGGGGATTGTGAGCATCGCGCCGCGGCCCGAGGAGGGGGAGCTTGCGGCGATTGCGGCCGAGGACGTTGTGATCATCCCGGCGTTTGGGACCGAGGTGACCACGCGGCGCCGGCTCGAGGAGAAGGGGTGCATTCTGGTGGACACAACCTGCGGCGACGTGATGAGCGTTTGGAAGCGGGTGCGCCAGTATTCCCAGGAGAACGTCACCAGCATCATCCACGGCAAGGCGCGCCATGAGGAGACGAAGGCGACCACGTCGCAGGCGACCGCGTACGGGAGCGGGCATTACCTGGTGGTGTTCGACCTGGCGGAGACGGACTACGTCTGCCAGTACATCGTCGAGGGGGGGGACAAGAAAGCGTTCCTGCGGAAGTTCCGGGGGGCGTACTCGGCGGGGTTCGACCCGGACCTGCATTTGCGGGCGGTGGGGGTGGCGAACCAGACGACCATGTTGCGGGGGGAGACCGAGGAGGTGCAACGCCGCATTCGGGCGGCGATGGAGCGGCGGTATGGAACGGAGCATCTCGTCCGGCACTTTCGGTTCTTCGACACGATTTGCGGGGCGACGCAGGACCGGCAGGAAGCGCTTCAGCGACTCCTCGAGGATCCGCCGGACCTGCTGCTGGTGATCGGGGGCTACAACTCCTCGAACACATCGCATCTGGCGGAGATGGGGGAGTCGGTGCTGCCGACCTACTTCATCAAGAACGCCGCGAAGATGGTGTCGGGCGATTTGATCGTGCACTACAACCAGCATCTGCAGAAGGAAATCGAGAGCACCGGCTGGCTGCCCGCCGGCGACGTCAAGGTCGGGATCACGGCCGGGGCTTCGTGTCCGAACAACCTGATCGAGGAGGCCATCCGCCGGCTGCTCGAGCTGCGGGGGGTGGCGGTGCAGGAACGGCTCGAGGTGTGAGCCGATTCCCTGATGTCATTGCCCATGCCCTGCACCCGCGAAGAACTCGAGCGCCGCGAACGTGAAACCCTGGCCCCCTGGGCCCAGCGGAGCGCGGACACCCGGGGCCGCGTCTGGGCGGAGCCGCCTCCGGACTGGCGCACCCACTACCAGCGCGACCGGGATCGGATCATCCACTCGAGGGCCTTCCGCCGGCTCGAATACAAGACGCAGGTCTTCCTCAACGGAACGGGCGATCATCTTCGGACCCGGTTGACCCACACGATGGAGGTGGCGGCGATTGCGCGCAACCTGGCGCGGGCGCTGCGGTTGAACGAGGACCTGGCGGAGGCGATTGCGCTGGCCCATGACCTGGGGCATTCGCCCTTCGGCCACAGCGGCGAGCACGTGCTGAACCGGCTGATGCGCCGGCACGGCGGGTTCGAGCACAACCGCCAGAGCCTTCGCGTGGTGGAGCAACTCGAGCAGAAGTACCCCGCGTTCGCAGGCTTGAACCTGACGTGGGAGGTCCGGGAGGGACTGGCCAAGCACATGACCGGCTTCGACCATCCAGGGCAGGGGCTCGAGTTCACGGCCCGCAGCGCCTCGCTTGAGGCGCAGGTGGCGAATCTCGCGGACGAGATCGCCTATTCGAGCCACGATTTGGACGACGGGCTCGATGCGGGGCTCCTCTCCGAGCGGGTGCTGCGACGGGAGGTGCGCGTCTGGCGGAGAGCTGCGGACACCGTGCGTCGCGCGCACGGGCGGCTTCCGGACGAGTGCCGGCGGTACTTCATCATCCGCTGTCTGATCGACCAACAGGTGCATGATGTGGTCGAGCACACCGAGACCCGGTTGCTCGAGCGCCGGCCGGAGTCGGCTGACGCGGTGCGCCGCCATCCCCGGCCGCTGGTGAACTACAGCCGGGCCCAGCGCGTCCTGAATCGCGAACTGCGGGACTATCTCTACCGGAATCTCTACTACAGCAAGGCCGTCCACGTGCCGAACGATCGCGCCGTCCGGATGCTCGAGGAGTTGTTCCGGCATTTTCTGGCGCACCCGCAGGACATGGGGGAGCAGGCCCAGCGCCGCATGGCGGCAGACGGCCGATGGCGAGCCGTGTGCGACTATCTGGCAGGGATGACGGACCGCTACGCGCTGGGCGAACACGCCCGGCTCGTGCGCCGGCGCCCCGCTAAGTGATCCCATTGGACCACTAAGGGTCGGTGCGCGGCACGATGACGAGGCGGTCGTCGCTGACGCGGATGCTCTCGAGGCGGCGGAGGGCTTCCGCCTTCTGGACATCCTTGTAGGCTTCCTGGGCGAGGTTCTGCTGCCGGATGCCGGCCATGATCTGATCGGGGACGGGTTCTCCCTTGACTTCGAGCGACTGGAGGGTGACGAGGAGGATGCCGTTATCGAGCGACACCTTGATGCCGGCTTTGCCGTTGAGGAACCGGCCCTTGACCTTGCCGATCGGGAAGTTGTCGAGCGGGATGCTGACCTGTCCGTTGAGTTGATCTCCTGCGATCGAGACGTAGACCTTGTTCTTGAGCTCCGCGAGATCCGGGTTGTTGAGGATGAGGGCGTTGATGTCTTTCTCGGTGAGCTCGAGGGGTTTGGCGGATTGGTTGGTGAGTCCCTCCTGGAAGGTCTTCCAGCGCTGCTGGGCATCGGCGATTTCCGCGGCCGAGAGCTCGAGCGTCGGCAGCGTCATCGGCGTCGGTTCGGTGTATTTCTCGACCATCCGGTTGATCATGCTCCGGGTGATCAGGAAGACCGCCAGGAGACCGACCACAACCACGACGGCCAGGGTGAGGCAGCCGTAGAAGAAACAGCCATGACCCTTCTTAGCTACTGAATTGTCGCTCATTGTTGAAGTGGTTGAATGCCGGGGGACGATGCATCATTCTGGAGCGGAATACAAGCGATTCCGGGCTGATTGAGGTTGACGGTCACGGTGCGGGGGTACTTAGATGGGGGCTAACATTTGCCGAATGGGAATCATTAGATCGAACAGCGATGGGGACGAGGGTGCCGTGAGGGCGGGGTGGAGCGTTGTGGGGGGCGCCGCCGCTGGAGAACGGCGATGAAGCTGTTGTCGCGCTTGTTGGCGTCTTCGCCCGGCCGGAAGTACGTGATGGCGGCCAGCGGCGCGGGGTTGTTGGTGTTTGTGACGGTGCACATGTTGGGGAATCTCCAAGTCTTGCTGGGTCCGGAGGTGTTGAATGCGTATGCGCACAGTTTGCGGAACCCACTTGAATTACTTTGGGCGATCCGGTTGGTTTTGATTGGGCTGGTGGTGATGCATCTTTGGGCGTGTGTGGCGCTAACGCTCGAGAACCGGGCGGCGCGGCCGGTGGCGTATGCCCGGTCGTTCGAATCGCCGGCGGTGACCTATGCGTCGCGGACGATGATGTGGAGCGGGGGCGTGGCGGGGCTGTTTGTGGTGTACCACCTGTTGCACTTCACGGTGAAGGCGCCAGGAGTGAACCTGACCGGATTGGATTTTGGGGTTTGGACGCACACGCTGCCCGACGGCCGGGGCACACCGGACGTCTATCGGATGGTGATTGCCGGGTTCAGCCGTCCGGTGGTGGCGGTGTTCTACGTGGCCTCCGTGGGGTTGCTTTGCTGGCACTTGAGCCACGGGATTGGCGCGGCGTTTCAATCGCTGGGCTGCAAGAACCGGGCCTGGGCGGTGGCGATCCGTCTCCTGTCGAACGGGTATGCGCTGATGTTGTTCCTGGGTTTCGTGGCGGTGCCGGTGGCGGTGGCATTGGGTTTCGGAAAGGAGGCGCTGAAGTAGCGTGCGATTGGACGCCCAAATCCCTCCCGGTCCGATCGCCCAGAAGTGGGATCAGCACAAGTTGGCGGTGCGGTTGGTGAGCCCGTCGAACCGCCGGAAGTACGAGGTCTTGGTGGTGGGGACGGGGCTGGCTGGGGCATCGGCGGCGGCGACGCTGGCCGAGCTTGGGTATGGGGTGAGTTGTTTCTGTTACCAGGACAGTCCGCGGCGGGCGCACAGCATTGCCGCCCAGGGCGGGATCAACGCGGCGAAGAACTACCGGAACGACGGCGACAGTATCGAGCGGCTGTTCCGGGACACGGTGCGCGGGGGCGACTTCCGGGCGCGCGAGGCGAACGTCTATCGCTTGGCGCAGGTGAGCGGGGCGATCATTGATCAGTGTGTGGCGCAGGGGGTGCCGTTTGCCCGGGACTACGGGGGTTTGTTGGAGAATCGGTCGTTTGGCGGGGCACAGGTGTCAAGGACCTTTTATGCGCGGGGCCAGACGGGTCAGCAGTTGCTGCTGGGGGCGTATCAGGCCCTTTGCCGGCAGGTTGCCGCGGGCGGGGTGCGGATGTATCCGCGCACCGAGATGTTGGACGTGGTGGTGGTGGGAGGGCACGCGAAGGGGATTGTGGTGCGGGACCTGGTGTCCGGCCGGATTTCGGCGCATGCGGCGGACGCGGTGGTGTTGGCGACGGGGGGATACGGGAACGTGTTCTTCCTGTCGACGAACTCCTTTGGCGCCAACGTGACCGCCACGTGGCGCGCACACAAGCGGGGGGCGGCGTTTGCGAATCCGTGCTTCACGCAGATTCATCCGACGTGCATTCCGGTGAGCGGCGAGCACCAATCGAAACTGACGCTGATGTCGGAGTCGCTGCGCAACGATGGACGGGTGTGGGTTCCGCAGCGTCGGGAGGATTGCGGTCGGGATCCGGGCACGATTGCGGAGGCGGACCGGGACTACTACCTCGAGCGGAAGTACCCGAGCTACGGGAATCTGGCGCCGCGGGACATTGCGTCGCGCGCGGCGAAGGAGGTGTGCGACGAGGGCCGCGGGGTGGGGCCGGGCGGGCTGGGGGTTTATCTCGACTTCGCGGAGGCACTCCGGCGGCTGGGGGTGGAGAAGATCCGCGAGCGGTACGGCAATCTGTTTGCGATGTACGAGCGGATCACGGGGGAGGATGCCTACCGGGCGCCGATGCGGATTTATCCTGCGGTTCACTACACGATGGGGGGCCTCTGGGTGGACTACAACCTGATGAGCACGCTGCCGGGCTTGTTTGTCCTTGGCGAGGCGAACTTCTCGGATCACGGGGCGAACCGCCTGGGTGCGAGCGGTCTGATGCAGGGGTTGGCGGACGGCTATTTTATCCTGCCGTGCACGATCGGCCATTACTTCGCCTCCCAAGCGTCGCCCCGGCCGCCGGCGGACCACCCCGAGTTCCGGCGGGCCGAGGAGGAGGTTGCGGGCCGGTTGGGCCGGCTGCTGGCGATCCGGGGGCGGCGGACGGTGACGTCGTTTCACCGGGAGCTGGGGCGGCTGATGTGGGAGCGCTGCGGGATGGCGCGCGACGAGGCGGGCTTGCGGGCGGCACTGGCGCGGATCCCGGCGATGCGGGAGGAGTTCTGGGGCAATGTGCGGGTGAACGGCGTACCGCGGGAACTGAACCAGACGCTCGAACATGCGGGGCGCGTAGCGGATTTCCTCGAGTTTGCCGAGTTGCTGTGCCGGGATGCGCTGCATCGCGGTGAATCCTGCGGCGGTCATTTTCGGACGGAATTTCAGACTGAGGATGGGGAGGCGCGTCGGGACGACGGGCGATTCGCCTATGTGGCGGCGTGGGAGCATCGGGGGGAGGGGCAGGAACCGGAGCTTCATCGCGAGCCGCTCGAGTATCGGGAGATCGCGCTGTCGGCCCGCAGTTACAAGTGACGCGATGAGACTGACGCTGAAGGTCTGCCGGCAGAAGGACGCCGCGTCCGCCCCCACCTGGGAGACGATCGAGGCGACGGGGTTGAGTGACGGCATGTCGTTTCTGGAGATGCTGGACGTGGTGAACGACCGGCTGACGCTCGAGGGGCGGGATCCGATCGCCTTTGATTCGGATTGTCGGGAGGGTGTTTGCGGGTGTTGTGCGCTGGTGATCAACGGATCTCCGCACGGCGGGCATCGGGGAACGACGGTGTGCCAGCTGCATCTCCGGCATTTCCGGGACGGGGAGACGGTGGTGCTCGAGCCGTGGCGGGCCCAGGCGTTTCCGGTGATCAAGGATCTCATCGTTGACCGGGGCGCCTTGGACCGGATCATGCAGGCGGGCGGCTTTGTGTCGGTGAACACGGGGGGCGCGCCGGACGGGAATGCGATGCCGATTGCGAAGGCGGCGGCGGACCGGGCGATGGACGCCGCGGTGTGCATTGGCTGCGGCGCCTGCGTGGCGGCGTGCAAGAACGCTTCAGCGATGCTGTTTGTCGGGGCCAAGGTCAGCCATCTGGCGCTGCTGCCGCAGGGACGGGTCGAGCGGGATCGCCGGGCGCTGGCGATGGTTCAGGCGATGGACGAGGCCGGGTTCGGGGGGTGCACTGTGACGGGCGCCTGTGCCGCGGTCTGTCCCAAGGAGATCAGCCTCGAGTGCATCGCGCGGCTCAACCGCGAGTATGGCCTGGCGATGCTCAAAGGGGAGTAGCGGCGGCGGGCGTCGGCTGAGAAGCCAACGGGGAACGCTTCGGGTAGGGGCGTCGCGAGTGTGGTGTCCCTCAAATGGGTGGACATTCGTTGCGCCCAAAACGGCCTGGGACGAGGCGCGAGGAGGGAGTGTATCCCTGGCGATACTCGACCGACGGAGCAACGAAGCCCCAGGCCGTTTTCGGCGCAACCCCTTGGGCGGCCGTTCTTTTGCCACCAGACGGCGTTGCTCGCT
>JAKQDD010000241.1 GCA_029556615.1 Verrucomicrobiota bacterium | reverse complement strand
CTCGAGTTCCTGGCGCTGGTGCTGGCGCATCTGCCCGAACCTCGGGAGATCCGGCTTCGGTACTACGGTGCGGCGTCCTCGACGATACGGCGCGGGGGGAGGAAAGGGAGGCTCGCGGAGAATGAGACCCAGGCGGCGGGGTCCGCGCCCCCCGAGGACGCGGAGGAGAGCGGGTACGTGAAAGCCCGGCGGAAGACGTGGGCGCAGCTTCTTGTGCGGGTGTGCGGTGTGGACGCGCTCAGGTGCGAGCGGTGCGGGGGGCGGATGCGCATAATCGCGTGGATCACTGATCCCGAGGTGATTGAGCGTATCCTGCGCCATGTGGGGAAGCGGAGTCCGCGCGGGGAGCGCAGTCCGCCCGAGGGAAGCGGCGCCGCGTGAGTGGTGGGTGGTGGTGGACGAGTATGCCCAGGAGTTCCCCTGCGACGGCGATCCCGCCGGCGCGAGAGACGATTGGGGCGGGATCGAGCGCGTCGAGCGGGAGTGGGACTGGGGCGCGTGAGGGCGACGAGGCGGGGGCGCGAACGAGCGCGCAGACCGGCCGTGCGGGAGCGCAGGGCCGGCGCCAGAGAGGGGCTGGGCGAAAACACCGGCCAGAGGCCGTTTCGGAGGCGTTCAGGCAGCCCGGATTTCCGCGCGAGCCCGCACACACCCCGCGCGGAGCCTGTGCGGGCTAGCGCGGAGCGCCTCAAGAGTTCGCGCGACCGTTGATTGATCGCCGCGAGAGACGCGATTACGATAGTGGATAATGAAAACGCGAACGGCATTTCCTATGCGTGGCGGAACACGAACGGTGAAGATCCGTGAAGATGCGGGAGGGCACAACTTTGGTCCCGGCAATCCTCAGAACCGAGGGCCGCATTTCAACGACGGTGCTAGGAGACACTATGACTATTGATCTCTGGGTGGAGAGGACCGATGACGTTTTCTTGCCAAACGACGTGATTTGCTTGAAACCTAGAAGGCGGGCAAGTCGCACACAGATCGCAGCAGCGGTCTGGGTACTAGCGGGTGAGCGGCCCGTCGTTGCGCATCTTCATGCGTTTCGGGCTGCAACTTCCACGATAGTCCAGCGCCTTCCTGGTTACTCGTTCTGGCTCCTCGCCGCGCATACGGCTTGGCAGCCCGATTCCAGAGTGTACCGTTACCGCAACCGCACGATCTGGGGATCCCTGAAAGCTAGTGGTTTGGCGATTCCACCTGGTCGCGTTATAGAAGAAGGTCTCGTTGAGGGGGAGAACGGATTGCGGTTCTTCGGTGCTCTCCAGTTTGAGATAGACTACATTGAATCTGTTGCCGCGATTCTCGAGGCCGAGTCGGCCTCACAACTTGTGGCTCTCCAACAGACTAATATGGAAGCAATTGCGGCACTGGTAAGGAGCGGCTGGGATCGAGCGCCGTTCGGTCCGCCAGCGGTGGTCCTTGACACCGTCTGTGATGCTGATGGCGTCTGTCTCTACCAAGTCGGGGAATTTGATGACTACGAGGCTGGCTGCGCCGCATTTGGCAAGATCGAAGTGATATATCGTATGCTTATCGACCGACTATCGGACCGCCGGCGGCGAGGCCCTTGATCGAAGTGGGCACAGAGGCAGAGTCTGAATAGTGACGGAGACCTCCAACGCGGCGACCCACACATAGTGTGAGCTCTTGGCAGTGCGTCACGATGCTGTAAGGATCCACTGGGTGCTAGTCCCACCCGGGCAATCGTATCCGTCCGTCGAGGTCCATCTGTCGCGAGTGTCATGAGCCCGCATAATGGAAAACCAGAGCGCGGATGATGAGCGTTCGTCATGGCTGCGCTCTTGCGCAGGAAGTGCGGACGTACCGGTAGCGCCGAGCTAACCCGGCGCGCGTCAAGAGAGTTGTCGGTTAAACCTATTTCATGCCACAGCCTCCGCCGGCCGTGACGCCGAACGTGCCGTCACCGTGTTGAGCGGATCCTCCGGGTTGAGGTAGACGACGTCGGGGGCTTCCCAGCGCCGAAT
>JAKQDD010000239.1 GCA_029556615.1 Verrucomicrobiota bacterium | reverse complement strand
AGTAATTGGCCTCGAAGTTGGCCAGCTCCTGGCGGTAGAACGCGAACGCCCAGCTCTTGTACGGATAGACAAAGCTGATGAAGGTGGGGCTGTTGACGCTGTCCTCGAACTGCTGGCCGATCACGGCGTCGTCGGTGGCGTCCACCGCCCGGTCGGCGAAATACTTGAAGTAGCGATACTCGCCGTGGATGGTCGGCTTGGGGATGAAGATGAGGCCGGCGGGGTTGGTTTCCGATCCCGTGGCGTCGTTGCCCTGGGCGATGAAGGCGCCGCCCATTGCCGTGGCCCGGGCGCCCGGGTTGATGAAGTTGAAGCGGAATGACGAGAGGCTGGTGGGCAGCGCTTCGTCACTGGACCCCTGGGCCAGCGCCGGCGCAGCCATGAGCACGGCGAGGGCCAGGCAGCCGGCTAACCGCAACGTGTTATGCATCACTCCTCCTGATGAGAAAGATTCACTCGATGGGCACGGCGGGCACGGCGCTCAGGAAGTTGAGGTCGGTGTCGCCGAAAAGCTCAAACACGATGAATTCCGGGTGGGCGGAATCGCATTCGACAACAAGGTATCCGCCGAAAATGTTGATCAAGCCGGGGATTAACTGGTCCACCATGGCGATCACCCGGTGATTCGGCAGCAGAAACAGCTTGACGTTGTCCAGCAGCACGCCGTTTTGATCATAGGCTGACAGGTAGATCGACTGGGTAAAGGAGTACGGATTGACGACGGCGAGGCCGGTGAAGAACGGGATTTCGTCCAAGGTTCCGTTAGCGATGTGTCCCAGGACGAACCGCTGGTGCCGGGGAGACTGCAGCGGCAGAACCGATCGAAACGCCCCGGCCGTAGCGTCACCGAACGTCACGCAGCCCACCACGCCGGTGAGCCCCTTCAGGTCGAGCTTCAGATACCCGGTGACCGTCCCGCTGAGTCCCATCATGGTGCCGACGTTGTAGACGACCTTGGAGCGGGGGCCTAAATTGATGGCGGCGAAGCTGTCCAGGTAGTCGCCGTCATTGTCGTACATGATCGCCTCCACCATCGCCCCGGAGTCGGAGGTGTTGACCAGCGTGAGCCATGTTTCGTAGACGATGCCGCCGCCGAAGTCACCGTGAGCGACATGGCCGCTGATCAGCGTGCCCTGGTCCTCGCCGATGGGGAACGGCTCCAGCACCGAGACGGTCTCGGC
>JAKQDD010000232.1 GCA_029556615.1 Verrucomicrobiota bacterium | reverse complement strand
GCACAGGGATGCGTTGGTGTGTGGCCGGGGCCCAGGCAATGCTCGATCTGCGGGCGATTCACTGTAATGGCGATTGGGATGCGTTTCAGCAATACCGCATCAAGACCGACACACGGAAACTGTATCCCTACGGTCGGCGGGTGCGTTGTCTGTACAGGAAAACAGCATAGCGGGCGGCAAGTTACGCCCATATGATTTCATAATAGACGAGAACGGTTCATTGCGCAGCCTGATAGGTGACGATGGGAACATAGCCGGTCTCCAGACCCGCTGGTGGCGACACGAGCAAGGCGGGATCCAGCGACACCAGCTTCCCGCGAGTGGGCGGTGCCATGTAATCGCGATGCGCCGGCCAGCTCGCGTGCAGCCTCTCCACGAAGGCTTGCAGCTTCGCCTTCTTCTCCGCACTCCAGCCGTATTGCTGGAACGATGGTTGGTCCACGAAGCGATACCAAGAGTAGGTCACCACCGAACCGTCCACGAGCTTGGCCGTGAAGGGTCCCAGCTTCGAACCGGGCTGTGTCCAGGCGCCATTGGTCGGCGATGTGTAAGGCACTCCCATCTTGGCGTGCTTGAACTCCTGCGTGCGCAGCTTGGTTTCCGCCGGCACTTCAGCGGCCGGCACCGCGATGCGTTCTTCGCCAACGTGTTTGTAGTACCGCGGAAAGAGGCCGTTCGCGGCGACGTCGTTGGTGAACCACTGCAGGCCCCACACGTTGCCGTCGAAGATGCGAGTGTCGAAGACGCGTTCGACGCCGACCATCTTCCTGCCGGCCTGGTCGTAGCGTGTCGTGTGGGTGTTGAGCTTGGGTTTGAAAGCGCCTTTCGGGTCAAAACGCCCGGAGCAGGCGGCGCCGCCGTCGCGCCACGACTTGAAGGCGTCGTAGAGGGCGGCCTTCGAGTAGTAGGTGACATCCTGCACGAGGAAGGCCCGGCCTTCGGCGTCCACCGGGAATTGCAGCCTTGGCAGCTTCGAGTAGCTCGTCCCCTGCCCGTCCTTGCTGTCGAATCGCGGCACGGTGTTAATCTCCATCGCGCCGCCACCCATGACGCCGGGTCGCGCGTCGAGGCCGCGTCCGTAGAGGAATGGGTAGTTGAAGAGCTTGCCGATCTTGCTCCACGTCTCGGGAATGTAGTAGGCGATCGGGCCCTTGAAGTTGGCGGCGCTGAGGAAGCAGGTCCAGCTCTGGTCGCCCGTCGGCGGGTCGTCGGCGGTCGGCTCGGTGAAGGGTAGCGCCATCCAGGTGTAGCCAAGAAACTCGCCGTTGGGGTCGCCTTGGAAGGGCAGGGCGTCGGGAGGGATGAGCAGGCGGTTGCTCAGTTGCGCGATGCCAAGGCGATTGTCTGGCAGCGCTTCGTTGCTGTAGAAGAACGACCAGCCCGGTGAGCCGACCTCGTAGTCGTAGCACTGCGGCGTGGCGTTCATGCTGAACTTGGGTGGGCCGTAACGGAAGTGGTTGCCCGCCCAGTAGCCGAGACCGCCTTCGACCGTTTGGAACACGCTGCTCCAAGTCGGACCGCGCTCCTTCCACGTGCGCGCGAGGGTGCCCTCCGGCGCGAGTGGCTTGTCTTGGTTGTCGGAGTTGTCCGGCTGAATCCATGAACTCGGCAGGCCGATCTGGAAATCCGCCAACGGCTGATCCACGAGTGGCCAGACCGCCGCGTAGAACCCCATGCCCGCGCTGTAGCCGCCTTCCGCAGGCAGCTTTTCGTGGCCAAAGCCGATGTAGCCGTGCAGGCCTTGGGAGTGGGCCGTGACTTGACCCGCGCCGGTCTTGCCTGCGGCTTGCGGCGCGCCGTCCCCGGCGAGGCCGGTCGAGCAGAGGAGCGCGGCGATCAGGGTGGGTAGAAGCGTGTTGCTCATAGCGGTTTCGGTTGCTTGGGTCCTGCGCCTCGCGAGAGGCCTCGACTTGTGGAATGTGGGGTCAACAGGTCCAGTGTGTTCCCTGCCGTTCCAGGTCTTCCCTCCTTCCGTCGAGGACTCTCCATGAGCGAGGCGCGGAAGAGATGGGCTGGAAGGGCAGGGAAGCTCCATGGGATCGCGGACTTGGTTGGGTCTGAGGCGGCGCCTCGCTAGACGATTTCCTCCCGCGCCGCATCCCAGCGCACCATGCGCCGTTCCTGCTGGGCCTTCAGCGACATGAGGAAGGTGGCGGTTTCGATGAAGGCCTCGTCGGTCGAGCACTTCGGCGTGCCGCGGGTGCGGATGCAGTTCAGCCAATCCACGACATGATTGGGCTGAGCCGGCGTCTGGCCGCGCGCGTAGCCTTGGGGCAAGTCCGGTTGCCGGTTGTGGCCCGCCGGGAGGAGTTCGAACGTGCTCACATCATGTGCGATGGCGTCGAAGCGGAGCGTGGCGTCGCGCCCGCAAATCGTCACGGGCTGACTGTCGGTGGTGTTCATGCTGCCCTCGAAGGTGACCGTGCGGCCCAAGTCCTCGAATTGGTAGGCGGCGATCCAGGTATCGGGCACTTCGCGATCATCGCGGAGCAACCCGATCTGGCCGGAACACACGCAGGTGTCGGGGATGCCGTGGCCGAGGAGATATTGGACGAAGTCCAGCTCGTGCGACAGCAGGTCGCCGGCGTAGCCCGTGCCGTAGGCGTAGTAACAACGCCAGTGCCAGAAGTGCCGCTCGTTCCAGGGGATCTTCGGCGCCGGGCCCAGCCAGAGGTCCCAGTTCACCGCCTGGCGGACCTGCTCGGGATCAGGACGGTCCCATTGATCGTAATAGCCGTACCAGCGCCAGTTGGGGCGCTCGGGTTCTGTGGACTTGAACCGGCCCGTGCGCACCAGGGTGATGGGGCCGAGCATGCCACGGGCGATCAACGCCTTCGCCTGCAAGGCGCAAGTGGCCTGCCGCGCCTGGTGGCCAAGCTGGAAGACCACGGTGCTCTTCTTCAGCGCGTCGCGCATCCGTTTGGCCTCCTCGAGAGTCCGTGAGAATCCCTTTTCGCAGTAGATGTCTTTGCCGGCACGGACTGCGTCGAGCACCATCGGGCAATGCCAGTGGTCCGGCGTGGCGATGACCACCGCGTCGACGTTCTTGTCGGCCAGCAGTTCGCGGTAATCCACGTAGGCTCTGGCCTGCGGATTGAGGCAGCGCTCCAGCCCTTTTTGCCGGTGCGGCGCGTAGACGTCGCTGATGGCGGTCACCTTGACGTTGGGGGTATGCGCGACGGCATTCAGCAGGTCGCCGCCGCGGGTGCCGATCCCGATGCAACCCACGCCTAGGGTCTTGGCCGGAGGCTCGGCGGAAAGCACTGAGGGTGCGAAGGGGGTCACCGCCGCCAGCGTCGTGGCGGTCTGACCGGTGATCCGGAGGAACCGCCGCCGGTTGAGGTGCTCCGGATGATTCTGCTTATCGTGGTGTGTGTTGTTCGTGCTCATGATCATGGTTTCACGCGAATCCTGCGACAGGTGTTGCCTGCGTGAACGTCGAAGCCCCGGCTGCGAAGAAACCCGGACGGACGGTTCTGGCCTTCGTGCCGGCCACTTGAGAATCCACCGCATCCCGGGCGGGAGGCCGCCGTCAGGTCACTGGAGGCGGATGAGTGGGGTGGCTTCATTCGAGGCCTGGATGTCGCGGATCGCCTCGCGGACGGCCGCTGCTTTTTGGAGGCTCAGGTTCCTGGGAAAATCCGGCTCGCCGTCGGCGAAGTCGGCGGCGATACGTTCCAGTTCGGGCAGAACCGTCTTGGCGTTCGCGCCGTAGCTGACCAGGATCTTCGTCAACTCCGGCGTGCGTTCCTGGCTGGCCCATGGGTTTTGGCCGCGGAGGTAGTCCACGCAGGCGCGAATCCCTTCTTCGACGCGGCATCGGGCCAGGACGCGAAGCCCCTCGATGCGGATGCCGTCGGCGAACATTTCCCCGCTCGGGGCGGGCTCGACGACCGCTTGCAGGATGGCCGGCAGCAGGGGTTGGATCGCGTCCGCCGAGAGGTTGCGGTAAACGGACCCGAAATCGCTCCGGGCACGACCGTCCTCGTTCTTCAATCCGGCCCGCACAGCCTGGTATAGTTGCTGCCGGTCCACGCCCTCGAGCGAGCGCCCAAGCAGCCCGTTACGGGAATCGAAGAGGGCAAAAGTCAGAAAGCGCTGCTGCATGCCGCGCGGGTCTTTCTGAGGGTCGAACCGGGCCAGCAGCTCAAGCAGCTCGGGGACGGCTCCCATCGCGGGCTTGCCGATGGCGGCGAGGGCGTCGGCGGCCTTGATGCGCAGCCAGAGGTCGTCGGCCCGAAGCGTCTGGCGCAGCGCGGGGACCGCGGGGGCGGCCCGGCCCTTGAGGTGCGCGATGGCCTGGCACGCGCCGAGGCGCGCCTCGAGCGACGGCGAGTCGAGCAGCGCCAGCACGCGGGGAATCGGAGCGTCTTGGCGACGGCCGAAAGCCATCCCGGCCCGTTCGCGCACGATCGGCGACCAACTGCCGAGATCGGCCAGCAACGCATCAACGCTCAACGCGTCATAGAAGCTGTAGCGATCCTTGTTGTTCCAGCCGCGCCCGGTGCGGATGAACTGCTCCGCCGCGGCGGCGTCGAGCTGCGGGACCGTGCCGGGCCGCTTGCCGGTGAGCCAGAGACTCTTGAGCGGCATCGCGTAGGCCAGCAGAACCGCACCGGCGCTGTCCCAGCCTTCATAACTGTCATGGCCCGGCTCCGGCGGCCCTTGATGAGCGAAACCGCCGTCCCACTCGCGGGCGAGGTCGTAATACCAGGCCCCGAATTCCCTCATCCAGGCGCCCGCGGCGTGCGGCCCGGACAGCGCGACGCCGGGCATGGCCCAGAGGATGTTGAAGTAGTTACCCGTGTGGCCGCAGTCGCGCTCGGGGCCGTGCGAGCAAAGGCTCATCCGCGCGAAGAACTCGGCGCCTTGGGCTTCGTCCACCAGACTAAACAGCACGGCGGCCATGCCGCACTTGCCGTTGTCCTCGTGGGTTTCCATCCACGGGGCATGGTCGCCGTAGGGAATGCTGCCCTTGCCGATGTAGAACCGCAGCAGCCGCAGGCTGCGTTCGATGGCGCGGGCGACTTCCGGATCGTTCACACCGGCGGCGCGCGCCATCACGAGTGAGATCGTCAAAGGCACGCCGGGCGAGTTCATCATGCCGTAGCCGCCCAGCCGACCGTCAGGCCGGGCGAAAGCGTGCCCCCAGGAGCCGACGGCGCTCTGACCGTTGGCCGCCTCCATCGCCAGCCGCCGCAGCCCGGGCATCACCGAGTCGTCGCCGGTGGCCAACGTGTACTCGGCAAGAAACAGGGTGACGTAGCCGTAATACCACGTCGCCATGCTTTTCACTGAGAAGCTGGAAGCCCACTGCGCTTCCTTGCGCACCCTGGGGAGATAATCCGGCTGGCCGCTGGCCAGCAGCGCGAGCGCATTCAGCGAACGCACGATCGGGTCGGGATCGTAGGCCGGGGCGGCGACGCGCTTCGCCAGCGTCGCGCAGCCCTGATCGAGAATGCGCTTCGACTTCGGGCAGTCGAACGGGGCGGTGGCGCTGTAGGTGCCAAGGACCGGCAGCTCGAGGGTCACTTCTGTCGCGCGGCCACGGCGCCAGCGGGTCACCCGGAGTGTGCCGCCGCCGGCTTCTGATTCCGCCACGGTGAGCGCCTTGCCGAGCTCCGTCCGCGGATCGTGGGAGAACGGCCTGCCGCCGACGCCGAGGATCACGTCGCCCGCGGCGAGCACGCCTTCGGCGGGAGAGCCCTTGGCGACCTGGGTAATTTTGATTTGTCGCGCGTCATGCGTCACGAGCTGGTCGGAGAACATCCAGCCGCGGGCACCCGTGGCGCCGAGATTCCAGTCGTGTGTGTAACCCTCCGGAATGGGTTCGCCCTTGGTGAAATCAGGGTTGGTCACCTTGGCCTTCGGGCTCGCGGCGGAGATGCTCGCGGGGAGTGCCAGCAGCACGGCAGCCACGAGCGCGGTCAGCGATCGGATGAGGAGGTCATGGTTCATCGGCAGGCCCTGTTGCAGTCGATGGCGGACACCACACTAGAGTCCTCGACTTGTGGAGTATGGAGTCAACATCGGGGTCGGCAGCGGCTGCCCGCAGCAAGGGTTCGACTTCACCGGCCTCCCGGATCGCGGGGCCACCAAGGCTCACTGGGGCAACCTCGCGGCCTCGCACACGGGTTGCCGATGGATCGTGCCCGAGGATCGCACCGGCTTCGATCAGGTGCCCGCCGCGGGCCTGCCGGCTCCGGTTTGAGCTGGCCTTCGCCAACCCGTATGCCTTCCTGGAAAGCACGAACCACGTTCCAGACAGCTTCCTCGACCCCGAATTGCTCGCGCTCCGCAGCTACGTCCGGGACCTGACCCGGGACGACCTGGATGGCCGCGGCGGGCATGTCGTCGCGCTGCTTGACCGTGCCTTCTCCGCGATGACCAGGAGTTCAAAGTGCTCGGGTGTGGGCGGGCATTTCCGAAAGTCCCCCACGGTGCACCCGGACACCGAGGTGTTCCGCATGCCCAATTGGTGCATGTACCACGTCAGCTCCGAGGGGAGATAATGGCGTTCGTCGGTTTCCAACCGGCGGGTCACGCCGTCATCGTCCGTGTAATCCACCCGCGATCGCATCCGGAGCGTGCTCAGGTCGAACGCCGTGTCCAGCGTGTGCACCCCGCTGGGACCGGCGTTGACAAACTCCTTGACGCATCGCGCCAGGGGGAACAGGCCGTTCAGACACGTGAACAGCAACTTGCCGCCGGGACGGAGCGCCCGGACCGCGTTCTCGAGAATGGCGAAGTTCATGGCATCCGTCTCCATCAGCGAGAAACCGCCCTCGCAAAGCATGAGCACCAGATCAAAGGCCGCCACGAAATGCGGACTGCGCGCGTCGCGTTGCTCGAAAACGGGTTGAACGCCCGCATCGAGCGCTTTCTCGCGAGCGCAGGCGAGTTGGTTGGCCGACAGGTCAATGCCCGTGACCTGATACCCGCGCCGGGCCAGCTCGATGGCATGGCGGCCCGTGCCACAGCCAATGTCGAGGATCCGCACGTTCTTGTCGGCGCCGATCTCCGACTCGATGAAGTCCGATTCCTGCTGCGTACCCTGAGTGAAGCACTCCCGGTCGTAAGCCCGGGCGTAATTGGAGAACAGCTCTTCGTACCAAGGTTTCATGGCAGATCCATCCTGGGTGCTGGCAGCACCGGGCCACTTCGGTCGGCGCGCCGCCCCTGCCCTTCGATCCTAACGGGCTCCGACGCGTTGTCCAGCGAGGCGCGCCTCAGACCCGGTCGAGTCCCCAGGCACACGAAGACCCTGGTGTGCCTGCCCACCCTCTCTTCCGCACCTCGCGAATGTAGAGTCCTCGACGGAAGGAGGGGCGGGTTTGGAACGTCAGGGGCCAAACTTGACCTGTTGACCCCACGTTCCACAAGTCGAGGACTCTAGCGAGGATCCGGGCCGGCAATTGCCGCTTGCCACTCGCCCGCCCCATCATGGTAGGCTCCGCGCCGTGACATTCTTGACCGCAATCTGGCTCCCGAGCCCGCAGCCCATCCGCCCGCCGGACGACTGCCTCTCTGCCTTCACTCCGCCGTAATTCCCCCTTGTGGCGCCGGCTCCGGTGCCGCCGGGCGGATACTCCCTTCGCTCGCGCTGTGCCCGGATTCAACCCGGCGTCTGCGGTGTCTGGACGGCCCCTCCTGTCCCGGCTTCGGACCCTGGTGCACCGGTCGCCGCCAACAACCTCGCAGATCTTCCAGGGGAGAACAACGACGCCCATGAACGATGAACCTTGAAACAGAAACGAATCGCCGGCGGACCTTTGCGATCATCTCGCATCCGGACGCAGGCAAGACCACGCTCACGGAGAAGTTCCTGCTCTATGGCGGCGCGGTGCAACTGGCCGGGTCGGTCACAGCGCGCAAGAGCCAGCGGGCGACCACCAGCGACTGGATGGAGCTGGAAAAGAAGCGCGGCATTTCCGTCAGTTCGACCGTGCTGCAATTCGACTATCGCGGCTATTGCGTCAACCTGCTGGATACGCCCGGTCACAAGGACTTCTCCGAGGACACGTATCGGGTGCTCACGGCGGTGGACGCGGCGGTGATGGTGATTGACGCCGGCAAAGGCATCGAGAGCCAGACGCGGAAGCTGTTCGAAGTCTGCCGCCAACGCGGCATTCCGATCTTCACGTTCATGAACAAGCTCGACCGGCCCGCGCGCGATCCGTTGGCGCTGGTCGATGAGCTCGAGGCGGTGCTCGGCCTCCACGCCTACCCGGTGAATTGGCCGCTCGGCGACGGCGAGGGATTCCGCGGTGTGTTGGACCGTCGCGCGCGCCAGGTGCATTGCTTCGAGCGCGTGCCCGGCGGCGCCTTTCGCGCGCCAGTGTCCGTGCACGGCCTCGACGACCCCCTCGTGCGCGACATGATGGCGCCGGACGCCTACCGGCGCGTGGTGGATGAACTCGCCATGCTGGATGGTGCAGGAGCCGCGTTTGATCACGCGCGGATCCTCGCGGGCGATCTCACGCCGGTTTTCTTCGGCAGCGCGGTCAACAACTTCGGCGTGCAGCTGCTCCTCGATGCCTTCCTCGATCTCGCGCCGGCGCCGCAACCGCGCTCGGTCAACGGCCGCGCCGTGCATCCCGCGCACGACGCCTTTTCCGGCTTCATCTTCAAGATCCAGGCCAACATGGACCCCAATCATCGCGACCGGCTGGCGTTCGTCCGGATTTGCTCCGGCAGGTTCGAGCGCGACATGTCCGTGATTCACACGCGCACCGGCAGAAGAGTCCGCCTGGCCAGCTCGCACAAGCTGTTCGGACGCGAGCGCGAGACCGTCGACGAAGCGTTTGCCGGCGACGTGGTCGGGCTGGTGGGCCATTCCGACTTCCGGATCGGCGACACGCTGGCCTTGGACCCGGCGCTCGCCTTCGCCGAGATTCCGCGTTTTGCGCCGGAGAGCTTCGCGTGGCTCCACAGCGCAAGCACGGCACAATTCAAACGTTTCCGCGAAGGCCTGGACCAACTGCTCCAGGAAGGCGTGGTGCAATCCTTCCTCCTGCACCAGGCCACCCAACGGGTCCCGCTCCTCGGCGCGGTCGGCCCGCTGCAATTCGACGTCGTGCAATTCCGGCTGCAGACGGAATACGGCGCGGCATCGAGGCTGGAAGCCGCCCCATGGAAACTGCTGCGCTGGGTTGCCCACGGCCAGGTCCGTGAGACCCTCCTGCCCTCCGGCGCGCGGCTCGCCACGGACGCCGCCGGTCACACCGTGATCCTCTTCACCGAGGAATGGTCCTGCAACTTCTTCACCGAGCGCAATCCCGATATCCTGTTGCGCTCGCTGCCGCCGCATCCCAAGGATGCCCTGGCTGCAATGGGTCAGCTGATCAATAGCGGCACTGAATGACTTCGTGAACGTCTGCGACGGTCAGTTCCACGCGACGGCCGCGCTTCGTCAGCTGAGTGCTCCGGTTCAAGGCCTTCACGCCTTTGACGTCGTCGCGGAACTCGATGCGGGCCCGGAACATCGGGGCATCCTCGATCAGGCCGGGCAGCACATACGGCCGATCCTTTGCGGGCGTGGTTTGCGGGGTGGCGTTGTAAGCGATGAGGTGAACGCGCAACGTGCGCGCCGCCGGGTCATCGGTCACCACCGCCTCGACGTTGGCGGGCGCGTCGACACGCAGGCGCGGGTTCGGATGCAGCAGGCGCACGGCGTTGGCAAAGAGCTTCCGCGCCTCGACGAGGGCATGCTCGCCGGCCGTGGCCGCATCAGGCGAACCGGCGAACGTGAGCACCGTGCCCCGACCCACCGCGTGGATCAGCACCGCCGGGCCGACGACCCGCCGCGCACTGAGCGGCCAGTCGGGGTTGTATCCCTGCGGATTCGCAAGCGAAGCGCGGTGGGAATCGAGCAATGCGCCCAGAGACAACGCGGTGGTCGGTTCATACACCGTGGCCGGACCCCGGACCAGGAACGGCCAGTCCGGACGCAGACCGTTGGTCAGCGCCTCGAACGAAGGCCGCGGGGCGGCCATCCGGGGCTCGGATGCCGCGCCGCGGTCGCCCTTCTCCCCTTCCGTGGGCGATCCGAACCGCATCCACGCCTCCGTGCCCTCGAGCCGCGCCTTCACCGTCCCGCCGATCAGCGGCTCCAACAGGGAGCTGGCCAGCGGCCGGCCCCGAGCGTCGAATTGGCCGCTGGTGCCGGTGATCAATAGCATCCCGCCCTCCTCGACGTAGCGGCGGAACAGCTCCACCTCCCGCTCCGTCACAATGCCCGTGTTCGACAGGCAGACGACCGGAAACGCCTTCAGCGCACCCAGGGTGAGGTTCTCATCGAACAGGAAGCCGAAGCCGAGGTGCTCGTAAACACACGCCTTGTGCGCGCCCTGCACGCTCTGGAAGTAGGCCGCCGGCTTGTCGCGGCCCATCCCGTCGCGCGTGCGGGCACTGAAGTAAAGGCCCAGTTCGGCCACCGGCGCGTGGCCAAACTGCGCCCGCTGGGCCCGCGCCTCCCCCAGCAGCAGGCCGATGCGATCGTACGCCACGGGATCGAGCCAGCCGTCATAGGCGGTCTTGTCGATCATGGTCACAAACGCACCATGCGCGAGCAGGGTGAACAGCTCCCAGCGCATGTCGTTGAGCGGGCGCGTCGTCTGGTCGTGGTACATTCGCACGCCGCGCTGGACGGCAACCTGGAACCGCTTCCCCGGCGTGGCGGCGCGGTACCACGCGGCATTGAAGCTGGCCGTCAACGCGCCAAAAGCCCACAAGCCCGCCTCGCCGGTGACGAAGTCGCCGTTGCCCGCGTGCAGGACCGGCGTCTGACCGACCTCCCACGAGAAGGGCGGGGCGCCGTGGTAGTTGAAATCCACCGTCGCGCGCGGATCGAGAGCGCGGACGTGCTCCGTGAGCATCTTCTCGAAGCGGTCGCTCGTGGCGTAGCGGAATTCCAGAAAGCGGCCCCAATCCTCATCCTCCCAGTCCATGCCCTTGGGCATGGGACGCCCGTATCCCGCCTGGAAAAGCTCCTGGCAATGCTCGCACCAGCAGCCGTGCGGCGGGCCAAAACCCTGATCCACCATGTCGAGGTGCAGGCCGGCGACCCCATAGTCGAGAATCTCGGCGAGCAGGGCTTTGACGACATTCGTGTACGGCGAGTTGAAACAAACGAGGTGGTCGATCGGTTCGCCGTTCGCCTGGCGCGCCTTCCATTCCGGGTGCTGGCGCAACTCGAAGGCCGGATATTGGAGCTGGCAGTAGGCGATGATCGGAAGACGGAGCCGGCGGCCCTCGTCGACCGCCTCGCGCAGCACGTCGCGGTCGCGCTGGCCGCCGGGCTTCGGCACGAGCGCCGAGTTGTGAAAGGTGAACTCGCCGTCGCGAACCCAGAGCACAAGATACTCCGCGTGCGACGCGACACAGCGGCGGACGATCTCCCGCCCGCTGAAATGGCTGGCGTAGTCGGCAGCGTGCTTGCCGCCGGCAAACTGCGCGCCCGTCGGACCGACCTCCATGCCCACCAGGACCCGGGTGAACCACGGGGGTTCGCTCGCCGACAACGCGCCGGCCAGCACGACCGCGAGGAACAACACGAGGCACGGCCACCAGGGCGGGCGGTATCGCGTCCGGCCGGCGCGAGGAGTCTCAAGCAACTGCTCCTCCGCAGCGCCGAACCCGCAGTCGACAATACCCTCAGCGTCTTCGCGGACCAACAGCGCCGCGACGCGGCGTTTCTGGTTCATCCCGTGTGGTACCGCGGCGGTGGATGCTCCGGCGCGTCGGGCGACATCAAGGATCGTGGCCATGGACGTATATGGCCGAGTCTGCGCCAACGCGAACGGGAATCAAGGGCGGGTTCAGACGGCGAGCCCGTGGGTCAGGTCGGCCCGGAGCGGGGCCAGGGACCCGAGTCGCAGCACGGTCGTGATCACGATCGGATACCGCAGCCCGCATGGCGCACGCCGCCGCACCCCACCCATCGAAGGCAGGGGGAAAGAGCGCGCACTCTCTGGACGAGAGGGCGTGTCCCGGGACCGCGCATCCCCTTCCGCAGCTCTCAGGGCGCGGTCTTGCCTGAGCCCGGAAACCCTGGCCCCTTGTCAGAGAACATCTACCAGCATGTTGTCTCCCTCGCCCCCTCGACTGCGCTCGGGGGAGAGGGCAGGCCCGTCCTCCATAGCCTTGGCGAAGGCGGAGGAGAGGAGGGGCCTGTGTCAGCACACGAGCCCGGCACCCCCCTGCCTTCGAGGACTCTACATGAGCGAGGCGCGGAAAAGAGAGTGGGCAGGCACAGCAGGGTCTTCATGAACCTGAGGACTCGACTGGGTCTGAGGCCCGCCTCGCTAGGAAGTCCGCATGGACTTCGCCGCAGGAATGGCCCAGGATCCCCAGGTACATCGCGCATGAAGGCTCGCATCGTCTTCTGGTCCATCACCTCGGCCCTGGCGGGATTCCTTTTCGGCTTCGACACCGTCGTCATCTCGGGCGCGGAACAGAAGATCCAGTCGCTCTGGAATCTCAGCCCCGGCCTGCACGGCATGGCGATGGCCGCGGCGCTCTACGGCACCGTGATCGGGTCGCTGCTGGGCGGCGTGCCCTCGGACAAGCTGGGACGCAAGCCCACGCTCACCTGCATCGGCCTGCTCTACATCCTCTCGGCGGTGGGTTGCGGGTTCGCCTGGGACGTAACCTCCTTTGTGATCGCCCGCTTCCTGGGCGGACTCGGCATCGGCATCTCGACCGTCGCCGCGCCGCTCTACATTGCCGAGATCTCGCCCCCGGCGTATCGCGGGCGCCTGGCCGGGATGTTCCAGTTCAACATCGTCTTCGGCATCCTCGTCGCCTTTGTCTCGAACGCCGCGCTGGCGGGGAGCGGCGAGAATGCCTGGCGCTGGATGCTGGGCGTGGCCGCGTTCCCATCCGTCCTCTACACCGTAATGTGCCTCGGACTGCCCGAAAGCCCGCGCTGGCTCATCGGCCGCAAGGGCGACCGCGCGGCGGGCCTGAGCGTGCTCAGGCTCATCGAACCCGGCGCCGCGCCGGCCCAACTCGAAGCCCACGCGGACGAAATCCTCGCCGCGTCCTCGGCGCACGCCGTCGCGTCGCGCTTCTGGACCTGGCGATTGCGCCTTCCCATCCTGCTGGCGTTCCTGATTGCGTTCTTCAACCAACTCTCAGGCATCAACGCCATCCTCTACTTCGCACCGCGCATCTTCGGCCTGACGGGCAGCGAAAACCCCTTCGCACAATCCGTGGGCATCGGGTTCACCAACCTGGCCTTCACCTGGGTCGGCTTGTGGCTGATTGATCGGCTGGGCCGGCGCACCCTGCTGTTCATCGGGTCGTTCGGCTACATCCTCTCGCTCGGCTTGTGCGCGGTGGCGTTCTTCACGTGGGCGCCCCAGTTCAGGGCCGCGTCGGCCGCCGTCGACGTGAAGTCCGCCGTGGACAGCCTCCAATCCGCGAATCCCGCCCGCGTGGCGAAACTGACCGAGGAGTTGGCGGCGAAAAAGCAAGCGCTCGTGGCCGCCACCGCCGTGGCCGCTTCCGGCGCGAAACCGGTGGGCTTTGCCGCGGACGCCCGGATGGAAGCGGTGAAGGCCGCCGCGGACACCGCGTTGCACCAAGCCTCTCGAGCCGCCGGCTCCGGCGGTTTGATGGTGCTCGTGTGCATCTTCGCCTTCATCGCCGCGCACGCCGTCGGCCAAGGCGCCGTGATCTGGGTCTTCATCTCCGAGATCTTCCCCAATCGCCATCGGGCGGAGGGCCAGGCGCTCGGCAGCGCCACGCATTGGGTGTTCGCCGCGCTGCTGACGACGTTCTTCCCCCTGATGATGACCGCGATGGCGCCGGGCTACGTCTTCTGCCTCTTCTGCGGCATGATGATGCTGCAGCTCGTCTGGGTGAAGTTCATGATGCCCGAGACCAAAGGCGTGCCGCTCGAGCACATGCAGAAGCGGCTCGGCATCGAATGATGCCCGGAGACAAGCTCTGAAATTGCATTTGCGTTGGGCCGGATTGACTGTAGTCTGATGCGCAGCAGATACTTGTCGCTGTCGAACTCTGGCAGATCCTCAGTTGAAGGTGATTCAATGATGATTTGAAACCCGAACGGCGGGAGCAGCTTGAACCAGCAACTCGTCTGAGCGCGGGAATCATCTTGAACACGAGACTTCACGTTGGCCATCTGGCGTTCGACGCCGCGGAGATCGATCTTCAGGATCTCTTCGCCCCGCACGGGCCGGTCGCCGACGTCAAGCGGCTGCAGGCCCGGGTGCGGGGCAAGAGCCGCGGCTCTCTTACCTGAGTATGCATCACCAGGAACCCGAGGAAACCCATTGAGCCGCCGCTTTCTTTCGCGTCCGTTTCAACCGCGGGAACCTAAACACCGGCGCAACAGCAGGATCCGCGCCCGCGAGGTCCGCGTGCTGGATGAGGAGAAGAAGCCATCTTCCTCATGAACCATCCACAGATCATCCAGGGGGGCATGGGCGTGGCAGTCTCCGGTTGGCCGCTGGCCCGCGCCGTGTCACAGCTCGGCCAACTCGGCGTGGTTTCGGGGACCGCACTGGCGCCGGTTCTGGCGCGGCGACTCCAGCTCGGAGACCCGGGCGGCGAACTGCGCCATGCGCTGTCGCAATTCCCTTTCCCACACATGGCCGCACGCGTTGTGGACGAGTACTACGTTCGCGGCGGCAAGGCTGCTGATGCACCCTTCAAACCGGTGGCGATGCCCACCCTCCATCCTCCGTCCACGCTGGTCGAGTTGACGGTCGTGGCCAACTTCGTCGAGGTGTTCCTGGCTAAAGAAGGCCATTCGGGCTTGGTCGGCATCAATTGCCTCGAGAAGATCCAGCTTCCCACGCTGGCTTCGCTCTACGGCGCGATGCTCGCGGGCGTGGACTGCGTCCTGATGGGCGCCGGCATCCCGCGCGCCATTCCAGGCGCCCTGGACCGCCTCGCGCAGGGTCAACCGGCCCTCCTGGCCGTCGATGTCCAGGGAGCCGCGCCCGGAGAATCTTACACGATCACGTTCGACCCACAGACCTTCTGCGGCGGGCAGGCCCCGCAGCTCAAGCGGCCCCTCTTTCTTGCCATTGTCGCTGCCGCCACCCTGGCGATGACGCTCGCCAGAAAGGCCAGCGGCCGCGTGGACGGTTTCGTTGTCGAAGGTCCCACGGCCGGCGGGCACAATGCCCCGCCCCGTGGCCCCCTCCAGCTAACCCCTGACGGTCAACCGCGCTACGGACCGCGCGATGTCCCCGACTTGGACAGCATCCGCGCGCTCGGCCTGCCCTTCTGGCTGGCAGGCGGGTACGGGCGTCCCGGGAGGCTTGCCGAGGCCCTCAGGTTGGGTGCCGCCGGCATCCAGGTGGGCACACCGTTCGCGTTCTGCGAAGAGTCCGGCATCATGCCCGAAATCAAACGCCACGCCATGGCTCTCAGCCGCCTTGGCAAGGCCCGCGTCTTCACCGACCCGCTCGCCTCGCCCACCGGCTTCCCCTTCAAAATCGCCCAGATGGAGAAGACTCTGTCCGAGACCGCCGATTTCCAGGCGCGCCACCGCATCTGCGACCTCGGCTTCCTGCGCCATCTCTATCGCCAGGCCGATGGCAGTGTCGGCTACCGCTGTCCCGCCGAGGCTCTCGATCACTTTCTGGACAAAGGCGGCACGACCGAACAAACCGCCGGCCGCAAGTGCATCTGCAACGGGCTCACCGCCACGGCCGCCCTGGGACAGCTGCGAGCTCAGGGAGCCATGGAGCTGCCCCTCGTGACCGCGGGCGATGACCTCGTGCACTTGGCCCAGTTCCTGCCCCCGGGACGCGAGACCTACACCGCCGCCGACGTGGTCCGATTGCTGTTGCACCAGGTAGATGGGCAACGCCACCATGCTGGTCTGCCAGATCAGGCCGATGCCCAGGTTGAAAACGTCCCGCCGGCAGGATCACCTCGAAGTCAACCCGGGCCCCCATCGCCGCCAGGTCCTGGCTGAAGAACACAATCCCGATCACGGCAATGCCGGCGATCATCAGGAACCGCGGACCGAGCGAGGTCAAAGCCATCATCAGATTCTCGAGCGCCGCTTCGCGCGGGCTCCGCGTCGACAAGATGTGCTGGATCGCGTCGTTGGGCGTCGGCCCCGCCATGCTGACCAGCACCCCCTTGAAGAAGAGCATCGAGATCAGAAAACCGAACACGGCGTAACCGTCGCCGCTCGCCCCATAGAGCTTCTCCTGAAGCTGGGGAATCAGTGGCGTCCAGTCCAGGTCCAGCCGCCACCCGAAGAACAGGTCGTCCCAACCGGCCGGCACCTTGTCGAGAATCTGCTCGGGCGAAGAGCGGAGAAAGCCCGCCACGCTGACATGCGCGTACACGACCACACTCAAGTGCGCCAGCTCCGCCCCGAGACTCTTGCCAAAACGGGTCCGCATCCATTCGGCGCCGGTCAGGACGTTCGATCGCCGCACCCAGGCGCCGAGGTACATCATGCGAATCCAGGCGCAAGCCCGTTCGGTGCCGTAGGCGGAACCGACCCACTCGAGCGGACGATGCATCAACCAGTACTTCCCCCCGATCGTCTCGGGAAAAAGGACCGCGTCCCGATCGTCCAACAGCGGGTCTGTTAGCCATCCGGCCCGGATCCACGTCTTGAAGTCGCGCGTCAGCGCCCGCATCGTCTAAACAGACGACAAGACAAGCCCTCGCTGCATGCTAGGTTCGAGTCGTCGATATGATCCCGAACCCGCGCAGCGACCTTGAAGCACGCCCAAACCGCTACCCGCGGCCGCAACGCAAGCCACGGCGCGAACCGGTCCGCAAGGGGTTCACGCTCATCGAACTGCTGGTGGTCATTGCCATCATTGCGATCCTGGCCGGGATGCTGCTGCCCGCACTCAGCAAAGCCAAGGCCAAGGGCCAGGGCATCGCCTGCATGAACAACACCAAGCAGTTGATGCTGGCCTGCCACATGTACCTGGGAGACTACGACGACAAGTTCCCCGGCGCCGTGCATGGTTCGCTCGCGTCGGCCGCGACTCAGCACATCGTGACGAAATACTCCCCCTGGGTTCTGGGCTGGCTGAACTGGGACGTCAGTCCGCAGAACACCAATTACGCCCTCTTCGCCGACCCGAGCTACTCGAAGCTCGCCCCCTACTACGCCGGAGCCAAGAACATCTACCACTGCCCAGCCGACCGGTTCGTCAGCCCGGTCCAGCGCGCCAAAGGCTGGTCCGCCCGGGCCCGAAGCGTCTCCGGAAACATCGGAATCGGCGAAGGGAATGCCGAGGAAGGCCCCTGGAGCGACGCCTACCTGCATGTCCGGAAGGCGTCCGAGATCGTCTATCCCCCGCCGGCAGAGGCCTGGATGTATCTGGACGAACATCCGGACAGTATCAACGACGCTGGCTTCTTCGCGCCCGGGGCCGACCGCTGGATGGACATGCCGGCCAGTTATCACAACGGCGCCGGTGGCCTCGCGTTCGTCGATGGCCACTCCGAAATCAAGAAATGGCGCGGCACCACCGTCGTTCCTGTGCGCGTTCAGGCGTTCGACAACGCCCTGACCGAGCCGGTGGTGATGCAGGATCTGAGATGGCTGCGGTACCGCACACCGCGCAAGTCGGCGGAATACTGACAGCCGCGATTACGCTGTCAAAGCATGAGTTATCGCCGTGTGTTCAGACCAGAGAAACCATAGACCGATAAGAAAGCGCGAAACATGAAAACAAAAAGGCGTCTCATCCTCCCCGTGATCACGGCTCTGATTGCGGGGGCGGCCTGTGCTGTGGCACAGGACATCAGGAATTACTCATGGAGTGGCACGTCGATGACCCCGCCGACGTTGTATGCCATCGACAGCAACGGCAATCCGCCCCCCACCTACGAGATGGCGAACAACCGCTTGCACGCGGCCAATCCGGGCTCGCTGGGGGCGTGGAGTGGCAAGCAATTCGACTGGCCAGCGGACAGCTTTCTGGCGGATCATGAGAAGATCTCCGGCTCCCTCACCTTCCGCATCAACAGCGTGAGCAACAGTGGGGGCTTGGGGGAGCGCCTGCGGTTG
>JAKQDD010000180.1 GCA_029556615.1 Verrucomicrobiota bacterium | reverse complement strand
GCTGGCCCCCTGCCGGGTCACGGCGGAGAAATCCCACTTCCACGTCGTGGGCCCGCTGCCGCCGGAGCGCCGGCGGGGCTTCGTGATCCGGGGCGACGCCGTGGCGGTGGCGCCGGCGCTGCACGCCGGCGGCGAGTGGGTGTTGGCCCGGTTCCAGGGCGCCAGGGGAACCACCGTCGGGCTGCTCCGGAAGCAGGACCTGGCCTGCCCCTGAGACACAATCGAATCCATAACCACTGCGGAGGTTGCACCATGAAATATTTTCTGATTATCGGTCTCCTCGCCGGGTGCGCGCTCGTTGGCGCCGTGCGGGCCGAAGAGTCAACGGGCGGTCCGGGCCTCCGCCACACCTGGTGGACGGTGGCTTTCGAGACGCCGGTTCCCTTCTCCGCCCCGCGGGAGATCGGCATGGACGCGGTGGCGCTAGCCCACCCGCCGGATACCGCCGGCGGCGTCGGCCGCATCGAGATCGTCCTGGCCGCCGCGCCCAAGGACATGGTGGACGGCATGGGGATGAACGACGACGAGCTGCTGGGCTATTTCAAGACCACGTTCATGGGACTGTCGGCCCCGGCCGCCCGGAAGACGGAGCGGGCGTTCCTCGGCCATGCGGTGGCCGGCGGCGCGCAGTCGACCTCGATTCCCCGCGCCCGGAACGTGGAATCGTACCTCGTCCCCCTCGCGGGCGGCGCGAAGCTTTTCCTGGCTGTGGGCAGTGACGCGGACGTCCCTGCCGCCGACGTCGAAGCGGTGCTGGCCGCGGTGGCGCGGACGCTGAAACAAGACGAGGGGAAGTGAAGGTGCACTGTTACGGTTGATAGTTGATGGTTGATCGTTGAGAGTTGAGGGTTGAGAGTTGAGAGTTGAGAGTTGAGAGTTGAGGGTTGAGAGTTGAGAGTTGAGGGTTGAGAGTTGAGGGTTCGTGCCCGTAATCGTAATTCGTAATCGCAATTCGTAATCGTAAATCGTAATCGTGATCGAGGCTCGAGGCTTGAGGCTCGGGGCTCGTTCCCGCCATGCGGACATCGGACTTCGGACATCGGACTTCGGATATCGGACATCGGATGGCGTCACCATCCGACTCGACTCCAAATAGCCAATAAAATATAAGCAATCACCAATAACCAATTATCCGAAATGGACAATGAAAAATGTCCAATGATCAATGACAGATGGCTCCTGCTGTGCCCTCTGCGTACTGGTGGTGAATCTCTGTGGTGAATCTCCCCCGCTGGCTCGCCGGTTCGCCGGTTCGATTCTTCAGGCAGGACGCCTGAACCACGCGCAGCCCCGCGAACGCGGGGCAGCGCCTGGACGAGCGGGTGTTTTGAAAGGCGGCGCGCCCGGGGACGGGGCGCGGCGACGCGAAGAAATGACGTCCGTTTCACCGATTCCCCGCCTGGGGGCAGACTCCCGGCCCGGAGGGACGGGAGTCAATAGCCAGGGGCGCAGCCCCTGGTGGAACGGCGTGATGCACCCGTCCATGATCGAATCACCCGGAGCCCCACCGGGGCGACATGCGGTCGACCGAAAACCGACCGGGCGGGCGGGATTGGATGTAAGCGTGCGCCGATGCCATTGTTTGCGATCCGTCTGCCGCCCCGATGGGGCTTGAAACAGGAAAAACCAAAGCATTAAAGGATTTTTTCATTACCAGGGGCTGCGCCCCTGGCTAGTGAATTCCGGCCCTGTCGGGCCGGGCGCGTGTCTCGATGCAGCTAACTCCTAACTCCTCACTGTTTACTGTTTACTGTTCACGTCTCCCGATTTACCGCTTCATCAAAGTTCAGCTCAGAGCGAGCGTGGACGATCACTTGGCGGAGCGATCGGCGCGCAACACCCGGCCGAGGATCGAGCCGCGCGGGATCGCGCCGTAGTGCCGGGAGTCGCGGCTCCCGCCCCGGTTGTCGCCCATGACGAAGTAATTGTCCGGCGCGACCCGGCAGGAGTCAAACGACGCGCCTGGCCCCGGTTCGGCCGGGCGCAAAATCAGGTGGGGCGGTCCGTTGCCCGTCTCTTCCTCCACGATCGAATCCGCAGCGGCCCCCATCATCCAGCGCGGGTCCTGATAGGCGTCGATTTTCCGATATCGCAAGGAGGTCCCGTTCACCACCAGGCGATAGTCGCGCATGCCCACCGAGTCGCCGGGACAGCCGACCACGCGCTTGAACACCGGGTAATCGCCGTCCGGGGGCCGGAACATGACCACGTCGCCCCGCTGCGGCTGCGAGTGGGCGACGATCACGATGTCCGTGAAGGGCAGCCGGACATCGTAGGCGGCATGAATCACGACGATTCGCTCCCCCTCCAGGAACGTGGGTGAGTCCGAATTGCCGGCGACATTGTAGACCCGGACGACGGCAGGCGTGATCGCGCCGATCCCGATGACGGCGACGAGCAGCCACAACCAGCGTTTCTTCCTCATAAAATCCCCCCGGTGGTGCATTTGATCTCTCCCGACCCACACCGTCGTCATCGCGTCCGCCCGATGCCCGGACCCGTCGGCAGGTCCAGGCAGAAGCCGAAGACGGTCCGCTTCAATGCTGGATTATACGGATCCTGAAACCGGATGGCTAAACACCCGTTCGCTGGATTCGAGCCGGATGGGGCAGCCTCGGGCCGCGGTTCACGTGTTATCATCGCCCGGACGGCCCTTTGCTGGGGCTGGATGGCGGTGCGGAAGTGTTCTCCATGTGGCTTCATCTGGCGCTCGGCATTTCGTTCGGGTTCGCCTCCGGCGTCCAGCCGGGGCCGCTGATGGCCTACCTCGTGGGGCGGAGCATGGTCCACGGCTGGCGCCGGACGCTGCCGGCGGTGCTGGCGCCGCTCATCAGCGACGGGCCCATCGCCCTGCTCATGCTGTTCCTGCTCAGCCGGCTGCCGGCGGGGATGGAGCGGGGGGTGCGGTTGGCGGGCGCCGTGTTCCTGTTCTACCTGGCCGCCCAGGCGTTCCGGGCCTGGCGCCGCTCCGACGCCGCGCCGCCGGATTCGCCGGGGTCCGCCGGCCGGAGCCTGTTCCAGGCCACGGTGGTCAACTTCCTCAACCCGGGGCCGTACCTCGGCTGGAGCCTGGTGCTGGGACCGGCCTTGCTCGAGGGGTGGCGGAAATCACCCGCCTACGGCGTGGCGCTGCTGGCGGGGTTCTACGGCACCATTCTCGGGGTGAATGCCGGAATCGTCATCCTGTCCGGCACCGCCCGGCGCCTGGGCCCGCGGGCCGGCCGCGCCCTGGTCGGGCTGTCGGCGCTGGCGTTGGCGGGGTTCGGGTTCTATCAACTCTGGGCGGGGCTGGTGGGGTAAACGGTGAACAGTAAACAGTGAACGGTGAGGTTGCAGGAATCGAACATCGGGGTTCGGGGTTCGTTCTTACTCGTTGAGAGTTGAGGGTTTTGGGTTGAGAGTTTTCGTAATTCGTAATCGTGATCGTCATCGTAATCGTGCTCGTAATCGAGGCTCGATGTTCGTTTCCGGCATTTGAACATCGGAAATCGGACGTCGGGAATCGCGGCTCGCAGTTCGCGGTTCGGGGCTCAGGGTTCGGATCTCGGGATTCGCGGTGCGCGGTGCGCGGTTCGGGGTTCGTTCCCGATCAGCGGACAGCGGACTTCGGGCAGCCTGGATTCACCACAGGGGACGCGGAGGACACAGAGGCTTTTTCTGGATCTTACCCGAGAGCCGTATCCCGTTTCTCCTCTCCCGTCCCCCGATTCACCGATTCACCGATTGCCATCTCCTGTCCCCCAAGGAACGGCCGTCCGACCACCCGATGGTGCCGTTTGGGGGCAAGACGCCGACCCGGAGGGGCAGAGGCCGGAAGTCATGGCAGCGATGGATCACCCCGATTACACTCGAGGGCAGGATGCCGGCCCGGAGGGACGGGAGGCAATAGCCAGGGGCGCAGCCCCTGGTGGGACGGTGTGACGCACCAGTCCCATGATCGAATGATCCGGAGCCCCCCCGGGGCGACATGCGGCGTCCCGACACTGACCGGACGGGCTTGATTGGAAGTCAGCGTGTCGTCGATGCCATTGTTCACGACCCGTCTGTCGCCCCGATGGGGCTCCCGGCAGAGAGAATGTCCGATTCATCAGGGTTTCCGGCTTTCCAGGGGCGACGCCCCTGGCTATTGGATTCCGGCCCATTCGGGCCGGGCGCGTGCCCCGATGCGGCAGTGTGCGAACGCCGTTCGCTTGAGTAATCGGGCGTGTTATCGAGGCTCGTTCCCGTTCGTCTGACATTGGACTTCGGGCAGCCTGAATTCACCCCAGCGGACGCGGAGGACACAGAGGCGTTTTTGTTCCGGACCTTAACCGAGAACCGTATCCCGTTTCTCCTCTCCCGTCCCCCGATTCACCGATTCACCGACTCACCGACTCACCTTGTGAGGCAGGATCAACCGGCTGGCACAGTGGAGGTACCGCGAGCGGGAGCGAGCGGCGGGTCCTGGCCTCGGCGTCGGAGAGGCACTCCGCCTCGGCGCGGGCAAGTCCCGCCTCCTCCACCAGAAGTCCCTGGCGCTCGTATCGCTTCCGGGCCCGGCTCCACTTGAGAACCACCGCGGCCAGGGCCGAGTGTTTGCGCGCCCGGCGGGTCAGGGCGGCGTCGCCCGACGGCAGGAAAACCAGGTGATCGAGGTCGGCGCAGGCGAGGCAGAAGGCGCGTCCGCCTTCGAGGACGATCCATGCCTGGCGCCCGAGCGCCTCGTGGCACTCATCGCACGACGAGTCGCGATGAGAGATAATAACCTTCAAATCCCGGTTGTCCTCGGTGGACATGTGATCACCCCCTTCAGCTTCATGCAGGAAATTCAGTGCTCTCGCGCTGGAAGAGGGAGATGGTGAACCGATCGCGAGTACGAGTACGAGCACGATTACGATTACGATCACGATTACGAATTACGAGCACGAGATCTCAACTCCTATCTCCTATCTCCTCACCGTTCACTTCTTCCTACTCCCCCTCAACCGCCGGGCGGCGAGGTCCGGGCGCGAGGCCACGGCCAGGGACAGATACCGGCCCTCCTCGGCGTACATGACCTGCTCGGCCACCAGGCGATCGAGGATCTCCCGGAGCCGCGCCGCGTCGGCGGCATCGGCGAAGCGCGCCGCGAGGTCCGCGAACGCCCGGGTTGCGAGACACTCCCGGTACACGTCCCGCCACACCCCGGACAGGGTGAACCGCCGCGACACGCCCCGGTGATCGGTGATTTCCAGAAAATCGCCGCCGTCGAGGTAGACCAGCGCCTGGGTCGGGGTGCGCCCTTCGCTGAGTGCCGCGGCGCGGATCTCTTCGTGCGTCTCCCGCCACCGGCGGCACGCTTCGCGAACGGGCGTCCAGTCCGCCGGCCGGCCGGCCGGAGTGTAGGTCCAGGCCCGGTGCGGCAGCACCAGCCGGGCGCGCACCTCGGCGGGCAGGAACTCGGCGTAGCGCGGGTGGTTGCGAACGTCCTCGACGCCGAAGTCGGCGCGGAGGACGTCCACCGCGCTGCCGGTGGTCAGG
>JAKQDD010000179.1 GCA_029556615.1 Verrucomicrobiota bacterium | reverse complement strand
CCCGAGTTTGACAGATGCTCGTGACACGGATCCGAATTCCATCGACAGATCAACCCACTGTGCGGCTATGCCAAAGGACGCGTGTGCGTAGGTGGTGGAGCCACCCTTGCGACGGGGGGCGGGGATGGAATTCCGAGCTGTTTCAGCCTGCTGGATGCCGCCGGACCAGGCTCCGTGACCTGCCAAAGCTCCCCGTTTGGGGTCAACAATTGCGCGAGCTTCACCTGCCTGAGGTCGTCCCGGATGTTCCGCCAGGTGTCCCCGCAGGTGTTCTCCGCGATCCGCTCCATCAGCAGCGCCATCATGGTCATGGATACATGCGCGCAGATCCGGTGCGGCGCCCAGTGGAACATCGGTCGGATCTGGATCCCGCTCTTCAACAGCCGCCAGGCCCGCTCCACGATCGCGAGTTGCTTGTAGCCCAGCGCCAGATCCTCTGGGTTCAGGGTGTCATCATTGCTGTGCACTACAAACTTCCCGTCGAGCCGCTCGGCCTGCTTCACCCGCACGGGGTCGAGCGCCAGCTTCCCGCGCTCGTCCTGCACCAGGTACTTCCCGTACCGCTCGCTCGCCCGGAGCTCGCAGGCGTGCTTGGTGTGACCTTCCATGTCCTCGCTGGCCGCGTTGAGTCCGGGCAACGCCGCCCGCAGCTCCTCGAGGATCGCCTCCCGGTGCTTAGCCTGGCGGGACGCCTCATCCGGGTTGTAGCAGACTACATATCTTCGTCGGCGCTCGCCATCGCCCACCACCACCTGCTTGACGAACAGGTTGTCCGCCACCTTCTTGAAGCGCCCGGCCCGGGAGATGACGTCCTCCGAGATTGCATTCCCGCGCTTGATCGGCATGCACAGGATGTACTTCCCACCGCCCGCGGACAGCGCCCGCAGGTTCTTCTCCGACACCATACCTGCGTCGCCCACGAACACGCTGCGCGTCAGCTTCCAGCCGCGCAGGTCGGCGCGCACCTTCTCGACCGTCTTCACGTCCACCGTGTCGCCCCGGAAGACCCACGAGCGCACCGGCAGCCCGTCCCGCGTCATGGCCATGCCCACCACGATCTGCGGCACGTCCGAGCGCTTGTTCTTCGACGACTTGCTCCGCTGCCGAAGCGCCTCGTACTCCTTGAAGCCGGCCAAGTGGCTTCCGTGGCGCGTGACATCCTCGGCGCCGCCCGCGTCCTCCTGGTCGATCTCGCAGTGCAGGGTGGTGGTGTCGTAGAACACCAGCTCCACGTCGACCGAGCACAGGTCGGCCACCCGGAAGTAGACCTCACGCTCCAGATCCTCCCGGTGCTTCTCCCAGAAGTCCATCGAGCGGTAGAGGTGGTGGAGCTCGAGCCGCTCTCCGCCATCCACGCGCACATCCTCGCGCAACCACTGCTCGTAGAGGTAGAGCTTGGAGCAGGGCGCCAGGCAGCGGTTGGACACCATGGCGAAGCTGGCGCGCTCTACGGGCAGAGTGCGGCGGGTGTCGTCGCGGGTCAGCGCGGGCAGCAGCTCGTGCATCCCGATCCGCCCCCAGAGCTGTTCGACGGCGTAGAGGTCTCCGTAGGGCCAGGCGTCGACGAGCTTCCACTCGGGCCGCTCGGCGAGGATCTCCTCGGGCGAGACCCGGCGCAGGATCCCCTTGGCCAGGGCGCGCAGGCGTTCGACGACCTGGGCGTCGTCGGCGCGGCCGAAGTTGTAGACGATGCGGGTGTCGGCCCTTCTGGTCTCGCGGTTCCAGACGCTCTCGGCGAGCTGAAGGTGGGTGATGATCTCGCCGGTGACGCGCTTTTGCTTGCTTTCACGCAGGAACATGTACGTAGCGAATCACACGATAAGGCCATCTGTCAAGCACTGTGGGTAAATCCATGTACGAGGTATTTTGGGCTCCGGAGACCCGTAACCCCTCGGAATTCCTCAGGGTGGGTCCCGAAAAGGTACGAGGATCTGTCAAACTCGGG
>JAKQDD010000148.1 GCA_029556615.1 Verrucomicrobiota bacterium | reverse complement strand
TTGACCCGTACGCAAAACGCCAACGTGAAGCCGTCTGCGATCAGCTGAAAGCACAGCAAACGTCCGTCGGGGCGGCAACGGCGGCTACCAGATTCGGGTTTTAGATCTTGACTCTCTCATAGCAGGTTCACAGTCAACCCTCCCCCAATCTGCGTTCCGCCCTGAATCGGCGAGGAATCAGTCATCCCCTCTTCCAGCGAGGACTCTCCATTAGCGAGGCGCGGAGGCAGGGTGTTCCGCTGCCCCCAGGGGTCCTTTGGACTTCCATGCTCCATCGGTCTGAGGCACGCCTCGCTGGTCCAATCCAGGAAGTTGAGCGGCAGCCGGCGCTCACGCGTGGATTGGGGCCAAAAGAAAGCGCTGGTTCCGGTGTCAGTCGGGGGACTATGATGCGGGGGCTGGCCGACGACCGGTTTGAATCCGCCAGCGCGGCCGTGCGTCGGAATCAGATGTCGGAGTCAGGGCCAGAGCAACTGCATGCATTCCACTATGACTCGAGCCAATTGTCCTGGCGTCACCCGTCGTTCATTCCTCCGCACCAGCGCCGCCTCGTTACTGGGGACACCGTTATTGTTGTCCGGCAGGGTTTGGGCGGCCGAGGCGGGCGCCAAGCCCAACGACCGGATCGTCTTCGGTTACATCGGCGTCGGCACCCAGGGGCGGCATCTCCTGAACAGCTTTCTCCCGCACGCCTCGGTCCAAGTGGTGGCGGTGTGCGACGTCGACACCACCCGCCGGGAGCATCATCGGAAGCTCGTCGAGGGGTTCTACACGACCAAGGCGGACGCGAGCTTCAAGGGATGCACCGCCTACAAGGACTTTCGGGAGCTCATCGCCCGGAAGGACATTGACGCCGTGGTGGTGGCCACGCCGGATCATTGGCACGCCTACCCGGTGGTCGCCGCCGCCCAGGCCGGCAAGGACATCTACTGCGAGAAACCGCTTTCGCTGACCATCGCCGAGGCGCGCGCCATGGCGAATGCGGTTCGCAACAACCAGCGCGTGTTCCAGACCGGCTCGATGCAGCGATCGAGCAGCGAGTTCTGGAAGGCCTGCACTCTGGTCCGCAATGGCCGGATCGGTCAGATCAAGGAGATCCACGTATCGGTGGGCGGTCCGAGCAAGTGGTGCGATCTGCCGGAGGAACCGATGGAGCCGGGTTTGGACTGGGACCTGTGGCTGGGGCCGGCGCCCGCGCGCCCCTACAACTCGGTTCTCAGCCCGCGCGGCGTGCACCAGGGCTTTCCCAATTGGCGGTCCTATCGGGAGTACTCCGGCGGGGGCATGACCGACTGGGGCGCCCACCACTATGACATTGCCCAGTGGGGCCTGGGCATGGACGAGAGCGGGCCGGTGGAGGTGCTTCCCCCCGACGGCAAGGAGCGCAAGCACCTGATCTTCCGCTACGCCAACGGGGTGGTCATGCACCACGGCGGGCTGGCGGGTTACAACTTCGGCGTGGTGTTCGTCGGCACCGAAGGCAAGGTCTGCGTGGATCGCGGCCGATTCAAGACCGAGCCGGCCGCGCTCGAGACCGAGAAGTTCGACGCCCTGCCCATCCAGCTCTATCGGAGCACGAATCACTACAAGGATTTCGTGGACTGCATCCGCAGCCGGAAGCGCCCGATCTGCGACGTCGAGACCGGCGCCCGCACGGTGACTGTTTGTCACCTCGCCAACCTGGGCTACTGGAACAAGCGCCCGCTCCGGTGGGACCCCGGCCAGGAGCGATTTGTCGACGACACCGAAGCCAACGGGTGGCTCGCCCGCACCCCGCGCGGCCCATGGAAGGTGTGATGCGGCCTGCCTGCCGGGCGGCGCGCCGTTGCGGGTGCGGTTGGCTGGCGATGGGGATTGCGGGCCTCGCGCTCGCCGCCGAGCCCGCGTCGAACACGCTGTACCGGCAATGGCCGCGCGGACCTTCGGCCGACCCTGCGTTCATCCCCATCGCCGTCTGGCTCCAGCCTCCGCGGCACGCGGAGGCCTACCGCCGGGCCGGGATCAACACTTACGTGGGCCTTTGGCGCGGCCCGACCGAGTCCCAACTCGGAGACTTGAAACGGGCCGGAATGCGCGTCATCTGCGAGTTCAACGAGACGGCCCGGCGCCACCTCGAAGACGGGACGATCATCGGATGGATGCACGGCGACGAGCCGGACAACGCCCAGTCGCTCGGCGAAGGCAAGGGCTACGGCCCCCCCATCCCGCCGTCGGCGGTGGTCGCTGATTACCAGCGCATCCGCGCGGCCGATCCCACGCGACCCGTGCTGCTCAACCTGGGACAGGGGGTGGCCTGGGATGACTGGCATGGACGCGGCACCCGGACGCGGCATCCGGAGGATTACCCCGAGTACATTCAAGGGGCGGATATCGTGTCGTTCGACATCTATCCGGTGGTGCACGACCGGCCCGCGGTGCGGGGCCAGCTCGGGTTCGTCGCACGCGGCGTCGAGCGGCTGATCGGGTGGACGGGCGGTCGGAAGCCGGTCTGGAATTGCATCGAGTGCACGCGAATCTCGAATCCCACCGCCAAGCCCACGCCGGCCCAGGTCCGCAGCGAGGTCTGGATGTCCCTGATCCACGGCTCGCGCGGGCTTATCTACTTCGTCCACGAATGGCAGCCGCGCTTCGATGAGAGCGCCCTGCTTCACGATCCCGAGATGCTGGCCGCCGTCACGGCCATCAACCGTCAGGTCCACGAGCTGGCGCCGGTGCTCAACGCGCCCCCCCCTCGGCACACCTTCCAGGTCGTGCCCGATCCTGCCGATGTCCCCGTGGCCATCATGGGACGTGTCCACGAAGGAGCCGCCTATGTGTTCGCCGTGGCCATGCGCGACCGCCTGGTCCGGGCTCGATTCTCCGTCGGCCCGGTTGCGGAGGGCGTCGCCGAAGTCCTCGGCGAGTCGCGGACGGTTCCGGTGAGCGGGGGCAGCTTCACCGACGCTTTCGAGCCGTGGGCGGCGCACCTTTATCGCGTTGCCTTGTCCCCCACCCAGCCTTCCCCCTCGAGCAACCCGCCATGAGCAATTCCTCCCCCATCCCGGTTCGACCGTTCCGCACCGGCCGGCGTCGTTCGGCAGCGTCATCGATGGTCCAGGCTTTGGCCGTGGCCGGTCTGGCGGCCTGCGCCGTTGGCGCACAGCCCGAGGCGTCCTGGATCAACGTCCGCGACCACGGCGCACGCGGCGACGGCCAGACGGACGATACCGCCGCCTTCCAGCAGGCACTCGATGCCGCCGGCAAGGCGCGTGGCGGAGTCGTGTTCGCCCCGCGCGGCGCTTACTTGTTTGCGGGTCATCTCACCATTCCGCCGGCGGTCACGCTGCGCGGCGTGTGGGAATCCGTGCCCGCACACAACGGCATCCGCGATGCCGGGTTGCCGCGACCGACGGATGATGGCACGACATTCCTCGTGACCGAAGGCGCAGGCAGTGAGGAAGGCCCGCCCTTTCTGGCGCTGACCCATAACAGCACGCTGAAGGGCGTGGTGATCTACTATCCGCGGCAGAAAGTGGACGACGTGCCGGACGCCTACCCGTGGGCGATCGCCCTCCGGGGGAAGAACCCGGCTGTGCTCGCCGTCGAGCTGCTCAACCCCTACAACGGCATCGACGCCACCCGCAATGAGCGCCACCTGATCCGCGACGTCCACGGCCAACCGCTCCGCCGCGGCATCCTGGTGGATCAGATTTACGACATCGGGCGGATCGAGAACGTCCATTTCAACCCGTGGTGGAGCATGAAGCCGAAGCTCTTCCAGTGGCAGATGGAGCATGGCGAGGCGTTCCTGTTCGCCCGCACCGACTGGCAGTACGTCCTCAACACCTTCTGTTTCGGATACAACGTCGGCTATCGCTTCTACAAGAGCGCCGCCGGCGTCTGCAACGGCAACTTCCTCGGCCTCGGCGCCGATGACTGTTACACCGCCGTGGTCGTCGACGAAGCCGCCCCCATGGGCCTGCTGATCACCAACGGCGAGTTCGTCTCCTTCCACGGGCCGGACCCGACCATGGTCGAGGTCAAGAGCACGCACTCCGGCAGCACCCGATTTGTCAACTGCGCCTTCTGGGGACCGTGCCGGCAGATTGCCAAGGTGGCCGGCACCGGCACCGTGGGCTTCAGCGACTGCACCTTCGTGCAGTGGGACCACCCGCGCGCGGGTCGAGCGGCCATCCAAGCCTCCGGCGGATCGCTCCTGGTCCGCGGCTGTGAGTTCCGGGAAGCCAAACCTCAAATCGAACTCGGCGAGGCCGTTCAGCGCGCGATCGTCACCGACAACCTCCTCCGCGGTCCTGAACGGATCGTGAATCGGAGCAAGGGGACGGTCCGTTTGGCGGACAACGTCGCCGGCCCGTGATCGCGGGTTTGCCGGTGCGCTGTCCCCAGCGCGCCGCAGCAGAGCCGGGTTCGCGCCCAAATCCGCGCGTAACCGTCCCTTGTGGCTCAACCTCCTGGGCTGGACGAAGCGCCTTGAGCCGCCCAGTCCGGGGTTTCCGCGGATTTGGAAGCCCGGCCCCAGGTCGGGCCCATCCCCTCCAATCCCTATAGAGCCCGCCCGCGAGCGGGCGGGCCTCCCCGGAGCCGACACCGTAGGCGCCGATCAAGGCCAAAACCCGCCGGGAGCCGATGGCGCACATTCGAGCCCCAGGCGTTAGGCGAGGATCCGGGTCGCGGACTGCGGCTTGACAGCGCCGGCTGCTGTGGCCAACGTCTTGGCAAGACACCAACGACAGCCTGCCCGCTGGCGGCCGGGCCAGCCCTGCCATCGGCTCGAAGCGGCGGGCGAAAGCAATCCTATGAAACGATTCTACCCAACACTCGGATGGGCCGTCGTCGCGACGGCGGCGGCGTGGGTTCTCACGTCGGGGTCAGTCCGGGCAGACATAATCGCCGATTCCCAGGCTGAGTTCTCCGGCACCCAGGGAGACCAAGGCTGGCTCTACGGCTACCGTGACGTTACCGCCGATGGCAAGGGGATCGACTACGATCCGGCAGCGGACTTTCTCCCATTCGATGAATGGGCGTGGACCGGCGGAGCCTGGGACCCGAACACGGCCGGGGGCGCGCCCTGGACGTATGTGGGCGCGGTGGATCTCCACCCCAATGGACCCAACAGCGGCGGTCATCAATGGGCCGTTCGACGGTGGACTGCCGCCGAGCTGACAGGGCTGACCGCTCTGGCCATCACGTGGCACACCCACAAGTCCGGCACGTGCGGCAACGGCGTTACGGGGGCCATCCACGTCAACGGCATCCGGATGGACGGCAGTGTGGTTGCTGCTGCGGACACGGTGGGCGTGACCCGGACCTACTACCTCAACGCGAACCCCACCGACTCGATCGACCTCATCCTCAGCCCCACCGGCACCCACGGCAACGACGACGGCGGCTACGAAAACGACTGGTGCGACGGCAGCGTCAACTGGATGCGCATCGACACCACCATCCCGGATAACCCGCGACAACCCGACGGGTCCATCTTCATCCCCGCCGGTGCCGACGACACTGATGCGGACGGTTTGCCCGACGTCTGGGAGAATGCCTACTTCCCCGGCGACCTGACCAAACTCACCCGGACCGGGGACTACGACGGGGACGGCCTTCTGGATCCGGCCGAGCTGCAGCGCAACTCCGATCCCACCAATCAGGACACCGATGACGACGGACTCAAGGACAACGCCGAGACCGGGACGGGCGTCTACGCCAGCCCCCAGGACGCCGGCACCCAGGTCCGGAACGCCGACACCGACGCCGACGGCCGCAAGGACGGCGAGGAAGTCTTGGGCACGCCGACATCGAACCCGGTGGTCTGGGACACGGACGGAGATACCTACGGCGATGGGGAAGAGGTCGCCACCGGACACGACCCGAACGATCCCGACCACAACCCGCTCACCACGCAAATCGCCAACTCGGAAGCCGAGTTCTCGGGCACCCAGGGTGACCAGGGCTGGTTCTCGGGCTACCGCAACTACACCGAAAGCGGGCCGGACCTCAACTACAATCCGGACACGGCCTTCCTCCCCTTTGACGAGACCATGTGGGAGGGGAACAGCTGGAATCTCGATCCCGGAACGGCGGCGCCCTGGACCACCATGGCAGCCTTGGACACCCATCCCAACGGCCAGAACAACGGCGATGTGCACTGGACCGTCCGCCGCTGGGTGGCGGTCGAGTTGACCGACACGACGCCGCTCGCCCTGCAGTACTTCGTGCGCAAGGGCAACACCGGGTGCGGCAACGGCGTCACGGCCGCCGTCTTCCGCAACGGCATGCTGATCGATCAAGTGGCCATCGCCGGCAACGACGGCATCGGCACCACCCGCACCTGCTACGCCAACGTCGCCGTCGGCGACGCCATTGACCTCATCCTCAGCCCGCGGGGTGCCGACGGGTTCGACACGGACGGCTGCGACGGCAGCCAGTTCCGGCTCGTCATTTCGACCGCCATCCCGCCCAACCCGCGGCAGCCCGACGGCACCGTCTTCATCCCCGTCGGCGCCGGTGACTCCGACGCCGACACCATGCCCGATCTCTGGGAGGAGATTTACTTCCCCGGCGATCTCACCAAGCTGACCCTGACCGGCGACTTCGACGCCGACGGCCTCAAGGACCCGGACGAGTACGCTCGCGACAGCGACCCAACCCGGCCGGATACCGACGGCGATGGGCTCGGCGACCTCGTCGAGACCGGCACCGGCGTGTTCGTGAGTCCCACTGCCACCGGCACCAGCCCGCGCAAGGCCGACACCGACGGCGACGGCCGCACCGACCGCGAGGAGATCGAAGAACCCCCGACCACCAATCCCAACAAGGCCGATACCGACGGCGACGGCTTCACCGACACCGAGGAGATCGCGTCGGGCACCGACCCCAATAACGCCGGCGACAATGTCCTCACGTTCGTCATCGCCAATTCCCAGGCCGAATTCTCCGGCGTCCAGGGCCAGAACGGCTGGTTCAACGGCTTCCGCAACGTCACTCAGGACGGCAAGGGCACCGATTACGATCCGGCCGTGGACTTCATCCCGTACCTCGGGGGCGAGGGCTGGGGAACGTGGGATGGCTGGACCCAGCTCTGGACCGGCAGCGCCTGGGACATGGAGATTCTGGGACAGGGCCCTTGGACCTGGCAAGCACCCCTCGGCATCCACCCCAACGGCGCCAACAGCGAGCCCTACTTCGAAGAACACTGGGCCATCCGCCGCTGGGTCGCCTCCGAACTTGCCCAGACCACCCCGGTCGCCCTCATCTGGTTCGCCAGAAAAGACAACACCTCCGACGACGGAGTCACCGGCACCCTCCATATCAACGGAATCCAGGTCGATTCCCGGGTTGTCCCCGGAAATGACACGACAGGCGAGATCCGGCGCTACTACGCCAACCTCAAGCCGACCGATATCGTTGATCTGGGCCTGACGCCCCATGGGGTCAGTACGGCCAACGACTACAGCGACGCCTCGGTGACCTGGTTCTGGGTGGATACCCGGCTCCCGCGCGAGCCGCGCCAGCCCGACGGCACGCTCTTTATCCCCGACGGCGCCGGCGATGCCGATGGCGATGGCTTGCTCGATTTCTGGGAGCTCATTTACGCCGACGCCCTCACAACACTCAACGGCACCGGCGACAACGACGGCGACGGGCTCTCGAACACGGTCGAGTTCCAGCGCGATACCAACCCGCTCGCGGTCGACACCGACGGCGACGGCCTCGCTGACCCAACAGAAACCAACACCGGGGTGTTCGTTGACCCCGCCAATGCCGGCTCTCATCCGCGTAAAACCGACACCGACGCCGACGGACGGACGGACGGGGAGGAGGTCAACGGCACGCCGAAAACCGACCCCACCAAGGCTGATACCGACGGCGACACCTTCAGCGATGGGAGCGAACTCGCCACCGGACACAATCCGAATGACCCGGCGGATAACCCCAACACCACATGGATCGCGGATTCTTTCCTCGAATTCTCGGGCACCCAGGGCCAGGAAAACTGGTTCAGCGGCTACCGGGATCCCAAGGCCGACGGCGGGGGCGTCAATTACAACCCCGATACCGCGTTCATCGCCTTCGACGAGAGCGTCTGGACCGGCACAATGTGGGACCTGGCCGCCGGCGTCAACCCGTGGACGGAGCTGGGCCCGGAAAACACCCACCCCAACGGCATCAATAATGGCGTCGTCCACTGGACCCTCCGCCGATGGGTCGCCCTCGAAATCACCAAGACCACCCCGCTCCAACTGCGGTGGTCCATGCGCAAGACCAATACCGGCGGCGGCAACGGCGTCACCGGCGCCCTCTACATCAACGGCCAGCTCCAGGATCAGGCGGTGATCGCCTACAACAACGGGACCGGCCTCACCCGGACGTTCTTCGCCAATGTCAACCCGAACGATCGGATTGACCTGATCCTGAGCCCGACCGGAACGGATGCCGCCGACACCGACGGCGCCGACGGCAGCGCCAATCGCCTGGTCATCGACACCGCCATTCCGCCCAATCCCAGGCAGCCGGATGGTACGCCGTTCGTTCCAGCCGGACAGGAGACGATCACTGTCCTGCGGCCGCAGGCCGCAGGCGGCAAAGTCACCCTTACCTGGAATTCTGTCGCCGGCTCGACCTACACGGTCTTTGGCTCGAAGGACCTCGAAACATGGTCTCCACTGCAAGCGGGCATTGCCAGCGGCGGTGAGCAGACCCAGTACGTCGATTCCACACCGGACCCTGCCGCCCGGTTCTATCGCGTCGGCCAGGACTAGAGGCCTCGACTTGTGAAATATGGGGTCAACATGTCAAGTTGGGTCCCTGCCGTTCCAGGCCTTCCCTCCTTCCGTCGAGGACTCTCTATTAGCGAGGCGCCGAAGAGAGGATGGGCAGGCACAGCAGGGTTTTCATGTCCCTGGGGACTCGACTGGGTCTGAGGCGCGCCTCGTTAGTAGAGCCGCTTGGGAATGTCCAACACGGTCGGGCTCTGGGTCATCCGGCGGCGGGCGGGCGGGGGCGTCAATTCGGACGCTCCAGGGAGAGCCGGCCGATACCCGAAGCTCGAAGGCGCATCGGCCAGACTCCTCCGCTGGGAGGTGAGGCTGGAGACCACGCCGGGAGGCGCATCGAGGTCGGTCTTGATCCCTGTGCTCGAGGCGGGCGACGGCCGGGCCATCACCGGGTTGAGCTCACGTCGCGTGAGGTCAGGTTGCATGTTCACGGCATTGAGCATGCCCTCCGCGATGGTCCCGTCCGGCAACGGGGCGGTGCCGGGCGCCGGGGCGACCCCCAACAGCCGGCGGAACTGGGCTGCGTGATCCGTGCTTCTCAAGTCCACCCGGCGATCCGGTGCCGGATAGCTGAAGTTGAGATTCTCGCGCACCAAATCCCGCTGGCCGCCGCGCAACGGGTCATCGGGGAGATCCAACCGTGATCTGAGGGCTGAGGCGCCGGTCGACCCCGTCTTCTCGCCTCGAAAGTCGAGCGACGAGTCCAGGCCGGTCTCCCAGCCGCTGTCGAAGCCGAGCGGCCGGTCAGCTTTCAGGTTCATCGACCAGTCCTGATCGGGTGTGACTGCGGGAGCGACCGGCTCATCGAACAGCCCCTGCCAGACGCCGCTGTTCTTGACCAGCGACCGACTGCTGGTTTCGAGGTTGAATTGGGTGACCCCCAGCGCCCGGTTGATATTGTCGCCGGTCAAACCCATCACCTCGTGCGGCGTGAGCGACAGCGTGTTGCGGCTGCCGAGGACGTCCTGCTCCCGGCCGACGCTTGACGGGAGCGGCACCGAGGTGGGCCCGAACGGGGCAGCCGTCATGCCACCCAGGGAATCCCCCGAACGGAACCCGGGGCGCGTGTCGCGCTGGATGAACGGGTTCTTCATGGCGTTCTCCGGCAGCAGCGGACCCTCCTGCGTGTCCGAGAACTTGACCTTGACCTTGCGCTCGGCCGCGGTCGCGGGACCCACGAGCCCAACCAGCGCGACACCCAGCACCAGCAGGGGCAGGGCGCGCCTCAGAGAGGCTCTCAGACTGTTCGCTGTCCTCGGACTCATGAGTGTTCCAGTATGTACCGTCCCCGCCGCTGCCGTCAATTCCTGCCGCTATAATTTAGGTCGATGCCAGACGATTAGAGCCCTCCCGGCGCCGGGCGTTCAAAGACCAATCGCTAGCGAGGCGCTGCCTCAGACCCGGTCGAGTCCCCAGGCACATGAAGACGCGGGATGAAGGCCTTTCCCCTGTGGGATGAGATGCTGCAGCCGACCGCGGTGAGGGCGGCGCGAACGCTGTCCGCGGGGCCCTCCACTCTCACCCGCCGCCCTCACCGCGGTCGGCTACAGATTGAAGCTGCCGCCTTCGCTCAAGCTACGGCGGATAAGACGGCGGACAAGCCTCCGCTTGCCCGCCGTCAACAACAGTATTCTGCGAACCGGCTCCGCTGCGGCTCTCTTCAGGACAGCTTCTTCTTGGCCTCGGCGGGCATTTCGATCTTGGTGGTGCCCACGTCCTTGATCTCGACCTTGACGGTCCGATCCATGTCGCGCTCGTTATTGTTGAAGGTCATTTTGCCGCTGACCCTGTATTCATACTTGGTCAGGACGCCGTCCTTCATCCAGAACTTGACGGAGCCCTTCGGGTCGGCGATCTCGGGCCCCTGGCCACCCGGACGGCCGCCCATCATCATCAGGGACTTGACGCCTTCGGCGGTCAGTTCGCCCACATAAGCGTCCGCTTCCTTCTTCAAACCCTGGGTCTTCTCGACGATGTCGACCGCCTGGGCTGCCGGGGCCTTGAAGTTGCGGAACATCCGGGTCATGTAATTGCCGCGGCCACCCTGTCCGCCGCCCCCGCCGCCGCTTTCGGCCATCTCGGCGAAGGACTGCCAGCCCTCGGGGGTTTTGACCGCGCCTTTTTCACCCTGCTTGTAGACTTCGGTGGTCGTGTCGCCGCGGGTCATCGTGACGCAGATCGTGCCGTCCTTGATGGCTTTGCCCTCGGTGGGGCCCGGGCGCATCCGGCCGGCGCCCGCCCCGCCACCGCCGCCGGCGGCGGTGCCCATCTCGGTGGTCATCTTCCAGCTGTAGCCGCTGGCATCAGCCAGTTTCTTCGCGGCGCCTTTCACCTCCTCCTTGGCGTCTGCGGCCAGGAGAGACACGGCCATGACCGTTACGGCGCTGAGCATGATCTGGGTTCTCATCGACACTCCTCTTTTGTGCGTTCTGGTTACCGGTTCGGGGATGTTATGCGTCCTGCGTTGCCCGTCGGCGGACGCACTTGAAGCGCCGTCCGCGCCAGGGCTCGGCCCGAATAGACGCTGCCTTCCGCCGGGAAGTTACAGCGCGGTGGTTCAGGGGGCCTCGCGGACGTCCACAAGCCCGGCGTCGATGTACTGGCCGCCGCCGGTCTGGCGGCAGTGGATGGCGATCAGGTTCTTGCCGGGCTTGAGGGCGGCGCGCGCGGCGGCGTTGATGGGCAGGGGTTCGTACTGGGTGGTGAAGCCACCCGCGGTGGCGGCCAGGATGCCGTTCAAGTAGATCTCGACATCCTCATCGTGGTGCACATGCAGCTGAAGATCACCCCAATTCCCCGCCGGCATCTCGAATTCGCGTCGGAGCCAGATCTCAGGCGTATTCCAGACCGTGCCGATGATGGCGCCGGGGGTGCCCTCGGTGCCGAATCCGTTCCGGCCCTCTTTCCAGGCGGACGCGTCGAACCCGGGCTTGGACCAGGCGTCGCCGGGCTTCTGGGTCGTGTAACGCCAGCGGGCCCGTCCGTCGGCAGCGGTCGGAAGCACCCCCATGAGGACGGGCGCCTTGGGCATCGGCGCCCAGTTGGCGGCCCGGGTCTGGTCGCGGCTGGCGTATTTCTTCCAGACGGCGGGTTGGTAGAGCATCTGGAGGAAGACGCCGCCGACCACCGGACGGGCGGTGAAGCCGACCTTGCGTCCAGTGCCGGTCTGATACCAGTCGGTCATGGGGGATCGATCGGGGGTTTCATGAAGAAACCGGACGACGGGTTCGAGGAGTGTCTGGAAATCAGACCGATCCTGGGTGAGGGTGGCGGTCCAGAGCACCCAGTCGAGCTTGGTATAGGATTGGCGGTTGTCCAGCGGGAGACCGTACCGGTTCTGGATCTTCCGGTAAAAGTCCATTTCCTTGCGGACGACGCTCGAGGGGAAGAGGTTCAAGCCGAGGATGCGATCCCAGACGAGGTTGTATTTCTGGCTCCAGGTTCCGGGCTTGTCGAAGGCAAGCCGGTGCTTGTCGCCGTCGTCGGCTTCCTTGATCCAGCGCTGGGCGAACTCGGCGGCGACCCGGGCATAGTCGTCGGCTTTGGCGGTGTCGCCCCGCATGCGACAGAGCTTGGCAAAGGCGCCGAGGCCGCAGATGGCTTTGGCGCTGAGGTTGACGTTGTGAGCGAGGTGCCCGGCGAAGTCATCGGTGCAAAGCTGGTTCTCCGGGTCGAATCCTCTGGCCTTGAGGTAGGCGGCCCATTGTTCGAGCTGCGGCCAGTACCGGCCGGCGAACTCCGCGTTGCCTTCCATCTGGGCGACGGCGGCCATCAGCAGGAGGAGATTCCCCGACTCCTCGACTGGCATTTGGTTCTCTTCGGTTCGCTCGCCGCCGCCGTACACCTGGCCGTTGGCCTTGGGATAAGTGCCCAGGTCATGGGGGGCGAACGGGAACTTCCAGCGCTCGCTGGCGGCGTAGTTCATGAAGGGCACCAGGAACGACTTGGCCACGGACGGCCCAAAGAGCAGGAACTGCGGCGCCATGGGGTAGAAGACATCCGAGGTGCCGATGCACCCGTTCGAGTGGTTCTCCTTCGAGAACTGGAGCGGTTGGCCGTTGGCGTCGGCGACGAACTTGCCCGCCGCGAAACAGTGGCGGTAGGCCAGGGCGCAAAGCCACGCGTAGGCATCGCCCCCGGCCGCCTTCAGGTCGGCCATCAGCTCCTCGTCGAACTGCCGGCAGCGTTGCGCGAGGACAGGCTGTTCCTGGACCGACGCCTTGAGAAGATCGGCGGCTTCCCAGCCGCTCCGGCGCCAGTACGGACGCAGGTTCTTGCCCATGTACTGGATCGAGTAGAGGTCGTCGTAAGCGATCAGGATCGAGCGCGCGACCGGCTGGGCGCGCACGGAACCGACGGGCAGGGCGATGGCGCCCACGGGCGCCGATCCGGCGCTGACCGGCCCCTCGGGAGCGATGGTTTGGATGGCCAAACGTCCGCTCCGGGCGAACTCGGCACGCGCCGCGCTGCCGGGGACGATGAGCGTCTCAACCGCCGGGGCCTTCGAGACCGCGAGGTACAAATAGCCCCAATCGATGCGGAGGTCGTCGCCTTTCTTGCCGAGGATCGGCTGGTCTTTCGATCCGACCTTGAGGACTTCGAGGCCGTCGACGGCTTCCCGTCCCCAGACAACAGCCTGCGAGGGCTCGTTGACGGCGATCTCAGCGGCGGCATCGAAGTAGAACCCCACGTCGTGTGACTTGCCGTCGGTGGCCACGACTTCCCAGGTGATGTAGGTGACCGGGCGGGAGAGGATCGAGACGTCGTCCGGCAGCGCGGGGGTGAGGAACTCGAGGGTGACGCCCACGCCCTGGCCGGCAAACTGGTAGCGGGTGCGGGTGGGCAGCACTTCGAGACCGGTTTGGGGCAGGGCATCGAGACGCGAAGGGTCCGCTCCCATCAGGCGATAGGCGCGGCCATCGATGCGGATCAGGCTGGTCAACCGATGCTGCCGGCCGGTCCAATGGACCGTGTCGCTCTCAGCGAGGCCGTCGGCAGGCGACCAGATGCTGAAGTAGGGATCACAGGCGACGAGCGGCGTGGCCGGCGGGATGCCGCGGGGGCCCTGGGCGGAGCGCGGCGGCGGAGGGGTATAGGCGGTCCGGTTGACGGCGGCGATGGTGGCGAGGTCCATCTTCACTTGGGCGCGATCGTAGGTCATGAGCCCGTTGACCTCGATTTCGACGTCGGTGGTCTGGGTGTAGACCGCCGCACACAGCCCGGCGTCGCCGGTCATCGGCCGCAAGCGCCGGATCAGCCCGACGTAGGCATCCGTGAGTTCGTCGGCGGAAGTGAAGCTGCGGTAGCCCCAGTTCTTCTCGTCCTGCCAGGTGTGGCCCTTGACCGGCAGACCCAGTCCGCCGAACTCGCCGAGCACGACCGCGCGGTTCTCCTCCCGGCGGGGCACCGCAGGGCCGGGGTAGGAGTGGATGTCATTCACGTCGCCCGCCTTGCGGTCGGTCCAGCCGGACGCATTGTTGACCAGGCGCGTGCCATCCCACTTCCGGATGAGGTCGACGTAGCGGCCCGTCTCGTGCTGGCCCCAGCCTTCATTGAAGGGCACCCACATGACGATGCACGGGTGGTTGATGAAACCCTCGACAAGCCGCCGAAGCTCGAGCTCGTACTGGGCGCTCGCCTCGTCGGATCGGCGCTGGTCGTCCTTGCCGCCGAAGTCCCCGCTGGGCATGTCCTGCCAGACCAGCAGGCCCAAGGTGTCGCACCAGTAATACCACCGGGCCGGTTCGACCTTGACGTGCTTGCGGGCCATGTTCATCCCGAGTTTCTTCGTCATCTCGATGTCGTACTTGAGCGCCTCATCGGTGGGCGCCGTGTACAGGCCGTCGGGCCAGAAGCCCTGGTCCAGGGGCCCGAACTGGAACAGCGGCCGGTTGTTGAACATCAGGCGCTGAATGCCCTTCTCGTCCTTGCCCAGCGCGATCTTGCGCATCCCAAAGTACCCGTTGACCTGATCCACGACCCGGTCGTCCAGGCGGACGGTGACCCGCAAGTCGTAGAGGAAAGGTGAGTCCGGCGACCAGAGCTTGGCGTCGGGCACCCGCAGAACCAGGCGGGGTCTGACGCTTTCCCCCGCGCCAGCGGCGGCATTCCCGGCGCTGACCCGGCCCTGCGCCACCACGGAACCCCCGTCCAACACGTCAACGGCGACCTCGGTCTTGCGAGCGCCCGCCGCGGCCACGACCGCCTGGAGGTCCACCGACGAATTGTCCACGTCCGGCGTGATGCGGAGCGACTCGACATGACACGGGTCCACAGGCTCGATCCAAGCCGTCTGCCAGATGCCCGTCGTGGGAGTGTACCAGATGCCGTGCGGGTTCCGGACTTGCTTGCCGCGCGCTTGATGCCCGGCGTCCGTCGGATCCCAGACCGCCAGCACAATCTCCTGGGCTCCGCTCGGTCGCAGCGCCGGGGTCAGATCGAAGCTGAAGGCGTCGTACCCTCCCCGATGGGTGCCCAGTTCATGGCCGTTCACCCAGACCGTGGCCTCCCAATCCACCGCCCCGAAGTGCAGCAACACCGAACGTCCCTTCCATCCGGCCGGCAGGTCGAAAGTCCGCCGATACCAAAGCCGGCTGTTCTCCCCCACGGGCTTCATCACGCCCGAGAGTGCGGACTCGACCGGGTAGGGCACAAGGATCTGGCCGTCCCACCGGGCCGGCTGCGGGCCTTCCTTGGGAACGATGGCGTAGTCCCACAGCCCATTCAAATTCAGCCAGTCCTTGCGCACCATCTGCGGCCGCGGATACTCGGGGAGCGCATTCCCGGGGGAAACATCCTTGGCCCAGCGCGTCATCAGGCGGCCCGGGGCCGGTTGCCAGGCCGCCGCCACGCCCTCGTTGCCCACGAATCCCCAGAGAACAGCCAGCAACGTCGCGCGCGCCCACATCGGAAGAAACGCAGAGTGTCTCATGCGGCGAGTGTAACCAAACCAACGCGGGAGACAACCCCTCCCGCGCGCGGACCCGGGTCCTCCGTTGTCTGCCGCCAACAGCAGTCCGCGACCCGGCTCCGCTCCGGCGCGCTGGGGAGAGCGCGTCCCACCCGATGCACCGCCGTACTGCCCCCTCCGCTGTGCGGCAGTGTGTGGAGACAATGAGTCTGTCACCTTGTTTGCGGCACTCCCCCCGCTCCGGGGTCGCAGGGGGAGGGAAGAACCGGCGTGCGGACTCGATGCGGGAGTCGGCGTTCGCGAACTGCTGTTCGCCGCAGGCGGACCCCATGTTCCCAGCGCAGTCTGGGAAAAGGCGTGGAGTCCTCGACTTATGAAAGTCGATGCGATTAGGTCAAGTTTGTGTCTCTGCGGTTCCAGGCCTCCCCTTCCTCCGTCGAGGGATCTGAATGAGCGAGGCGCGGAAGAGAGGGTCCGGAAAGGCAGGCAGGTTTCATGGGATCGCGGACTTCGTTAGGTCTGAGGCGCGCCTCGCCAGGCAGTAGAGGAACTTGTCGGAGCGCACCAGAAGACGGTTTCCGGCCACGGCCGGGCTCGAGTCGAAGCTGCTGCGGTCGCCAAGTTCATTGCGGGCCAGTGGGGCAAAGCGCGGCTGGGCGGCCCACACGAAACCCACGCCATTGCGGGTGAAGGCGTAAAGCCTCCCATCTGCGAGCACAGGCGAACCGTAGAACTGGCCTGCATTCGCCAGGCGTTCCTCGTAGACGAGCTTGCCGGTCGCTGCGTCGACGCAGTAGGCGATGCCGAGGTTCTCATGGAGCCAGTAGAGGTGGCCCTCATGGAACACCGGCGAAGAGACGTTGGATCCCTTGGCCAGGGTCCACCGGCGGTGGGTCGCGGTGACGTCGCCGCGTCCGCCCGCCCGCACCGCCAGCGCGCCGCCAGTCCGGCCGCCGATGCAAAACACTGTGTCCCGGTCGTTGACGAGACTGGGCACCATGTACCAGCCGATGCCGGTGGCGCAGGACCAGAGGCGTTCTCCCGTGTCCGGGTTCACGCCCAGCACCGCACCGTGGACCGCGACGGCCAACTCCTGCTTGCCGCCTCCAACGGGCACGAGGATCGGCGTGTTCCAGGATTCCTTGATGCCGCCGAGGCGCCAGGCTTCCCTGCCCGTCCGCCGGTTCAAGGCCACCAGCGATCCGCTTTCCACAGCGGCGTTGATGATAACCAGGTCCTGGTGGAGAACGGGGGAGGAAGCGGACCCCCAGCCGTGGGTGCCGGATCCAACGTCCGCCCGCCAGACGAGCCGGCCATCGTGACCATGGGCGAACACGCCGGACTTCCCGAAGAACACATAGACCCGCTCGGGATCGGCCAGCGGCGTGCTGGAAGCGTAGCCGTGGTCGCGGACCTTCGCCTGTTCGGGCTGGACCGCGGGGACGGCCCTTTCCCAGAGGATCGTTCCGTCGGTTCGTCGGAGGCAGAGGAGATGCCGCTGGAGCGCGGCGGGATCGCCGTCGGGGGACCCCGGCACGGCATAGCCCGAGTAGCAGGTCACGTAGACCCGGTCACCGATCACCACGGGGCTCGAGCCGCCAGGGCCGGGCAGGGGCACTTTCCAGACGATGTTCTGTTGCGGGCTCCACGTGACAGGCAGGTCTCGGCTGAAGCTGTGGCCCTGGCCACGGGGACCGCGGAACTGGCTCCACTCAGCCGAGGGCTCCGCGGCGAACAGAGCGGCGTGGGCAAAAGCAATCGCCGCCAGAAACGGGGCTGCAGCCCAGGGGAAGGACAACGTGTTCATGAGTTCATCATGGAGGGTATGGTGATGTCTGTAAACCGGGACCGTGCCACCCCGGAGCCGACACCCACGCGCCTTCACGGCGAAAACCCACAAGGAACCGATGGCGGACGTTCGCGCCGTACGCATTAAGCGAGGATTAGGGAGACCGAGCCCGGCTTGACAAGGGGGCGGGTTTTCGTTAAGCGAGGCCCCGCGGATGGCAAATGCGACCCGACACAGTTCATTGATGCGGTGAAACGTCTATTTGTTCTTCTCTGTTTGGTCCTGATCGTGCTGCTGCCTTCGGGACACGCCCAGGTCTTCGCCGGCGTGTCCAATCTCGACGAGCCCGACGGGTCGCCGCAGTTGGGCCTCATCCCAGAACAGTGGTTGGCCATCAGTTTTACGACCGCGTCTGGGACAGAATGGTCTTTGAACTCGGCGGTCCTCCGGCTCGTGCGCTATGGAACCCCGGGCCCTTTGACTGTTTCACTGAATTCGGACGCGAGCGGTCAACCGGGGACGCCGATCGCCCAGTTCTCCTCCACGATGCTTCTGGAGTCGGGCTTGGTCAACCGGCTGTTTGTATTGTCAGATCCAGTGCCTTTGACAGCAGGAGAGACCTATTGGATTGTGGGCGCTGGCGCCAGCAGCAACTTCGACAACCACTTTGGCTGGAAGAGCACCGATGGCAGTGGTGCTGAGACAGGGCTTCCGGGCTGGACGCTTTCGGACCACCCGGCCGTCTCGTTTAACCAGGGTTCGAGTTGGGCCGTCCGTTCGGACTATCCTCCCTTCAAGGTGGCAATTAATGTGGTTCCTGAGCCCGGGGAGTACGCTTTGGCAGGCGGGCTCTGTTTGGCGGGGTTTGCGCTTTGTCGGCGACGTGGAAATCGGTGGCGGTGATAGGAGGGAGTGGGCGGGCAGCAGTCAGGCGGCGTCAAGGCGCTCGCGAAAGTACTCGATGGTGCGGGTCAGGCCTTCGTCCAGGGGGACGGTGGGCTCCCAGCCGAGCCAGTCGCGGGCGGGGTCGATGTCCGGTTGACGCTGTCGGGGATCGTCCTGCGGCAGGGGTTTGGACTTGGCTTTGGGAGTGTGGGGGAGCAAGGTTGCGGTAGAACCATGAACTCCCACCGTTTGCGGCACTGCGCCTGTCCCCTTTCCACGGGTTGGTTCCCAAGGTCTGTTCGAGGCTTGTGGGCGCTGCTCCTGACGATGGCGTTCGGGTGGGGGGGCATGGCGGAGGATCAGTTGTTGCTGGAGGGGTTTGAAGATGGGTTTCCACTGGGTTGGACGGCAGGAGACAGGGATCGGGCGGGAGTGGCGGCGTACTGGGATGCGGTATCGGCGGAATTCGGTGGGGTTCGTGCGCACACTGGGGCGGGCAAGGCCTATTGCGCGGCGGTTGGGTACGACGGATCGGGTCGTCTGCCGGCGTACCGTGATTCGATGGCGGCCTTCCTGCGGGTGGTCATCGACTTGAGCGGCTACGAGCGAGCCACGTTGAGGTTCTGGCACGCGATCGCGGGAATCGAGACGGGGTATGATTGGGCGGGGGTGTATGGCAATGGCAGCGTGTTGTGGCGGTCCACGAACCCGACGGAACGCTGGGTGAAGGTCGAGGTGGACTTGACGCCGTTCGCCGGGCAGACGTGCGAGCTGGAGTTCCGGTTCGACAGTGATGCGTCGCGGACGGCTGAGGGGTGGTACTTGGATGACATCGAGGTGACCATCGTCGAGGGGGCGACTCCCGTGTTGGCGGTCGAGATGAGCCGCGGGCAGGTGGTGCTGTCGTGGCCGGCGGCAGGCTCGTGTTTCCGGCTGATGTCGTCGCCTGGCCTGCAGCCCGCCTTGTGGCAACCGGTGGCGGAGCGGGTCGAGGTTGCGGGCGACCGCAGCGTGGTGACGGTGGCGCCCGCGCAGGAGAGCCGGTATTTCGTGTTGCGGGGCGGAAGCCGACTGGTTTCCGGTGGATGGGCGGCGAGCCTTGGAGAGGCACACACCCGAGCCATGGGGTGGGAGGGTCCGCAGGCCCGGGGCGAACCGGTGCCGGTGGCGAACGGCGCCGGGCTCCCCTTGGGCTACATCGTGCCGTTCCGACGCCAAGCCGAGGTGTTTCCGGAGACTGCGGCGTTGTTGGAGACGGTGGCGACGCTGAAGGGCCACTTCGGGCCGCTGCCGGAGGAGGGGCCGGAGAATCTGCCGGCCGAGTTCTTCGAGGCGCTCGAGGACGCCGTGGGCCCGATGGGCTACGTGCTGGTCGGGGCCGATCGGGAGAACTACCCGGTCCTGTTGGCTCAGCGCTGTTTGCATCCCTATTATTGGAATCAGGACTCGGCGCGGCGTCGGGCATCCGCCCACTGGGGTGGAGCGGACGTGGTGCTGGAGGGCTACGCGATGCCGGGGCCGCAGGAGGAGTACTTCGTGTTTCGCGCGGGGGCCCGCTGGCTGTTTGTCCATGGCCGGAGCCTGCAGGTCATTGAATCCGAGGATTACATGACGCTGCCGCGTTACGGGGTTCCCGCGGAGCTGGCCGCGGACCGCGACCAAGCCTGGGCCATCGCTGGATCGCGAGGGGCGTTGCACGGCGGTCCCGAGGTGAAGTGGATCCGCGACTATAACCTGATACCCATCGTGGATTGGACGTACTGGTGTGTCCCAACGGCGTACACGATGGTGATTGGTTTCTACGATCACTACGAGGCCGGCCTCAAGATGCCCGGGTACGGCCGGCTTGTGGATTATTGGTACGAGAACGGAACGGGGCACAACGTGCCGAACTTCCTGGACGAGCTGATTGACCCCGCGCTGACGCCGCCCAACTGGAGGTCGGTCGGGCTGCTTGCGATCCTGAACAACCCCGAATGGAACGGGTACGCCTTTCAGCGCACCGACGTCAAAGGCCACTCCGCCAACGATTGGGCTTGGTCTGGACTGCGCAGCGAGTTGGACGCGGAGCGTCCGACCGTCTGGTCCAATCGGCCTGAGGATCTGGACAAGGTGGGGCACGCGATGGCTGCGTTCGGATATCGCGTATCCGGCGGCCAGCGCTTTGTGATCGTCTACAACACCTGGGGTACCACCCGGCAACAGCAGTATGCAGAGTACAACTACAACCAATGGATCGAGGGCGGCGCTTCGGGGGGAACCGGGTACGCCCAGATCCTGCCGGGGGGCGGCAGCGGGTCTGAAGACGGCATCCTGGCAAGCCCGCGCGGGGGCGACGTGGTCTTTGGACCGAGCCAGATCCAGTGGCAGGTGGTTGGGAACAGCATCAAGTACACGCAGTTGTATGATTCGGTCGATGCGGGCAGGACCTGGGTCTTCCGGAACATCGTGGCGATTCCAGCCCCAGGGGTCTACAGCCAGCCTTGGACGCCGCCCTCGTCGACTTCACGGGGACGCGTGCGCATCCGGTGTTTGGACGCGGCCTGGAACCTGGTGGCAGGAGATGGCAGCGTGGCGAATGTCTACTTTCAGGCGTTGCCCGAGCTGATGCCGGTCGCGGGCCCCAGCGGGTTCTGCAACCTGCGCGACGGGAAGCTGGTGGTGTTGGTGTCGAACGCCGGCACCGTGGCGGCGACGCCGACCACGACCGAGGTCAAGTTCCAGTGTCTGGGCGGACCCCAGGCGGTCCAGCTTCCCACACCCGCGATTCCGGCCAAGGGGATGGTCGAGGTTCTCTTTGACATCCCGGGCGCCTGCTGGAATTTCGACTGTCACTTCGAGATCCGGGTGGATGTCTTCAACCAGGTCCAGGAGGCAAACGAGAGCAACAACGCCGTGGCCGGTGTCTGTGCTGGGTGAGAGGCGGGTGGTGCACCGCTTGTTCCGGCTTTCTGGCCGCGGACTCGGTCTGTAGCCGCGGGCGCTGACCGCGGCGGGTGCAGGGGTGGCAAGCGCGAAGGGACAAGAGCACACAACCTCTAAGCCTACCGTCCCTTACCGCCCACCGACGCACCGGCGCACCGACGCACCGATCCCCGTGCCGCCCTCGGCGCGGGCGGGTACAGCATGTCCCTGCGGACTGGAATCTGCGCTCCGCCCTGAATCCGCGAGGAACCCTCCCCGCACAGATTCGGGGCGGATCGCCGATTGGGGGGGCGGGCATCCAAATCCGCGGGAACCGCTGACGGGGCGGCTCAGGACGCAGGGTCCAGCCCAGGAGATTGAACCGCAAGGGACGCTTACGCGCGGATTTGGGGGCTGGCTTTCCGGTTGATCGGGTCCTGCCGCCGGCCTAGAGTTCTTGACCTGTGGAATATGCGGTCAACAGATCAAGTTTGGTCGCTCTGGTTCCAGGCCTTCCCTCCTTCCGTCGGTGACTCTCGAAAGACAGCAAGACGTTCATGAACCTGAGGACTACGATCGGTCTGAGAGCCTGTCTGAAAACTGCGAGGGGCGCTGCGGCGAGGGATTTTGGCTGGGGACAAGGCGGCGAGGCCCGAGCATCCCCGAAGTGGGCTGTAAGGGCCGAGCCAACACCGGCCCCGGCCAAAAGACCCGCCGCCCGGAGGGTTTTCGCAGGCAGGGCCGTCTGGCTTTGTTGCTCCTCGGTCACAGACCGCTGCGGGTATGCTCCCTTCGTCGCGCCTCGCCATCCAGCCCTTCCTGCGAAAACAGCACCCCTCGGAGTTTTCAGACAGGCTCTGAGAGCCTCGCTGGCGCTGGGGTTGTTCTGCATCGTGGCGACCGCGGTGGGCGGGTCGGATTTCCCGCCGTTGGCCGGCTTGCCGCGGGGAACGCCGGTGGTGTTCGGGTCAGGGCCGGCTGTCCCGTATGGGGAATGGGCCCTGACGAACGTGGTGAAGGTGGATGCCAACCGCGGGTACGCGGCGGCCTTGCGGGCGGACGGCACGGTGGTGCGATGGGGTTCCCTGGCCGACGATCAGGTGACACCGACGCTGCGGAGCATCGTGTCGATCAGCGCCGGGGGCGCGCACACCCTGGCCTTGGACGCGGACGGGAGGTTGCACGCCTGGATTGCGGAAGGGAACGTGTTCCAGGACCAGATTCTGCCGATCCCACCGGGGTTGGGGACGGTGCGGAAGATCGCGGCGGGCTACAGTCACAGCGTGGTGGTCGACACGGCGGGTCGGGTGTGGGCCTGGGGGGCGAACACGCACGGCGCCTACGATCCGCCGGTCTGGGCCACGAACGCGCTCGAGGTCACCGCCGGCCAGTTGTACTGCGGCTTGATCCTCGAGGACCGCTCCGTGCGCGGCTGGTTCCCGCCGGGATGGACCGCGACGGACGGTCCGCCGGCCGGGCATGCGCCAGCGGTCCAGGTGGATGCCAGCATCTTCGGGCATGTGCTGTCGCTGCGGGAGGACGGGCGGGTGTTCGCCTGGGGGAGCAACGAGCAGGGGCAAGCCACGGTTCCTGCCACGCTCGATCGGGTGGTGCAGGTCGCAGCCGGGGGACTGCATTCGGTCGCACTGCGCGAGGATGGGACCGTGGCGGTGTGGGGTGACAACACCCGGGGCCAAGGAGCGGTGCCGTCGGCGGTTCGGTTCTTTGCGATGGCAGCAGCGGATTACTTCAGTGTGGGGCTCACGCGCGCCCCGGTGGCTTACGGATCGCCGCGGTGGCTGACAGTGATGGCGGGTGAGGACGTCGAGATCGCGCTGGATCTGGCCGCGAGCGATCCGTACGTGGCCCGATGGTACCGGGAAGACGCGCTGCTCGAGACCGGCCCTGCGCCGGTGGTGCGTCTTATTAATGTGCAATCGGCGATGGCGGGCACGCTGCGTTTGGTGGTGAGCAACGAGTTCGGGTTTACGGAAAACACGGTGAACCTGGCCGTTGAAACGTCGGCTCCGCGGCTGACGCAACAACCCGCATCGGCGGCGGTGTTCCCGGGGAGCAACGTCCGATTCGAAGTGGCGGCGCGCGGGTCGGAGCCACTCACCTATCAGTGGCAGCACGAGGGTGTTGATGTGCCCGGGGCGACGGCTTCCGTGCTCGAGTTGACGCAAGTGACGCCGGCGGCCGCGGGCGCCTACCGGGTGGTGGTGCGGAATGCGCTGGGGGAGGTGCTCAGCTCCGCGGGTTGGCTCAGCGCGGGACCGCCGGTGATGGTCGAGGAGCCGCTCGGACTTTATCAGCGGCCTGGGTTTGACACGCGGTTGTCGGCAACCGTCTTGAGTCCGGAGCCGGTGACATGCCGGTGGCATCGGGACGGTGTGCTGGTGGCGGAGAGTCTGGATCCGGTTCTGGCGCTCGGACCGGCGGGGCCCGGGGTGATGGGGGCCTACGCGGTGGTGGCGGGCAATACGTTCGGGTCGGTGACGAGCGCGGTGGTCCGGGTGCGGCCCTACGAGCCGGTGTTGACGGCGGCGCAGCCGTCCCTCGTGGTGGCGGCGGGGCAGTACTTCATGAGCAAGCTCGCGATCCCGCCGGAGCTGACGAACGTGCTGGCCGTGGCGGCGGGGGATGCTCACGGGTTCGCGTTGCGGGAGGGCGGCCAGCTGATGGGATGGGGCGGTGAGTTCGGGGCGATGGACTGGGATCCGACCGAGATGCCGGAGACGGGCCCGGTGGCGGCGATCGCGTCGGGTCGTTTTCACAACCTGGTCTTGCGAACGGACGGCACGGTGCTGGGGTGGGGCTCGACGTACACGGAGAACTACGGTCAATGGTATGTGCCGGAAGGTCTGAGGGACGTGGTGGCAGTTTCCGCGGGGCATCGTCACAGCCTCGCCCTGCGGGCGGACGGTTCCGTGGTTCAGTGGCCGGCCCCGGGGAGTTTTCCGGCGGGGGCGAGCAACGTCATTGCCGTGGCGGCGGGGAGCGACAGCACAATGCTGCTGCAGGCGGACGGCACGGTGTGGGACTGGGTGAACAGCCAGTATGGGGCGCCGCGGCGGCAGCGGTTCCAGCGGCCGCAGGCGATTGCGATCGCGGTGAGCGAGTGGGGGCGCTGGTGTTTGCTGGACGATGGCGTGGTTCTGGGTTGGAACAACTCGGATTCGCCGCCGGCGCCCGTGGCAGGGGGCAGCAACATCGTCGCGATCGCGGCGCAACCGACCTGGGACGGCCCGTTCTTCCTGCGGGCGGACGGCCGGGTGCATTCGGTTTCCTGGGGACTGATCGCGGGGATCGAGCACGCGACCGCGATTGCGGGTTCGATGGTGAGCGTATCGGCGCTGACCCGCGCGCCGTTTCTGGACGAGACCCCAGTGTCGACGACGGTGGCGCCGGGGGGCTCGTTCACGCTGAACGCGGCGGCCCGGAGCAGTACGCCGTTCACATACCAATGGGAGCATGACGGAATCAACCTCACGGGCGCGACCCAGCCGGTGCTCACGGTGCCTTCCGCAACCGCGTTCGACCGAGGGACGTATCGGGTGCGGGTGCTGAACGACGACTACGAACTGGTGAGTGCGGCAGCGACGGTGACCGTGGCGGGGCCGGTCGAGTTCAGGCCTCTGCCATCGGTGTGGGCGCTCGCGGGGTCGGACCTGGTGGTGACGCCGATCTGGGCTGGAGAAGGCCCGGCGCGATTCCAGTGGCAGCATGAGGGTGTGGATCTGCCGGGACAGACCAACGCGACCCTGGTGATCGGGAACATCCAGGAACCGGCGGCGGGCGGGTATCAGGTCCAGGCGTCGAATCCCTACGGTGCCTCCGTGCCGTCGTTGTTCACCGTCACGGTCGCGCCCTCGGCGCCCTGGATCCAGGCGCAGCCGGCGGCGTTGGTGTTGCCGGCGGGCAGCGAGGCGGTGTTCCGCGTCGATGCGCGAGGGAGCGAACCGCTCGCGTGGCAGTGGACCTGGAACGGCACGCCGCTGGCGGGCGCCACGAACCCGGTGTTGCGACTGTCGAATGTCCAGGCAGCTGCGGCCGGTGCCTATGCGGTCGAGGTGCGGAACGCACGGGGTTGGGCATCGAGCGTCGAGGCAGGACTGACCGTCGAGCCGTCCCCGCCGGTGGCGGTCGGGGGCGAGGGATTGCTGCTGGCGCTCGAGGGGAACCGGGTGATCCTCCGGCGGCCATTGATCGGGTCGGCGCCGATGACGTTCCAGTGGCGTCGCGAGGGTGTGGCGATGGCGAATGCGACCGACCGGAACCTTGAGATTGCGGCGGCAGCGCGGGAGGACGCGGGGTCTTACACGCTGGTGGCCGAGAACGCGCTCGGCACGGTCGAGACGCCGCCGGTCGACTTCCGGGTGGTGCCGGTATTGGGCGCGGGGGTGGTGATGGGGTGGGGAAACAACCCGCGGACCGGGAGCACAAGTCCGCTGTCCGAGACGCCGACGGATGTGGTGGCCGTGGATGCGGGCGGGAACTTCGCAATGGCGCTGCACCGGGACGGCACAGTCCAATACCTGGCCACGACGCCCAATGCGTTGCTGGTGCCTCCGGCGGACTTGACGAACGTGGTGAAAGTGGTGGCAGGAGCCGGGCACGCGCTGGCGTTGAGAACGGACGGGGCGGTGGTCGGCTGGGGCGGGTCGACGACGGCGGTGTCGGATATCCCGTCGGATCTCGAGCCGGTGGTGGACATCGCGGTGGGTTTGGGCTATGGCGTGGCGCTGGCTCGAAACGGCCGGGTGCGGGGCTGGGGGCGGCCGGGCGACCCGTGGTGGCCGACGCCTTTCGTCGTGCCGGCAGACGCCACGAACGGGGTGGCGCTGGCCGCCCACGACCGGGTGGCGGCGGCGTTGCGGGCGGACCACGCGTTGGTGTGGATGGGCCAGGTCACCGCCGGGCACAGGGCGGTTCCGGCCGCGGCGACGAACCTGGTCAGCGTTGACCTCGGAAGCGCGCATGCCCTGGGGCTGCGCAGGGACGGTAACGTCGTGCTGTGGGGAAGCGGAAGCGGCGTCCGACCGATGCCGGCGGCCACGAACGTCGTTCGGATCGCCGCCGGGCCGAATCACAACCTGGCGCTGCGGGCGGACGGCACGGTTGTGGCAGGCGGGGACAGCCTGTTTGGCAAGACGAACGTCCCGAGCGGGCTGTCGAACGTGGTCGGCATCGCCGCCGGCTACGACTTCAGCCTCGCCATCACGCGCAACCCGGTCATCCTCAGCAATCTCCCCTCGACCTTGACCGTCGTCGAGCGCGCGTCGGCGGAACTTCCGGTGGGCGCGGTGGGCGCCGGCACGCTGCGTTATCGATGGTTCCGGGGCGGCGAGGAGATCCCGGGCGCGACGAATGGGATCCTGCGGTTCGACGCGGTGCGAACCAACGACGCCGGCTCCTACTGGGTGCGCGTCGAGAACGCGTGGGGCGCCGCGTCGAGCCGGACGAACCGGCTGACGGTGCTGGCACTGCCGTTTGTGGCGGTGGAACCGGAGGATGTGACGATCCCCGCCGGGACGAACCTGACGCTCGCTGTTGTTGGCGGAGGACAGCCGCCGCTGGCGTACCAGTGGCGGTTCGGCGGCGTCCCGATCGACGGCGCGGCGTCGGCCGCCTTGAACCGAGCCAATGTCCAGGCGTCGGGTGCGGGCGGGTACGACGTGGTGCTCAGCAATGCCTACGGGGCGGTGACCAGCAGGGTCGCCCAAGTGACGGTCCTGCCGTCGCCGCCGGGCTTCATCGCCGGGCCGAGCCCGATCGTGTTGCTGGCGGGGGACGTCCTGCGGTTGAGCGCGCGGATCTACGGGACGGAACCAGTGACCTGTGTCTGGCAGCGGAATGGAGTCGAGGTGGCTCGAACGGTTGCGCCCGACATCGAGATCCCGGACGCGCAGGCGGAGATGGCGGGGAACTACGTGTTGGTGGTCACCAACGCGTTGGGCCAGACGACGAGTCCTCCCGTGGCCGTGGTGGTCCAGCCCTCGGCTCCGCGGATCCTCGTCGAACCGGCGGACACGGTGGTGCGAATCGGCCAGCCGATTGAGCTGGAGCCTGTGGTGGTGGGAAGCCGGCCCTTGATCCATCAGTGGGCGAAGGACGGCACGAACCTGGCGGGGCTGGCGGAGTCGACGTTGCGCGTGGCGGCGGTCCAGCCTTGGGACCAGGGCGCGTATCGGCTGATGGTGACGAATGGGTACGGCGCGGCGGTGACCCGGACCGCACGGGTGGCCGTGGATCCGCCGGCGATCCTGATCGAGCCGGTCGACCTGACGCTCGACGCGGGGGACGACGGTGCGTTGGCGGCCGTGGCGTCGGGAAGCGATCCGCGCGTCTACCAGTGGACGCGGGACGGTCTGGCGGTGCCGGGCGACGGGCCAACCCTGCGGCTTGTGAATGTGCAAAGCGCGGACGCTGGGCTCTATCGGTTGACGGTCACAAACGCCACGGGAGGGACTGCGACCCGCGGGGCGCGGCTGGTGGTGGATCCTGCGCCTGCGCGATTTGCACGGGAACCGCTGGGGCACACGGTGCTCGAGCGCCGGCTGGCCTTGTTCCATGCCGACGCGCGGGGCACGCCACCGCTGGCGTACCAATGGTACAGGGAGGGAATAGCGATTCCCGGGGCAACCGGGCCGTCGTGGGTGATCCGGCGGGCGGCAATGTCCGACGCGGGAAGCTACACGGTGACGGTGACCAATGAGCTCGGGTCGACGACGAGTCCGCCGGCGGTGCTGACGGTATTGCGGGCGCCGGCCGGGGTGGTGGCGAGCTGGGGGCCCGTGGACAGTGAGCGGCCCGCGGCGAACGACGTGGTCCAGGTGGCGTGGGGGGCCATGCACGGTATCCTGCTCACGGACAACGGCTTGGTCCAAGGCTGGGGTTACTTCGACCCGGCGTTCAATCAGCACGTGGTACCCGAAGCCCTGACGGATGTTGTCCAGATTGCTGCCGGTGGTGTGCACAGCCTGGCGCTGCGGGCGGACGGCACCGTGGCGGGCTGGGGAGACAACTATTACGGCCAGTACCCGCCGCCGCCGGGCACGGGACCCTTGATCGAGATCGCCGCCGCACGGCATCACACCGCCGGAATCGATGAAAACGGGCGCGTAGTGTTGTTCGGAGGCAACACGCCGGTCCCGGTGGCGCCGCCCGCAGACGGCACCAACGCGGTTCGGGTGGCAACAGGAAACGAGTTTGTGGCCGCGCTGCGGGCCGACGGTACGGTGGCGGTCTGGTCGCTGGATGGGAAGACGCGATTTCCGGTGCCGGAGGCGCTCGAGCCAGCGCTGGACGTCGTGGCGGGGAACGAGACGCTGCTCGCGCGGCATCCCAGCGGTCGGGTCACCGGCTGGGTCGCCATCAGCGGGACAGTTCTGCCGTCGCCGGCTGGAGCAACGAACGTCGTGAGCATTGCGGCAGGCTACTTTTTCGCCGCCCAACGCGCGGATGGGGGCCTGTTGTCCTGGGGCACCGGCACGGTTCCCGAGCCGGCCGTGGTGGTGGCGGAGCCGGCGGGGGTGTTTGCCGGATGGGACCGCGCGGCGGTCGTGGCGTCGGTGGCACTCGAGTATCCGGTGGCGGCGGCGAGTGTGGCGGCGGGAGATCCGGCGTGGTTCCACGTGGCGGCCGTTGGACGCGAGCCGCTGCAGTATCAGTGGAGCCATGACGGGCGGCCGATCGAGGGGGCCACCGGCTCCTGGTTGTGCCTGCCCGAGGCGGCGCTGGCTGACATGGGGGTGTATGCAGTGCGGGTCACGGGTGGCACCGCGGCGGTCCAAGCGTCGGGCACGCTCGGCATCCTGCCGCGCCGATGGGGCGCGCTCGTCGGCTGGGGCAATCCGTCGAGCCCGGTGCTGGCGCAGTTGGGCGGGGTGCCGCCGCGGGTGCGGGCTGTGGCCGGGGCTTGGGATCACGCGGCCGCCTTGCTGGAGGATGCGACCGTGTGGTCGTGGGGCAACAACAGCCGCGGCCAGACGACGACGCCGGCCGGCCTGGATGACGTGGTGCAGGTGTCGGCCGGTGAACACCACACCCTGGCGCTGCGCCGTGACGGGCGGGTGATGGCGTGGGGCGGAGGGGATTACGGACAGGCCGTCGTGCCTCCGGACTTGCCGGAAGCGGCGGGGATTGCCGCCGGGTGGCTGCACAGTCTGGTGCTGAAGTGCGACGGAACCCTGGCTGGCTGGGGGTACAACAGCAGCGGCCAGGCGACGCCGCCGGCGTTGCACGGGGTGATCGAAGTCGCCGGCGGCTTCGATCACAGTGTGGCGTTGCATGTGGATGGGACGCTCTCCGAATGGGGCTATTCCTATGGCGCCCAACCGCCGCTCCCGCGGATCGTTCGGATCACGGGGATGAACCTCTACTTCGGCGCGATCTCGGAGGCCGGCACGGTGCACCGCTGGCACCAGAGCATGGCGTCGTTTCCGACCCTCGAGCCGTCCGAAGCCCTGGCCATCGCGCCCTCCACGATCAACGACAGTCCGCATATGGTCTCCTTGTTGAGGGATCGGGGACTCGTCCGCTGCGCGGGATACAACAGCGCCGGTCAGGTGAACACGCCGGGTTGGCTGCGCAACGTGATCGCCGTCGGCGCGGCCCGGGAGGTGAGCCTGGCGGTGACCACGTTGAGCTTGAGAAGCGAGCCGGAGAACGCGACAGCACTCGAGGGGACGGACGTGGTTCTCGGCGTGGACGCAGTGGGCGCAGAACCGATCCGGTACCAGTGGCACCGGGATGGACACCCCATCCCGGGTGGCCAGGGACCAACGCTGCGGCTGGCGCCGGCGATGCCCGGGGACAGTGGTTTGTACTCGGTGACCGTTGGCAATGAGTTCGCCTCGCTGACGAGTGGTGCCGCGGCGGTGGTCGTGTTGCCGGCGGATGTGCCGCTGATGGAATGGCGGCCGGTCGAAATGGGCTTGACGCGGGTGATCACCGCGGCGGTGCGCGTGACGCCCGGTCGGACCTACGAGGTGCAGACGTCCGGCGATCTCCTCGCTTGGGTCGTGCGCGAGACCTTCGTGGCCGCGAGCCCCGTGCGCTGGCTGCAAGAACCGGTCGACACCCACGTCCGGGCCCGGTTCTATCGGCTCGTCGAGAAACCGTGACCGGCGGCGGACTGTCCTCTGCTATCCGGTCTGGTCCCCGTCCAATCTCCAATCTCCAATCCGCAATCCGCCCGCCCCCCCCTCACACCAGCGGCGCAATCGCCACCGGACGCTGCCCGCGCTGAAGCAAGTCCACGTCCATGAGGAGTTCCCGATGATGCCGCCGCGCCCAGAGCAACACCAGCTCCCGAATCCGGACCGGTACGTCCCCTTGCACAACTCTCAGCGTCGGCACGTGGACCACCAATTCGCTGTCCCCGTAAAACGCGTGCATCCGAGGACCCAGGCACCGCACGCACAACAGCCGAATCACTATCCCGCAGAATCTGGCAATCACAGGCATCGTCTCACCTTTCCGGGGCCACCACCCTGATGGCCCTGCCCGCACCCCGCACAAAAGGGCTTACCCGCCGGGGGGGCCTGAAGTTTCAGAATTGGCACTTGCCAGGACCCTGACCCCTGCCTATAGTTGCCCTAATCAGCAAGAGCAGATGCGCCTCAAAACGCCAGTAAACCAACTGTGGCGGAGGGTTGCCCCCCGCGTCGCCGGGGGTTTTGCGCTTCTCGAACTGCTGATTGTCATCGGATTGATCGGGGTCCTCACCGCCCTCCTCCTGCCCGCCCTGTCCGCCTCAAAAGCAAAAGCCCAGGGTCTCTACTGCCTCAAGAACCTCAAGCAGTTGCAGATCGCCTGGGCCATGTATGCCGATGAACATTCGGACTACCTGCCCGGCGTCATCGGCGGCTCGATGCCAGGACCCGGCGTCTGGGTCTCGGGCTGGCTCGACTTCAGCAGCAGCCCCGATAATACCAACTCCCTCTACTTGACCGATCGCCGCTTCTCCCAGTTGGCGTATTACGACGTCCCAGCCAAGATCTTCCGTTGCCCCGCCGACCGCAGTTCGGTCCGGATCCAGGGCCGGGTGCACGACCGCGTCCGCAGCGTTTCCATGAATTGTTGGATGAATTACGTCGGGAATGTCGATATCGGCCAGGAGCGATACCGCGTCTTCCGCAAGGCCAGCGACATCATTGACCCCCCGCCGGAAAAGGCCTGGGTGTTCATGGACGAACGCGAGGACAGCATTAACGACCCTCTCTTCGTCACAAACCTCAGACTCCGGGGTAAGCTCGCCAAAATCGTCGATTACCCGGCCAGCTACCACAATCGCGCCGCCGGGATCGCCTTCGCCGACGGCCATGCCCAGATCAAACGCTGGCGCGACCGCCGCACCACCCCCGTCCTCCGCTCCAGCCAGCTGATCGAACTCGACGTGCCGTCCCCGGATAATCCCGACGTCGCCTGGCTCCAGGACCGCTCGAGCAGCCTTAAACAGGACTGACCCGGTCAGCCCGCGTCGTCCCTCCCCCCCGCCTCCGCTCCTGTTGCCCTGGCTTTTTTTCTTGAAGCCAACCGCGACACGCCCGCAACCTCCCCGCCAACCGACCCCCTGCACGGCATGGGGAACGTAACCGCCTCCGCCCATCCATGGCCATCAAGCAACTCACCGAGGAACAGATCCGCACCTGGACTCTCGAACAAAAGGACCGCTGGTGGCGTGACAACGTCTACCGCGGCGATACACCCCAGCTCACCCTCCGCGCCGCCCTCATGGGCATGGGCCTCGGCGGCGTCCTCTCCCTCACCAACCTCTACGTCGGCGCCAAGACCGGCTGGACCCTCGGGGTCGGCATCACCTCCGTGGTCCTGGCCTTCGCACTCTTCAAAGCCATGAGCCGCCTCGGCGGCATGCGCGAGTTCTCCCTGCTCGAGAACAACGCCATGCAGTCGATCGCCACCTCCGCGGGGTACATGACCTCCCCGCTCATATCGAGCCTGGCCGCCTACATGCTCGTCACCAACGCCGTCCTCCCCATCCACGTGGCCATGGCCTGGATGATCGCCATCGCCGTGCTCGGCGTCCTGTTCGCCTTCCCGCTCAAACGCCGCTTCATCAATGATGAACAGCATCCCTTCCCCGAAGGCCGGGCCGCCGGAATCGTCATGGACGCCCTCCACGCGGGCGATGCCGCCGCCGGCATGCTCAAGGCCAAACTCCTGGTCATCACGGGAATCGTGTCCGCAGGAGTCAAAATCCTCCAAAGCCATGCCCTGATGGCCAAAGCCCACCTCGGCGCCCTCGCCATTCCCGAGTTCCTCGACGACTGGATTTACCGCCTCTGCACCCCCGCCATCAAAGGCGTTCCCCTTCGGGAATTGACGGTCCGGCCGGACACCGACCTCGTCATGATGGCCGCCGGCGGCTTGATGGGCATCCGAACCGGCGTCTCCCTCCTCATCGGCGCCGTCTTGAACTACCTCGTCGTTGCTCCCGTCTTCATCGCCTGCGGCGACATCCAGGGACGCACCGTCGAGGGCATCACCCACTACGGCTTCAAGGCCATCACCACCTGGGCCCTCTGGGGCGGCGTCGCCATGATGACCACCGCCTCGCTGTTCGCCTTCTTCGCCAAACCCCAGATCCTCCTCAGCGCCTTCCGCGGCCTCTTCCGCCGGGGACCCCGCCAGCCGGAGACCGACGTGCTCGCCGACGTCGAATTGCCCATGCGCGTCTTCGTCGTCGGCATTCCCCTCGCCGGCCTGACGGTCGTCATGCTCGCCCACCTCTTCTTCCAGGTCAGCTTCGCGATGGGCGCGCTCGCCATCCCCCTCATCTTCCTCTTCACGCTCATCGGCGTGAACTCGACCGCGCTGACCTCCATCACACCGCTCGGAGCCATGGGCAAACTCACGCAACTCACCTACGGCGTGCTCGCCCCCGGCAATATCGTGACCAATCTCGCCACCGCCAGCATCACCGCCGAAGCCGCCAGCAATGCCTCGAATCTGCTCATGAACATCAAGCCGGGCTATATGCTCGGCGCCAAACCCCGTCTCCAGGCCATCGGCCACGTCCTCGGAATCCTCGCCGGCGCCATCGTCGCCACCCCCATTTTCTACCTCGCCTTTCTCAGCCAGGGCCCAGCCCAGCTCCTCAGCGACACCTACCCCATGCCCGCCGCCACCGTCTGGCGCGCCGTGGCCGAGCTCCTGACCCAGGGCCTCGACAAACTCCCCGTCTCCGCCCGCTGGGCCGCCCTCTACGGCGGCCTCGCCGGCATCCTCCTCGAAACCGTCCGCGTCGCCACCCGGGGCCGATTCTGGCTCTCGGGCGTGGGCATCGGACTCGCCGCCGTCATCCCCTTCAATAACTGCTTCGCCATGTTCCTCGGGTCCTTCGCCTTCTGGCTCGCCGGGCGCATCTTCCGCCGCGATGACTCCGCCGGCCGCAAGGTCATCGTCGAAAACCAGGAACCCATCTGCGCCGGCCTCATCGCCGGCGGCGCCATCATGGGCATCCTCGTGATCCTCCTCGAGAACTTCCTCCTCCGAGGTGACTGACCAACGGCCGCGTCTCTCCTCCCGCGGTCGGGACGGTCACTCAGTCATCGCGACGGGCCGACTTCCGCCCGGTCTTGCGCGGCGGTTTCGGGCTGGGCAGACCCGGCCGGTTTCTGTATCGTGACCTCAGCATCGACGCATGGCGCGGAAGTCCCGTCGCCATGTCGTCTGGCCGTTTGATCGCAGTGCCTTATGCCGACAACGCAAGCTCAGACCGAAGACCTTGCCCCGAAAAACCACTCCGCAAGGCCTTGCCGACGCTGGTTAAGCCGGGCACCCAAGTGGATTCTCGCAGCCGTTCTCGTGGCCGCCGCCGTCTACAAGCTGAAGCTCGCACCCCTTCCCGTCGTCGAACACATAACCCACTCCGGGTCCATTGCCGAAGAGGTCATGGGAACGGGCACGCTGGAGCCGCGAATCGAAACCACTCTGAGCCCGAAGATCCCGGGGCGGTTGGTGGAGGTGCTTGTCGACCAAAACGACGCCGTCCTGGAGGGCCAGTTGCTGGCCCGGTTGGACGACGCCGACTTGCGCGAGCAGGTGGCAGTGGCGGAGGCGGCCCTGGAGGCGGCCCAAGCCACGGTCCAGCGTCTTCGAGCGGAGGAAAACCGGGCTGCGGCAGTGCTCAACCAGGCCCAACTCGATCACCAACGCGCCCTGGACCTGCGGGAGGCCCGGGTTGCCGCAGAATCGGATTTCGACAAGGCGGTCGAAGGGATGCGGGTTGCCGACGCGGAAATGAGTCGGGCCCAGGCAGGCATCATCGAGGCCGAAAAACAACAAGTGACCGCCGAGCGGACACTCCGCTACCACAAAGCCCGTCTGGCAGACACGGAGTTGAGAAGTCCCCTGAATGGACTGGTGGTACGGCGGGACCGTCATCCGGGGGACGTGGTCGTCCCCGCCAGCGCGGTCCTGCAGTTGATCGCAACCAACGAACTGTGGCTTTCGGCCTGGGTCGATGAAACCGCCATGAGTCGGCTGGCGGCGGGACAGAAGACCAGGGTGGTGTTCCGCTCCGAGCCAAATCAGTCCTACGACGGAGAGTTGGTGCGGTTGGGGCGGCAGGCCGATCGGGAGACACGGGAGTTCCTCGTGGATGTGCGGGTGGACCAGTTGCCGGCAAACTGGGCCGTGGGACAGCGGGGCGAGGTTCATATCCAAACGCGCTGCAAACAGTCGGCCCTGCTCATTCCCAACGAGTTCGTGATTTGGCGTGAGCGGCGGCCCGGGGCTTTCGTCAATGCCAAGGGCCGGGCTCAATGGCGGCCAATCACCCTCGGTCTGCAGGGCGCCTCGATGGTGGAGGTAACTCAGGGACTTGCTGCGGGGGATCGGGTGGCCCGGCCGGTGCACAGTGCCCGAGGGATGCTGCGGGACGGCCAGCGGGTCCGCGGATCATGAACCTCGCCGCCCAGGACGTCCGGCACAACCTCGGCCGGTTTGCGCTCACCGCCGTCGGGATCGGTCTGCTCCTGATGATCGTGCTGGGAATGAGCGGCATCTATCGGGGCATGATCGATGATGCCCTCATCGTGGTCGATGGCATTGATGCCGACCTCTGGGTGGTGCAACACGGGACCCGCGGCCCGTTTGCCGAGATCTCCCGTGTTCCCGCCAGCCTCGAGGATCGGATTCGCGCGGTTCCCGGGGTGCAACGCGCCCGGAGTTTCGTCTCCCACAGCGTGCAACGCGATCACCGCGGGCGACCCCTCCGAATGACGGTGCATGGGCTCTCCTGGCCGGAGGACCAGGGGCAATGGACCAAGCTGGTGACCGGCCGGCCGTTGGCCCAGGCGCACTATGAGATGATCGCGGACGTTTCGCTCGGTCTGGCTCTGGGGGAACAGGTCCGCTTGGGCAAGGACCTCTACACCGTCGTGGGACTTACCAGGGGCATGGTGTCATCCGGAGGGGACGGAATCGCCTTCTTCACCGTCACCGATGCGTTGGCCGTTCAATTCGATGTCTCCGGTGAATCAATCCGCCTGGAACGGGCCGCCCGGTTCGCCCGAGCGCTGGGTCAGGACTTGGGACAGGCACAGCCGGCGATGGCGGAGCGGGGCAAGGGTCTGTCCACCGGCATTCCCGCCCTCGGCCCGCCCCAGGTCAGCGCGGTCACGGTCACCGTCAAGCCCGGAAACGACCCTCAGGCCGTGGCAGACCTGGTCGGGGCATGGCCCGATGTTTCGGTTCACACGCGCGACGCCCAGGAACAACTCCTGGTCCGAGGCATGATCGACAAGGCGCGACGCCAGATCGGCTTGTTCCGCGTCCTGCTTGTGGTGATCTCCACGATCATCATGGCACTGATTCTCTATACCCTCACCCTCGACAAGATCCATGACATCGCCATGCTCAAGCTCATGGGAGCCCGCAACCGGATGATCATCGGCCTGATTCTCCAGCAGGCGCTGCTGCTCGGGGCAATCGGCTTTGGCATCGCCTGGCTGCTGGGCGGCTGGGTCTTTCCGCGGTTTCCACGCCGGGTCCTCATCACTCCAGGGGACCTCTGGGCCCTGGCTTTGGTGGTCGTCATGATCTCGGTGCTGGCCAGCCTGGTCGGGATCTGGAAGGCCGCACGGGTTGAACCGAACAAGGTGTTGTCGTGAGGGAAAGTCCCCAACCGGTCTCTCCGGCGATCGAGGTCTTCGACCTCACCAAGGTCTATGGCAGCGGCAACACCGAGGTGGTCGCCATGCGCCAGGTGAACCTTCGGGTGGCACGAGGCGAGGTCGTCGCGTTGCTGGGCCCCAGCGGCGCGGGGAAGTCCACCCTCCTGACCGCAATGGGCCTGATCAATCCCCCCACAAGCGGTCGCATCGTCATCGGCGGAGTGCCGGTCCAGGATGGTCCCCAACCGCTCGTCGAACTCCGAGCCTTCCGGCGCCATCACTTGGGATTCGTCTTCCAGAAGGCAAACCTGATCCCGTTCCTCACCGCCCTGCACAACGTGCAGGTGGCCCTGGAAATCAATGATGTCCCGCCGCGACAGGCCCGGCGCCGGGCCTTGGAACTGATGGAATACCTCGGCGTGGCCGATCGCGCCGGCAACCTGCCCGAGGCGCTCTCCGGTGGCCAACAACAAAGGGTTGCCGTGGCGCGCGCCCTGGCGAACGAACCGGATCTCATTCTCGCCGACGAACCCACGGCAGCCCTCGACAGCCATCGGGGGCGTCAGGTCATGGAACTCTTCGCCAAGGTCGCCCACGAACGCGGGGCGGGCGTGGTCGTGGTCACCCATGACCACCGGGCGCTGGACACGTTTGACCGCACGTTCGAAATGGAAGACGGCAGACTCCTCATGAAACCAGAGACTTCCGCCGCGCTCCATTCCCCACTCCAGCGGGACAAACCGTGAACCGAAGGGGGGTAGCCCCGGATACCTCGCCCTGACGCGACGGGCCAGGGAGACCATTAGCCTGTCACCTTGTTTGCGGCACTCCCCCCGCTCCGGGGTCGCAGGGGGAGGGAAGGACCGGCGCGCGGACTCGATGCAGGAGTCGGCGTTCGCGAACTGCTGTTCGCCGCAGGCGAACCCCTATTTCCCAGCGCAGTTTGGGAGAAGGCGTGGAGTCCTCGACTCCTGGAATATGCGGTCAACAGGTCAAGTTTGGGTCTCTGCTGTTCCAAGCCTCCCCATCCTCCGTCGAGGACTCTACATTAGCGAGGCGCGGAAGAGAGGGTCCGGAAAGGCAGTAAGGCTTCATGGGATCGCGGACTTCGTTAGGTCTGAGGCGGCGCCTCGCTGGGAGTCATCGGTCTTTCATCCAGACAACGGATCGTCCGCCGCGGTTGAGCCGGGCGTAGTTGGGGATCGCCAGCAACGGCTTGCCGTCGGCGAACTGGCCTTGGATCACCAGCACGCCGCCAAGCAAGTCCGGCCTCCACTCGGTGGTGAGTGGCGCGGACGAGGGCAGCACGGCATTCACGTCCTGGTCGACGCTCTCGATGTTGTAGATCAGCGGGCCGTGGCGCAGGGCAACGCGGCCACGATCGGCCACGATCCGGTGGTCGGCAACCACGCGCTGGACCGCCAGCGGCACTTCCCACTCGACCTTGTCGCCGGCCTTCCACGTGCGATCCAGGATCGCATAGCCACGCTCAATCTTCGGTTTCACGGGCTTCCCGTTGACCGCCAGCGAGAGCAGACCCCCGACTCTCGGCGTGTTGGTGTAGAGCAGGCTGGTCTGGCGGTCCGGCACGCGGATGTTCAGCGTGAAGGCCACCGCTGCGGCGGGATTCACGTCCAACGCAACCTTGCCGCTCCAGGGGTAATCGGTCGCCTGCGTGAGCTTCACCGACGTGCCGGCGATCTTGTCCACGGTCACCGCACTGCCGGCGAACTGGTTCACCCAGATCGCGTCCCTGCTCTTGGTGTACATCCACGTCGGCAGGCTCAGCAGCGTGCGCGGGATGATGCCAACGCAACACGGGCAGACGTGCCACGTGTAACGCTTGGCGCTGGAGTCGAGCGGGTTGGTGTACGTGTAGTTCCGCGCGTCGAGGTCCACGCCGCCGAGGATGGCGTTGAAGAGCGTTTCCTCCGCCAGATCGGCGTGGCAGCCGTCGCGCCAGATCATCTGGAGCTTGGTCTGGAAGTGCAGCTGGCCGCAGTTCGCGCACGACTCGCAATAGGCGTGGTTCGGCAGCGAAAACTCCTTGCCGAAGCCCTCGGACGTCTCGCCGCTGCCGATGCCGCCGGTGACATAGTACTTCTTGTTCACAACGCTGTTCCACAGCGACTGCACGGCGCTCTGATAATCCGTGTCGCCGGTCTCCATCGCGACGTCCGCCATGCCCGCGTACGAGTAAAGCGCGCGCACGGCATGCCCGACGGCTTCGTACTGGCGGATGACCGGCGCGTGGCTCTGGTCGTATTCATCGCCATCGTTCCGCGAATCGAGCAGGAACTTCGCCAACTCGATGTACGCCCTGCCGGTGCCGGAGCCGTCCGTCGGCTCGACGTAACGGGCCAGCTTCACGAGGGCCGTCTCCATTTCCTGGTGGCCGGGATACCAGGCGCGCTTCGGCGGAGGGCCGATGGCGCGCACCCAGCAGTCGGCAAGGCGCTTCGCAGCGTCCAACATCCGCGCGTCCTTGCCGCCCGACATCAGGTGGTGCGCGATGGCAGCCTCGATGAAATGCCCGGCTTGAAAATCTTCGTGGTCGTGCTTGTTCGACCAGCGGCGTTGGCCCTGAATCGTGTATTGCGTGAGAAGATAGCCGTCCGGTTCCTGTGCCGCGAGGATTTTGGCCACCCAATCCTCGATGGTCTTGCGCTGGCGGTCCTGGGCGGCCGCCATCGCCGCGTCACCCTGAGGATCGAGCATCTGCGCGAGGCACAGGCTCTCCAGCGTGTTGTAAACCCAGGTGTTGGCAAACACGGCCCCGGTGTGCCTGGCGCCCGGCTGACCGGCGAGCTTCTTCGCAGCCTGCACGAAGTTCTCGATGCCGCCTTCCTTCACCTCGGGATCCTCGCACTGCCGCACGCAATGCGGGATCCAGTTCACGATCAGGTTCCTCAGGCGCGGACGCCAGAACGGGCTGCTGACCTGGTAGGGCGTCGTCCAGACCGGGCTGAGCGGCGGAGCCGACGGTTTCGCCACGACGGTCACCTGGACCTCGCCGGACGCACTCGACTGGCCGTCGTCCGCCGTCAGCTTCAAGATGTAGTCCCCCGCCGCCGAGAACCGCGCCGTGGTCTCGGACGCGCTGACGTTACCGAAACTGACCTGGCCCGGCCCGGAGGCCTTGCTCCATTGTACCGTCGGCGCGGGCTTGGGCTTGCCATCATCCTTGACCCTGCCGCTCAACCAGGTTTCGCCCGGTTGGACCACCGCGCGATCCACGCCGGCGCTGACCGTCGGCGGGAAGTTCGGCGACTTGCCGGTGTCATAAACACGCCATTCGAGGATGCCGGTCGAGCTGTCGCCGGTCCCGTCGAACTCCAAGCGCAGCCTGGTGGTGGTGATCTCCGGGAAGATCGTGCTGTTGAAACAATGCTCCGCGAGTCCGAGGCCGCTGGCACCCGGCACATCCGCGAACCCGCTGCCGTCCCAGTATTGCAGCCGGCAAGCCTTGGGCAGGCGCACGCCTCCGTGGTCGTCAAACCAATAGACGTCCATCTGCCTGATTGCAACCGGCAGGGACCAATCGTACTGCACCCACTGGGTGCCGCGCTGGGGCCAGTTGCCGTAAGCGCCGTTGCGCTTGTCATTCGAGTCCCGGGGAGTCAAGCCGTCATTGAGGGCCGTGATCGTCTCGTGGCCGGAGACAAACGAGGTGGACGTCGTGGCGACCAGGGCGAGGTTCGCGCCGGGAGGAGCGCCCGCCGGCGAATGCTGTTCCCCGGCCAAGGCGAAGCCGACTGCCAATGAGAACGAACAAATCAGGAGGTTCTTCATGGCAGGTCGTGAGTTCGTTGCGTTCGAGATCGGAATCAGTTCTTGCACACACCCAGCCCGCTCAATCGGGTTGACCACTCTTCAACAGCTTCGACGCCACCGCACTCGCGGTCATCCCCGGAATGCGCACGACCTTGTGGCGCGACCGATGGCCGCGGACCAGTTCGATCTGCCGGCGCGGACACTCCAGCACGCGCGCCAGAAACCGCACGAGCTCCTCGTTGGCCGCGCCCTCCACCGGCGGGGCCGTGAGCCGGATCCGCAACGCCTCTCCCTGCGCTCCGGCCACCTCGTTCATCGAAGCGCGCGGTTGCACCTTCACCGCAAGCCAGACGGCATCCCCTTCCTCGCGCAGAAACGGAACGCTCATAACGGCAATCGCGCAAACAGCTCGTGCAACCCCCACTCGATCGCCGCAAAGGCCGCGATCGCCCCGGCCAGACCCACCACCGGGCCGAAATCCACCTGCCCAATCCGTAGCGGCAGGAATGCCAGCGGCCGAAGCAACCGCTTCGCCGTCGCCGCAATGAACGTCCAAAGACTGTAGTTGCCCAGATAAAGGTATGTGTTCAAGACGCTCAGCAACAGCACCCCCAGCACCACGTACTTCCAGGCCAGGATAATCCCCGCGCCCACCACCAACGACTGTTGAACCAAATGCGCCGCCGACGCCGGTTGCGCCGTCATCCCCCACCCCACCAAGGCCGGGTTCGCCCCATACCATAACCCGGCCGCCAGCCCCCACGGCCCCACAAGCCGCAACACCGCCGGCCAATGGCCGCACCAGCCCAGGTGGCGCCGGATCCGCCGCTGCCAGGGGTCGAGATCAGGGATCGACCCGTTCACCACCGACAGCAACAGAAACCAAAGATGCACCACCGCCAGGACCACGCCGAAGCTGGCCGCCGAGTAAACCGCCATCCGCACCCACGAGATGCTGTTGAACGGCAGACTGATCACCCCAAGATCCAGCGTCGGAACCCACCGGACCTCCGAACCGACCCGCCAGTAAATCACCGACCGCACCGCCAGCAGCGCCAGCAATGCCGCCAGCCAAAGCCAGGATCCTGACCGGCGCTGCGCCGCCGGCTTCAGCACCCCAGGCCAACCCACCCGGGTGTCCGCCGCGCGTTCACCCCCGGCCCGCCAGCCGAACCATAGTAGCAATCCCGCCAGGTTCAGCAGGTGATGCACCCACGTCATCATGTAGCCTCCACACCTCGCATCATTTGGGCTTCTGTGCAAAAACCACTTCCGATTTGTGGCGGAAGCGCCACCGGCCCTCATAACAGCCGCAATAGTGTTTCCGCCATCACCGCCGGCGTCTCCGCCACCGCCGCTCCCGCCGCCCGCAACGCCTCGATCTTCGCCCGCGCCGTCCCCTGCCCCCCGCTGATGATCGCCCCCGCATGCCCCATCCGCCGACCCGACGGAGCCGTGGCGCCGGCAATGAACGCCGCCAGCGGCTTGCTGCCGTGGTCTGTCATCCAGGCCGCCGCCTCCTCCTCCGACGTCCCCCCGATCTCCCCGATCAGGATGATCCCGTCCGTGTCCGGATCCTCGTTGAACATCCGCACCACGTCCCGATGCGACGTCCCCGTCACCGCATCGCCCCCAATCCCCACACACGTGGATTGCCCCGCGCCGCGACACGTCAACTGCCATACCGCCTCGTACGTCAGCGTCCCGCTCCGCGACACCACCCCGATCCTCCCTGGCCGGTGGATGTACCCCGGCGCAATCCCCATCCGGCATCCCCGGCACCCTGGACCCCCGGACGCAGGCGTCACAATGCCGGGACAATTCGGCCCAATCAGCCGGGTCCGCCCCCCCTCCATCACACGACGTACCCGGATCATGTCACGGACGGGAATCCCTTCCGTGATGCATACCACCAGGTCAAGACCCGCGTCCACACCTTCAAGAATCGCATCCGCCGCCGCCGACGCCGGGACAAAGACCGCCGACGCCGTCGCCCCGGTCTCCGAGACCGCCTCGGCCACGGTGTCGAAGATCGGCACCCGATCCGCAAACCGTTGTCCTCCCTTCCCCGGCGTCACCCCCGCCACCACGCGCGTGCCGTACTCGAGACTGAGTTGAGCATGCCTGGCACCAAAGCTTCCGGTGATGCCCTGGATCAGGACCTTCGTCTCCGGAGTGACAAGAATAGCCATGGCTTCTGATAGGCCAATCACCCCCCAACCCCCTTGCCCCACCGCCCGGCGGCCGCCACCGCCTTCTCCGCCGCATCCCCCATCGAGTTGCCGGTCTCAAGGGCAAGACCCGATGCCTCGAGCGTCCGCCGGCCTGCCTCGACGTTGTTCCCCTCGAGTCGCACAACCAGCGGCATCGGCACCCGCGCCGCCCTCACCGCCGCGACAATCCCCTGCGCAATCACGTCACAATCCATGATCCCTCCAAAGATGTTCACCAGTATCGCCCGCACCTTCGGATCCTCGAGGATAAGGCTGAAGGCGTTGGTCACCTGCGCCTGCGAGGCGCCACCGCCCACATCCATGAAATTGGCCGGACGCCCGCCACAGTGCTTGATGATATCCATGGTCGCCATCGCCAGACCCGCGCCGTTGACCAGGCAGGCGATGCTCCCGTCCAGTTGGATGTAGCTCAACTTTTGCTCGCCAGCGCGAATCTCAAGCGGGGATTCCTCGCCCAGATCGCGCAGGGCAGCAAGATCCGGATGCCGGTACAGCCCGTTGTCGTCCAGACTCATCTTCGCGTCCACCGCCATCAGCGTCTCGGCACCCTCGACGCTCCGAACCCGGCCCAGAGGATTGATCTCGATCAGCGACGCGTCACACTCCCACCATGCTCCGTACACCCCCAGCATCAGCCGGACCGCCACTCCCAGGAGATCACCCCGCAAACCCAACGACACCGCAAGTTTCCGCGCCTGATACGGCTGCAGCCCCAACGCCGGGTCCACCGTCTCCCGGAAGACCCGATCCGGCGTCCGAGCGGCCACTTCCTCGATGTCCATTCCACCTTCCGGGCTGGCGATGACGACGGGTCGTCCCACGGACCGATCGAGAACCACCGCCAGATAGTACTCGGCTCGCAAATCGACCGCCTGAGCGATCAACACGCGCCTCACCCGCCGGCCCTCGGGCCCGGTCTGTCCCGTGACCAGCACGTCCCCCAGCATCGCCCGCGCACACTCTTCCGCTTCAGCCGACCCGGCGCAAACTCGCACCCCGCCCATCCGACCGCTGCGGAATGTCCCCCGGCCCCGGCCTCCGGCATGGATCTGCGCCTTGACCACCAAACCGTTCACCCCCGGCAACGCCAGTGCGTCCACGGCCGGACGCACGTCCGCCGCCTCCGCCACCACGCGGCATGGCGGCGCCGGCACGCCAAAGCGCTCCAGCAGTCGCTTGGCCTGGAATTCGAGCAGGTTCATGAGTACGGCAACCGCAGTCTGGCCGCGATCGTGAGAAGCTTCAATCCGATTTCCCCTCGGGCGTCTGTACAACCATTCGTTCCGGTCTTGCTGTTTGGCCCGCATCGATTCCATCCGGGTTGGTGCAGCCTGTCCGTTCCCCCAAAGCGTGTGAAATATCGGCTAGCGAGGCGCGCCTCAGATTCAGTCGAGTCCCCAGACTCATGAAGACCCTGCTGTCACTCCCCACCCCTCTTCCGCGCCTCGCTAATGTAGAGTCCTCGGAGGCAGGGGGGTGGGGTTGGAACGGCAGGGACCAAACATGACCTAATCGCATCGACTTTCACAAGTCGAGGACTCTAGCGAGGCGCCGCCTCAGACCCAGTCGAGGACTCTAGGCCCGATGCGCGGACCTCGGCGAGCCCAATCCCCGCCACCACCACCCCCGCGGGCGCAACCCCAATCGCTGCACCGCCATCCGCCGAAAATCCCGACCTGTCCGCCGCCACGCGTACCAGAGATAACCGGCATCGAAAACCAGGCCGATCGCGAACATCAACAGCATCACCTGGGCTGGCGTCATGTCCAGACGCACGACATTGTGCCCTTCGAGAATCGCGTATCCACTGAGGAGCAGCGCGAACAAAGCCCATGGGGCGACCAGGATTCCCGCCACCGTGTTGCGAACCGGTTGTTGCGGATGCGAACACGCCACAGCCGACCACACGCCGTAAACAAGGATCGCCACCGCGTCCGCAATCAGCCACACCATGTGCCCCCCGAAAAACAGCACGTGCTCCGCTCGCTCACTCCAGTTCTCATGCACCGCCGCCATCAGCAGGACCACGTCCGCCGCCAAAACCACCATCACCGGCCCCCCAAATTGCCGAACCAACGCGCGGCCTTGCCCCGCCAGGATCTCGCCCGGCGTCAGCGGCGTGCACAAGAGGAGCTCGAGCGCCCCGCTGGTGCGGTCGTCGGTCAACCGGCGCGTCACAGAAAACGCCATCCATACCTTCAAGACGCTGTGCACCCATAACAGCAACAGGATGTACCGCACCACGTCCATCGCGTCCCAGAGATTCGGAAACGCCACAAACAGACCGAGCCACCCGGCCAGCGTCAGCGACAGGAACCGCCAGACATTCCGCGCGGGGTCCGCGTGCGGCGCCGCAAGCCAGGCAAAAGGGCTCCGATCCAGCAGCGCCCCTCGAGCCCGATCGGCGTCGCGCCGGCCCCGCTCAAACCGGCTTCGGTCACCCGCGAACCGGCGGCGCCCAATCCAACCCTCTCCTTGCCTGCAAAGCCGGGGAAGACGCCGGCTCGTCAACACCAAGGCCAGCACACCGACCCCCAACGCAACACCCACCGACGCCCAATACCAATGGAAACTGCCGAGAAAACCCACGCGCGTCACCGGCGCCGAGCTGAACACTGCCAGCGCGTGCGCATAGGCGGGACTGAATGCCAGAATCGGCTCGGGCCCGCCCCTCAAGACCCCCGACCTCAGGACCCCCGTGGTTCCCGCCCAAATCGCCGCGACCCAGGGCCCGCCCGCCATCAGCACGAGGATCAAGCCCGACACCATGGCCGCGCGCCGGCCGCTCTCGAACCAGCTCGAAACCCACAACGCCACCGCCTGGCTCAGGAACAGCGTCGCGGCCAATACCATCACCACCTGCGCGAATTGACGGAAGGACACACTCCCAAACATGAGACACAATGCCAGGATTGGACAGAGACCCAGCAACGCGTACACACTCCGCACCGACGTCGCCGCCAGCTTCCCTAACGTGACGTCATAGCCCTTCAGATCCGTCAGAAACAACAACCCCAGTGTGTCGTTCCGGCGCTCCGCGCTGATCGTATCCGCCGTGCTCCCCAGCCCCCAGAGGAGACAACAGAAAAAACCAAGCCACGACAGCGCCGAAAACAGGATGAACCCCAGCAGGGCCGGGACCGCCGTCTGTGCGATCAAATAGGCATAGGCCGCCACCGCTATCCCGAGAGCAACGGTCAGTACTCGCCGAAACTGGGTCGTCCAGGCGCGGGCGGCCACCCGCAATTCCCGCTCGACAATGGGCAGAAACGTCATCCCTTCGAGGCGTGGCCTCAGCCCGGAAGGTACCCGGCCGGCTTCCCGCGACAACCCCAAAAACCGGGCGGCGGCGGCTCTCAGTCGCCCACCAGCACTCGGTAAAGCCGTGATACTTCGTCCACCGTCACTTCGTAAACCTCATCGCTCGCCTCAGGCCCGGGTTCAAACTCGAAAATGGGCGTCCAACACCCTTCGGTCTCTCCGAGGGCACGCCCCTGAAGCTCGTGGCGCCGTCCCGGCAGCGTGCGGAACCGCACCTGCACCGCGTCACCCCCCGCGGCCCGCCCTATCGTCAGTCGGATCGGCCCCGGCCACGGTGCCGTCTGCCCGATGAACTCGTCGCGATTCGACACGCCGTCCCCGTCCGGATCCCCGTCCGGCCCATCAACTCCCCCGGCAGACATGGTGCTCAAACCCCAGGTCGACTCCCAAAGATCGCCAAGCCCGTCGCCATCGGCATCGAGCACCCCGGGACTGGGCACCGCAGCCACCCACGCTTGCGGCTCCCAAGCCCCGATCCGGCCGGAAACGCGCGACAAGGAACGCCCATCCACAGCCGCCCCAGACGGCCAAGGCGACGTGCCCCGATACGGTATCTCCTCGACAATCATGCTCGCCCACGGCTGGCCCGGTGAGCTCACCCTGGGCGCGGGACACCGCAGCTCGATCGTCTCTCCCGCATTGTCCAAACGACCCGACCACGGCCCCGCAAACACCGTGTCCGCCAGCACGCCGTAGTGCCCCCGGAAAACCGCCAACCGCCCGAGATCCAGCCGCGGATCGAACCCCACCACCACGAGCAGCCCGCCCGCCGGCAACACCGTGTCCGCCGGGAACTCGAAATCCACCGCGCCCCGAAGCGACCACCCCACGGCCGCCGGCGCCGCAGCTCCCAGCGGGACGGGTTCCGCGGAACCGTTGCACACCTCGATGTACTCGCCCATGGCCTCGTCCCCGGCCATCAGCGGCGCCGCATACAGGATCTCGCTGATCTGGACAGGGGGAATCATCGCCCCGGAATTCGGGCCACCCAGGGTCGGAAACGCCTGCGGCACCAGCAACCGCCGGCCGCCCGCGATCTGCAAACCCAGAGTCTGACCCTCGATACAGCCACCGAACGAATGCCCGTCCGAATACCCCGTCAGCTCGCCGGTCGAGGGATCCGCGGAGAACAGGCAGACCTCCTCGCCGTACGCACTCAACCCAAAACCCGTTGGGCCCTGGCCAAAGTCCGACTCCCAGAAGACCCCATAGCCGCCCGGCGGAAGAACCGTGCCGTCCGGGATCCGGTACTTGAACGGCGTGTCGTAGTCGTCCGTTAGATACCAACCGGACAGATCCACAGCGTCGCGGGTCGGGTTCAGAATCTCGATCGCATCCTCGCCCGACGCATCGGGATGGCTCAGAATCTCATTCACCCAGACGCCCGGGATCGCCCGCTCCGGCGGGTCCGCTTCGCCCGGACTGCCGGCCGGGCCCGTGCTGCGACGCCAGCGGTCCGCCCGGCCCAGCTCCCCCGGCGCGCTGGCTTCGTCGACCAGCACAAGGCTGAATCCGAACCCATCGGTCGCCGGCACCCAGCCGTCCTCGTAGGCCACGTCGCTGACCGGCTCCTGCAACGGCCCGACCACCGTGACCCGGTCCGACGCATCCCCCAGCCGTCCGCCGTACTCCCCGGCGATGCCTGAAGCTCCGGGGTACCGGCGGAGGAACGCCTCCCGGTTGGCCACCACCAGCACGCGCTCCCCAGGCTCGAGCCGCGTCACGCCGCTCGCGGCCGTGAACACGTAGTCCACCCCGTTCGTCAGCCGAAATCCCACCAGGCCCAGCGCCGCAGTGCCGGCATTCATCAGCTCGACATACTCATAGTCGGAAGCCAAACCGGCATCCCCAGGCGCCTTCGAGGGATGGTACATGATCTCCGTCAGCAACAGCGGCGGAGTCCGTACCACAAACGTCGCCGCAACCGGCCCCGACCACGGAACATTCGACGGCGCCCCGCCGGTCTGCTTCTTCTTCGGATCCCGCGCCCGGGCCACGATCCGCGCGTTGTCCTGAATGACGACGGGGCCGGTGTAGACACGGGCCGAGGGCGCGAAACCGTCCTGCGACACCCGCGGATCCGTGCCGTCGAGCGTGTAGTAGATCGTCGTGTTCGTCGGAACCGTGAGCGTGACGGCAAGTCCCGGCGACACCGGACCGCCGGCGTGGCTCAGGACCGGCGGCCGCGTCAGCTGGCTGTCGATCCAGTTCACCCGGTTCGACACCCAGTTCTTCATGAAGTTGATTTCCGTCTGGTAGGTGCCGCCGCGCGGGGCCACGCGCCACTTCTGGTACTCGCGGGGTTGGGCGGCGCGCACCTCGTTCGCCAGGCGATCAATCAGCCCGTGCAGGTTCGTCAGCGAGAAATGCGTCCCCCGCAGCGCCTGCCAGCGATCCAGCCACTGCTGCCCGAAATCCTTGTCCGTGAACAGCCGACCCCACCACGGAGCGCTGAACAGCGCGCCACTGTGCCACACTCTCGGATTCGCATCCCGGCCGTCCGTGGACCCGAGGGCGCGGTCGAAATCCCAGTGCGGACCGAACGTGATCCGCCCGCTCCGGGGCTTGTGCAGGTAGGTGCTGAGACCGAGAGCATCGACGTTGAAGCTCAACGTCTCCAGCACATGATAGTCGATCCAGGCGTCCACATCCACGAACATCCGGTACCCGTTGGTCGGATTCAGCCAGCGGGTGCTGTTCAGCACACCGTGGAAGTTCGTGAAGTAGCTCCGCAGATACGTCCGATGGGGCAGCCACTGCGCCAGCTTCATCTCCTTCTCCTTCGGATCCACGTACGCCATCCTCACGCCCGCCACCGACAGACCCGTGTCGCCCGGATCCAGCCGGTCGATCTTCAACAGGTACCCCCCCGTCACCTCCGGCGCCTGAACATGCTCGGGCTCGAGCTCGTCAAGGTCCACCCGGTCCGGGCTGATCTTGACCTTCTCCTCGAGCACGTAAACCCCCGCGTACATGTTCGACTGCAACGGGCCCGTCGTCCGATTGTAGTAAAGCTCCACAAAACGCGTCCGCGATGAGTACCGGCCCATGTCCCGGCTCAACTGGTGGATGAAGGGATTGTGGATCATGACCGGCTCGAAATTGTTCGGCGCGTACAACACCCAGTCCGAATCCGCCGGCAAACCGAGCACCTCGACCTTCCGATCCCGGTCGAATTCGTCCCACACCTCGACCTTGTAACTCGACTTCGCAATCCCCTCCGTCGACGAGCCCCGAATCTGAAACCCAACCCGCGTCAGGAGCGTCGGCGGCTGCAGTAGCGTCGTCCTGCCCTTCACCGGCTCGTACACCGACAGATGGGCGTAGGTCAGCTTGCTGCTCGTCGCCCCCGGACGCCCCGCGGTGTTCAACACCAACACCGGCAAGTTCGACGTGAAATTCACCAGGTTCGTGTGCAAACGGAAAAACGTCTCGCTCCGCGGCGGCCCCGGAAGCAGCCCGTCCACAAACGCCCGGGCCCGGATCTGCACGCTGTTGCTGATCCATAAGGGAGCCCCGTAGGCCCACGACCCCGCCGTCGGGACCGTGCCGTTCGTCGTGTACCGGATCACGGCGCCGCCCGGCGTCGTCGACAGCGTCAGCAGAAACGCGTTCGTGAAAACACCGCTCCCCCGCGTGAACTCAACCTCCGGCGCAAACCCCGGGCCGGACGCCGCGTTCGCCTGCCCCGGCGTCGGCCGATCAAAGTAGCCCTGGAAATCCTCCGCCCCCAACGCCCGGCCGTATGACACATCAGTCCATTGCTGCGGATAGCCCGGGGCAAAGTCGGATACCACCCGCCCCGAGGGATCCACCAGCGCCACATACCCGCCCTCCGCCGCCAGCTTGAAGTTCGTGTGCAGCTTCCCCGTCGGGATCGAGCGGTCCTTCCCCGAGGCAAAGACCAGCAGGTAACCCCGCGCCGGTACGTCCACGTCCGGAAATGCCCACCGCCGCAACTCGCCCGCGTCGTCCGTCAAATGCCAGCCCGCAAGATTCGCCGGTTCCTCCCCCGGATTCGCCACCTCGATCCAGTCCGAGCTCTCCCCATCCTCGTCGTTCAGCGTCTTCCGGTTGTCCGCCATGATCTCGGAGAGAAACACCCCGGGCGCCGCCATCGTCGAGTCCACCACGTACAACCACGTCCCCGCCTCAAACGGATGCGCGTCCGCAACGCCGTCGGCAATCCCGTGCCCCTCCCGCCATCCGACGGTCACCGCCCCGTCCCCGGGACTCTCGAACGTGAACAGGAAATCGCCGGGAGCCAACTCGAGCACGTGCGTCGCCGCCACCCCGTTGATCAGCAGATCCGCCGCCTCCACCCCCACCACCGGCTCGTCAAATTGCACTTCCAGATACGTGAAGCTCCGCAACCGATCGCCCGGTGCGGGAATCACGGTCTCCACCCCCGGCGCCGCCGTGTCCCGATCCGCCTCGAACCCCGCGTCGAACAGGAAATCGTCGTCCCCACGCCCGCTGCTGAACACTTGCACCGCCAGCACATTCGTCCCCGGCACGATCCAGCCCGGCTGCACCGGGATCGCATAGGTTCCATACGCCACCGGCGCCGGCGGTTCGCTCGCGGCCGCCGTCTCCACCCCCGGCTCGCCGTCCGGCACGTTCTGCCGCACCAACTCCCGCCCGTTCAGCCAGACCACAAACCCCGCATCGCAAACCACCCCCAAACGCACGTGCGAGATCTCCCCGGGCACCGCCTCCACCAGGGCCCGCCGCAGGTAGATGCACGAGTACTCGCCGGCCATGTCCCCCAGCTCGGTCCCCGCCAGCGCCTCGCCAAAAAAGACCGGCAACCGCCACTCCGGCCACGCCTGATCGTCAAAATCCACCGCCCGCCACGCCGTCGCGTCCGGACTCGACGCCTCGCCCGTCCCCTTCCATCCGCGCCAGACATCGCCCGGGGTCACCCAGGAAGCGCCCCGGGCCAGAGGACCGCCCGTCGCCAGGATAACCAGGAGAATCACTGCCAATCGCACCACTCGATCCATGCCGCCCGGAACCGTAGCCGAGTGCCCGCAAAATATCCAGCTTGGCAGTTTCAGCCCGTTTCCGTTAGCGTCGCCGACAGATGAGTCGTTGGCGGTGGACCCCCGTTCTGCTGGCGCTGGTGCTGGTGTGCACCGGCCAGGGTGCCGATCGCCCCGAGGAAGCCGTGCTCGAGATCCACGCGCTCAGCGATCAGGGTACCCTCGACTACGACGAGAACACCGGTATCCTCGCCGACCCGGCCGGCATCCGCGTGACCTACGGCGACGCCTCCCTCACCGCCCTCCGCATCGTGCTGAATCGGGATACAACCGAAGTCCAGGCCGAGGGCAACGTCCACCTCGAACGCGGCACCGAGCTCTGGACCGGCGACCGCCTCGAGTACAACTTCCAGACGCGCAGCATGCGAACCGGCGCCTTCCGCACCGGCATGCGCCCGTTCTTCGCCGCCGGCGAAGGGCTCGAGGGTGACATCCCCGCCCAGACTCACTCCGCCACCAACGCGTTCGTCACCACCGACGACGTCGCTGAACCCGGCTACCGGGTCAAGGCCCGGCAACTGACGTTCGTCCCCGGCAAGTACCTCGAGGCGCGCCACGCCACCCTCTACCTCGGCAAAGTCCCGGTCTTCTACTTCCCCAAATACCGACGCCACTTCGACCGGCACCCGAACCATTGGGTCGTCCTCCCGGGCTACCGCAGCCTCTACGGACCGTTCCTCCTGAATACCTACCACTGGTCCATCGCAACGAACCTGTCCGCCGATCTCCACCTCGACTACCGCTACAAACGCGGCGTCGCCGGCGGACCCGACTTCTTCTACAACCTCGGCCGGTGGGGCCAGGGGGAATTCAAGGCCTACGCCCTGCACGACGACGACCCCGACGTCGATGAGTTGAACCGGCCGATCGACCCCGATCGCTATCGCATCCGGTTCGCTCACTCGGCTTACCTCCTCACCAATCTCACCGCCCAGGTCTCCGTCAACGCCATGAGCGATGCCCAGATGCTCCGCGATTTCTTCGAAGCCGAGTACCGCAATGATGTCCAGCCCAAGTCCTTCGTCGAACTCGACAAGTTCTGGTCCAATTTCAGCCTCAACCTCTACGTCCAACCCCAGGTCAATGACTTCGACCAAACCGTCGAGCGCCTCCCCGATGTCAAGCTCACCGGACTCCGACAGCAGCTGGGCGTCACCCCCGTCTTCTACGAAAGCGAAAGCTCCATGGGCTATTACCGGTTCCGGGGCGGTGACTTCGCGCCTGCCACCAACCACGCCGCCCTCAGAGCCGATACCTACCATGAACTGCTCCTCCCGCAAACCCTCGGAGGCTGGCTGAACGTCACCCCCCGGATCGGCGGCCGCTATACGGTCTACGGCGACGACGAAGGCGACGACGCCACCCTGCTCGCCAACCAGGAGCGCTGGGTCCTCCACACCGGCGCCGAGGTCTCCGCCAAAGCCTCCCGCCTCTGGCCCACGGCCCGCAGCCGCTTGCTCGATGTCCGCGGCCTCCGCCATATCCTCGAACCCTCCGTCAATTACGTCTACGTCCCCAACCCCAGCCGCGAACCCACCGAGCTCCCCCAGTTCGATTACGAGCTCCAAACCTTCGAGCTCCTCCCCATCGACTTCCCCAATTACAACAACATCGATTCCATCGACAGCCAGAACGTCATCCGCTTCGGCCTCCACCAGAAACTCCAGACCAAACGCGACGGCACCGTCGACGACCTGCTCCGGTGGGCCGCCTTCGTCGATTGGCGGCTGCGCCCACGGTCCGACCAGCAGACCTGGGGCGATGCCTACTCCGACCTCCAGTTCAAGCCGCGGTCCTGGTTCACCCTCGATTCCGAGCTGCGCTACGACATCAATACCACCACCTGGCGCATGGCCAATCATACCGCCACCCTCGAACCTAATGACCAGTGGAGCCTCCGCCTGGGACACCGTTACCTCCGCGAGCTGCCGGGAGAAGGGCCCGACTCCGGCAATAACCTCATCCTCAGCAGCCTCGCCGTGCGCCTCAGCGAAAACTGGGGCGTCCGCCTCCGCCACCACTACGAGGCCCGCGATGGCACGCTCGAAGAACAGTACTACACCCTCTACCGCGACCTCCGAAGCGTCACCGCCGCCCTTACCCTGCGCCTCCGCGACAACCGAACCCGCGATGACGATGTCACCATCGCGTTCATGCTCTCCCTCAAAGCCTCGCCACGGTTCCGGCTCGGACAAGACCGCGATCAGCCCTCGCTCCTCCTCGGCTATTGAGCACCACCCACTCCCGCTCGGCCGAACCCCTCCAGCAACACCCGATTTCATTCCTCCACAGACCCTTTAACAAGCCGCCCGCTTCGGATACACTCCCCCCATCACCATGAAGGACCGCGTCATTAATACCACCATGGCCGTCTTCCTCGACCTCGAGAACATCGCGCTCGGAGCCCGGGACGCCCACTACCCCCGCTTCGATGTCCGCAAGGTGCTCGAACGTCTCCTCCTCAAAGGCCATATCGTCGTCAAAAAAGCCTACTGCGACTTCGAACGTTACAAGGAGTTCAAACGCGACCTCCACGAGGCCGCCTTCGAGCTCATCGAAATCCCCCATATCCGGCAGTCCGGCAAAAACTCCGCCGATATCCGCATGGTCGTCGATGCGCTCGACCTCTGCTACACCAAGGGACACGTCGATACCTTCGTCATTCTCAGCGGCGACTCCGATTTCTCCCCCCTGGTCAGCAAGCTCCGCGAAAACGCCAAAACCGTCATCGGCGTCGGCGTCAAAAACTCCTCCTCCGACCTCTTCATCGGCAATTGCGACGAGTTTCTCTACTACGACGACCTCGTCCGGCCCGCCCCGGACAAGACCAAGGGAAGAACCCCCGCCAACACCCCCAGCCCCAAACCCGCCGCCAGCGAGGCCAAAGGCCCCACCGCCGCCGAAGCCCTCGATCTCCTCGTCGAAACCTTCAACGCCATCGCCGAGGATCGCGACGAGGACGAGCGGATCTGGGGTTCGATGATCAAAGACGCCATCAAACGACGCCGCCCCGGGTTCAACGAACGCGCCCACGGCTTCCGGTCGTTCAACGACCTCCTCCGCGAAGCGGAAAAACGCGGCCTGCTCCGACTCGAAGCCGACGAAAAATCCGGCGGCTACACCGTCCGCTCCGCCGAACCGGTCGACTGAAGCGCCAAGGCTTCCAGGGTCAAAGACCCCGCCCCCCGCTCCGCCTCGGCAATCCGGTCAAAGTGCTCGCGCACCGCCGCGCGGCTCGCGTCCGCCCGCGTGCTCGGCTCGATCCCCTGCCCCGCCCGAATCGCCAGCAGGACTTCGTGCGCCGTGATGTGGCTCAACGGCCGGGCGGGCGCATACGCCACCTCCCCGCCGTTCACCTCGACCACCAAACCCGCCCCCGCCAGACTCTGCAATAACTGGACCGCAAGCCGCGTCGGCACCCCCACCGCCTCCGCCAGCTCCGTCAGCGTCCCCGGCTTCTCGTTCCGCTGAAACCGCACCGCCACCTGGGTCATCAGCCGCAACGCCACAAACTCCCGCCCCCGCTGGTGCACGCCCTCCGCTTGCTTCTCCTGAAGATACGCCCGCCGGTTCTGATACGCATACGCCACCTGAGCCCCAAACAACAGGATCACCCAGGCGAAATACAGCCCGATCATGAAAATCGGGATCATCCCAAGGCTGCCGTAGATCTGGCTGTTGGTCACCACCCTCGAGACGTAGAGCACGCTGAATTCGCTGTTCAATTGCCACAAACACCCCCCGAGCACCCCGCCCACCAACGCCGCCCGCCACCGCACCCGCGTGTTCGGCATCAGCTGGTAAAACACCGCAAACGCCAGACTCCAGATCACGTACGGCAGCAACGCCATCCCCGCCTTCACCGCCCACGCCCCCGCGCTCCCAAACGCCTCGAGAAAACCCCGCGTCGCCTGAAAATACGGCCCGCTCGTCAGGGTGACGGTCACCGCCAGAACGATCGGCCCCAGCGTGATCGCCCCCCAGTACTGCACGATCCGCGTAAACCAGCTCCGCCCCCGCGCCACCCCCCAGATGTCGTTGAACGTGTCCTCGATCCGGCTCAGCATCCCAATCGCCACAAACAACAGCGCCACCATGCTCGTCACCCCAAGCGTCCCGCTCCGGATGTTCCCCACAAATTCGTGGATCTGACGCGCCACCTCCCGCCGCGTGTCCTCGTATTGCATCCGGTCAAGCCCGGGCTCCCCCCCCGCCAGCCCGTTCGTCACCGCCGCGTCCGACAGCGAATGGCCCCGAAACCCCGGCAGCATCGGCCCCTGCACCGACGGCGTCAGACGCTCGACCATCGTGTCAATGAAACGGTAGATCGGTTCCTCACCCTGACGCCGTAGCAGGCTGCTCGAGACGCTCAACACCACCGCCAGCATCGGGACCATCGCCAGCAGACTCGCATACGCCAAACCCGACGCCCGCAGCGGACACCGGTTCCTGACATAGCTCCGAAAAACCAGCATCCAGAAGTTCAAAAACGCCTGAAACCGCGAGATCTCTGCCTCGTCCCGCCGGGCAAGCCTCGAGTCGTCCAGCGCGTCCTGCGCTTCCTCCTGCAATTTCTTCAGCCGACTCGATCCGTCGTTGGCCATACTCCAGCCACCCTATCCCGCTCGCCACCCCCCCGTCCAGCCCGCCGCTAGAGTCCTCGATTTGTGAAAGTCGATGCGATTAGGTCAAGTTTGGCCCCCGCCGTTCCAACCCCACCCCCCTGCCTTCGAGGACTCTACATTAGCGAGGCTCGGAAGAGAGGGTCCGGAAAGGCAGGCAGGCTTCATACGATCGCGGACTTCGTTAGGTCTGAGGCGGCGCCTCGCTAGAGTCTCCACTCGCAACTGCAAATTCCATTTCCCCACACTCCCTGTTTCCGGCAGGCTCCAAGCCCGGATGCTCACGATCCTCATCGCCACACGCAACCGCCATAAGGTCGGCGAAATCCAGGCCCTCCTCGACCCCGCCTTGACCTGTCGCTCCCTGGCCGATTACCCGGACGCGCCCAGCCCCGTCGAGGACGCCACCACCTTCGCCGGTAACGCCGCGAAAAAAGCCCGCGCGCTCGCCGAGTGGCTCTCCCAAACCGTCCCAGTCCCACCCGCCGCACCCTGGCTCGTCCTGGCCGACGATTCCGGTCTCGAAGTCGACGCCCTGAACGGTGACCCCGGCGTCTTCTCCGCCCGCTACGCCGCCAGAACCACCGGTTACACCGGGAATTCCACTGACGCCGACAACAACGCCGCCCTCCTCCGGCAGCTGGAAGCCGTGCCCCCTCACGCCCGCACCGCCCGCTTCCGGTGCGCCATCGCCGCCGTCCCCGTCATCCCCCCTCCCGCGCCCGTGCCCGACGCCGCTGTTTTCCAAGGCACCTGCGAAGGCCATGTCCTCACCGCACCCCGCGGCCAGGCCGGGTTCGGCTACGACCCGCTCTTCCAACCCGTGGGATTCAATCTCACGTTCGCCGAAATGGGCGACACCGTGAAAAATCGGATCAGTCACCGCGCTCGCGCCCTGGCCCAGCTCGCCGACTGGCTCAAACGAACTTGCCCGGGTTCAAAATGCCACGCGGGTCCAGCGCCTTCTTGACCACCGCGTGCAGCCGGCGGACCTCAGGGGGAATCGCCTGCTCCCACCACGGCTTCTTCGCCAGGCCAATCCCATGCTCCCCCGTGATCACACCGCCCCAGGCCAGAACCTGGCTGAATAACGCGTCCAAAACCGCCCGGCTCCGCTCGTCCGCCCCCGCCTGCTCGCGGTCAACCATCACATTGACATGGATGTTCCCGTCCCCCGCGTGCCCGAAACAGGCGATCGGAAAGCCATGCCGTCGCTGCAGCCGCTCAGTGAACCCCAGCAGCTCCTCGAGCCGCCCCCGCGGCACCGCGATGTCCTCGTTCAGTTTCGTCAGCCCCGTGTCCCGCAACGCATAGGAAAACTCCCGCCGCAGTTGCCATAAGCCCTCGCACGCCAACGCCCCGTTCGCCCGCTCGACAAACCGCGGGTGATGCCCGGCCAACACCGCTTCCACTGCCCGCAGCTCCGCACGCACCGACCGCTCCTGGCCGTCCAACTCGACAATCACATGGCCCCCACACCCGTCCAAACGGACGCTCCCCGTCCTCCGCCGCGCCGCCGCCAGCGTGAACGCATCCGCCACCTCGAGCGCGCAAGGAAGAAAACCCGCCCGGAATACCCCCTGGATCGCCCGCACCGCTGACGCCGTCGAAGGAAAGCCGGCGGACAACGCCGAGCGATAGGGCGGACGCGGCAGGAGCTTCAGCGTGGCTTCCGTAATCACCCCCAGCAGGCCTTCCGATCCGACAAAAAACCGCGCCAGATCAAACCCCGTCTTGTTCTTGTGTGTTCGGCTCCCCAGACGAGCCACCGTGCCGTCCGCCAACGCCACCTCGAGCCCGAGCACGTAGTCCCGCGTCACACCGTACTTCAAACACCGCGGCCCTCCCGCGTTCGTGGCAATGTTCCCCCCCAAAGTGCAATCCGACCGGCTGGCTGGATCCGGCGGGTAAAATAAACCCCGGGCCTCGACCGCCGCCTGCAGCCGGTCTGTAACCACCCCCGGCTGCACCACCGCCACAAAGTCGCCCTCGTGAATCTCCACAATCCGCCGCATCCGAGACAGGTCAAGCACCACACCCCCCGCCACCGGAACACACCCCCCCACATACCCGTGGCCCCCTCCCCGCGGCGTCACCGGAATCCGATGCCGATGCGCCCCCTCGAGAATCCGTGACACCGCCCTCGTCGTCCGCGGCCGGGCCACCGCCTCCGGCATCCGACTCGCATACCACTTGTCCCCAGCGCACGCCCTCCGCACCGCCTCCCCCAACAGCAGGTCGCCAGCCTCGAGTTCCTCCTGCAACCGCTCCAGCGCAGCCCTCACAGTTCCGCCTCCCCTTGCCCATCCCCTTCCCCCTCGGCCCGGGATGCCAGCAACGCCCGGGCATCCTCGACCCGATCCGCCGGAACCTGCACCAGGATGCCCCCCGCGGCCATCGAGTAGCCGTCAATCGACAGCCCCGCCCCTTCATGCGTGATGACCGCGATAATCTCCGCCGCCTCGAGTCGCGATCGCACCAGTTGCGCCTCCGCCGAGCTGAAGGTCCGAAAGACCGTGACCAGTTCCATGCCGCCACCCTACCCGCGCGCCAGCGCCAAGGCAAGCGACCGGCCCACGAGTGTCCTCGACCTCTGGATCTAGCCCCTTGTCAGAGAATATCTACCAACCTGTTGTCGATGTTGCCCGCGCGATCCGGCGGTGCTGCTCGCCGCAGGCGAAGCCCATGTTCCCAGCGAGTCTGGGAAGAGTCGTGGAGTCCTCGACTTGTGAAACACGTCTGGAGACTATGAGTCTGTCACCTTGTACGCGGCACCGTTCCTCGTGGAGACTATGAGTCCGTCACCTTGTTTGCGGCACCGTTCCTCGGGACTGGATGCGGCATCGGTCTGAGGCGGCCCCTCGCCAGGAGCAGCCGCTGGCGGACGTTCGAGACACAGGGATTTGACAGCGTGCCAGGTTCATAGTCGGCCGGCGCACCCAATGCGCCTTGCAGCCCCGCTCATCGTGGCTTCATCGGTTCATCATCCGGCGACGACGGCCGATTCGTGGGTCTCCGACCCGGTTCGCGGACCCCGTCGGGATCCCATGGGCGCAGCCCTTCCCCCGGCTGTTGCCGATCTCGAAGTGTTGGCGATGTGAAAGATGGGTTCGTCCTCTGGCTTCCCGGGCCGGTGGGCTCCTCGCCTATCCCACCGCGTCCACCCGCAGGTCCCGCAGCGTCATCAAGTGCCCCAACGCCGCCACCCCACGCATCGGCCGCGCCCCCGTCCGCCGCCGCTCCCCAAACCGCCCCCGGAATTC
>JAKQDD010000077.1 GCA_029556615.1 Verrucomicrobiota bacterium | reverse complement strand
TAGTCCGCCAACGTGTCGCCCATGGCGACATTGTCGGCGTAGACATAGTTCGAGTGCGCGATCACCACGTCATAGGTCAGCAGATAATCCACAGTTGGCGTGCCCATGCGGGCATCGTACCAGTCCACTGCAACGATGTCCGGATAGGCCATCAACTGGGCGGCGATGGGACCGAGCCCGTCATCGGCCGCGACGAACAGCACGCGGATCCCCTCGGCCTGCTTGGCGGGGAGCGGCTCCGGCGCCGGCGGTGCGGCCAGGTGAGGGCGCACGATCAGGCCCGGATGGCCGAGGCGTCCGTCGGTCGCCTTCGGTGACACCGGCTGGAACTTGGCCGCGGCGGCGACGCCGGCCAGCAGCATCAGGCAGACGGCCAACACGACGAGTCGATTGCGCATATTGCCTCCCGAATGGAGTATGAATTCTGGGGAGATTATACAACGGGACGGTTCATGGGTGAATGGGTGAATGGGTGAATGGGGCGAGGCGGCATTCATTTTTCATTGGTCATTGATCAATTTTCAGTTGTCATTGGGTGATTCGGATTTTTGGTTATTGGTGATTGCGTATCCTGGCTCTTTGGATTCGAGTTGGATTATGCGGGGATTCGGGACCTGGGACCTGGGTGCTGGGAACTGGTATCCAGAACCCAGGTCCCAGAGCCCAGGTCCCAGAGCCCAGGTCCCAGAACCCAGGTCCCAGAACCCAGGTCCGATTTCCGAAGTCCGATTTCCGATGTCCGATTTGGGAGATGAGCGCAAAAAAACTCCCGGGGATCGGAGGATACCCGGGAGTTTAGAAATTCAACGGTCAGCCGATTGTGGCCGGTCCCGATGGGCCGGCCGGATGCATTTCCGTCAGAAGCAGGTGTCGGGGTTGTCCGCGGTGTTGCGGTCGGACAGGTGCGACCGGTCGTCGAACCCCGGCTGCTGGTAGAACCCCACCGCCCGGCCGTGCAGGCCGTCGTACACCACGTACAGGGTCCACGGCGTGCCCCGCGGGTTCATGAACACGTACACCCCGGCCCGCTCCACCACCTGCG
>JAKQDD010000073.1 GCA_029556615.1 Verrucomicrobiota bacterium | reverse complement strand
GCCGATCAAAAGCCCCGCCGCCGATCCTACAACGCGATATCGCCCAAGATGGCCGCCCGCCGCGCCGAGCGTGAGGCCGTATCATCCGGCCGGGCCAAGGTCTACAGCTTCAAGTGCTGGTTCTGCAAGAAAATCTTCAAGACCACGAACCCATATGTCCGGTACTGCTGCCAGACCCATCGTTCCGCCCACTTGTCCCAGGACAACATCGAAGAATACGCCCGCGGGCATTATGCCCGGGGTCCGCATGTCGCAAACGCCGGGCCCGGGGATGATGGGAATTGAGCATGAGCGAACTCGCCGCCAAGCAACGACTCCGGCGCGCCCGGCAGAGAATCGCCTATCGCCTCTCCCGCCAGGGCTTCGAGGTATTTTACGATTGCGAAGATCCATGCCGACTCATGGCCGTCAAGCGCGGGCGAACGCGCATCATCCACATCGACCCGGACGAAAAATCACAACCACGAAATCTTGTCAAGTGAAGGAATCCTTCACCTCGTACCCATATCACCCCTACAGATAGCGGCTCCGCTATAAATCCAGCCCATATAATGGGGGCGTGGAAAAAGGGCGTTCTCCATTTGGTTCCTCCTCCTTTCTGGGTTTCCTCCTTTCCCGCGGGGAGGTCTGAGCGATGGCCTCCCCGCAATTTATCTCCCCGTATATTCTCCGCTCCGAGTTTGCCTGTTCTTGCTGTGGACAGCTCCCGTTCGACTACGACGAGAACAACCCCCTCCCGGCATTCGCGGCCCTGTTCATTGCGTTCGCCGGGATTCGCACAGCCTGGGGCCGGCCGATCCCGATTAACTCCGGCTATCGCTGTCCGGCTCATAATGCCGCCGTCAAGGGCGGTCCGTTGTCAGCCCACCTTTTCGGGTTGGCCCTCGATTTGGCCGTCACATCCCCGGACGAATTAATCGCCCTCAAAAATACGATCATATCCACCCGGCCGCTCCTCCGCGTTGGCTGGAAACGCTACCTGGCCGCCGGTCGAAATCTCGTGCACATAGACACGGCGTATCTTGTCCGCCCGAGACCAACAGCGGCGTTCATCGAGGGCATGCGGTGGTGAGTCACATGAGCGCCAAACTCAGATCCAGCCTGATCATCGCGGCCGCTGTGCTGGCCGTTGTCATAACGGGGCTGATTCTCTACGGTCAAGCGGAGCGGCGGTCCGCGCTCCGATGGCGCGGGGCCGCTGACGCCCTGACCCGGGAATATCAGTCCTACCGCGTCCGGTCAGACGTGGAGCTGGCCGCTCTCCGAAAACAGCAGGCCGCCGCCGAAGCCGAAAAAAAACACGCCCTCGAAGCCGCCGCCGAAGCCGAAAAAAAACACGCCCTCATCCAATCAGACCTCCAACAATTACAGGCGCTGACCGCCTCCCTGTCGCCCGATGACCTGTCCGGTCACATTAATCAGCGCATCGGGACGGGCTCGATTGTCCCGAACGCAGGGGGGCTCTACATCTGCACCCGCGCCG
>JAKQDD010000026.1 GCA_029556615.1 Verrucomicrobiota bacterium | reverse complement strand
GTGCAGGATGGCAAAGTCACTCATGGTGGGGTGAGGGATTGAAGAAGCCGGGGAGTAAACGCACCGTGCGATTGCTCCCCGACTCGGGGTTGGTTGGAACTACGCCGCCGACCGCCGCTTGATGGCGGGCTTGGTGGTCGCCGTCGCCCGGACCTTCCAGGTGCCGAACTCGCCGCTCTGGGTCGGGAACTCCGTCGCCCGCAGTACGCCCGTGAAGGTCGTGGTCTTGAGCGGGATCTTCGAGAACTGGTTCGTCTCGAGGATCATGACATCGCCCCGGAAGGTCGGCGTCTCGAGGCCGGTGAAGGTTTCGAAGTCGACCGCCACGTTGCCGAAGGTGAGGTCCACATTGTCGCCGGCATCGACGCTGGCGGTGTCGTGGAACCGGATCAGGCCCACGTCGAGGTCGACATCGTAATCGGTGCCCTCGGTGAGCGTGACCGTGTCGATCTTGGCCACGACCGTGTTCAGGCCCACCTTGCCGATCGGGTACCACCGCTCGCAGACGATGCTGGTGATGGTGGCCGTGCCGGCGGGGGCGGTGGCGGCGGCCTGCGGGGTCGTGGTGCCGGAAGGCGGCCGGGGCGGGGCCGGTTCCCAGCGGCGCCAGAGAGTCTGACGGGGAGGCAAGAACGGTGCCGGGAGCCGGCAGGTCCACGAATCTTCTCTTGACGGGCTCGGGAATCGGAGCGGGGAAGTCCGGGACACGACGAAAAGCCCATTGTATCGACGTTGCTTGGTGCCATGAAAGCGCCCGCCCTTCCTTCGCTGCCGGCACTGACAGCGGCAATCGTCTGTGGGGCGGGGCTCCTGCCGGCCTCTCTCGAGGCCGCTGAGCCCGAATACACGATTCTCGACGCCGGCCCCAACCATCAGGAGATCGAGTGGGTGGCCGAGGAAGCGGACGCCGCGGGCCACCGCAGCCGTGTGACTCACAGCTATGTCGAACTGGAGCCCGGCATTTGTTACGCGGAGCCGGGGAGCGGCAGGTGGGTTTCCAGCCAGGCGGAGTTCGAACAGGCGGAGAGCGGTCATTTCGTGGCCCGGCAGACGCAGTTCCAGGTGATCCTGGCCCCCGATCTTGGGGAGGCGGGCGCGGTGGACGTGCTGACGCCGGAGGGGGTGCGGCTGGTGTCGACGCCCCG
>JAKQDD010000229.1 GCA_029556615.1 Verrucomicrobiota bacterium | reverse complement strand
GCGCCGTGGCCGCTCTCGACCTCGGCACCGAGGTGGTTCAGCAGGGACTCCACCTCGCGCCAGTGCAGGTTGCCGGCCGGGGGGTCACGGAAGATCGCTTCCAGGGTATGGCGATGCTTGTTGCTCATGGCGGACTCCGGGTGAGGCGGGAATCCGTCAATCCTAACGCAGCGGGGGTCTGCGGCAGCAGCTGCGTCGCGTTCCGCCGAGCGCAAGCGCGGCCACGATCAGCAGCGCGAGTGAAGACGGTTCCGGCACAGGAGTGAAATTGGCGGTGATCGGGGTCATGCGACCGGTGAAACGGCCACTGCCGACAAACCCGATCTCGGTCACGAAAGCCTGCACATCGGTCGGGTCGAGTCCTGCCGACGGTTCGATGCCAAGCACGCGGAACCGATCCACACCGCCGCCGCCGAAGTCGAAGCGCTGTCCTGCATCCAGCAGGGTTTCGAACACGAAGTCGGCGATGTTCATGTCATATAGCCAGAGTTCGAAGATCCCGTCACCGACGTTCGGCAGGGTGACGCTCGCGAACAGTGGATCTCCGCTGCCGATCTGATAGTCGTAGCCGACCGCGACCACCGGGTCGATCAGGATGGTCTCGCCGGCCTTCACCTCGATGTCGAAGTTGAAGTTTCCTGCACTGTCGACACTTGGCAGGTAGATCGTCTTGTTGCCGGCGTCGTCGGCAAGCGGGGTGAATTCGAAGAAGGTGCGCGCGCGTCCCTTGATCAGGCCCGGTTCGACGGATTCGAGGATCACCGCCACCTCGTATTTGCGCCCCTGCTCCAGGCCGCTCGGCAGCCCGGGAAGCCCGCCGTTGCTGAAGGCCTGATCCAGCGCGTATCCGCTGCTGCCCAGCGGCAGGACGGCCTGGTGCACGAGCGTTGCAGCCGTGATGCGACCGGGTTCCTCCGCTTCGATGCGCCGAAGCTGGATGCGGATGTTGGTGATCGGCGCGGTGGTGTCCGGCACGGTCCACGACAGCGTGGGGGCGAGGCCGCCGCCGGTGATCGCGACGTCCTGAAGGAAGGGCAGGTTGACGCTGCTGTCGTAGTCCGGGGCCGTGACCCACTTCGTGGTCTCGCCGCCGGGGGCGGAGACGTTCTCGATTCGTAACGCGAACGGAGTCGCGTCCCAGGCGGCGAGCTGGCTCTGTACGGAGGGATTGGCCAGATTGAAGCTCGTCGTGTATTCGTTCTTCACCCCGCCGCCGCCGGATTGGAGGCCGACGAACTGCAGGGGGGCATTGAGCGCAGGCGTGGAGGGGTGCGTCAGGAAGATCGCGGTCTCGTCCCCGTTCGAGCTCTGATCGTAGAAGTCCGTATCCGGTGAGGGGACCACGCTCGCGGACACGCGCAGACGGTCCGTCCCGGCACCGGCAAAGAAGCGGCCATAGCCGAGCCGGTCGTTGAATACCTGGACCCAGCCGACAGCGATGTCGGCGGGTTGCGAGGCGATGACTGCTCCATGACTGCTCGAGACGGTCGCTGTGGCGACAAGGGCGAGCAGCAATCGATAGGCTCCTGGGGTGGGCATGTGTGATCTCCTGAGCTTGGTGTTATCGAAGAGTGCGGGAGTCGTCGGTACGTGCCTGGATGCAATTGGACGCAATTCAATATAGATCGTGTTCATGAATGCTCAACGAGTTTCTATTGCGCCTCGAGTACGTTCTCCCCCTGACGGATGGATGCGAGCGTCGGCCCCCCGAAGATGGATTTCGAGGGGAACGGTCGGGGTCAAGGACCATGCCTGGATGTCGTTAGGTGTACCGTTCAGTCACGTTTTCGATGCCCTCACCATGAAAGTCGCCGCCTTCAGTGTCGAACTCCAGTCCTCGCACCGTTTCGCGCAGTCGCTGGAAACCAGCGAGCGCCTCGAAGTCTGGCGCGGCACGCGGGATGCCGTCCCGGTAACTGCGGGCGCGCAGCGGCCGGCGGTGGAGATCTCCGCCGCCGGCCAGGGCGCGCTCGCGGCCGAGAACGCGTCCGCGGCCGTGGATGCGGTCGCGGAGGACTCGGTCGAAGACGATCCGCGCCTGGCCATGCTGATCCGCATGATCGAGTTCCTGACCGGCGAGCCGGTGCGGCGCTTCAGCATGCGCGACCTGCAGCCTGCCGATACCGCCGCCGAGTCTGGGTACGAGACCGGCGGGAACG
>JAKQDD010000175.1 GCA_029556615.1 Verrucomicrobiota bacterium | reverse complement strand
GCGCCTTTCCTGCGCCGCCATCTCCATGGCGACTGGGGCGACCTGAGCGACGACGATCGGCAACTGAACGACGCCGCGCTGAAGTCCGGCGAGGATCGTCTGTTCTCGTCCTACCAGGTCACGCCGAACCTGAAGCTCTGGATCATCACCGAATGGGATCGCAGCGTCACCACGCTGCTGCTGCCCAGCGAGTATTGATCCACTTCGACGGCCTTGCGCCGTTACATTTTTCCCACCTCGGGGCATGCCATCGCCCCGTGGGGGAGGTGCATGCCCCATTGCTAAGGAGCATCACCATGTCCCTCGATCTTGAAACCGGTCCCGAAACCGCTGTGCAGGGCGAGCTGCTCGAAGCGGTCGCTTCCCCCCTCACGCTCAGCCTGCAGGACTTCGTATCCGAGTTCGGCGACGAGCTGCTCGACTCGCTCAACCGCGCCAATCCGCCGGTCTACACCGGGCAGCCGAGGGCGCAACGACAGATCGTCCTCGCGGGCCTCAAGCGCAAGCTCTTCCCCGCGCAGGCCGATGTGGTCCATGCCGCCACCGAGCTGCTCCTCGATCGCGGCGAACGCGCAGCGATCGTCAATGGCGAGATGGGCTGCGGCAAGACGACCGTCGGCATCGCCACGGCCGCCGTGCTCAACGCCGAAGGCTACCGCCGCACCCTGGTGCTCTCGCCACCCCACCTGGTCTACAAGTGGCGGCGCGAAATTCAGGAGACGGTGGCCGGCGCCAAGGTCTGGGTGCTCAATGGCCCGGACACGCTGGTCAAGCTGCTGAAGCTGCGCGAGCGTTTGGGCGTGCCGGCGCAGGGTCAGGAGTTCTTCGTCCTGGGCCGCGTGCGGATGCGGATGGGGTTCCATTGGAAACCCGTCTTCACTCGCCAGCGCACGCTTCACGGCGACGTGGCGGCGTGCCCGGATTGCGGCCATACCGTCACCGACCTCGACGGCGAGCCGATCAATCCGGTCGAACTCGAAGCCGAGGAGTCCCGCCGCAAGTGCAGCCACTGCCGTGCTCCGCTGTGGTCGTTGATCCGTCCCAGAGGTCTGTCCGCCAGCGACCAGTCCTCCGCCGTGCTCAAAGCACTGAAGCGCATTCCGACCATCGGGGAAGTCACCGCGCAGAAGCTGATGCAGAAGTTCGGCGACGCCTTCCTCGCGTCGATGCTCGGGGACAACATCCATGAGTTTATCAACCTGATGGACGACCGCGGCGAGCTGGTCTTCTCGGACCGCCAGGCGCACCGGATGGAACGCGCGATGGCCAACATGGAGTTCGGCTTCGGCGAGGGCGGCTACCAGCCGTCCGAGTTCATCAAGAGGCAGCTTCCCCAAGGCACGTTCGACCTGCTCATCGCCGACGAGGCGCACGAGTACAAGAA
>JAKQDD010000163.1 GCA_029556615.1 Verrucomicrobiota bacterium | reverse complement strand
GCGCGACACGTGGCGGCGTTATTTCGGAGTCGGTTTTCTGGCAGAAGCATGATACTCGTCAGCTCAGGCTCAATGCGTGTTACACGATACAACGGGACGGCTAACCAGTCGCTGGACCGAACAGCAGCGGGCCATGGCAGTTTCCATTTCATGCCGCTGCCCGCTGCTGTCGGTCAGCTTTTTCGTTAGGCATACACAGCGTATGGCGAGCATCGAGTCATTGATTGCAGGGAGTGAGAAGCTGACGCGGATTTATGGTGGTTGGCCGTCTTTTCATGACGCGGAGGTTGTTGAGCTTCATCATTGGCGCGGCCAGATGAAACCGGGCAGCGACTGGGACGACAGCAATGTTATGCCAGTGCTCACAGCCAAGATTCACATCCTGATTCAGAGTCCGACTTCTCAGCACACGTTGGCGACGCTGAGGTTTGAGGACGTGGATGATTTCCGGATGGAGGGATTCAATCACCAGAACGCGATTTTTGAGCTTACCATCACCGTTCAGGAGCGCGGCACGTTTAGTAACGGAGAGAGATTGCCACCTTATTTGATTGTGACGTTTCAGGCAGCGTTCGGTATGAGTGCATCATTTCGTTGCTTCCGCATCGAGGTCGTGGATGCGGTTCGTTGCACCGATGAGGGGAAGGTGTATGCCTAACCATGCGCTGCAGCGAACCCGGCGGGAGCATCGTGGTTGCAATCGTTGCCTCCCGTGCGCCGGGTCGCTGAGCTTGGGTCGTTCGGCAGAGATGCGGGGCGAAGCCAGAATGGTCGGCGTGTGAGCGGGGCGAAGTGACTCAGTGGTGAGGTGGTATGTCGAAAGTGACGGCGGCGATCGTTCGGCTGGGAGGGGCAGCCATCGGAGGGACGGTCGCGTTCGCAGCCTGGCTGGTAGTGGTGCTGTCCAGGATGCCACGTCCGCCTGTGCCCCCGTCGTACACGGCAACGCTAACGGCGGCGGTGGTTACGGCGGCGGGATTCAGCATGGGAATGCTGTTCGGGGAGCGCATCACGGGATGTCGACGAAGCAGCTTTTGGGGTGTGTATCTGTGGTGTCTCGTTGGGTGCGCGGGAGGAGCGAGTCTCCTGTTCCCCTTTGGCGGCATGATGGCCGGTTTTGGACTGCTCGGTCTCGGGGCGACGGCGGTCATCGTGTTGGAGTTCCGGCGGTAGGAGGATGCAAGGCGCTGCCGAACCTGGCCACGCAGTCCAGCTTGGCTGGTCCGTGCGGAGTTCATAGGAGGGACTGCCTCCTATCACGTTACCACCGCCAGCAATCGCCACGGCCGGGCCAGAACACGCTACACCGCCGCCGCCGAGTGCGCCTTGCGCCACCCGGGCCGGTGTTTGAGCCAGCGCCGGATCGCCTCCTGGAAGCCGATGTCGCGGCCTTCTTTCTTCGAGTCGATCCACTTGAGCTTCAGGATCTCATCGCGCTCGTCGAGGAAGTCCCTCCAGAACTGGTTCTCTGCCAACGCTTCCGGCGGCTCAGGCGGGCTGCCCTGCGCCTGGGGGTTCCCCATCTGCAGCTGGTTGCCGCCGGGCCAGCGCGCCTCTCGCTCCGGGGTCCGAGCCACTTCTGAGTTGAATTCCCTGGGCAGGACCGTATTTGTCCCACCCGGCATGGCATTCTGGCCGGCGACACGGATCGAAATCCGGTCGCGTCCCGGCCGCTTGCCGGACAGAATGAGCCCTCGGATATGCAGTTCAAGCGATACGCGAGGATTAGCTTCGTCCAGGAGATCGGACGGCCCTGGCTGACGCATCTCCTTCACGGGTTCAAACGAGACCTGGGGATCCGGGGGTTGACGGTGCCCGCTGCGCACCTAGCCGACGAGGTCTTTTACAGTGCGGTCTTCAGCATGGCCCTTGGCCAGGAGGGCCTACCCGAGACCTTGGTCGAGACCCTGCACGCCATCGAGAGCATGGCCAACGCGGAGGGCCATGATCGGCTCTTGCGGGCGGTCGAAGAGTCCCAGATCGGTTTGGTCCTTGATCCGAATCTATCGCCGGCCGATCTCGCGGTTCAGGTCTGGTTGGTGGCTCCGGTACTCTTCGCCGAGAAGCACAACGAGCTGCAATTCAACCGGCTGGCCTCATTCGAGTACTACGGTGGGTGCCATCCGATGGACTTTCCGGAACTGTTCCAAACGCCGGACGCCGCAACCCTGGCGCTCATGAAGGCAGACCTGGACGCCTGGTTCCGCAGCCATAACCGTGGGGAGCAACACACGTTTATCCAGGCATTCGAGATGGACGGCGAGGTTTGGTTCTTGATCCGGCATGGGGACACTTTCACCCACTTGCCGACCGCAGCCGATAAGCAACGCGTGGTGATCCTGCATTTCCGGCGCACGAAAGATGACGTCCTGGTGTACAACCCTGAACGGCACGAGCTTCGCGTCCACGCCGGAACAAAGGCCGAGCGGGACCTCTACGTGCAGACATTCGGCTCGCGAGTATTTGCCAACGGCGGCGAGTTCTCGGAACGCCAAGGCTACACGCTCGCGCCCCTGCTCACGGACGGCCCCGAGGCCCTGAACACCCACGACGTTTCTGGGGTCGAGCGGATCGTTTTGCGGGAGGTCGAGTGGGCGACTGACAACGACAACGCGGAGGTAACCATCCGAAAGGCCAACGACCTCTTCGCCACCAAGGCTGCCCGGAGATTCCCGCGACCCGGCACCGCGGCGACTCCGCGTCTGGCTCGCGCCTTGTTCGATTTCTACTTTTCCGATTCCTCGAAGCCGCAGAGGGTGCAGGTTCGGCCGCCGGGCACAGTCCATGTCGGGCATCACTGCCACGCGCGTCTGGTCCACCGGTGGCTGACCAAGCGCGGCTTCCGTGTTCCTGGCCCCGAAGGGCAGAACTCCCAGGAGCTTGCACATGGTCAACCTGTGGCGGGCGCTTGAAGCAACCCCCGGTTTGGTGACGGTGCCGGCGGTTTGGCGGCAACGGACGGGACCGGATTTCGCGGCGGCCTGTGCGGGCTTCCTGCGCCCGACGGCCCGACCGGCGCAATCGTACCCCTGCGACTGCGGTTGCTCGCACGACATCATCCGCCACAGCGCCGAGCACATCGTGGCGGTCTGCCGGTGCGATCCGTGGAACTGCGACGACATCCGGCTCACGCCCGAGGAAGCGACCCTCTGGGAGTTGAGCCGCGCCAGGCTGGGACGCGCGATCTGTCGGGCGCTGGAGATCGAGGCGCGGGAGTCGGAGGTCGATCCGGAAGGCACCGCCCAGATCGGGGCGTTCTCGGCCCGCGCGCTGCCGGTGCACCTGATTATTGCGCCCGGAAGTGACGAGTTCCACCACGCGGTGGCAAAGCTGGCAGCGCGGTTGTCGGACGGGTTCATCCTGTTCGCGCCGACCAGCCGGTACCTGGACGGGGAGTGCCAGGCACTCCTGGCAAGGGCGCGCGCGGGGTTCTTTGATCTCGAATCCCACTTCACGCTCCTGCCCAGCGGCCTGCTGCACGCGCGGCAGCGAGCTGGGGAGCTTTTCGCGCGTTGGACTCGGGAGCCTACGTCCCTGGAAGCGGATACCGCGCAGCAGGCGTTTGCGATCGTCAAAGCGCTGGATGCGGAACGGCCACAGCGGGGAGCGTCGCCGCTGAGGGTGTTTTGGCTCTACTGCGTTCAGGGGTTAACGGCCGAGGCCACGGCCCAGCGATGCGGTTGTTCCAAGTCCACCATCCTCAACCGCCTCAAACAGATCGAGCAGAGGATCGGAATGAGCCCGGCGAGCCTGAGGGCGTATTCCGGGCAGTTCGAAGCGATCGATGATTCGCTAAGGGACTCCCGTGCCCGCCGGATCCGCCGACGGGCCGCCCTGGATCAGCCGTCCGACGACGAGGATGAGGGAGTGTTTTGACCTTTTCTTGACCCGGTCAAATCGAAGTTAAGCGCCTCAGCCCGAGGCGCTTTTGATTTTCGATTTCTCGAAAAGTTGACCGCTTCGCCGTGAGTAGGTGGGCATGCGATTGCAGGCGCCACCAGGAACCACGGCGATGAAGAAACACGATCTCACATCCAGAAGCGGGTCCCCAGGCCGCCGGCCTGCGACAGACATCGAGGAACTGCTCCAGGTGGCGCTCCTCGCGAGCCCGGACCGTCGGGCCCAGGCCCTGCGCGTTCTGCTCGGCGAAGAAGAGCTACCCCAGGCGGTCGCCGCCATGCCGGCGCGCCTGCCGGAACCGTACCTGACGCTCAAGGAGGTCGCCGCGCGACTCAATCTGAGCGCCAGCTCTCTTTGGCGTTGGCGAGTTCCCTCCTGTGACCTGGGCGGGCGGCCGAAGTACCGGCTGGCCGAGGTCGAGGCCTACCTGAGCAGCGACACGTTCCGGCGGCGCGCCGCGGCACTGAGAGCCGAACGCCGAGATCAGACTTCTGCACGGAAGTCGGCCAGGGCCGACCTCCCCGTGCCGAATGCAGCCAACCCGTAACCCACACCCGAAAGGCAATCCCTATGGCCATCCTCCATCCACCAATCAACCGCCCGAAACCCTTCGCCGAGCAGATCGGCGATGATGTCCCGCCGACCGGCACGTTCGTCGCGACCGTCATCGACATTCAGGATGAGTTCAACGTCGAGCGCCCGAAGTACCAGAGCACGGAGACCGAACGGGTCGATCTGACCGCGTTCCTGTTCGGATTCAGGGACGCCCAAGGCCGACCGCATCGCATCGCCAGTCGCCCGATGCGGATCAGCGGTCACGAGAAATCCGCGCTCTTCAGTTTCCTCAAGAGCCTGCTGGGCCGCGCCCCTTCATTCAATTGGGATTACTCGACCTTGAAGGGCGCTCAGTGCCTGGTGACCGTCGAGCACGTCCAACGGCGCGATGGCAACGGCGTGTTCCCCGTCATCGCGGCGCTCTCACCACTGCCCGCGGCCTTCGCTGACCAACCCGCGGCAAAACCTGCGCCGCCCACACCACCTGCTTCCCGGCCTGCGCCTACGCCCCACGCCGCGGCTCCGCCCAAACCTACCCCGCCACCCGTGCCGGCGCCCGCGGTGGAAACGACGGACGGCGACATTCCCTTCTGACCCGACACGGGCGCGGCGGGTTCCTCCGCCGGGCCTGTCCACTCAACCGATCGATCGACCCAATCCTCCTCCCATGAGCGAACTCCTTGCCCCTCGTCTCATCCACCGCAACCCCGACTGACATGCGAACCGATTTTGCCGAAGACCGACTGGCCGATTGCCGCGATCCGCTCGACGCCCGCAACCAGGACTTCGACTGGCAGCGGCTGTACGAGCGGCTCTGTGAGGACGCCAGCGACCCAGACCAGGACAAACGGTTGGCCGAAGCCGTCACCCGCCTGCTGCAGATGCTCGTCCCCTTCACCCAGCGCCAGCTTCGCCTCAACTCGGTCGGCCTGCGCGTGGTGGCTCTGGCCTGGGTGCTCAACCCCGCCTACTTCGGCGGCAGCCCTTCGCTGCGGGAACTCGCCCGTCGCTGCGGCATCACCCAAAGCGCCTTGGCACATCACACCGGCCGCTACAGCCGGCTCATCGGCTGGCGCAACCGGGCCCAGCAGCATGCCTGGAACTGGCGCCACCACCCAAGGCCGGCCGAAGATCGCCTCATTCGACCCCGGCGCCTGGATGACGCGGCAGCAGAGTCGGACGAGGAGATGAGTGCGGACTGAGCCTCTCCCTCGCTCGGGTATCGAACTCCCACCCCTATGCCTCTCCAAACCAAAGGCGTGCGCCTGATCTACCTGCAGAGCCTCCTCGACTACCTCCACCGGCACAGCCAAGGCGGCGAGAGCGATGCCCAGTAGGCCCCGGACACCGGAGCCATGAACGAGAACCCGCCACACCAACCCACCACCATGTCGCCCAAATCCCTTGAACATCACCCGATCGCCGACCGGTTCCCGCTCTTGAACGGCCCCCGCTTCGAGGAACTGGTCCGCGACCTCCAGGACCACGGCCTGCGCGAGCCGATCACCCTCTACGAGGGCATGATCCTCGACGGCCGCAACCGTTACCGCGCCTGCCGTCAGCTCGGGATCGAGCCGCAGACGCGTGCCTTGCCCGACGGACTGGATCCCTGGGCGT
>JAKQDD010000162.1 GCA_029556615.1 Verrucomicrobiota bacterium | reverse complement strand
CTTTGAGCCTTTGCGTTCCCTTCCGGGCGGGGCAGTCAACGCAAAGGCGCAACGGCTCAAAGGCGCAAAGGGGGACAGAGGACCGACGACCGACGGCTAAAGTCCTTTCCCCTTTCCTTGGCGTCTTGGCGCTTTGAGCCTCTCAGCCTACCCGCGCTTCCCGCTTCCCGCCCACCGGCGCATCCGCCTTCGCCAAGGCTTCCACCTCCGCTGAAGCTACGGCGGGACAAGTCGGCGGACAGGCTGGCGCACCGGCGCACTGGCGCGGGCGGCTACAGGATGTTCTCCTGCCGCAACGCTTTCCACTTGACGAGACACGCCAAATTGTACTTCATGAGCCAGTTATTCCATACGAACTCGCCGGAGCGAGAGCTGCCTCCGTTTACCGATGTAAACGGGCATCGGGTGGCCTCCGGCGGGGCCTTAGAGCAAACGAGACAACCTATGCACATCCGATTGGATACGAAGGTATTGGGTATTGTCGCCGCGCTCGGATTGGGATCCATATCGGCGCTGGCTGCGTCAGCGACGTGGGATTTCATGACCGATCCGGAGACGGGCGAGAATCCGCTGACCATCATGGGAAGGTACAAGGTCGATGGCACCCCGGGTTCGGGCGATTGGGTCAGTTACGACGGTGCCGATGGCTGGACCGACGGTTTTCTGTCCATCACGGGCCCCGCCGCGGGCGCATGGTCGAAGATCATCTTCCCCGACATGGACAACGGTGCTGTCATCGCCGGATTCACTTTCGAGTGCCAGCTTCGCATCGGCAACGGCACAGCCTCCCCTGCGGACGGCTTCAGCCTCAACTATGCGCGGGCCGGCGACCCGACGTTCACGAAGGACGGCAGCGGCAACTATCAGAACGGCGGCTGGTCCGGCACTGCAGGCGAACCAGGATCGGTCAACGGTTCCATGGCTGGCCTGTCCGAGGAAGGCACGATCACGGGTCTGGCCATCGGCTTCGACGCGTGGTACAGCGGCAGCGTGGCGTGGCCAGCCGAATTGAACCCCGCCCCGTTGGACGACGTGATCGGTATCAGCGTCCGCGTGGACAACAAGATCGTTGCCCAGGTGTCGCTGCCGACGCTCAACGGCGTGTGCGACGACAACACGCCGTTACAGACCGGCCCCCAGGGCACCACGGCTCCGGACGACTGGTCGTCCCTTTGCTGGCAGCCGTTCAAGGTGCAGTTGACCGAGGATAAGCATCTGTCGGTCTGGTGGAAGGGCCGAACGCTCATCGACAACCTGGCGGTGGACTTCTACCCGAGCCCGGGCCAGTTGGTCTTCGGCGGCCGCACGGGTGACGCCTACATGAACACTCACATCGACAATATCGTCCTCACGACGGTTCCTGCCGATAAACCGCTGGTGACCGGGGCTTTCGCTGACGCCGTCAGCGTTTCCGCCACCATCCAAGATGCCGGCTCGATCACGGTCAAAGAAGGCACCGTCACCATGAAGGTGAACGGCACGCCCGTGAGCCCGGTGACGACCAGCAAGAGCGGGCCGACCACGACTGCCACCTGGGCTTCACCCACGTACTTGGCCTCCGGCGCACAGCTGACCGTCGAAGTCTCGTTCGAGGACACCACGGACCGAGTCATCACCGGTACGGTCCCGGCCACGGTCGCCACCTACGCACAGATCCCGGCCAAGTTCCAAGTCGCGTCCGCCGACACCAGCAAGCCTGGCTTCCTGATGCGGCCTTTCCAGACCGAGAAACGGCTCCAGCCCAACAGCCTTGCCTGGACCGAGGCCCAACTGGCCGGCCGTTACGGCGACAATATCGCCAATCTGACGGGCGCGACCGACGGTCTCTACGCCTGGGAAGGGCTCGTCAACTTCAATATCGCGGCTCCCGGCGATGCTGGGAACTTCAACTCGCAGAACGGTTACACCGACGAGCTGTTCCCCGGGTTCCCGGGCTCGACGGGTCTCACAGGAAACTCGGCCGAGGAAATCCTGACCTACATCGAGTTCCCGACCGCGGGGCTCTATCAGCTCGGCGTGAACAGCGACGACGGCTTCCGCGTCTCGGCCGGCACGGCTCCGGGCGACTTGACCGGCGTCTACCTGGGTTCGTTCGACGGTGGCCGCGGCGCTTCCGACACGATTTTCTCGGTGCTGGTGGATCCTCCGGGGATCTACCCGATCCGGTTGATCTGGGAGAATGGCAACGGCGAACTGCCGGACAACGGTGCAAACTGCGAGTTCTTCAGCGTGAAGGACGGGGTCAAGACCCCGATCAACGACGCGGGCGGCCTCAAAGCCTACCGCGAAAGCAGCGTCGCCGCTCCGTGGGTGTCCAAGATCAATCCGCTCCGCGGCGAGCAGGTCCTGCCGGATCCGGTCATCATGGCCGAGATCACGGACGGCGCCTCGCCGGTGAGCAGTTCGTCGGTGAAGGTCAAGGTCAACGGTGCCGAGACGACGGCTGCCGTCGTCAGCGCCGCGGGCAAGACGACCGTCACCGTCCCGCGTCCGGCCGAATTCCTGCCGGCGGGAACGTACACTGTGACGATCGACCTGACCGACTCGGCCACGCCTGCCAAGGCGTACACGTTCGAGTGGCAGTTCACCGTCGCGGCCTACTCGGTCTACCAGGCGCCCTATGGCGCAGGCGACACGTGGAACGTCTACCTCGTCACGCGCGGCGCGAAGACCTGGGTCGATGCTGAAGTGGCCTCGAAGGCCTCGGTCGAGCCCTTCTCGGGTCAGGCCAAGCCCGGTCACCTCGTGACGATTCACTCCGGTGCGGAGCGGGACTTCGCGCGGATGATTGCCGCCGGGGACAGCGTCTGGATCGGCTTGACCGACAACGAGGAGTACGGCGGCGAAGAGACCGGGGCCTACGGATCGACGGTGCCGCCCGGCCAGGGCAAATTCGTCTGGGTCTCGGGTGAAGAGTACACCTGGGCCGAGTGGAACAGCGGCGAGCCCAACGACTGGGAGAATGGCAATCCTGGCGAAGACGGCATCGAGCTGTACAACAACGGCCTGTTCAACGATAACCTGAGCGCCATCGCGCCCGAAGGCAGCGGCACGACCCGCTACTACGTGGTCGAGTACGAGACCAAAGCGGCGGCCAAGCTCGCGGGCGTCGCCCCGGGCCTGCTGCCGGACGGCCCGCTCCCGGGACCCGGACCTGTTTGTGGCGGGTTCGGCATCCGGGTGGTCCGCGACGTGGGCAACGTGGGGACCATCGCGTCGGCTGTGAATGCGCTGTATAATCCCAGCGCGGCCATCACCGACGCCACCTCGCCGGTGGTGAACTTCACCGACCCGGGCGGCGCCGGCGGCCCCGGGATCTTCCTGGGCGAGATCACCATCCCCGGAGACCGTGCAGGGGGCGATGACGACTTCGTGATCTCGGCTCAAGCCAAGATCAACATCACCGAAGCCGGAGCCTACACGTTCGGTGTGCACTCGGACGACGGCTTTGCCCTGCGCATCCGGGGACAGACCTGGACCAGCGTGAGCGGCAATGGCCAGATCGCCCCGGGCGGCATCGCCGACACCGTGACGTACCAATACGGCACCGGGGACTCGAATACCCGCGCCGTGATCACCCTCGCCGTCGGCGAGTACGACCTCGACTTCGTGTTCTTCGAAGACGGCGGTGGCGCCTTCGCCGAGCTCTATGCGGCCAAGGGCGAGTTCATCAACGACGATGACGCTGCGAAGTGGCAGTTGGTTGGCGCCCACAGGGTGGCCGTGCCGGGTGTGTCTGCCGCGGGCTGGAGCGTTGCGTGCTCGGCTCCCGGCGGAACAGCCCTCAATTCGGTCGCCAATGCTGAGGCTGAGTTGGTCGGCGTTGTCCCCGTGACCGGTGTGCCCAAGATTCAATACGCGGATCCTGAAGCCGCCGGTGGGACTCAGCCCGACTATCTGCCGTTCCCGACCGATACCGCCGCGGACGACGACGACTTCGCCATCCTCGGCGAGGCGCAGTTGGTGATCCCGGTCAGCGGGACCTACTGGTTCGGGTTCCAGGGTGACGACGGCGGTTACCTGCAGATCGTCGGCCAGACCTGGGACGGGATTGTGGCCACCACGGACGGTAACAACGGCAAGATCAACGGTGACCGCATCCAATTCGACGCCAACACCGGCGACAGCCGGACCATGGGCGCGATCACGCTCCCTGCGGGCACCTACACCATCCGCACCCTGTTCTGGGAGCGCGGCGGTGGCGGTTACCACTGGGTGTTCGGTTCGTCGCCTTACGACTGGATGAACAATCCTCGCCAGGCTGCGCTCTCGGCCGATGCCGCAACCAGCGGGACATGGCCGATCCAGATCGCCCCGTGCGCGGAGCAGCCTGTGATCACCAAGTTCCAGGTGAACCCGAACGGTACGATGACCGTCGAGTGGACCGGCGGCGGAACGCTGCAGGCCGCACCGACCATCCTCGGTCCGTGGGACGACATCCCCGGATCGTCGAGTCCGTTTACGTTCACTCCGGATCCGGGCCAGAAGACCCTGTTCGGGCGCATCCGACAGTAAGCGTTCGATAGTCGATTGACACCGAGAGAGACCGGAGCAATCCGGTCTCTCTTCTTTTTAGCGAGGCGCACCTCAGACCTAACGAAGTCCGCGATCCCATGAAGCCAGCCTGCCTTTTCGGACCCTCTCTCCCGCGCCTCGCGAATGTAGAGTCCTCGACGGAAGGAGGGAAGGCCTGGAACAGCAGGGACCAAACTTGACCTGTTGACCACACATTCCACAGGTCGAGGACTCTAGACGCTATCGCGCGGATCGGGGGCCGTGGCGTGGGCGCCAGCTTTTGGCCTGTCCGCCGTAGCCCACCGACGCAGTCCTTCGAGGAGCCGAAGTCTGGGCGAAGGCGGAAGTGCACCGGTCCTCCGGCGCTTTGCCGATCCGCTCACCAATTCGGGTCAACATGGAAGCCGTCCGCCACCTGCACACTGTCAATCTTGAACCGGTAGATGGACTTCACCATCGCTGGTGAAGCGCTCCTCTCGAACCACCTTGCTGAGCACCAGGGGTATTGGTTCGCAACCCGTACCAAGCCGTGCCTGACCGGGTTCTGATGCACGTAATTCAGTCGAGCCAGGTAACTCCGTTGGTACGTCAGCCGGGTTTCCCAGAAATTGTACCAGATCCGTCGACCCGGCTTCCGATCGAGCTTGTTCAGCCAGCGGGCAGTCTTGACGTGCAGCAGATGCAACATGCACTTCAGCTTCTCCGCATCGGAAGCAGTGCTGGGCGAATGCGCCACGAAGTGATAGTGGTTCGAAAACACCGCCCACGCCTCGAGTTGCCAGCCGAAGTCACGGGCAACCGCGAGCAGGCCACCGTGAAGCAAGCGCAGCCGGCTGTGTCCGCGAAAATGATGCTCGCGCAGGTACGTGCTTGCCGTAACAAAGTAGGTGCCGCCCTCGCTGAGTCGGTGCAACGGGGCGTGTGGCCACGGTATTCCTGAAACCTCCATGCGAGAGCATGCCACAGGTAGAGGCACTTTGCGAGCGCAGGAGCCAGTGCGGTGCGGACAAAGCAGCAGAGGGCAGCCGCTAGCGAGGCGCACCTCAGACCTAACGAAGTCCGCGATTCCATGAAGCCTGCCTGCCTTTTCGGACCCTCTCTCCCGCGCCTCGCTAATGACGCTATCGCGCGGATCGGGGGCCGCGGCGCGAGCGCCAGCTTTTGGCCTGTCCCGCCGTAGCCCATCGACGCAGTCCTTCGAGGAGCCGAAGTCTGGGCGAAGGCGGAAGTGCGCCGGCCCTCCGGGGCTATTCACCGTCTTGTGCGCCGTAGCCTCGGCGGAGGCGCACCGGCGCACTGACGCACTGGCGCACTGACGCACTGGCGCACTGACGCACTGGCGCACTGACGCACCGGCGCACTGACGCACTGGCGCACCGGCTACAAACAACGTGAGGGTTTTCCACTGACAAGCCCGGCAGCCCCGGTTATCAGTTTGTTCGTATGCAGACCCCTTGTTTGACCTTCATCCGTCAGATTGGCTCCTTCGCCGTCGTCGCCGGCTGCCTGCTGGGTGGCGCGCTGGCGCAGGAATCCGTGCTCAAGCCGGCCGTCAAATCGGCCGAGCCCACCGCGTTCCGGGAAGTGACCGCCCAACTCGATGCCGGGGGCAGCCTCTTCGTGTACCTCTCGACCGACCAGTTCCTCGGCAACCTGTCCGGCAAGGTCAGGGACGTGGGCCAGTTCATCCTTGGCATGCCCGGGATGGCACCCGGCGAGCGGGCCCAAGCCGAGCAGGTGATCGGCCTCATTCAAAGTCTCGTCCGGCAGAGCGGGATCGAGGAAGCCGCCGGCATGGGGTTCAGCGGCATCGCGATCGAGAAGGGGTTCTATCGGACCCGGTTTGTCCTGCAGCGAGCCGGCGGTTCCGACGGCTACTTGTGGCATTGGTTCGGCTCGAAGCCGCACCCGCTGGCCGGTCTCGATCTGCTGCCTGCGGACACCGTCTGGGCGGGGTTTGGCGACGCGGACCTTCTGGGCATCTGGGAGGCGTTGTTGAAGAGCGGCACCGACGCGAAACTCGCGCCCATGGTCGCAGGCATGCGCGAGCTGTCGGCGAATGTCGAAAAGGCCACCGGCCACAGCCTCGAGCAGCATCTGGCTTCGTACGGCGGCGAGATTGGCATCGCGCTGGTCCTCGACGCGAATCGGACCTGCAACCTCCCGCTGGGCGAGATCGAGCTCGAGGAGCTCCCTGAGCCGGCATTGATGCTGGCGCTGAAGGTCAAGGACGACACCCTGTTCAACACGGTCGAGGCGGCCCTGGCGCAGAATCCGCAGTCATCGAGCGGAAAGACCGAAACCGCCCGCTGGCGATCCCTCACGGTGCCCGTCCCGGTCACGTTCCCGTTCCGGCCGACCGTGGCGCGGCTGGGGGACTATCTGATGGTGGCGTCCAACGATCGACTGGTCGAGCGTGTCGACAAGGTCCGCGCCGGCAAGGAACCGGGGCTGAAGAGCGGGCCCGAGTGGCAGCGGCTGGCAAAGGGACTGCCCACCGAGGGCAACAGCTTCGCGTTCGTGAGCCCGCGTTTTGGCCAGGCGATCGAGAAAGTGCAGCAAGCGGTCCTCCGGCAGGCGGGCGAGAAGAGCGGCGGCGCGGCGCCGGACTTTGGGGCATTGCAGGGTGCGTTCGGCCTCTCGATGACGCCGGCCTCCTATTCGGTGAGCTGGACTGATGCGACCGGCCTGCACGGGGTCGGCCAGGGGACCCAGGAACCGGCCGCGACGCTGGTCAGCTCGGCGGTCGTGGCGCCGACTGCCATCATGGCGGGCATGATGCTGCCCGCGCTGGCCAAGGCCAAGTCCACGGCCCAGGAGGCCGCCTGCATGAACAACCTCAAACAGATCGCCCTGGGCCTGATCATGTACGCGAACGACCACGGCGATGTGCTGCCGCCGGACCTCGAATCCATCAAGGAGTACCTCGGGGGCGCGCCGCGGATGCTGGTCTGCCCGGCGGATTCGCCAAGAGCAGGCCGCGCCTCGAGCCTGACATGGGACGATGTGGCCAAGGGGGACACCAGCTACGAGTTCATCAAGCCCGGCATCAAACTCGATGGGTCCGACCCGGCGACCACCGTGGTCTGCCGCTGCCGGGTTCATGGCACGGCAGCCTTCCTGGACGGCCACGTCGAGCGCCCGAAACGCTAGTCCTCGACTTGTGAAAGTCGATGCGATTAGGTCAAGTTTGGGTCTCTGTTGTTCCAGGCCTCCCCTTCCTCCGTCGAGGACTCTACATTAGCGAGGCGCGAAAGAGAGGGTTCGGAAGGGCAGGGAGGCTTCATGGGATCGCGGACTTCGTTAGGTCTGAGGCGGCGCCTCGTTAAGCCCTCCGGACGAACCGCAATAAACGGAACACGCGGAAGAAATGGGCCCGCCCCGGGGGGCGGGCTTCCAAATCCGCGACAACCCCGGACTGGGCAGCTCAAGGCGCCTGGTCCAGCCCAGACGGTTGGGCCGCAAGGGACGCTTACGCGCGGATTTGGGTGGCGAGCGTCGTCTTGACAGGCAGAAGGGCGTGTCGAAAGCTGGGGTCAGAGGACCCGCTATGACGCTTTCCATCCGCAGCGCTGCCGCCTGCCGGCACGACGTCGCCGCCCTGGGCGAGTGCATGGTTCGGCTTGCCCCGCCCGGGCACGGCCGTCTCGAGTTTGCCCGCCAGCTGGAGGTCGATGTGGGAGGGGGCGAATACAATGTGGCCTATGCGTGCGCCCGGTTGGGACTTCGCGGGACCTTCTTGAGCGCCCTGCCCGACCATCCGGTCGCGCGGATCATCCTCAACCACGCGCGATCGGCGGGTCTGGATGTCTCGCATGTCCGGATGGAGCGTTACGACGGTGTGGGGCGCCGCAGCCGGCTGGGATTGAACTTCACCGAGGTCGGCACCGGCATCCGGCCGAGCGTCACCTTGTATGACCGGGGCCACTCGGCCGCGAGCCAGATGCGGCCGGAGGACGTGGATTGGGCGGCGGTGTTCGAGAGAGAGGGCTGTCGATGGCTGCACACGGGGGGGATCTTCACCGCGCTCTCGGCCACGGCGGCGGCGACGGTGAAGGCGGCCTTGCAGGCGGCCGATGCCGCAGGCACGGTCACGAGCTACGATCTTAACTTCCGCGGCAAGCTCTGGGGCAGCGAGCAGGCCATTGCCGTCAACCGCCAGCTCATCCCGCACGTCCGGGTCCTGATCGGCAACGAGGAGGATTTCCAAAAGGCGCTCGGGTTCGAGGTCGAGGGCGTGGATGCAGGGCTGCGGGCGCTGCCGGTCGAGAGCTACCGGCGGATGGTCGAGCGCGTGGTGCGGGAGTATCCCAACCTCGCGGTGGTGGGGACGACCTTGCGGGAGGTGAAGAGCGGCCTGGTGAACCACTGGAGCGGGCTGCTCTGGCATGCCGGACGCTGTTACGAAGCGCGCGCGTATCGGGACCTCGAGATCGAGGATCGCGTCGGCGGGGGTGACGGTTTCTCGAGCGGGGTGGCCTACGGTTTCCTGACCGGCCTGGAGCCGCAGGCGATCGTCGACTTCGCGGTGGCGCACGGGGCGCTCCTGCAGACCACGCGCGGCGACACGTCCCAGACGACCCTCGCGGAGGTCCGGCACGTCCTCGAAGGCGGCACGGCCCGCATCCAGCGTTGAACGGGCGTGCCGGGCCGCCGGGATCATGGAATTGACGTCAGAATTGTTGGGCAGGATCGCCGGCTGGCAAGCCGTCCAGGAGGCGCGAGGGCTCGTGGCTGCAGGCCGGGTCAGCGAGGCCCAATGGTCTCCGCCCCGGCTTGAAGGCCGGGTTCGCGAAGGCACCATCACCTACCGCGTGCGCTGCGTGATCCGCAGCGCGGTCGACGCCGAAAACCTCTGCACGTGCCGCCGCGCGAGCCGGGAGGGGGTCTTTTGCGCGCACGCCGTGGCGGTGGGGTTGGCGGCTCTGGCCGGTCCGGTCCAGGCCGCGGTCCCCGCGGCCGCGCCTCCTTCCCCTGGCGGCGGGGCGGCGGCCGCCTCGAAGGCCGCCCGCGCCAGCACACCCGCCACGGTGCCCGCCTCGCGTCCCTCGAACCGGCTGCGGAGGAGCCCGGCACCGGGGACGGGCGAACGGGCCTGGCTGCATGTGATCTTGCCGCCGAACCTGCCGCAGGCGCTGGCAAGGGGCCGTGGGATGCTGGTGTTCGAGGCGGATTGGGGGGGCGGTCGCGTGCCTTTAGCGGGGTTGGCGGCGGGGAAGGAATACTGCTTTGCGCCTGAGGACGAACCGGTGCTGGACGCCATCGAAGTCCTGTCGGGCGGGGAGTACCCTGGCATGCTGGTGCTCTCGGGGGAGGACTTCGAGCGCGTGCTGGCGTCGATGGCGGGGCACCCGCGGGTGACGCTGGGCAAGAACCAGGAGCTGTCAATCCGGCTCGAGCCGGCGCGGTTGCCCATTCGGGCCCGGATCGAGCCCGCGGGAGCGATCCGGCTCGACGTGCAACCGGCGCCAGCCGGGGTGTTGGCCATCGGGAATCGGCACTGGATGTTGCAGGGCGGTTGCCTGCAGCCGGTGGACCTGCCGGCGCGGTGCCGGGATTTGGCGACAGGAGCCCTCCGGGTGCCGCGTTCGGACGTGCCGCTGTTTCTGAACCAGGACTGGCCCGTGCTATGCCTGGCGCACACCGTCGACGCCGGGTTTGCGCTCGAGGACTTCCGCGTCGAGGAAGGAACACTGCGCTGTCGGCTCGAGCTTCGAGGGACGTTCCTGCGGATCGAGGCGCGATTGCATCATGCGTACGGTCCTCACCGGTGGACAGCGGGCGGCGGCGGCGGCAGTGTCAGCCTGCCCGATCCGGAGGATCCGAGACGTTACTGGCTGCGCGATGTCGAGGGCGAACAGGAATCGGTGGCGCGATTAGTCCGGTGCGGTTTCAGTGCGCCCGACAGCGCGGGCCGGATGGCGCTCGAAGGCGAGCACGGCGTATTGAATTTCTTCGCCCGGGAATACCCCCGGCTGATGCGGGAATGGACCGTGACCCTCGAGCCCGGGCTCGAGACGGCCACCCAGCGGCGGTTCGAGCGGGTGGAACCCCGATTCACCATCACGCCTTCGGGCCAGCAGTGGTTCGAGCTCGGGATCGAGTACGCCACCGCGGACGGGGAACGGCTCTCCGCCGCGGATCTTCAGCGGCTGTTGCGGTCGGGGCAGAGTCACACGCGACTTCGCAGCGGGCGGACCGCCTTGATCGACACTGGCGCCTTCGAGGAAATGCAGGAAACCCTGCGCGACTGTGAACCCGAGCAACAGGGGGGGCGTTACCGATTGGCGGCGCGGCAGGCGGGCTTCATCGCAGCCACGCTCGAGGACGTTGCCGGGCCCCAGGCCGGGGCTCCGGCCGACTGGCTCGAGCCGGTCCGCCGCCTCTCGGGCGGGGGACCGGCGGCGTGCCCGGACCTGGGGCCCTTGGAGCCGGTGCTACGCCCCTATCAGAAGCAGGGTGTGGCCTGGCTCTGGTTCCTGCGGCGGAACCGCCTGGGCGGGGTGCTGGCCGACGAGATGGGGCTGGGCAAGACGCTGCAAGCGCTGGCCTTTCTCCAAAGTGTGATTGCAGCGCGGAAAGCGGGAGACCCGTGCGCCGCGGAGCCGGGGCCCAGCCTGGTCGTGTGTCCCACCAGCCTCGTGTTCAACTGGGTGGCGGAAGCGAGGCGGTACACGCCCGGGCTTCGCGTTCTCGCCCTCCACGGGGCCGGACGCCAGGAGCAATGGACCGAGGTCGCCGCGCACGACCTGATCGTGACGAGTTACGCCCTGATCCGGCGCGATGCGCCGCGCTATGCCGGAATCGCCTTCGACACGGTCATCCTGGACGAGGCGCAGCACATCAAGAACCGCTTGAGCCAGAACGCGCAAGCGGCCAAGGGTCTCCGCGCCCGGCATCGGCTGGTGCTGACCGGTACACCCCTCGAGAACTCGGTGCTCGATCTCTGGTCGATCTTCGATTTCCTCATGCCCGCGTATTTGGGATCGGCCCGCGAGTTCCGCGAGCGCTACGAGATTCCAATCGCCCGGGATCGGGACCCGGCCGTGCAACGGCGGTTGGGGCGCCGGGTTCGTCCCTTTCTGCTGCGGCGGCTGAAGCGCGAGGTGGCTCCCGAGCTGCCTGCGCGGATCGAGCACGTGGCCTACTGCGACCTGAGCCCCGAGCAGGCGGCGGCCTACCGCCAGGTGCTCGAGGCCGGTCGGAACGCGGTGCTCGATGCCGCGGGGCCGGCGGGGTCGCGGGAGAGCCGGCTGCTGGTGCTTACCACGCTGTTGCGGCTTCGGCAGGTGTGCTGCGATTTGCGTCTGCTCGATCTCCCGGGATCGGGCGCGGAGCCGGCCTCGGCCAAGCTGGCCCTGTTTCTCGAGCTCCTCGAGGAAGTGCTCGACGGAGGCCATCGGGTGCTGGTGTTCAGCCAGTTCACCCGGATGCTGGCGCTTCTGAGGGAGGCTCTCGACGCGCGGGAAACGGCCTATAGCTATCTTGACGGCGCGACCGTGGATCGGGCGGAGGCGGTGCAACGGTTCCAGAGCCGCCCGGATATCCCGGTCTTCCTCATCAGCTTGAAAGCTGGCGGCACCGGGTTGAACCTGACCGGGGCGGACACAGTGTTTCATTTCGATCCGTGGTGGAACCCCGCCGCGGAAGCCCAGGCCACCGATCGCGCCCATCGGATCGGCCAGACCCGGGTCGTCACCTGCTACAAGCTCATCGCCCGCGGGACCGTCGAGGAGAAAATCCTCGCGCTCCAGGACCGGAAGCGGGCGGTGCTCGGCCAAACCCTGGGCGACGAGGAAAGCCTGACCGAGACCCTGACCTGGGACGAAATCCGGGAATTACTGGCGGACTAGATATGCATGGACGCAGGCGATGGATGCGGGCCGGGGGGTTGGCTGCTGTGCTCCTGACGGCAGGGGCGAGCCACCTCCGGGCGGACGTGCTGGTGCCTTTGGATGCCAACTGGCGTTGGCTCAAGGGGTACGCAGAGGCCTCGACCCCGGACCCGACGGCATGGCGGGAGCTGACGTTCGACGACGCCGCGTGGGCTCTGGCCCCAGCCCCGTTCTGGTACGGCGACGCGCAATCCTCGCCGGGGACCAGGATCACCGACATGCAGAACAACTACCGGTGCATCTTCCTCCGTCACACGTTCGTGGTGCCGACGCCGGAGGACTTCGGGGCCCTGACACTCGAGGCGGCCTGCGACGACGGTTTTGTGGCCTGGATCAACGGAGAGCCGGTGGCCCGCTACAACGTGCCGGACGGCGAGCTCGGCATCGGGGCCCTGGCGCTCACCTATGCGCAGGAACCGGTGCCGTATCTCGGTTACCCGCTCAGTGATCCGCTCCGCTATCTGCGGGCCGGGACCAACGTGCTCGCGATCCAGGTCTTCAACAGCACCCTGGGAAGCACCGACCTGGTGTTCAATGGCACGCTGACGGGCACGGTCGATGAAACCGCTCCCGCGGTGCTGAACGTGAGCCCCGAGGCGCTGTCCGTGGTGCGAACGCTCACGGCCATCGAAATCCAGTTCACGGAGGGCGTGGGCGGCGTCGATGCCGCGGACCTGCTGATCAACCTCGAGCCCGCGACGAACGCGGCCGCCATCTCCCCAAGCCAGTGGCTCTTCAGCTTCCCCGCGCCCGCCACCGGGATCGTTCACGTGGCCTGGGCGCCCGCCCACGGCATTCATGACCTCTCCCGCCGGCAGAACCCGTTCACCGGCCAGTCCTGGACCTACACGTTCAACCCCAACGCGCCGCCTGAGGGCGTCATGATCTCGGAGTTCATGGCGGACAACGACAAGACTCTCCGGGATGAGGACGGCGACAAGGTGGATTGGATCGAACTCCACAATCCGACGGCGAGCGCGGTGAATCTCAACGGGTGGCGGCTGACCGACAACCCGGACGAACCGGGAGGCTGGCGGATTCCCAACGTCTCCCTGGGTGCGAAGGCCTACCTCGTGATCTACGCTTCAGACAAGAACCGGACCAATCCCGCGGCGCCGCTGCACACGGACTTCAAGCTCGATGCCGGCGGCGGTTACCTGGCGCTGGTCGACCCCGCCTCGACGGTCGTGTCCGCGTTCGGCCCCGGCTATCCCGCCCAGTACGAGGATGTCTCGTATGGGCGCGTCTCCGGGGCTCCGGAGGTCGCAGGCTACTTCACATCGCCGACGCCGGGGGCGGCTAATGCGACCGCGGGGCCGGGCTTTGCCCCCGCAGTCGAGTTTTCGAGGCGGAGCGGGACTTACACGGCGCCCTTTTCACTCGAGCTGAGCGTTCCATTGCCGGGCGCCTCCATATGGTACGCCTTCGGCACCAACGCGGTCTCCCCGTCCTCGACGCTCTACACGGCCCCGCTCGCGATCACGAACGGCGTCCATGTGCGGGCGCGCGCGTTCGCCCCCAATTTGCTGCCGGGTCCGATCCGGAGCGAGACCTACCTGCGGCTGGATCCGGCGCTGAGGACGCGGACATCGAACTTGCCGATGCTGATCCTGCACAACTTTGGCGGGGGGGATCCGATGTCGCGGGCGGACCAGTTCGTGACCCTGCAGGCCTACGAACCCCGCTACGGCACGAGCTCGATGACGAATGCGCCGGACCTGGCGGTTCACGGCGTGTTCCATCGGCGCGGGTCGAGCACGTTCGGCAACAGCAAGGGGAGCTACTTCGTCGAGGTCAGGGACGAGAACGGCAACGACCGCAACGTCTCGCTCGTGGGATTGCCGGAGGACTCGGACTGGGTGCTGTACGCGCCGAACTGGTTCGAGCCGGTGCTCGTGCACAACCCGGTGGCGCTCGAGTTGAGCCGCCAGATGGGGCGCTACGCCCCGCGGACCCGGCTGGTCGAGGTCTACCTGAAGAACGACACGGCCACAGATCCCAACCGGATCGGCCCGGTCAGCGCGGCCGACTACAACGGCATCTACGTCGTCACCGAGAAGATCAAAATCGACCGGAACCGGGTCGCTATCGACCCGCTCGAACCCGAACACACAACCTCGCCCAAGGTCACCGGCGGTTACCTCCTGAGCATCGACCGGTCGGCCGAGGGCACCTCGCCATTCTGGGCGGGCGGGGCCTCGATGAACTACGTCGACCCCGATTACTTCGACATGCAGCTGCCACAGCGCCAGGCCCAGAGGAATTACATCGCCGGCTACTTCAACGCGTTCTACAGCGCCTTGACCGGCACCCGGTGGACCGATCCGGCCGTCGGCTACGCCGCCTACATCGATGTCCCCTCCTGGATCGATCACCACCTGCACGGCGTCGTGACCCTCAACGTCGATGCCCTCCGGCTCAGCGGCTACTTCTACAAGCCCCGCGAGGGTAAGATCGAGATGGGCCCGGTCTGGGATTTCGACCGGACCCAGGGCTCGCGCGACGGCCGCGATTTCAATCCCCGACTCTGGCGGTCGAACTACCAGCCCGACGCCCAAAACGACAATGGCACGGACATGTTCAACGCGCACGGGATCTTCCAGAACCCCTGGTACAGCCGCCTCTTCAAGGATCTGGATTTCTGGCAGCTCTGGATCGACCGCTACACCGAGCTCCGCCGCTCGGTGCTCAGCAATACCAACCTCGCCGAGCTGATCGACCGCCAGACCGGCGTCCTCCGGCTCGCCCAACCCCGGGAAGCCGCCCGCTGGAGCGAGTCGAACCCGCGCTCCGGCACCCAGTCGGCCAATGGCTACTCCTATTCCTTCCCCGGCACGTACCAGGGCGAAGTCGACTTCATGAAAAGCTGGTACTCGAACCGGCTGGATTTCCTCGACACAAACTTCGTCCGCCCGCCGGCGTTCAACCTTCCCCCCGGGCCTGTCGCGCCTGGCGCGCTCCTGACGGTCGCCGGCGATCCCCTCGGCCAGGTCTATTACACCACGGATGGTTCGGATCCGCGTCTCGCCGGCGGCGCGGTCTCGCCGCGGGCACAGACCTACCAGGCCCCCGTGCGCCTCGAAGCCAATGTCCGGATCGTCGCCCGCTGCCGGGATCCGCAGCATGCCAACATGACCGGCGCGCCGGGCAAGCCGCCGCTCTCGAGCCTCTGGTCCGGACCGCTCGCGGCCACGTACTACACGGCCATCCCCACGCTCCGGGTGACGGAGATCGCCTATCGCCCCGCACCGCCTCCCCCGGGCGACCCCTACGCCTCCGAGGACTATGCGTTCATCGAGCTGAAGAACCCCGGTTCCGTGGCCTTGGATCTGGCCGGCGCGGGATTCACCAACGGGATCCATTACACGTTCTCGTCCACCAGCGGGGTGACCCGGCTCGAGCCCGGCGGCTACGTCTTGCTGGTCAAGAACGCGACCGCCTTCCGCCAGCGCCATCCCACTGCCACCAACGTCGCTGGCGAGTACTCCGGCAGCCTCGACAACGCCGGCGAACGACTCGTCCTCGTCGGCCCCCTCCAGGAACCCATCGCCGATTTCCGCTATGAGCCGCAATGGCATCCCGCGACCGATGGCATCGGGTTCTCCTTGGTGGCCCGCGATGAAACGTCCGTCGCCACCAACCGGACCGCCAGCGCAGACTGGCGCCCAAGCTCCCTCCTGGGCGGTTCCCCCGGCCAGCCCGATCCCCCGCCCCCGGCATTCCCCGCCCTCGTGGTCAATGAGGTGCTCACCCGCACCGACCCGCCCGCGACCGACGCCATCGAACTGTTCAACCCCACCGCCGACGATGTCGACCTCGGCGGCTGGTTTCTCTCGGACGACTTCGACGAGCCCCGCAAATTCGTCTTTCCGGCAGGAACGATCCTTCGCGCGGGAGGCCATCTGTGGCTCGATGAATCGGCTTTCCATGTCGCGGGCGATGCCGGCTTCTCGTTCAGCGCCCTCGGCGATGAAGCCTGCCTGTTCTCAGGCGACGGCCAGCAGCCGACAGGCTACGTGCACGGCTTCGCGTTCGGCGCGGCCGCGAACGGCGTCTCTTTCGGCCGATACGTCACCCGCCTGGGCGCCGAGCACTGCGTCGCCCAGGCCGCGCTCACCCTCGGCGGCGAGAACGCCGGCCCCAGCGTCGGTCCCGTCGTGCTCACCGAGCTCCACGTCGAGCCGCCGCCGGTCAACGGCTACAACAATGTCACCGACGAATTCGTCGAGCTGCACAACCTCGGGATCGAGCCAGTGCCCCTCTTCGATCCCGAGGACCAGGCCAACCGGTGGCGGTTGCGCGGGGGCGTCGACTTCGATTTCCCCGCGAACACCGTGCTGGCCCCGGGCGGGTTCCTCCTGGTAGTGAGCTTTGATCCCAACCTCGAGCCCTGGGCTGCCGACGCGTTTCGCGCCCGGTTCAACGTGGATCCGGCGGTGCCGCTGCTGGGGCCTTTCGAGGGCCGCCTGGAGAACGCCGGCGAGCGGATCGCCCTCGAACGCCCCGATCCCCCTCGGGCGGCCTCCCCGCCCGGCACCGGCCAGGTGCCCTATGTCCTCGTCGAGTCCATCCGGTATGCCAGCGCTGCTCCCTGGCCCACCGGTGCCGCCGCCACGGGCCACTCGCTGCAACGGATTTGCCCCGGAACCTTCGGCGACGACCCCCTCAACTGGCAGGCGGCAGCCCCAACGGCCGGACGCACCAACGCGCCGGGCCTTGCCGACGCCGATGGCGACGGCCTGCCGGACCACTGGGAGCTGGCGCAACGGCTCAATCCCTACCTGCCCGGGGGCGAGAATGGCCCACACGGCGATCCCGATGGCGACAGCTTTGACAACATGGCTGAATGGACGGCCGGCACCGACGCCCGCGATGCCGGCAGCCTCCTCGAGTTCACCGAGGCCACCCCGGTCGAGAACGGCCTGCAGATCTTGTTCCAGGCCGTGGCCGGCAAGACCTACACTGTTCTTTACCGCGACGATCTTGAACCGGGCTCATGGACCCGCTTGGTGGATGTCCCGGCCCAGGCCGCCTCGGGACCGGTTACGATCATCGACAGCGCCCATGCGCCTTCGAGATACTACCAGCTGGTCACCCCGCGGCTGCAGACTAATCCGTAGCCGCGGCCGTCAGTGCCGCGCTCAAATCCCCTCGCACCACGTCCTGCAACCCGGCAGTCAGCGCCGGCTCACGCCGGCGGCTACGCCGGCCCCGTCCGTAGGCGCCCGCGGTGAGGGCGGCACGTCTCTTAGGACTCGCTCCCAGGAGCGCGTCGATCGGCGCAAAGACCCCGGCGGGCCGAGGCGACGAACTCGATCAGCACCATGGCCTCGGGGGTCGTGAAGTCGCGCCGGGCGCGGTCGAGCGCCTCGCTCGGCCTCAGTCCGTCCCGGAAGAGCAGGCGGTAGAGCCGCTTGAGCTCCGTTCGCTGCTCCGCGGTATAGCCGGCGCGACGCAGCCCCACGACGTTGAGCCCGCAGAGCCCGTTGGCGCCCCAGGCGATGGTGTAAGGCGGCAGATCCTTGCTTATCGCCGAGCCGCCCTGCATCAGCGCGAGCGTGCCGACCCGGACGAACTGATGAACAAGGCAGTTCCCGGAGATGATGGCCCGCTCCTGAACCGTGACGTGACCCGCCAGCAGGGCGCCGTTGGTCAGGATAACCCGGTCGGCCACCTTGCAGTTGTGGGCGACGTGAGAGCCGGCCATGAGCAGGACATGGGAACCGATCCGCGTCTCGTCACCCTCGCGATTGGCCCGATGCACCGTCACGTGCTCGCGAAAGGTGTTGTGATCGCCCACAACCAGCTCGGTCGGCTCGTCCCGGTAATGCAGGTCCTGAGGGGCATCCCCGAGCACACAACCCGCATGCACGCGGTTGTGGCTGCCCAGGCGCGTCCGGCCCGTCAGATGCACCTGCGGGCCCAGGACGCAGTGCGGCCCCACCACCACGCCGGCGTCAATGACTGCATACGGACCCACCGTCGCGGTGGAATCCACCTCGGCCCTGGGATCCAGGATCGCCGTCGGATGTATCATGCGGCCTCTGGAATATCACGGCCAGGAGCGGGCGTCCACTCGACGCTCGCCATCCCCGGGGACCATGGGCACCGGGCCCCGACCGCGCCAGAGCAGCGCCACCCGCCGCGTCTCGGGATCGAATCCGCAGACCTGGTCGTGACCCAACTGGAACAGGACCTTGTCGTTGGGCAGGTGCACGGCGTTGCGAATCGCCCAGGAGCCAAACGGAGTCTCGAAGGCGAAGTGGACCCGATCCCCGGTTGTCGCCTGCTCGCCGCGAAGTCCTTCGACCGGCCAGAAGCCGGCGTGAAACGTCCATGCGCTCCCGGCCGCTGCCTTGAGACGTGGCACCTTCCCGAACGTAAACCAGGTCCCCTCGTACCGCGCCGGATCGCTCGGATCCGTCTGCCGGTTCCGCCAGTCGAGTGCGGCGTCCGCCAGCAGATTCGTCAACACCGGGACGATCTTCGGGTTGCCGTGATCTCCTGTTTCAAGCCGCGCCATGAGATCCCATCGGTTGGTGTCCGCCGCGCTGGGACACACGAACAACCGGTCATCGTCGTCCGCCGAGTGCAGCCCGAAGATCCTCTCCTCGCCGACACCCGTCAGACTGCGCCGGTAGACGTCGCCGTCCGCGGGCTTGATGTAGTAGACCCAGACCGATTCCGGCAGCGAGAGCTCGCCGGGGCGCACCACGTGCATTTTGGTGTAGAGCGACGTGCCGCTGGCCATCCAGTACCATCCGAAGAGGAGGAGATAAGAGCCGCCCTGAACGAGGAATGACGCCCGCAGGCTTCGTTGCCACGGCTGCGGGTCCTCGCGGAACAGCCGGGCGACAAACGGCCACTCGATGAGCAAGGTCAGGAGAAAGGTCACCACCACCATGATCCAGAGCCACAGCCAGCCGTTGTTGAGATCCATCGGCAACGCGGCAACGATCGCGCCGCGCAGAAACAGGCCGCCGAACCAGGCCGAGAGATAGTTGGCGACGATCATCAGGCCAATCGCCCCGGCTTGCCTGGCGCCAGCCATTGAAGCCACTACCAGGCCTTCCAGGACGCCGATCAGGGCATTGCCCACCGCCAGATGCAGCATCCCCGCCCACATGAGCGGGGTGCCGGCATTCGCCCAGGCGCTCGGCGGAAACACGCACCACGCGAGCAATGCCAGCCCGACGATGACACGGTTTTTCATGGCCCTGACGAGCGGCAGCGGTAGCAGGGTTCCCGAGAACTGTCAACGGGGCTACTGTGACCCAAATCCGCGCGTAAGCGTCCCTTGCGGCTCAACCTCCTGGACTTGAGCAGGCGCCTTGAGCCGCCACTTCCGGGGGTTTCGCGGATTTGGAAGCCCGCCCCCGGGGCGGGCCACCCCGGAGCCGACACCCCACGCGCCGTTCAAGGCCAAAACCCACCAGCAGCCGATGGCGCACGTCCGAGCCGCAGGCGTTAGGCGAGGATCCGGGCGCCAAATCGCGCTTTGACCGGAGCCATTTTCGCTGCTATCCAATGGTGACAGACCCCGGCCGGGTCGAATCGCGGGCCGGGGAGGATGACCTGGCAGTGTGAAAAAGAGCTTATGAATCGCCAATTGACCGGCTACCGGGCGACTGTGAGCGTGCTTCTACTCGGCGGCCTTATGACGACCGGTGCGAGCCTTCGCGCCGACACCCTCGAGCTGCTGTGGCAACTCCTACCGGGGTCCCGGACCTATATCACGGACACGACGAGCCGGACCGAACGCGGCGTGGCGATCAACCCGGTCACCGGCAACGTCCTGCTGGTGAGCCGGGCTGGCAGCCCGCAGGTCTACGTGCTCAGCGGCGCGGACGGCAGCGATGGCTCCGACGAGCTGGGGCAGGCCCGAACGCTCCAACTGACCGGGGAAGACGGTTCGCCCCTCGTGGCCGGCGGGACATTCGTTCTGAACCTGGTGGGAGTGGCCGACGACGGCGTCGTCTACGCCGCGAACCTGACTCTCAACAGCAGCACCGCGGACTTCCGCATCTACCGTTGGTCCAGCGAGGCTACGGATGCGGTGCCGACGCTGGCGTACGCAGGCAATCCGGTGGCGGACACCGGGGCCACAGGCAACGATCTCCGGTTCGGCGACACGCTGGCGGTGCGCCGGGCAGGGACGGCGACGGAGATCGCCGTGGGGTCTTACGAGGGCAAGTACATCGTGGTGTTCACCACCACGGATGGCGCCACGTTCGAGCCCAGGGTCCACGTCGCCGCCGATTGCGCGGGGAAGATCCGGCATGGCCTGGCCTTTGGCGCGGGGGAGACGGTCTGGGCCAAGCGGGCCGTCAACCCGGTGCGTCTCGTGCAATTGAACGCCAATGGCACCGCCGAAACGATCGCAACGTGGACTCCCCCCAGCACCTACACCTCAGCCTTGGCCGCCAGCCCCGGGGACACCCTCCTGGCCTTGCTCGATTACTACGCCCACAAGTTCGTGCTCTATAACACCTTGAACCCGTCCGGATTCGCCGTCCAATCCGAGCTCGGCTTCGGTACCAGCAACGTCAACGACGACGGGACCGGGGCCGCCAGCTTCGCCGGCGACCGACTGGCCTTGCTCGAGACGAAGAACGGACTGATGCTGGCCCGGGTGGTCAAAGCCGTGACACCGGATCCTCCCGTGATCGATCCGGGACCGGCGTCGATGACCGTCTACGCGGGGGCGAGGATCACCCTGGGCATTGGAGTGAGCGGCACGCCGCCGTTCACCTACCAGTGGTATCGGGATGGCGACCCGTTGCCAGGCGAGACCGGAGCCAGCCTCACCCTGGCCTCGGTCCGGTCCGACCAGGCGGGGGCCTACAGCGTTAGCGTCAAGAACGCCGCGGCGGAAGTGACCAGCGAACCCGGAGTGCTCGCCGTGCGCACCCCGGTCTCGAGCGGTCACCTGACCCCGCTGTGGGACATCGCGCCCGGGACTACGCATCCCTATGTGAACTCGGACAACACCCAGCGCGGGCTCGCCTACAACCCTGTCACGGACAACCTGATCCTCGTCAGTCGTACGGCGGGCAACCAGATCGCTGTCCTGAATGCGGCCACCGGGGAGCACCGGCATTTTCTCGAGACGAAGGACGACCAGGGCGCCGAGATCATCGCCGGCGCGGGTGGGGATGTCACGTTCCCGGTGAACATGGTCGGGGTGAGCGAGGACGGCGTGGTGTACGTGGGCAATCTGGCCACCAGCGGTTTCGCGATCTACCGCTGGGCCAATGACGGCCCGGGGACGATTCCGTCGGCGTCGTGGGTCTTGGGACTTGAGGAGCTTAACCCCCAGCAGCGCTGGGGCGACACGTTCGATGTCCGTGGTCGCGGCAACAGCACCCAGATCCTGCTCGGTTCACGCTACGGCAGGACGCTGGCGTTGCTGACCACGTTTGACGAGGGCGCGACCTTCTACGCCACGCCCATGGACGTGGCGGAGGCCGCGGACGGCGATTTCGGTCTTGGCCTGGCTTTTGGGGCGGGCGACACCGCCTGGGGGACTGCCGTGGGCCGCGCCGTGTCGCTGCTCAACTTCGATGCAACGGCCATGACCGCGTCGGTGGCGCGGACCTTCGACGCAACGGCCATGCCGCTGGGACTGACCGTGCTGGACATCGACGCCGTGAATCACCTGCTGGCCGGCGTTGCGCTCGAGGTCCCCGACAACATCCAGCTCTATGACATCGCCGAGACCGAGACCGGGCCGGTGCTCCTTGACCAGGAGTTGTTGCTGCGCGACGTGACGAACGGGAACGGAACCGGTTCAGTCGATTTCGGCGGCGGTCGGCTCTACACGCTCGACTCGAACAACGGACTCCAGGCCTTCACGCTCGACTTGAACCCCCAGCCTCCAGCCTCCCCGACACTGAGTTCGTCGCGTGTGTCGGGGGGTGACTTCGAGTTCACCCTGGTTGGAGAAGCCGGTGTGACCTACCTGATCCAGCGCTCGCGCGACCTGCGAACCTGGGATGTTCTCCCCTCCATCGAGGTCACCCTCGAAGGCGTATCCTCGGCCGCTGTCAGGATCCCCATGGCCGCAGAGTCGACCCAGTTTGTCCGCGCGCAAGTCAAGTGAGATGTTCTCCGCAACGCCACTTCGGGCGAGCTGTCCTGGCCCTGGCTTTCGCTTTGGCCATCGGGACTTCAGCAACTGCCCGCAGCCAGGAGTTCCGCGGCCTCTGGGTCGATGCCTTTCATGCCGGGTTCAAGAACAGCACGGAAGTCCGCCAGTTGGTCGCTGACGCGCGGGCCGGCCACTACAACGCCCTGCTGGTCGAGGTCCGAAAACGAGGGGACGCCTACTACGACAGCCTGTTCGAGCCCAAGGCGTCGGACATCAGTCCCGCCTACGATCCGCTGGCCGATCTCATCCGCGAGGCGCACAACGGCACGCCGAGACTGGAAGTCCACGCATGGATCGTTACCTTCAACATCTGGAACAAGGAGACGTCGCTGCCGCCCCAGGAAACGCACCCCTATCGCCTGCACCCGGACTGGCTGACGAAGTCCGCGACCGGCGCCACCTGGGACGGCAGCAATTACGCCTTCGACCCCGGCCATCCCGAGGTTCAGGAGCACACGGTCAATGTGGCGATGGACCTGATCACCCGCTACGACGTGGACGGCCTGCACTGGGACTACGTGCGATATGCCGGAAAAGAATGGGGGTACAACGACACCGCGGTGGCCCGGTTCAACCGGGCCACGGGCAGTAGCGGGAAGCCGGCGACCGACGACTCCGCCTGGCTCCAGTGGCGGCGGGATCAGGTGACCGGCCTCGTCCGGCGCGTCACGCTCTCCGCGCTGGCGGTCAAGCCGGCCCTGACCATCTCGGCGGCCACGATCACCTGGGCTCCGGGGGGAACCACCTATTCCTCGTGGCTGACCAGCGCCGCGTACTCGGATGTGCTCCAGGACTGGCGCGGATGGATGGAGGAGGGCCTGCTCGATTTGAATGTCCCGATGGCCTACTTCCGCCAGCACACCCACGCCACCGCGTGGGCCAACTGGAGCCAGTTCGCCAAGGAAAACCGCTACGGCCGACACCTCGCCCTCGGGACCGGAGCCTACCTCAATCTGGTGTCGAACACCCTGGTTCAAATGCGCTCCGCCCGGAACCCGACGCCGACGGCCCCGGGCGCCGAAGGCTTGGTGACGTACTCGTACGCCGTCCCCGCCAGCGACGCAACGCGTGCCCAGTTCCTCGAGGCGCTGACAAAGCCGAGCGCCCACGACCCACAGCCCACGCCGGTGTTCGCGACCCCGGCGCCCCCCCCAGCCATGCCCTGGAAGACAACGCAACGCCCCACCGCGCTCAAGGGCATCGTCCGCGACCAGGCCACCGGCAAGCCCGTCGAAGGCGCTGTCCTCGAACTGTGCGACCCCAGCCCGCGCCAGTGGATCGCCGACGCCAACGGCTTCTTCGGCACGCTGTCCGCGCCGGCGGGTTCCGTGACCCTCCTTTCGTCCGCCGCCGGCTTTGCCAGTGTCCAGCGCACCCTCGAGCTGCCGCCGGGCACGGTGGGCACCGTGGACTTCTTCCTGTCGGCGCCCGACGCCGGGCTTGCCCCTGAGAACGTGGTGGTCTCCGCGGGCACGAACAGCGCGTGGGTCTCGTGGGAAACGGTGCGGCCGGCCTCGGGACAGGTGCTCTATGGCCTGGGAGGGATCTGCGGGCCGCTCGGTGGCGTGGCGAGCGACGGCGCCCCGGACACCCGGCACGCGGTTCTGCTGGACAATCTCCGGCCCGGCGCCGACGGCGACCCCTCCGAGTATTGGCTGCGGATTGTCACTTGGGACGAGCAGGGCACGAACGTCTCCAAGCTGCTGCCCTGCACGCCGGCGTGGCCGGTCATCCGCGATGATGACCAAGCCCGGTTCACCGGCGCCTGGACCTGGATCACCAATTCGTCCTCGAGCCTGGGACGCGCCTACCGCCGCGCCTCGACGACGAGCGGTTCCACTGCCAGCGCCGCGTTCACCTGGTCCGCCACCCTGGGGACCACCGGGCTCTATGACCTGGCCATCCGGTGTCCGTCCGGCGTCAGCGCCTCGACGTCGGCGCCCTATGACATCTCGTCCCACGGCGAGAGCCGGACGATCACCGTCAACCAGACCGCGGCCGCCGGCCAGTGGCGCACCGTCGCCACCAGCCTCTACTTCATCAAAGGCGACCGTGCCACCGTCCGCTTGCGCAACAACACGGGAGCCTCCGGCAGCCTCGTGGTGGCCGATGCCGTGCGCTGGACCTTCCGGCCGGACCAGGATCCACCGCCTCCCGGCCAGACTCCCGAATGGTGGACGCGCCACTTCTTCGGCGCGGGCACAACGCCTCCCGTGGACGCAGACGCGGACGCGGACGGCTTCGACAACGTCGAGGAATACGTTCTGGGCACGGATCCCACGCGGGCCAGTTCATGCCTCGATTTCCGCCTGGAACCTGCCGGCAGCCACGACCTGCAGTTCCAGTTCCACCCCCTGCACGCCGGACGGCAATACGAACTGGTCGGCGCCGAGGCGCTTGATACCCCCGGTTGGTCGGCCGTGCCGGAGGCCGTGCTCGGGGTCCTGCCCGACGGCAAGGGCGTCTTCACCGGCGTCTCCCCGGCGCCGCCGCTGGGCTTCTTCCGCCTCAAGACCAGGGTCCTCCCATGAAACCAGGCAGCACCATCGATGTCGGCCGGCCGGCATGGCCGACCCGGATCCGCTCCGGCGGCCTCGCCGCGCTCGCTCTCGCCGGCCTGACGCTCGGAGCCGCGACAACGGCTGCCGCGGACCAACCGCAGTACGGACAGGCCTGGAACCGGAATCTCGTCTCGAACGAACGCGGTCTGCCCGAGCGGTTTGATCCGAAGACCGGCGAGAATCTGCGCTGGACCGCAGTCCTGGGCACCGAGACCCATGCGACCCCGGTCGTTGCTCGCGGACGAGTGCTCATTGGGACCAACAACGGCGATCCGCGCGACCCGAAGCACGAGGGTGATCGCGGCGTTCTGATGTGCCTGGACGAGGCGGAGGGCCGGTTGCTCTGGCAACTGGTGGTGCCCAAGCGTTTCGAGGACATCTATTTCGATTGGCCCAACAGCGGGATCTGCTCGCCTCCGACGATCGAGGGCGATCGGGTCTACGTGGTCGACAACCGGGGATGCGTCCTTTGCCTGGACCTCGATGGCCTGGCGGATGGCAACGACGGACCGTTCCAGCATGAAGAGGTCTACTACGCGCCCCAAGCCGCCAACGATCTTGCCCAGGGTGCCCCGGCAGCCATGACACCCCATGGCACCCTCATCCCTGATGCCCCACCCCCCAACCGCATCGAGTTGGGCCCCTTGGACGCGGACATCCTGTGGCTCTTCGACTTGAGCAGCGGAGCCGGGATCTGGTCCCACGACAGCGCTCACAGCGGGGTCCTCATCCGCGGCAACCATCTCTACCTCAACACCGGCAACGGCGTGGACAACAAGCACCGGCGCATTCTAAGGCCCGGCGCGCCCAGCCTCGTCGTGCTCGACAAGCGCACCGGCCGGTTGCTGGCGCGGGATCGGGAACCCATCGGGCCGGATATCTTCCATTCCACCTGGGCCCCGCCGGCGATGGCACCCCTCGAGGGCGCGGACCGGATCTTCCTCGCGGCAGGCAATGGCCGCATATACGCCTTCGAACCCCTCGCCGGAGCCGAAGGCGACGCGCCGTCGGCTCTCCCGTCCGAGCCCGGCGCGGTCGCAGCCCTGCGCAAAGTGTGGGAGTTCGACTTCGATCCGGCGGCTCCCAAGACCGGGGTCCACCGCTACTATCACAACAAGAGCGAAGGCCCGAGCAACTTCTTCGGCGCCCCCGTGGTCGATGAGGGGTGTCTGTATGTGGCGGGCGGCGGCGATCTCTGGTGGGGCAAGAATGCTGCCTGGCTGAAGTGCCTCGATCTCAAGCCCGAGGGGCCCGCCCTGCGCTGGTCCTATCCCGTGGTCCGCCACACGTTCTCGACGCCGGCGGTGTCGGCGGGAATGGCGTTCGTGTCGGATTGCAGTCAGAACCTGCACTGCGTGGACGCGGCGACCGGACAGGCGCTGTGGACCCACGAATTGACCGGCGAGACCTGGGCGTCGCCCCTGGTGGCGGACGGCCGCGTTTACGTCGGAACACGGCGCGGCGTCTTTCACGTGCTGGCGGCGGCCCGGGAGAAGCGCGTGCTGTTCGAGGCGAACCTCGGCTCGCCCATCAGCGCGACGGCGGTCGCCGCGAACGGGACGCTCTACGTGGCGACGATGAACCGGCTGTACGCCGCCGCGACGAGGCGCTGACACTCATGTTCCGGCCCTGCATTGACTTGCGCGACGGACGCGTCACCCAGATCGTCGGGGGAACGCTCGGCGGCGAGAACGCGGCCGTCAGGGTCAACTTCGTCACGGAGCGGCCGGCGGCGTGGTACGCCGCGCGCTACCGATCCGACGGTCTTCGAGGCGGACACGTCATCCAGTTGGGCCCAGGCAATGAGCAGGCCGCGCGCTTGGCCCTGGCGGCCTACCCCGGCGGGCTGCAGTTGGGCGGCGGCGTGACGCCCGACAACGCGCCGGCCTGGCTCGACGCGGGGGCGTCGCACGTCATTGTCACCTCATGGGTTTTCCCGGAAGGACGTTTCGAGCCGACCCGGCTCGAGGCGCTCACCCGGACGATCGGCCGCGATCGTCTGGTGTTGGACTTGAGTTGCCGCCGGCGCGAAGGGGTGTACCGGGTGGTGGCAAACCGTTGGGCGACGGAGACGACCTTGGTCCTCGACGAGGACACCCTCGGCCGGTTGGGACGCTGGTGTGCGGAGTTTCTCGTGCATGCCGCCGACGTCGAAGGGTTGTGTGGAGGCATCGACACCCGATTGGTCGCGCTGCTGGCCGGGGAAGCGCCGATCCCCGTCACCTACGCCGGCGGGGCGCGATCCCTCGACGACCTCGAGACGGTCACCCGGATCGGCGGGGGCCGTGTCGACCTGACCATCGGTTCCGCCCTGGATCTTTTCGGCGGAACCGGTGTGCGCTATGCCGATTGCGTCGCGTTCAACCGTCGGCAGGCGGCGGCGTCCGACGGAACCGCGACAACAGCAGGCGGCTGACCTCCGCCGCCTGGGGGACGCGCAGCCAGTGGGCGAGAGCCCAGTAAACGGCGCTGGCCACCGCCATCGGCACGAAGACCTCGCCCAGCTTGGAACCCAGGTGGGCATGACCCACGGTTCGCTGCCAGAGCAACGCCGTGCCCCAGGCCGCCAATCCCGCCACGATGGCCCCCGCCACCAGCGAGATCACCACCGGCACCAGCGGTCGCAAATCAAGCCGCGAAAGCTTGCGCCGAAGCGCCCTCGTCAGAAGCCAGACATTGAAGAGCGCGCTCAAGCTGTTAGCGGCCCCCAGTCCCGCCTGCCGGAACGGCCCGATCAGCCAAAGGGAGAACACCAGGTTCAACCCCAGGCAGACCACGCTGATCTTCATGGGCGTATGCGTATCGCCGAGGGCGTAGAAAGCCCGGGCAACCAGGTTCACCGTCGAGAATGCCACCAGCCCCGGTGCCAGGCCGGCCAGCGCGAGCGCCGTCCGGTGCGTCGAGGCCTCCGTGAACGCCCCCCGCTCGAAAAGCAGCCGGACCATCGGCTCGGCCAGCGCCAGGAGCAGGGCCGACGCCAGCAGGTTGATGAATACCAGGTACCCAAGACTCTCCCGGAGCGTGCTGCGAAACTCCGGGTAGCGCTTCTCCGCAGCCAGCCCCGACAAGGTGGGAAGCAGATACGTGGCGAGAGAAATCCCCACCACGCCCTGCGGAAACTCCATGAGCCGCACCGCGTAGTCGAACGACGCCACCACGTTGCGGTCGATCCAGAAGGCGACGCACTGGATGACGAGAACATTGATCTGAAACGCCGCCACGCCCACCGCTGCCGGGACCATCTTCCGGATCACCTCCCGGACCGTCGGATTCCGCCACGGGGTGACCCAGCGCAGCCGGAATCCCTCCCGGTGCAGGATCGGCCACTGAAACAGCAGCTGTGCCCCGCCCGCCACCACCACGCCCGCCGCCAGCGCAAACACCTGGCTCTCGAGCGTCAACCCCCAGCGGGGCGCCACCCACACCACGGAGAGGATCATCACCACGTTCAAAAGCCCCGCCCCCAGCGCCGGTATGAAGAAATGCCCCCGCGCGTTCAGGATCCCCATGCAGAGCGCTGCCGTGCAGACCAGCAACACGTAGGGAAACATGCTCCGCAACAGCCGCAGCATCAGCACCGTGTCCTCGTGCAGGATCGGGATCGGGAAGGGCGGAAACACCGGCATGCCGTCCCGGCTGAACCCGATCGAACTGGCGGCCAGCACCCCCGTGATCACCAGCATCGCCAACGCACAGACCGCCGAGCAGAACAGGGTCAGCCCGCAGAACACCGCGTTCGCCGCCGACCACATCGCGGCTGCGCCCTCGGTTTTCTCCTTCTGCTTGAAGATGGGGATGAACGCGGCGGTGAGGGCGCCCTCGCCGAGCAGGCGGCGGAACAGATTGGGCGCCTGGTAGGCGAGCTTGAAGGCGCTGGCAACCACCGTGTCGCCCATGAAGTGGGCGTAGGCCTGCTCGCGAACGAGCCCCAGGAGCCGGCTGGCGAGCGTGGCCGCCCCCATGGCCCCGGAGGATTTCAGCATCTGCGACATGAGCCTCCCTCGAGCGCCACCGCCAACCGGACGTGAGCCCGGACGATCATGCCGGGCCGGGGCATCCCCCCCCAGCCCCGCAGCCCGCGCGGGACGAACCCAAGTCAAGCCTGTCGCCATCCCGCGCCACGGTGAAGGGTATCGTTCCCAGCCCCTCGAGAATCCGTTGCCGCGTCGTGTCCAAGTCCTGCCACAGCGGGCGTTCGAGGTGCACAAACACCACCCGGCGGATCGGTTGCCGCCGCAGAAACGCCAGCAGCGGTTCGAGCTCGATGTGGGCCAGCTCGCACACGAGCAGATCCGTCGGAGCTCCCAGCAGCGGCGGGAGGTCATCGATGGAACCGACGTCGCCCGTGTGCACAATCCGGAGGCCGACCCCCTCGAGGACCAGCGCGTAGGCCGCGTAGGGCCTCGGGTATTTCGCGCTGAAGGCCGCCCGGAGGCGATCCAGGTGCGAGGTGCGCACCGGGGTGACACGGATGCCGCCTTCGAGCTCGGCGGCTTGACCGTCCCAGGCCTGGAAGCTCATGGGGAACGGGAACAGCTCCGGAAAGAGATAGCCGGCCTCGAGCATTTGCCGGATGGGCGCGATGCCTTCCGCAGGCAGATGCAGGGTAAGCGGCCGGCGCCGTCCCTCCAGCCAGAACCCCTGGAGAAGCATGAACAGCCCCCCGATATGATCAAAATGCAGATGGGTCAGCAGGATCCGGTCAATGGCATCGTAACTGTAACCCGTCCCCTTCAGGCTGCGCCCGACCGGCTCTCCGCAATCCACCAGGATCGTGCTCTCCCCCAGTCGGTAGAGGAAGGCCGAATGCGATCGGTCCGAAGACGGCCAACCGTCTCCTACCCCAAAGCACTGAAGCGTGCACTCGCCCATCACCGGCGCTGATTCTCGCAGAACCCATCGTCGGTGCAACACGGAACCGAGACCCGCGTGGGAATCACGCAGGCCGGCGCGGAGTTCGCGGGGTCAACTCCGGGACGAGGCACGGGGGGGGGCTGGTCGGACTCGATCACGGGGTCTTGGGAGCCCGGGTTTGCAGGGTACGGAGGCGCGCCCATTCAAACGAAGTAGCTGATAACTAACAGGATGCATCGTGTCCAGCCGCTCGTCCTGCGCCTCGATGGGTACAAAGCAGAGTCGGCACGGCAACTGGCATCGATGCTGCTAAAAAGAGATGGAAAAGTCGTTGACACTCGAAGGTGATTCTTTAGAGTGCGCACACCGTAACCCAAAATCAAATATCGAACTATGAGCCGACTCCTGCGGAAGAACAAAACCGGGGCATTCACACTGATCGAACTGTTGGTGGTGATTGCCATTATCGCCATTCTGGCTGGCATGCTTCTGCCTGCCTTGGCCAAGGCAAAAGCCAAGGCCCAACGCATCAACTGCGCCAACAACCTGAAGCAGATTGGCATTGCGTTCCGCCTGTTTGCCACGGACAACGGAGATCGGTTTCCGATGGGCGTGACAACGAACGAAGGCGGCGTGGCGGATTGGCTTGGGTCCTCGCCCAACGCCAAGCCGATTGAAACCTGGCGCGTTTTCGCGGCGCTGTCGAACGAGCTGGCAACCCCCAAGACGGTGGTCTGCCCCTCGGACAGCATGCGCGTCGCCCCGAGCAATTTCGTCGGCATGACGATCGTGGCGCTTGACAGAGGCGGCAAGAACGGCGGCTGCAGCTACTTCGTGAACCCGGATGCGGACGAGAGCAGGCCTCAGGTGATGCTGGCGGGCGACCGCAACATCACCAATGCCACGCTCAACCCGGGCGTTGGCGGCGGCACGGGCTACAGCAAGCAGGCGCCGGGCCTGAAGTACACCCTCATGGACACCACCCTCAAAAACACGGGTTGGTCCACCTCGATGCACAATGGCGCCGGCAACGTCGTGTTGTCTGATGGCAGCGTGCAGCAGGTCACGGGCGCCCGCTTGCGCGAACAGGTGAAGAACTCGCAGGAAGACCACCTGCTCCTCTTCCCGTACGTGGCGAGCAAGATGAATTGACCTTTCGAGTCAACGACTGAAGAAGGCACCCGGAAGGGTGCCTTCTTTTTTTCTAAAGGTCCATCCTGCAGCCGCCCGCCCCCGCCGTTCGCAGAATGATCTCCCGCAGGGTTGTTGCCGGCCGAAAACCGGTCAGCCGATGGAGCTTCTCGATGGACGGCCGCCGCCGGCGCATGTCTTCGAACCCGGGCGCGTAGGCCTGGTCGTAAGGCACCAGCTCGATCGTCGATCGTGACTCGAGTGTCGTGATCACGAGCCGGGCAAGATCAAGGATCGAGATCTCCTCGGTGCTGCCGACATTGAAGACCTGCCCTGCCGCCCAGGGTGCGCTCAAGAGACGGAGGATCGCCTCGACGGTGTCGCCCACATAGCAGAAACACCGGGTTTGAGTGCCGTCCCCGAACACCCGCAGCGGCTCATGGCGGCGGGCGCTTTCGATGAAACGAGGCAGCACCATCCCGTAGCGGCCGGTCTGCCTCGGGCCGACCGTGTTGAAGACCCGGACCACCGCCACCGGCAGACCTCGCTCGCGCATGTAAGCCAGCGCCAGAAACTCGTCCGTCAGTTTCGAGCAGGCGTAGCTCCAGCGCCCCAGATGCGGAGGCCCGATCAGAAGGTCGTCGTCTTCACGAAACTCCGGTTGCTGGCTCTTCCCGTAGACTTCGGATGTGGACGCGATGAGCACCGGCGTCTGCGACGCGCTCGCGGCGCCGAGAATCGCTTCGGTCTCGTCCAGATTCGTCTGGATCGTTCGAATGGGCGAGCGGACGACAAGGTCCACTCCCACCGCCGCGGCCAGGTGAACCACCCCGGCGCACCCCGCCACTAGCTCGCGCAGACCGGGACACCCGGACACGGGATGTTCCAGGACCCGCAGGGCCGGATGACCCGCCACCGCCGCCAGGTTCTCCCGGCTCCCCGTCGAGAAATCATCGATCACCACCACGGGACGGCCCGCGCCAACCAGACGTTCTGTCAGGTGCGACCCGATAAAGCCGGCGCCGCCGGTGACAAGGATGGGCGATGGTGAATGGCCGATCATGGGGTGCGTCGATTCCCCGCGCACTCGACCCGAGGTTGCCAGGAACCGGCGCCGGTGGGAACCGAAATCCCGGCCCAAAACAGGCGTGCAAAGCGGAGGCGATCTGGTTTACTCCGTGTTCCAGGGGTTTTCATGAAGCACCCGAGGCAAGGCGCCCATACCGATCCGACGTTTCAATCGCCACCGCGGCCCGCGGGCGAGGTGATCCGCCGGGTGGCAGTCTATCTCCGGCCCTACCTGGGACTGGCCGCCGCCACGCTGGGATGCGCCGTGATCTCGCTGGGCTTCGCCTTTCTCTATCCGCGGCTGACGCGCGAACTGATCGACGAAGTGATCGGGCGCCAGCGGGCGGATGCGCTGGCGCCGGCCGCGCTGGCGCTGCTGGGCGCCTTCCTGCTGCGTGAGGTCTTCAACAGCCTCCGGATCCGGGTCAACAACCGGCTCGAGCAATCGGTGATCTATGACATGCGCTGCCAGCTCTTCGCCCGGCTGCAGCGCCTCCCGGTCGCCTGGTTCGATCCCCGCGCCACCGGTGACCTCATGACCCGCGTGATCGAGGACGTGAATAACGTCGAGCGCCTGCTCATCGACGGTACGGAGCAGGGCGTCGTGGCGGTGTTGAGCATCGTGGGAGCGTTGATCTTCATGTTCAGCACCAGCCCGCTCCTGGGCACGGTGGCGCTGGCTCCCATGCCGCTGCTGGTCGGTGGCGCCCTGTGGTACACCCTCACCGCCCATCGCCGCTACCGGCGCCAGCGCGAAGCCGCCAGCGCCATGAACGCCCTGCTCATGGACAATCTCCAGGGCATCCGCCAGATCAAGGCCTTCGGACGCGAGCCGCACGAGGACACGCGCTTCGCCGAGCGGGCCGAGGCGCTGCGCCAGGGGACGCTCGTTGTGATGCGCGCCTGGGCGTGGTACGGACCCGCCATGCAGTTCATCGGGGCCCTCGGCATCGGGCTCGTCCTCTGGGTGGGCGGGGCCCAGGTGATGCGCGGCCAAATGGCCGTCGGCGAGCTCGTCGCCTTCATGCTTTACGCGGGGATGTTCTTCTACGAGCCGATCGGCCGGTTGCACGGCCTCAACCAGATGCTCCAGGGCGCGCGCGCCGCGGCCGCACGAGTCTTCGACATCCTCGACGCCGAGCCGGAGCGCGTGGCGCCTGCCGGCACGTCTGCCAGCACGCTGGCCGCCCCCCCCGTCGAGGCGCCCGCCCCGTCGTCGCCCTGGCGGGTTCCGGGCCGCGTGCTCTACGATCAAGTCGGCTTTGGCTACGCCCCGGATCGGACTGTCCTGCGCCGCATCTCGCTCGAAGCGCTGCCCGGCCAGAAGATCGCCTTGGTGGGCCCCACCGGCTCCGGCAAGTCGACTCTCGTCAGCCTGCTGCCGGCCTTTTACGTCGCCACCGAAGGCCGGATCCTCATCGACGGCCGGGATGTCCGCGACCTGCCCCTCGGGGTGTTGCGCGCCCAGGTCGCCGTCGTCAGCCAGGAGCCTTTCCTCTTCAACGGCACTCTGCGCGAGAACATCCTGTACGGCCGGCTCGATGCCACCGACGCGGAGCTGACCGAGGCCGCCCGAGCGGCCAACTGCCACGAGTTCATCGAGCGATTGCCCGACGGCTACGAAGCCCGGGTCGGAGAACGGGGGGTCAAACTCAGCGTCGGCGAGAAACAGCGCGTCAGCATCGCCCGCGCCCTCCTCAAGAACGCCCCCATCCTGATCCTGGATGAGGCGACCGCCAGCGTCGACACCGCAACGGAGCGCCTGATCCAGGAAGCCCTCCAACGGCTCATGCGCGGCCGGACCAGCTTCGTGATCGCGCACCGCCTGAGCACCATCGTCGATGCCGACCAGATCCTGGTGATGCGGCGCGGGGAGATCGTCGAACGCGGCACCCACGCGGCGTTGCTGGCGCAGGACGGGCTCTACGCGCGCCTGGCCCGGATCCAGAATACCACCACCATCGAGGAAGGCTTCGCCCGCCTCGAGTCGGTGTGAGCGGGATGCCGGGTTGCAGGACGCGGTGCAAGGGGATTCGAGCGCGGCACTGACGGCCGCGGCTACGGACGGGAGCGGCGAGCGCGGGTCGCCTGCCCCGCCACGCTGCGGACTTCACAGCCAACCGGCGACATGACCGGGGATCCAGATGAGATTCGCGGCGAGGGCGGCCAGCAGGTCGTCCACGGTAATGCCCCATCCGCCCGGCAAGGCCTGGCTCTGGCGGATCGGCCACGGCTTCCAGATGTCCATCAACCGAAACGCCGCAAACCCCGCAAGCCAAAGCAATCCCCGGGAACCCGTAAGCCACTCGCCCGCCGCCGGCCAATGGCCTGCGGCATCAAACCAGACAACACCCGCCCAGCCGGCAAACGCCAGCGGCACCGCAACGATTTCGTCCAGGACGACCGACCCCGGGTCTTTCTCGCCCAGGAGAGTCTCTGCCCGGCCGCAGCACCAGACCGAAAGCGCGACCCCGGCCAGCACGCCCGCCGCATAGACGGCCGGACGGCCGGTGGCCAGCAGCGCCAGGGTCCACAGGCAACCGACAACCGACCCGAAGGTGCCGGGCGCCTTCGGCAGCAGCCCCGATCCCAGTCCCTGGGCCAGAAACAACGTCAGCCGGTCTCTCGAGGTCATGGGTCGGGAACGGCGATCAGGTCGTAGTCGGTGTGCCCGACAATCCTGACGCGGGCGAAGGCGCCTGCAGGCAGGCGGCCGCGGATGTAGACACGGGGGTCAATGTCGGGGGCGTCGGCCTCGCTGCGGGCCACGGTGCAGACTCTGCCGGCCGGTCGTCGGCAACCGTCCGCATCGCTCCCCAGGGCACCCTGCAACCGCGGCAGCACGCCGGCGCGCCGAAGCTGCCCGGCCCCCGCGACGCCATCCACCAGAACCCGAAGCGTGCGTCCAATGTTCGCCGCGGCGACCGCCCGCGCGATGGGCTGCTGAACGGCCATGGCCCGCTTCGCGCGGCGCTGCTTCTCGAGGTCCGTCAGTTGGCCCGCCATGCGGCCGGCAACAGTCCCCTCCTCCTGGGAGTAGGCAAAAACACCGAGGCGCTCGAATCGGGTGTCACGAATGAAATCGAGCAGCGCCTCGAAGTGCTCCCCGGTCTCGCCGGGGAAACCGACGATGAAAGTCGTCCTCAGGGTGATGCCGGGCAGGCCGGCGCGAATCCGGGCCAGCAGATCGAGGATCTGCGCCCTCGATGTCTCCCGCCGCATCCGGCAGAGCATGTCGTCGTGGATGTGTTGCAGCGGGAGATCAACATAGCGCGCCATGTTCCGGCACTCGGCTATCGCCCGGATCAGGTCGTTGGTCCAGTGAGCGGGATGCGTGTAGAGAAGCCGGATCCAGAAATCGCCCGGCAGCGCGTCGAGCGCGCGCAGCAAGGAGGGCAGGGAGTGCGCCTCGCCCGGAACGTGCCCGACCGACGCCCCGAGCCGGTCTCGACCGACGGCCCGGCGGCGGGCGCCGGCGCGCAAGTCTCGTCCGTAATAGGTCGAGTCCTGGGAGATGAGGTTGATTTCGCGGACGCCTTCCCCGATCAACCGCCGGGCTTCTTCGAGGAGATCACCCGGCGCGCGGCTGCGGTACGGGCCGCGCACCCGGGGAATGACGCAGAAGCTGCAGGGATGATTGCAGCCCTCGGCGATCTTCAGATAGGCATGGTGGCGCGGGGTCAGTCGAAATCGAGGCGTCTTGCAGTCCGGAAGGTACGTGGGACGGGCATGCAGATCCACGATCGCCGGCGACGCCGCGGCGCGCCGGGCGACAGCCTCGCGCACGATCGCCCCGATGCGGGAGACCTGGTCGATCCCGATGAAGGCGTCCACTTCCGGCAGCAGGCGGATCAGATCCCCGGCATGCCGCTGGGGCAGACACCCGGCGACGACCAGCGCCTGGCCGCGCCGATGGGCCCGGCGAAGCGCGTCGGACTCGAGGATGGCATCGACACTCTCCTGTTGAGCGGGACGGATGAAAGCGCAGGTGTTGACGATGACGGCGTCGGCCTCCTCGGGACGGTTGGTGATCTCGAAGCCCTCTCCGAGCAGGGAGCCGACCATGATCTCGGCATCGACGAGGTTCTTGGCGCAGCCCAGGGAGACAAGGCCCACGCGCAGCGGCCGGGACCGGGACCGCAGCCGTGCTCGCGCTCGGTCGGATCGGCTTTTCGATGCCATGGATCTCGAGACCGGACCCGGGTCGGATCAGCGGCGTTGGCCCGCCGGACTCGGCAGGGGCAACGTCTCCCCTCCGGTCGCGGGCGCAGCCGGTTGGTACCGTGCCGGTTCCAGCCCGGTGAGCGGGTCCTGGGCGCGACGCTCCCGAACCGTGTGGGCAATCCAGACCCCGCACACCACCGCCAGCAGAATCACCGCAGCCGGCGCCGCAATGCGCCAGGGTATGCGCGAGAGCCGGAGCATGACGGCGTCGAGCGCGGTGCGGTTCGCACCCGTGAGGCTCGGGTGCTCCCGGAACTTCTCGGTGCGGTTCAGTTCCTCGTCCAGCGCCGCCATGAACGCCGCCTCGTCCAGATGCAGAAGCCGGGCATACGTCCGGGCGAATCCCCGGATGTACACCGGGGCGACAAAGGCGTCGTAGTTCCCCTCCTCGAGCGCCTGGACGTGGTCGCCGCGCATCTTGGTGATGTCCGCCACCTGGCGGATCGTCAGACCGCTCGCCTCCCGGGCTTGTCGCAATTGATCGCCCACTGTCGACATGACGCCGCCCACTAAAGGGGATTCCCCCGCCGCTGACAATCCCGGAAACGCAGCCCGTCTCAACCGTGGAACTTGAAGAGCAGGACGTCGCCGTCGCGAACCGGGTAGTCGCGGCCCTCATGGGAGTAATGGCCGGTCTCGCGGGCAGCGGCCACCGAGCCGCACTTGACGAGATCGGCCCAGTGGATGCGCTCCGCCTTGATGAACCCCTTTTCGAAATCGGTGTGGATGGTGCCCGCGGCGCGGGCGGCGGTATCGCCAGCCCGGACCGTCCAGGCGCGAACCTCCTGGTCATTGAAGGTGAAGAACGTCCGCAGCCCGAGCAACTCGTAGGCTTTGCGGATCAGGAGGGTCACGCCCGATTCGCTCACGCCCAGCTCGGCAAGGTATTGAGCCGCTTCCTCAGGCGAGAGATCCGCGAGGTCGCTCTCGAGCTGCGCACATACCACCGCCGTATCACACGCGTGGTGGGTCCGGGCATACTCGCGCACCGCAGCGACGTGAGGCTCTCCGTCGGGGGCCGCCAGCGCCTCCTCCTTGATGTTGGCCGCGTAAAGCGTCGGACGGGTCGTCAGGAGAAAACACGGACGGGCCAAATCCCATTCCTCGCGGGCGAGTTGCAGCGTGGCGGCGGGCTTGCCCGCGTTGAGGTGAGCCTCGAGCTTGTCGAGCACGTGGCTCTCGGCGACCGCGTGTTTCTCGGCGGATTTCAGGTCCTTGCCAATCCGTTCCCGGCGCCGGCGCAAGGCTTCGAGATCCGCAAGCACAAGCTCGGTGTTGACGATTTCAATGTCCCGGACCGGATCGATCCCGCCAGTGACATGCACCACGTCCGGGTTCTCATAGCAGCGCACGACGTGGATCAGCGCATCGACTTCGCGGATATGGCTGAGGAACTTGTTGCCGAGACCCTCGCCGCGGGACGCCCCCTTCACGAGCCCGGCGATGTCGACAAACTCGATCGTGGCCGGCACCTGGCTCTTCACGTGAGCAACTTGGGCAACCGCTGCCAACCGCGGATCAGGAACGGCCACCACTCCCAGGTTGGGCTCGATCGTGCAGAACGGGTAGTTCTCCGCTGGAGCCTTGTGGGATCGGATGAGCCCGTTGAAGAGCGTGGACTTGCCAACGTTGGGAAGCCCGACGATTCCGGCTTTGAGCATGCCGGCCTTCTACCCGGCCGGCCCGGGAAAGAACACTCAAAAATCACTCGCCCGCCACCGCCTCGCGGATCACTTGCCGGAAGCGGTCGATCCCCTGGCCGAAAGCCGCCGCCATCCGAAGCAGGCTAACCCCCGGCTCGCGGCGACGAAACGCCCGGAGATGCCGCTCCGCCGCCGGTTCGTCCATCTTGTTGGCAACGACGAGCCGCCGCTTCCCGATCAGGGCCGGGTCGTGGAGTTCGAGCTCGCGCAACAATTGCCGGTAGTCCTCCCAGGGCTCCCGGCCATCCGTCCCCGCCATGTCGAGCAGCATCACGAGCACCTGGCAGCGCTGGATGTGGCGCAGGAACGCGTGCCCCAGCCCGACGTTCCGGTGCGCGCCTTCGATCAGGCCAGGCACGTCGCAGACCGTCAGCCGGAACCAGTCCGGGTACTCGACGATCCCTACCTGCGGATGCAGCGTCGTGAACGGATAGGGCGCAATCTTGGGCCGGGCCTTCGATATCGCCGTCAGCAGCGTCGACTTGCCCGCGTTCGGGTAGCCCACCAGCCCGACGTCCGCCATCAGACGGAGCTCGAGCAGGAACGCGCCTTCTTCCCCCGGCTCGCCCGGCTGCGCAAAGCGCGGTGCTTGCCGCCGGGCCGTCGCGAAGTTGCGATTCCCCAACCCTCCCCGGCCTCCGCGACACAGCACCCATCGCTGCCCGTGCTGCGTCAGATCGACCACCTTCTCGCCCCGCTCAGCCGGGGGGCCCGGAGGAGGCTCCTCGGGCTCGGCAGCCAGATCGATGGCCAGAGCCCGGACCCTGGGGGCGGCCGGAAGCGGCCGCCGTCCGCTGGCGGCTGTCGGCAGAGGCGGCCGATCATGCTCCGCCGCCACCGAGCCGTCTGCCGGAACCGACGCACCCGGTTCGTCCGGCGCCTCCGCCGAAGGCAGGCGCCAGACAATCGTCCCGCACGGCACCTTGACCACCAAGTCGGCGCCGGCATGGCCGTCCATGCCCTTGCCCATCCCGTTCTCACCGCGGCGGGCGAGAAGGCGGGGTTGGTAGTACTGGGCGATGAGGTTGTTCAGGTCGTGGTCCGCCTCGAGAATCACGCTGCCGCCGCGACCGCCATTCCCTCCCGAAGGACCGCCCTTGGGACGGAAGGTCTCGCGCAGAAACGCCACGCACCCGCGTCCCCCATGGCCCGCCCGGGCGAAGATCCGCACTTCATCGACGAACATGGCGGCTAAAGCAAAAAGGCGAGGCTGTGCACCTCGCCCTCGTCGAAAACGTCGGGATCAGTTGCTGGACGGCGCCGCGGCGGGTTGCGGGAGAACCGCCACCCGGCGTCGTTCCCGATCGAACGTCACGGTGCCATCGATGAGCGCGTAGAGCGTCCAGTCGCGGCCAACGCCGACATTCGCCCCGGCATGGAACTTGGTGCCGCGCTGGCGGACAAGGATGCTGCCGGCGGTTACGAATTGACCGCCGAACTCCTTGACGCCCAAACGCTTGCCTTGGCTGTCACGACCGTTGCGGACGCTGCCGCCGCCTTTCTTGTGTGCCATAAGCCTGTGCTAAACCTTGATTTCCTTGATGCGCACCACGGTCAGCTCCTGACGATGGCCCACCTTGCGATGGTACCCCTTGCGGCGCTTCATCTTCCACGCAATCAGCTTGGGCCCGCGCTTCTGCTCAACGAGATCCGCGACCACGCTCGCCCCGGCAACCGTCGGCGTGCCCACCGACACCTGACCCTCGTTGTTCACCAGCAACACCCGGTCAAACGTGACCGCCTGACCGGCCTCTCCGGGCAGACTCTCGACTTCCACCGTGTCGCCTGCCGACACGCGGTATTGCTTTCCGCCAGTTTCAACCACTGCGTACATAACACTCATCTGCAAAGACCGCGAACTTCACCATAACACGCCCATGGTGTCAACCCCGGATTGTAGGCGGATGAACGCGCGTCAACGCCTCGAGTCCGCCATAAGAAAGCGCTCACGGCCGGTGTCGTCCCGGGCGATCTCGACGACCTCCCAGCCGGCCCCGACGAACATCGTTCTCAGGGCCTGGCCCTGGCCGTCCCCCAACTCCGCAAACAGCCGACCGCCTTCGGCCAGATGCGCCCTGCCGTCCCTGGCGATGCGCTCGAACACCGCGAGGCCGTCAGGTCCCCCATCCAGCGCCTGGCGCGGCTCGTAATCCCTCACCTCCGGCGCAAGCGTCGCCAGGTCCCCGCTCGGAATGTACGGTGGGTTGGCCACGACCACGTCAAAGCGCATCCCCGTCGGGACAGCCGCATACAAATCCCCGCAGTGAAACTCGATCCGGTCGGCAACCTGATGGCGGCCGGCATTGACCCGCGCCATGGCAAGAGCCGCCTCTGACAGGTCCACGGCAACGACTCGCGCCCCGGAACATCGCAGGGCGAGAGTCACCGCGAGGCAACCGCTTCCCGTGCCCAGATCCAGCACCCGGGCGGCCTCAAGCCCGCGACCGTTGAGCCAACTCCAGGCCCGTTCGGCCAACTGCTCCGTCTCAGGCCGCGGGATCAGCACATCGCGGTTGACTGCCAGGTCATGGCCGCAAAATGACACGGTTCCCATCAGGTGCTGGAGCGGCTCCCGGCACCCGCGCCGGCGCACGAGTTGGCGAAGCGACTCGACTTCGGATTCCCCCAGCTGGCGCTGGAATTCGAGATACAGGCGCAGCCGGGGCAGGCCCAGCACGTGCGCCAGCAGCAGTTCCGTCTGCAGCCGGGGCGAGTCCACGCCCTTCCGGGCCAGAAACTCCGTGCTGCGCTGGATGACCTCCAGAACCGTCACGCGACGCACGTTACCCGGCCGGACAACAGGAGAAAAAGCCGAAACTGGCCCCTGGAGTCCTCGACTGCGCTCGGGGGAGAGGGCAGGCCTGTCCGCTGTAGCCTTGGCGAAGGCGGAGGAGAGGAGGGGCCTGTAGGGACTAATAGCCTGTCACCTTGTTGTCACTCCTTGGCAGCCTGAACTCAGGATTCTGTCGTGCACCCTGACCCGGGGGTGCAATGGTCGGTTGCTTGTCCGGTGGGGGAGGGAAGACGGGATGAACGGGATTCCGCGTCTGCAGAAGGACTCGGTCATGCACCCCGGGGCGCACCTCCCGGTTCACCGGCGCTTGACGAGAATCCAGGTTTCCGCGTCCGCCGATCCATCGGCGGCCCGGACCCGGAGCTGGTGGCGGCCCTCCTCGAGGCGGACGCGGGGGCGGTCCGCATCGGTGCGGACCGCCAGCGTGGGGCTCTCCCAAGTCAAACCGGACGGTCCTTCGGCGTCGAGCCCCAGCCATTGGCGGTCCGCGGGCAGATCCGCGTCGAGATAGAAGACCGACCCGGCCATCGGAACGCGAATGCGGATCAGGGCTCCCGCCAGGTCCGGATCCGCCGCGGCGGCAGTCCCAAGACCATTCTCCGCAGACTCGAGCCAGGCGCGATAAAGGGCCGGCAGTCGAACCCGGCCTTGAGCGTCGTAGTCCGCCGGACTCTCGACGGGCGGGAGACAGTCTGCCAGGAACTTCTCGCGCACCCCCCGGGGATCCGAGGGGTCGAGCCGATGGCCCGTCAGGGGATGGACGGCATGCTGGACGATGCCGGGGGGTGTTGGATACCAGGAGGTGCCCCAACGCCGATGCAGGAACCGGAAGATCTCCTGGAGCACCGGCGCCGCTCCCGTCACCCCGCTCACGCGGTCCATCGGCGAACCCTCGGCGTTGCCGACCCACACGCCCACGGTGTACTCGGGGGTGTATCCAAACGCCCAGTTATCCCGAAAGCCCGAGCTCGTGCCGGTCTTGCACGCCACCGGGAACTCGAACCGCAAGTCCGATTCCGCCCCGAACGCCAGGACGCGCGCCCCGTTGTCGCTCAGGATGTCGGCCACCAGCCAGGCGGGTCGCGGATCGAAGCCCGCGCCGGGAGGATCTTCAGGGGCAACCGCATCCACACCCCGGAGGAGGCGGTAGGGACGATACTCCCCGAGACGCGCGAGCGCGGCGTAAGCGGACGTCAATTCGAGCAGCCGGACCTCGGCGTTGCCCAGGGTGAGGCCGAGCCCGTAGTGCTCGGGAGCCTGCATGAGCGTCGTCAGCCCCCAGGCTCTCAAGCGATCACGCAGCAGCGCCGGCCCGCCCGCTTGATCCAGGAGCTTCACGGCGGGGATGTTCAGTGAATTCGCCAGCGCCACCCGAACCCGAACCGGCCCGTGGTGCCTGCGATCGTAGTTCACCGGCCGGAAGACGCCTGTTGCCGTCGGGAAATCCACGGGCAAGTCCGCCACCACCGTGGCCGGCGTCACCCCGCGCTCGAGCGCCAGAAGCACCGTGAACGGTTTCAGCGCCGACCCCGGCGACCGCCTCGCCCACGCCCCGTTCACCTGGCCCGCCGGCACGGCAAAGAAGTCCGGCGACCCCACGAGCGCCAGCACGTCGCCCGTGGCGTTCTCGATCACCACAATCGCCCCATTGCGGACCGATCGTTCACGCAGCGGATCCAAGTGCCGCCGCAGGGCGCGTTCCGCGAGACGCTGCACCTCGAGGTCAACCGTGGTTCTCACAACCCCGCCGCCCCCGGCGTCGCCGCCCTCATCCGCCCCCGGCGCCATCGAGGAGAGCATGAGGCGATCGATCAGATGCGGCGCTTCGAACCGCCGGCGGGGCGCCGCGTAGCGCAGCGCCTCCGCCCGCGCCCGCTTCCAGGCGTCGACATCCAACACTCCGGTCTGGCGCATCCGGTCCAGGATCCACTGCTGGCGTTTCCGGGCCCGTTCGGGATGGCGCACCGGGTTGAGCCGGCTTGGCGCTTGCGGGAGACCGGCCAGGAGTGCGGCTTCGGCTGCGCTCACATCCGCGAGCGGTTTGCTGAAGTAAAACACCGCCGCTTCCGCACACCCGAAACACTGATTCCCGTAGTCCAATCGGTTGAGGTACTCCTCGAGAATCCGTGGCTTGGTCCAGACCTGCTCGAGACGGAGAGCCTGCAGGGCCTCGATGAGCTTGGTTCGCCACGTCCGGGGACGCGGCGCCGCCATCTTGATCAGCTGCTGGGTGATCGTCGAACCGCCGGACACGATCCGGCCGTAGCGCAACCGATGCATCAACGCCCGCGCCGTGGCCAGCCCATCCACGCCGGGGTGACGCCAGAACCGCTTGTCTTCCGCCGCCAGGGTGGCCGCCACGTAACTCGATGGGATCGACTCCAGCGAAACCCACCGGCTGTACCCCGGGCCTTCGGGTACCGCACGCAGGGAATGCCCGTGGCGATCGACAAATTCCCACGAACCCGCAGGCCGCCTTCCGAGGCCGGGCGGAAGCGGCACCCACCGCAAGCACCAGACGCCGATCACCACAAGGCAGAGCGCCGCCAGAACCAGCGCGCCTGCGCGGCGCAGCACGCGGCTCCGGCGACTCCCCGGCAGGGGTGTGCCCCTGTTGACTTGCCCGACCGATTCCACGGACATCACGTTGCTCGCCTGCGTCAAGGCTCTCTGCACGATCGTCGCCTGTCAATCGGGTCCGCAGCCGCGGCCGTCAGTGCCGCGCTGAAACCCCTCGTACCGTGTCCTGCAACCCGGCCGGCAGCGTCCGCCTTCGCCGAGGCTACGGCCCGGCAGGCCGACTTACGTCGGCGGCTACCCGGCCCCGTCTGCCCCGCCCGCGCGGGCGGATGGGGGTCCGGTTTTGGTCGTTGCCGAAGGCCCGTGCCAGCCTCATGATAGGGGCCCTCGTCGGCATATTCCATGGTCTCGGCGGAAAACTGCAAAACGGACAACTCGAGTTTCATCCTATGCCCGGAGAGCGCCTTCGCAGCGCGGCGACCCGCGGGACCGTCAGAGCCGGACGCCAACGCGAACACTCTGGGTTTGGGTTGCGGCCAAGCCGCGCTGCGGAGGATCCTATGACATCGCGAAGACTGAGCGCCATCGAAGATCCGATCCCGACAAGAACGAACTCTGCGCCCACCGCCGCGCCGGAGGCAGCGGGATTGGGAGCCTGGCCGAGGCTGCTCTTGATGACACTCAGCCTCGGGATGATCGGCGGCGCAGCGGGTGGCCCTGCCCCCGGGGCTAGCCCGCCGAGCCGCGCCGAGGGGCCGGCCCGGGCTGCCGAGGTCGTGCCAGGATCCGAGACCGAAGCGGTGGTCGTGTTCGTCACGCGGATCATCAACGGCGACACAGCCCCGTTGCGTTCGCCCAGGATTCACCTGCACGCACCGATTCAACTGCCACACCAGAAGATCAACAAACTCGATGTCGAGGGGCGTCCCCAGCGGCGCAAGGATGCGTGGGGAGCTCCTGTGCTGGTCTACCAGCGCGAGACACTCGCCCCCGGATCCAGCCTGGTCGGACGCTGGACCGCCCGGGCGACCGTGCGCCGGTTCCGATGGGACTGGCAGGGGCCTGCCGGCGGCGGCGGACCGTCGCTGTCGCGCAAGGAGCAGGCGTTGGGCTTGCGCGACGGCCCTGTTCTGGCGCTCGATGACCCGGTGATCGGCAGCGCGGCTCAGGAGGCCGCACGCGGCCGCACGAACACCGTGGGCGTCCTGGAAGGAGTGTTCGACCTCGTGATGGACCGGCTGAGCTACGATCGGGATGGCCGGTGGCAGCCGGCCCCCGAGGTGCTCTCGAGCGGCAAGGGAAGTTGCAGCGAGTATTCCTACTGCTTCATCGCCCTCTGTCGCAAGAATGGCATCCCGGCGCGGTACGTCGGCGGGATCGTCGGCCGCCCCGGCGCGCCATTCCATGTGGACCGGATTTTCCATCGGTTCCCGCAAGCCCATGTCCCGGGGTTCGGATGGGTGGACTTTGACCCGACACGAACCGAGCGGGCGCAAAACAAGCGGCTTTACTTCGGGCAAACGCCGGGGCCCATGCTCCTGCTCGCGGTCGGCGATGGCGGGGACGGATCCCTGACCGGCACGGACTACCTCGAGCAGCACGCCTGGGACGACCGGTCGACACGCGCTTCCTCGCTGCGCCAGGCCTGGTGGTTTCCCCCGTGCCCGGCCAAGGTCCAAACCGAGGTGAAACGCTTCCGTCGGCGTCTGGGCTCCGTCGTCGGCCCCGCGCGCGCCGCCCTTGTCCGGGAGGCGCTGGCCATTGGACACCCGTTGGTGCTGCCCTGGCTGGACGATCTCCTGTACGAGCCGGGCCCCCGCGTCGACGCCGCACGCGCCTGCCTCGAGCTCGGCGGACAGGATGAGCTGCCCGCCATCGTCAACTGCCTGGGACGCCTCCAGGATCCCGCCGGCGACCGGCAGATCGGCGAACTGCTGAACGCTTACACTGGTGAAACGTTCGGCAGCAACCGGACCCGGTGGAACGAATGGCTGAAGGCCCGGACGCCGCGCACACCGCTGCCGGGGGATCGGCCGGAAAGGGCGCCATGAAGCTCCTTCGCCCGGTCCGGGAGCGGTTTGCGGCGTGGCTCGTGGGCGGCGCCCTGTGCGCAGGCGCGGTCCCGGGATGGACCGCGGAGGAGGCGGCAGCGCCGCCCTTCGACTTCGGGACGGCCTCCCGCGATGTCCCCAAACCGCGGGAGCTCTGGCCCATCGTCCGGCAGCACTGCGTCCCCCTCGAGTTCAGGATCCTGGCCGACGAGGTGGTGGTGAGCGACACGGACCCTGGCAGCAAGCTGCGCCAGGTGACGGCGCATTTCTGGTCGCAGGAGCTGGCGGGGAAGCGCTGGGGGCATCCATGCACGATTTTCCTGCCCGCTGATCCCGCGCGGAACCAGACACCCGCCCGAAGGGGCAAGGTGGTCATCATCGGCTCGCCGGGCCGGGACGCTTATCCGATTCACGTCGCGAAGTACGGCGAGCCCATCGCGGCGCGAACCGGGTACCCGACGATGGTGCTCTGCAATCCCGGGGCCTACCCGGACGGGAGCGACATCGAGGCGGACATTGGGGTGCTCGGGCGGCTGGCCCGGGAGACGGGCAAGAACTACTACAACATGAACTGCCAGCTCGCCGTGGTTTACATCCAGGCGTTGAACGCGCTCGAGTCGTTCCTCGAGGCCGGGACCTTGCGGGCGGTGGTGGGCGGGCACTCGAAGCGGGGCCGCAGCGCCACGGTGGCGGCGGCGATGGATCCCCGGGTGGCCTCCGTGATCGTCATGGGCAACGAAGGCGTGTACCGCACGGACCGCGTCGAGCCGCACCTGTCGTTTCACCATGCTTTCTTCCAGGACCAGGTCGAAGGGCCGGTGTTCTATCTCGGGGCGAGCAACGAGGACGGCTACCGGATGTTCAACGTGAACCTGCTGCAGGAGCGGCTGCGGCGGCCCATGACCCTCGAGATCATCCCCAATTACCACCACTCGAACTACAGCGAGATCCAGTTCATGGACTTCCTGATGTGGGTCGCCCACGTGTTCGACGGCCGCCCGATCACGCGGATCAGCGAGGTGGCGCATCGCCGGGAGAACAACGGCACCGTCTTCCGCGCCACGATCTGCAGCGAGGCCAAGGTGCAGGTGGTCAAGGCGTGGTATGCGTACACGGACGACCCCGCCTGGCGCGACGTGATGTGGTACCCCGTCCTGATGCGCGCCGCGGGCGACGCCCACGAGGGCTGGCTTCCCGGCAGGATCCCGGACGCGTTCATGGTTGAAGTGGGCGACATCGCCCTGGGAATCCCCGGGTACGTCTCGAGCCTGCCCCAGAAACTCACCGACGCCCCGGTGATCGATCGCGTCTCGCGCGGCCCCTTCCCGCGACTCTGGTCGGGGCAATGATCCCGTAGACCCCAACAACCGCGATGAACACTTTCAAGTCCGTCATCCTCGTGGCAGCGATGGCCGCCGGCGCCGACGCCGGGGCCGCGGACCTTCTGGACGCCGTCACCCGCCAGCAACCGGGGGTCACCCGGCGCCATTCGAGCGGGCTGTTCGACCCCGAGTCCAACGCGGATGCGTATCACCTGGCACCCGGCCAGCGTTTCGTTGCCGCCACGCTCGAAGGGCCGGGGGAAATCCGGCATCTCTGGTTCACGGTGGCCTCCCAGGACCGCCGATGGCCGCGATCGCTGGTCCTGCGCGTCTACTGGGACGACGCGGACGTTCCGTCCGTCGAGACGCCGATCGGGGATTTCTTCGCCGCCGGCCACGGAATGCGCGCCAATGTCAGCTCGACGCCGATCGAGGTGACCTCCTACGGGCGGGCGCTCAACAGCTACTGGCACATGCCGTTCCGACGGAATGCCCGTGTCGAGTTGTGGAACCAATCCTCGAGCCGCATGACGGTTTACTGCCAGGTGAACTGGATCCAACTTCCTTCGCTGGCGCCCGACACGCTCTACTTCCACGCCCGCTATCACCAGGAATTCCCAGTGCCGGCGTTCGCGCCCTACACCCTCTTCGAGGGCGAGGGCGAAGGCCAGTACGTCGGCACCGTGCTCTCGTCGCAGAACAGTTTCGGCGTCTGGTTCGGCGAGGCGGACGACCGGTTCACCATCGATGGCGAGGCGATCCCATCGCTGGTGGGCACCGGCACGGAGGACTACTTCACCGATGCCTGGAACCTGCGCCTCTTCACGCACCCCAACGCCGGCGTCACGATCTGCGAGCCGCAGAGCGTCGATTGCCGGATCACCGCCTACCGCTGGCACCTGCACGCCCCCGTCCTCTTCCGCAAGTCGCTCAAGGTCGAGATCGAACGACGCAGCTTCATCGATGACAAAGATCCCCAAACCGGGGCGCGCCGGCTGCACGACTTCAAGTTCCGGCCCGATTTCTACTCCTCGGTGGCGTTCTGGTATCAGAAGGACATCGCCCGCCCGTTCTGTGAGTTGCCGCCCCTGTCGGAACGGTTGAACCCTGAGCTCTGGATCGAGGTCAAGGATCTCGCGGATCAGCTGCCGTGTTCCCCCGGGCTGAAGCCGGTGGTGCGCTCGAATCGCACCTGCCAGAACAAGACCATGTTGCTCGTCGAGAACGATCGCGTGGGCGCCTGGATCGAGGTGCCCTTCCAGATCCGTGAGGAGGCCCAATACTCGATCTCGGTGTTCCAGGTGCTCTTGGGCGATTACGGCCGGTGGAAGGTCACCCTGCAGGGAGCCGGTCAACCTCAGGTCCTCGATCCCGGCTTGGACTTCTTCGACTCCTACGGGTGCGTGAAGGAGAATTGGCCGGAAGGCCCGCGATACGGCACGGTGCACGAAAGCAAGCTCGGGGTGAAACGATTCCTGCCCGGCGCCTACACGCTGCGCTTCGAGTGCGTCGGCCATCACCCGCTGTCGCTCGTCAAAGCCACAGGCCGTCCGGGGTACAGCCTGGCCCTGGATGCCATCTCGCTGCGCCGCCTGCCGTGGGATCACATGGACCAGTGGCTGGCTGCTCACCTGGCCGATGAAGCCCGGCTCCATGACCAACGGGTCCGCGCCGCGCAGACCACCGTCCGGGAGCTCGCGGCCGCCATCGACGCCGACGCGCGCTCCCGCGGCGCCCTGCCCAAAGACCCGGAGGAACTCGCCCTGGTCCTCCCCGGCGCGCGCCTCCCCATCGATCCCTGGGGCCAGCCGTTCGCGTATCGGAGTCCAGGCCTGTTCAATCCCGCCGGGTTTGACGTCTACTCTCTCCGCGGCAACAGCCGCGCGCCCGGCGAGTGGATCGGGAATTGGGAGATCCCGTTCCGGCTCGACTCCGCCTGGGAAGGAGAGTCCCTGCCGTGGACGGCAGGCAGCAGCGCCGTCCGAGGCGCCGTCCAGGCCATCGGCAGCCGTTCCGTGCCGCCGCTCTCGAACGGCAACCATCTGTTCCTGCGCTTCGGCGCGGTGGGCGACCGCGCCACCGTCGCGCTGCCCGATTCGATTGAGCCTGCTGTCTACACCGTCGCCCTCAGCACCGTCACCTCCTGGGATTACGGAATCGTCCAATGGTCCCTGGACGGCGCCCGTCTGGGGCCGCCGCTGGACGGTTACTCGGCGGATACGTGGCGGCAGGTGACCGTTGGGGGGCCGGTCAGGCTGACGAAGGGTCCGCACACCCTCGAAGTCCAAGTCGTGGGCAAGAACCCACTCGCCACCGGCGTCTGCGCCAGCCTCGATGCCATCCTCCTGCAACCGGCAGTCAGCGCCCGCCTCCGCTGAGGCTACGGCGCGGCAGGCCGACTCACGCCGGCGGCTACACAGCCTGTATTCAGGCTGGACGCCTGCCAGCACTTGCCCCAAGGTTTCGCGACTGTTGGGGACGTTGACCTCATGACGCGACTTCAGCACCAACGGGCGTTGGCGGCGGCGGTGGACGCCGCCCGTGCCGCCGGCGGCGTGCTCCGCCGGAACATCCGTTCCACCAAGGTGGTCTTTGCCGCCACCCGGCACGACATTAAGCTCGAGCTCGATTGCCGCTGCCAGGCGCTCATCGAAGCCCGGCTCGCGCGGGCGATCCCCGGGGCCGCGTTCCTCGGTGAGGAAGGCCGGACCGGCAGTGCCGAGGCTCCGGCCCGATGGGTGATCGACCCGATCGATGGCACGGTGAATTTCACCCACGGCATTCCGCATGCCGGGGTTTCGATCGCCCTCGAGGAGCGACTGCCGGCCCGGCCCGGCGCCGCCCCTGCGGCCTCAGACTATAGCGCCGTGGCCGGCGTGGTGTACGATCCGTTCACCGACGAGCTCTGGACCGCCATCCGCGGCGATGCCGCCCGCCTCAATGGCCGCCCGATCCATGTCAGCACCCGGCGCCGGCTGGGGGAGACGATCGTCTCGCTCGGCTTCGGCAAGCGGACCGAGGTCCTCGACCACATGCTGCCCGCCTTTCACACCCTGATCCACCGAGTCCGGAAGCTCCGGATCAACGGCTCCGCCGCGCTCGCCCTGGTCTACGTGGCCACCGGACGGTTTGACGCCTTCCTCGAACGCGGGCTACGCCTCTGGGACATCGCGGCCGGCGGATTGATCCTCGAGTGCGCCGGGGGCGATTTCCGGCACGAACCGCTCTCCGGCGATCTCGAATACGATGTTGTGGCCAGCAACGGTCTCATTCGCCGGGCACTCCGAAAGCACTGGCCATCCATCCCCTGACCCCGCCCATGCACCGCGATCCCCACTCCCGACGGCTCCGGCTGGCCCTTCTGGTCCTGGGCGGTCTTGTTCTGACGGCCGCCCGCGCGGACAGCCTGGCTCAGTTCAGCACCCCGCTGGGCGACATCCTGATCCGGCTTTATGACCCGGACAAACCGGCGACGGTGCAGAACTTCAAACGGTACGTGGATGAAGGGCGGTTCCAGGATTCCTTTGTCCAGCGGTGGGAACCCGGTTTCGTGATTCAAGGGGGCGGGTACTTCGTGACGAACCGGACTGCGGCCAGCCCCAAGATCGCGGTCGTGCCCACCTTCGGAAGCATCACGAACGAGTTCAGCGTCGGGCGGCCCTGCAGCAACGTCTACGGCACCATCGCCATGGCCCGCGTCGGCGGCCAGACCAATTCCGCCACCTCCCAGTGGTTCATCAACCTGGCCGACAACACCGGTCTCGATGCCGTCGACGGCGGCTTCACGGTGTTCGGCCACACGATGCTGGGGACCAATGTCCTGAACCGATTCAACAGCACCGCGGTCACCAACGGGATCTTCGCCCTCAACCTCGGGGGCGCGCTCTACCAAATGCCCGTCCTCTCGGATACGAGCGTGACGTACGAGGACATCATCTACACCCAGATCTCCCTCCCGGCGTGGCCCCAGGTCCGCATCGAACGCCTCGCCGACGGCGCCCGGCGAATCCACTGGAACAGCCTCAGCAACTTCGTCAACCGGGTGGAAGGCACCACGAACCTGACCGCGGCCTGGGAGTTGCTGGGCCAGGCCCCGGGCACCGGGCACGAAATGACGTGGACCGACACCTCGATCGGCCCCCGCCGTTTCTACCGGATCCGCATCGAGTAACGCCGCATGGACGTCCCGACTTCAGCGAGCGGCGGCCCGCGCCCGGCACCACCCGATCAGGCCGGCGAGCAGGCCGTGCTTGCAAAAGTCACGTGGCGGCTGCTCCCCCTGCTGTTGCTCTGCTACATCATCGCCTACATCGACCGCATCAACGTCGGGTTCGCCAAGCTCCATCTCCAGCAGGTGCTGGGCGTGGACCCGGCCACGTTCGGCCGGGTCTACGGGATGGGGGCAGGCCTGTTCTTCATCGGCTACTTCCTGTTCGAGGTGCCCAGCAACCTGATTCTGCACCGCGTGGGGGCGCGAATCTGGATCGCCAGGATCATGGTGCTCTGGGGGTTCATTTCCATGGGGATGATGTTCATCCACAACACGACCGTGTTCTACTGCATGCGGTTCCTGCTGGGCGCGGCGGAGGCGGGCTTCTTCCCCGGCGTCATTCTCTATCTCACCTACTGGTTTCCGGCCCGGGAACGCGCCCGGGCCGTGGCGCTCTTCGCCACCGGCGGAGTCATCGCCGGCATCGTCGGCTCGCCGATCTCCGGCCTGATTCTCGGCATGAACGGCCTGGCCGGTCTGGCGGGATGGCAATGGTTGTTCCTGATCGAAGGGATTCCCGCCGTGCTCCTCGGCCTCATCGTCTTGATCGTGTTGCCCAAAGGCCCCCGCCACGCCCGGTGGCTGACGTCATCCGAGTGCGCCTGGCTCGAATCCAGGATCGCCGCCGAAGAGACCGGTTCCGGCCAGGCCCGGCGACACCGCCTGGCGGAGGCGTTCACCAGCCGACGGGTCTGGCTGCTCTGCCTTCTCTACTTCCTGCTGAACGTGGGCGGCTACGGCTACGAAATGTGGCTGCCGTCCATCGTCAAGGATTTCTCCAAGAGCAGCGACGCCGCCGTCGGTTTCCTCAACGCGCTCCCCTACCTGGCCGCCGCCGTCGCCATGGTGGCCGTGGGACGGTATTCGGATCGGACAGGCCACCGGCGGTGGCCGGTGGCGCTGGGAGCCGGCGTGTCGGCCGTGGGCTTCGCGCTGAGCGGCTGGCTGCAAAGTCCCTACCTGGCCATCGCAGCCCTGATCCTGGCTTTCGTGGGACTGAAGTCCACGCTCGGCCCGTTCTGGGCTCTCGGCACCACCTTCCTCAGCGGCACCGCCGCCGCGGGCGGCATCGCCCTGATCAACTCGGTCGGCAACCTCGGCGGCTTCGCCGGACCCTACCTGGTGGGCGTGATCAAGGACCTGACCGGAAGCAACCTGGCAGCGCTCCTGATGCTCGGAGGGGCCCTGCTCGCCATGGGCCTGCTGGCCCTTGCCATTCCGGAGCCGCGGCAATCCGCCGCGCCAGCTGTGACGCTGAAACCAGAACCATCTTAAGGGCTGGTTCCAGGTTCACCCCTGGGCCGGTGAGAAGCTACCGGCGGGGAAAGGAGGGGCCTGTGTCAGCGCACGCCTGGGCACCCCACTCCCCCCTTCGCCAAGGCTTCCGCCTCCGCTGAAGCTACGGCGGACAGGCAGCTCCGTGGTCGCCGGGGGAGAGAAGAACCGGCGCCTGGACTCGATGCCGCGATCGGTGTTCGCGAACGCCTGCTCGCCGCAGGCGAGCCTTCTTTTCCCAGCGCAGCCTGGGACAAGGCAGTTTCGCCTTTTCAGCGCCCGTCACCGCGGCATCATGACGGCATGTTGTCCGCGGAGATTCAATCGGTTCATTTCGTCGGCATTTGCGGCACGCTGATGGCCTCGACCGCCGCCGCCCTCAAGGAGCGCGGATACCAGGTGAGCGGTTCGGATCAGAACGTCTACCCGCCCATGTCGACGTTCCTCGAGGAGCACGGAATCCGGGTCCTGCACGGATACGCGGAGGGGAACCTGACGCCGGCGCCGGATCTGGTCGTGATCGGCAATGCGATTTCCCGGGGCAACCCCGAGGCGGAGGCGATCCTGGATCGCAAGCTCCGGTATTGCTCGATCCCGGAGCTGCTCCGCGAGTGCTTCATCCGCGGCCGGCGCTCGGTGGTGGTCGCCGGCACGCACGGCAAGACCACCACGACCGCCTTGCTCGCCTGGGTGCTCGATCATAACGGCCTGAACCCCAGCTTCGTCATCGGCGGCATCCCGCTGAACTTCAGCCGGGGCGCCCGATTCACCGACAGCGAGTGGTTCGTCATCGAAGGCGACGAGTACGACACCGCCTTCTTTGACAAGCGCAGCAAGTTCGTTCACTACCTGCCGGAAGTCGCGGTGCTGAACAACCTCGAGTTCGATCATGCCGATATCTTCCACGACCTGGCCGACATCCAGCGCTCGTTCGCGCACCTGATCCGGATCATCCCGCGGAACGGCCTGGTCCTGGCCAACGGCGACGATCCGAACCTGGCCGGCCTGCTCGCCGACGCGCCGTGTCCGGTCAAACGCTTTGGATTGGGCGAGGCCAACCACTGGCGCGCCACCGGCGTCCGCCTGGGGGCCACGGCCTCCCAATTCGACACGCCCAATCACCGGTACCACCTCGATCTGGTGGGCGAGTTCAACGTGCGCAACGCCCTCGCGGTCATCGCCGCCGCCCGCCACTGCGGTCTCACCAACCACCAGATCCAAGCCGGGTTCTCGACCTTCAAGGGAGTCAAACGCCGCCAGGAAGTCCGCGGCATCGCCGGCGGCGTGGTGGTCATCGACGACTTCGGACATCACCCGACCGCCATCCGGGAGACGCTGCGGGCCGTCCGGCTCCGCTATCCCAGCGAGCGCGTCTGGGCCGTGTTCGAGCCCCGGACCAACACGACCCGCCGCAACGTGTTTCAAGAGCGATTGGTCAGCGCCTTCGACGAGGCCTCCTGCGTCGTGATCGCACAGGTCGCCCGCCTCGAACTCCTCAGTCCCGAGCACCGTCTCGATCCCGAACGCCTGATGCGCGATCTCGGGGCCAACGGCCGCCCCGCCTATTACCTGCCCGATGTCGATACCATCGTCGATCACCTCGCGCGCCATACCGTTGGCGGCGACGTGGTCTGCATCTTCAGCAATGGCGGGTTCGGCAACCTCCACGAAAAACTCCTGGCCCGCCTGCAAACCCGCCGCGGCTGACCCGGGCTTCATCCTGTAGCCGCCCGCGGTGAGGGCGGCGCGGGGCCGAGGACCGAGGACCGACCACAGCCCCCTTGGGACCCGCCGCGGTCACCGCCCCGCGGCTACAGTCGCATGGGGTCCGACGGCACCGGATACCGGCCGAATTCCTCGATCGCGTCGAACATGGCGACGACGTTCTCCACCGGCGTTTCTTCGAGGATGTAGTCGTGGCTGGCGCCGGCCACATAGCCGCCGCCGGGCGCAAGGATCGACACCACCTCGCGCACGTTCTGCCGCACGCTGGCCGGCGTGCCTTCGATCAGCACGTGCTGCGAATCGATCGCGCCGTTGAACAGGATCCGGTCGCCGTAGCGGGCCTTTAACAAGCGCAGGTCCATCCCCCGGCAACCCGGCTGCACGGCATGCAGACCGTCCAGCCCCGCCGCCACCATCGAGGGGATCAGCGGCTCGTACCCCCCGCAGCAATGCAGCTGCACCTTCAGCCCATAGTCGTGCCCCAGCCCGATCAGCCGTCGCAACGGCGGCAACAGGAACCGATCGAATGCCCGCGGGCTGATCAAGGGTCCCTGCCGGCTGCCGAAGTCATTGCCCAGGAAGAAGACATCGATCACGTCCGCCGCAGCGTCGAAGAGGCGCCGGCTCACCTCGAAGTAGTAGTCCACGACGCGTCCGAGAACCGCATCAACCACCGCCGGGTCCTCCGTCATCCGGATCATCAGGCTCTCCATGCCGAGCAGATCGAGCGCATCATGCCAGTAGGGCGACCAGTCGCCGCCCAGGATCGCATAACGCCCGCCCCACGCGAGCGCTTCCTCCCGGAGCCGCGACACATCCATCCAGCCCGGATCGGGCCACGGGTAGGATTCCACCTGCCGCAGCGTCGCCCCCGCCAGCGGCGTCGATGTCGGCATGCCACAACCGAATCCGTGCCGCTCGACGCCGAATGGCGAGCGGGAAATGGCGCCGGGCGAGAGGTCCCGGTCAGGGCTGAACGCGGCCGGCCCGGCATACCGGGCATGGACCCGACGGAAGTCATCGCCAAACCGGACGAGCAGGGCTTCCGTGTCCGAAAGCCCCAACTGGCGCTTTGCCTTCTCGAGGAACTCCGGGGACGCGCCGCACCACCGCGGCACGCGATCGGGCTCCTCGTGCGCGAAGGCCGTCAAGACGCGTTCTCGAGAGGTCATCATCGGTCCGTTCGCCATGACCATCATGCCGCGGGGGAAAGCCGCCCCCTCATCAATTCTCCCGAAGACGGTCGCACAGCCACCCCGGGAACTCACGCCAGGGCAGGGCGGTCACACGGTGAGGCAACGCCGTGGACCGTGCCACCGCGCAGACCAACAGCGGCGCGCCGGCGTCGGTCCCCATCCACTGACAGAGCCGTGACAGACCCTGGGCGTGGCCCGGCAGCGGTGTGGCCGTCTGTTTGATCTCGACCGGGATGTACTTTCCCCCCGCTCCGATGAGCAGATCCACCTCGAGACCGTCATGCGAACGCCAAAAGTACAGATCCGGTCGCCGTCCCGCCGACGCGAAGGCTTTCACCGCCTCTGTCACCACCCAGCCCTCGAAGAACATCCCACCCATCGCCCCGTGCCAAAGAGCCTCGGCCCCGGGTTGCCGGGTCAAGTGGGCCGCCAGCGCGGAGTCGAGGAAGTACGTCCTGGGAGTCTTCACGAGGCGTTTCCCCAGATTCCGGTGAAACGGAGGCAGGGCCCAAACGAGGTACGAGGCTTCAAGAACCGACATCCAAGCCTTGCAGGTGGGTTGCGTGACACCGCAATGCCGGCCAAGCTCGGCCAGATTCAACTCCTGTCCGTGGCGGGCGGCACACAGCCCCAGGAACATCTCGAAGGTCCGCAGGTCCTTCACCGACTGCAATGACCGCACGTCGCGCTCGACGTACGTGTGCAGATAACTGTTGAGCCAGATCTCGCGAACCGCCGGCTCAATCACCACCGAAGGATATCCCCCGCGCCAGAGCAACTGTGGAAGATCGAGCGGCGCATGCGGGAGGATTTCGATCCCGGCGAACGGCAGCAGTTCGAGGAGCGCAACGCGCCCCGCGAGTGAGTCGCTCACCTGACGCATCAACTGAAACTGTTGAGAACCGCTCATCAGGAATCGTCCGTGCCGCTGGCGCTGGGCGTCGATCCGGGTCTTCAGATGGCTGAACAGCGTGGGCACATACTGAACCTCGTCCAGAACCACGGCGCGGTCCTGGAACCGGTTGAGGAAGCCGTGGGGATCGACCGTGGCGAACTGACGCTCAAGCGGTTCATCAAAGGACACATAGGCGGCATCGGGAGCTTCATGACGGAGAAATGTGGTCTTACCGGACTGGCGCGGGCCGGTGACGAGCACCGCGGGGAACTGCCTGCGTACCCGGTCGAAAACAGGCGCCAAGGTCCTTTCCCAGAACATGTTGACAGAATTAATTTAGTACTTTGTTTTTGTCAATGGCGAAAGAGGGACCCGGATGCTCGCCTGACGCCTGGGGCTCGAACGTGCGCCATCGGCTCCTGATGGGTTTTGGCCTTGATCGGCGCGTGCGGTGTCGGCTCCGGGGGCGAACTTCGAACCTGTCCCCCTATTCCTGTCCCTGAAGAAGCTGGTCGTGTGCCGAAGCTGTGCGTTCTCAACGGAAGAACGAGGTCAACAGGCCCGATACGGAGAACAGCGCCCTCGGGTCCTCCTCCTCCCGCAGCACCGCCGCCAGACGCGCCGCCAGCCAGGGACTCCGGTTCAGCCGCCAGGCGGCGAGTTCCATGAGCCGGGGATGGTTCAACAGCCGGTGCGCCGCATGATACGCGCGGTACTTCGGCTCGAGCTGCCGCACCGCCGGACCATAGGCCTCGAGACCCCGCTCGTCCCCGGAGAGAAAGCCGCCGACGGCCTCGGCTGCCAGCAGACCGGTCTCGAGGGCCTTGCCGATGCCTTCGCCCGTGAACGGGAAGGTCGAAGCGGCCAGTTCCCCGGCCGCCAGGCAAAGCCGGCCAGGCCGCAGGACACGCTCGTCCAGACCGCAGCGGAGCGGCGCCGAGCGCAGCGGCCCCGATGCTTCGCCCGCCGCCATCACGGCCCGCGCCTCGGGGCAGAGAGCCGTGAACCGGTCAAAGAGCGCCGGATGATCCCGCGCGAGCCGTGCACCCCAAAGACTGCCAACCCCCACGTTGAACCAGCCGCCGCCCAACGGGAAGATCCAGGCGTAGGCCGGTCCAAGCCCTCGATCGTAGGTCACCATGAGCCGGTCCAGCGAATGCCCGGACCGGATGTACCGTCGCGAGGCGATGGCCGTGGGCGGCACCGGCGCGACCCCCTCGAACGCCTGCACCAAACGGGTCTCGGCTCCGGTCGCCAGGATGCACGTTCGCGCCTCGATCGGCGGCAGCGATCGGAACTCGACCCGCACGCGCCGGCCCGTCTCGAACACCGCGACCGCCTCGGCCTGAATCGCTTCCGCCCCGGCTCGCACCGCCCCGCGATGCAGGATCGCATCCAGCACCTCCCGCCGCAGGGTGAGAAACTCGCCGGGAACACGCAATTCGCGGCCGCCCGGCGTGACGATCGAGAGACTGCTGACGCGGTGGCCGGCCTTGAAAACCTCGTCCGCCAGGGCCAGCCGGCGCAGGGCATGGAGCGCATCCGGCAACAAGGCATCGCCGCAGACCTTCTCGCGCGGAAACGCCTGACGGTCGACCAACCCCACCCGCCACCCGCGCCCGGCCAGCGACCACGCCGCTGCCGCGCCGCAAGGGCCCCCGCCCACAACGATCACATCCCAGGAGAGCGGGGCGCGCGTTGAATCAAGTCGAGTCCTCAGGTTCATGCAACCGCGAACGAGGTTTTGTCTGAGGCGGCGCCTCGCTAGAGTCCTCGACTTGTGGAACATGGGGTCAACAGGTCAAGTCTTGGCCCCTTCTGCTCCAAGCCTTCCCTTCTTTCGTCGAGGACTCCACATTAGCGAGGCGCGGAAGAGGGGTGGGCAAGCACAGCAGGGTCTTCATGTGCCTGGGGACTCGACTGGGTCTAAGGTGGCGCCTCGCTAGAACAGGACGTTCCAGGGCTTGTTGTACTTGAGGTACTCGATGAACTTCGCCAACTGCGCGGTCTCGAGCGTCTCGAGATCGCACCGCGTCGACCGGTCCTGCGGCTGGAAAAAGCAGGTGGGATCCTCGGCGAAGAGATCGCCGCTCTGATAGTACGCCAGGGCGCGACACCCCCCGCAGCTCTCCCGGTAGCGACATATCCCGCACCGGCCCTTCAGGTTCCCGTCCCGCCGCCGGAGCGCCTCGAAGGTCGGGTGGCGGCCGATCAGGGCGGAGAGCGGCGTGTCGCGAACATTGCCCACCGTGGCCGCGGAGTCGAGCAGCTGCACGCAGGGCGCAACTGCGCCCTCGGCTCCCACGGCGGCAAACGAGCGGCCAGCCTGGCAGCCGAGCCCCTCGATCTTCACCCCGTAGCGCCGCCATGCCGCCTCGAGCGCGTCGGGGTCGGCGAAGAACGGCGTGTACGAAATGTAAGAGAGCGGATTCGACGCCAGCGCCGGGTGAATCACGCGTTCCATGTCCCGCGCATCGAAGGCCAGATCGGAATACTGCGCCCCCGAACCCCGAGGCACGAACGGAGCCCGGAGCATCGGCACACGGTTCATCTTCAGAAAACGAACCGTCGGCTCCAGGGTCTCCAGGTTCTCCTTCGAGACGGTCAACAGGAAGAAGTAATCCGCCCCATCCCGGCGACAGACCTCGGCCGCCTGCATCACGGTCGACGGATCGTCGTCGCGGCTGCTCCGGTTGGCGCCCGCGTCCACGGAGTTGATGGGCAGCACGAAGATCACCCGGCCGCCGGTGGCCGCGATCGACCGCCGCACGGCATCGGTCTCGACGAGGATCTTGCCGTTGGTGTTGATGAAGCTGTACATGCCGAGCGAGGCCGTGTGGGCCAGGAGGACATCGATGTCCTTGCGCAACAGCGATTCGCCTCCCGAGAAGGCGACTGCCACGTTCGAGCTCACCTTGGCCAGTTCGTCGAGCACGAGGGCCTTCGCCTCCTCCGTGCTCAGCTCGGGGGCGGCCGGCGGCGTTTCCGGCCGCGACATGCAGTACTTGCAGGCCAGATTGCAGGCGCGCGTGGTCTCGAAATAGCAGAGAAAAAACTTGTCCGTCAAAGTCATGGCTGGATGAACTCCATGGTCTCGAAGACGTCCGCCAACTCGACGGTCGTGTCCGCGCACCCATCGCGCAGCAGCAGCACACTCTGGACCGCAACCCCGCGGCGCTCACACTCGAGCATGCCCATCGCCCCCTCGAACGCGCACGCCACCCCCAGCACCGCCAGAGGCTTGTGCTCGTCCAGCAGCCGGATCACCGCGCTGCCCCCCTTCAGCATCCTCACCCCGCCATAGCCCAGCGCCTCCGCCTTGGCGTGAATCGCAGCCGCCGGACACGCGCCGCACCGGACACAGACGTGCTCGTAGGCGCGCTCCTCCGCCCGGCACTTGCCCAGCGCCCTCAGGCATTGGGGCATGAAGACCCACCGCCGCGCGTAGGGCGCCTTCGAGAACGCCAGCGCGTTCTCGGTGTTCTTGCGGGAGACGATCGCCCGGCAAAGCTCCGGCATCGAGGCCCCCTCGTGACGGGCCTCCTGGCTCAGCATCTCAAACAGGCGATTCAGTTTCTCGGCCTTGTCGCTCATCAACACCTCGGGTCCTGCATTTCAGTCCGCTGCAAGCCTGCCGGGGCGAAGGGGACTGTTCAAGCTGGATTCATGGGCTCCCCAGCCCTCGCGCCTGCTTGACCCCGCTGTGAAACATGTTATCTTTGGCGTGTGGGTACGATCACCATCCGCGACCTGCGCCAGCGCTGGCCCGAGGCCGAAGCCCGCTTGCAGAAGGAGGAGGAGCTCGTCATCACCCGTGACGGCCGCCCGGTCGCCCGCCTCACCCGCCTTCCCGACTCCCGGCCCCGACGACTCCGATGGGATCCGGAGTCACACGCTCAACAGCTCCGACGGATCCTGGGTCCCTGCAGCCTCGACCCGATTGACGAGCGCCTGGCCAAGGACCGGGCCGATCGCAGCGCGTGATCTACATCGACACCAGTTGCCTGCTGAAGCTGTTCCGACCCGAGCCCTTGAGCGCGGCTGTCCGGTCGGCGGTTGCTGCCGAATCCACGGTCGTGGTTTCGGCTCTCGCAGAGCTCGAGGCTCAGATCCAGCTCCGGGCAGCCTGGAAGGCCGGTGATTTCACCCGGCCTCAGTGGCGCCGACTTGAGGTTCTGTTGGCGAGACTGCGGCACCAGGTCCCCTTCGAGTTTAGGCCGCTGGGGCGCGGTCTGTTCGACACCGCCTTTCGCCAGCATCGACAGGCAGGCAACCTGCATTGCCGAACCCTGGACCGGTTGCACCTTGCGGCCATGGAGGAGCTCGACGTCGACCGCCTGATGACCCACGACCGGCAGCAGGCGAGCGCCGCCACCGCCATTGGATTCCTCGTCGTTCAGCCCGGCCAAACGCCCGCCTCCTGACCGCATCAGGCCGGTGCATCGGTCCCGGCGCGCTGTCCCCAGCGCGCCGCAGCAGGGGCGGAAGCCTCGATCTGTGCCCGCCCTCGCTGAGGGCGGCTCGAGGACCGTTCGCGGATTCCCCTGCACCCGCCGCGGTCAGCGCCCGCGGCTGCAGCCTGGGCTGGGTGCTGAGTAGGGTCAGCGCCCCGGTCGTTCCCTCGCCCCGCGACGAAGGAGCGGGGAGGGGGACCCAGGGAGAGGGGCGCCGTTGGGGGACTGACGAAGTTCCCTCCTCTCCTCCGCCTTCGCCAAGGCTCTGTCGTCGGGCTTCTGGCGCACCGGCTTAGCGCAGCGGCCGGCTGGTGAGGAGGCCGATCCCCCGGCCCTGGGTGCCACAGGCGCAGTAGTAGAGGTACCGGGTGTCGTTCTTGGGGTTGTAGATGAGCGAGATCTTGTGGGCGTATTGTCGGTCCAGGCCCTCCGGGTGTCCGCCGGCCCGGTAGAGGGGTTCCGCCCGGGCCGTCCATCGCAGCAAATCGCGCGAGAAGGCCGCCATGATGTGCGCCCCGCCGCGGCCGACGCCGAAGTAGAGCATGACCCAGTGGTCGCCATCGCGGAAGACCTTGCCGTCCGAACAGAATTCGGCATCGAACCCGCCGTCCCGATTGCGCACGATCGGGTTGCCCGGGTGCCGTTTCCACGTTAGCAGGTCCTCGGAAACGGCGACGCCCATCTGTTCCCGGCCGCCGTTGGCGGCGTTGTAGAAGTTGTAGAACCGGCCCGCCTCGGCCACCAACCAGGGTTGATAGATGCAGTCCTTCTCCCATGCGCCGCAATCGGGGTCCTGGACAGCGAGGATGGGTGTGTTCTTGGCGCGACGCCACGCCAGGCCGTCATCGCTGGAAGCCACCCCTTCGTAGCCGGGACGGAGTTCATAGCCCCCCTGGCGGGGGTAACATCCGTAGAGCGTCCAGTACCGGCCCTGGTGCTTTCGGAGAACGCGGGGCGCATCCACGTCGTAGGAATCGTACAGGTAAGCGCCGACGACGCATCCGCCGAAGTCGAACTCGTTGGGCGGGCCGAAGCCCATGGCGAGACGGGGGTTTGTCCAGTCCACGAGATTGGTGCTTTCGGCGACGAAGGAGTTGTACCCCTGTCCGTTGAACCCGATGAAGCTCATGTACCATCGATCAGGCTGGCCGGGCAGCTGGTAGACACACGGCACGTCGGTGTTCTTGAAGGCTTCGTAACCCGGGATCTTGGGGTCGGCGGGGATGACGTGGCTTGGCCAGTAATGCCAGCCCAGGAATTTCCGGGACCAGTTCTCGATGGTGGCGGCGTCGATAGGGTCGGGATCGGCGGCCGCGGCCGACGGATCGACCGCCACTTCGTACAACATTCGGGCCCCGGCAGCCGGGTCGGCCCCGACATCGGCGGTGAACTCGAGTCGGTTGCCTTGAGCGGCACTCGGGACGATCGCCAGCCGGCGGCCTCCGGGTCCGAGGGCCCAGACGCGATAGCGGGAGGGCGTATCAAGCGCGATGCTCACGGTGGCCCTGCCGGCGCGAACCAGATGCGGCATGGAACCCCAATCGAGGAGCGTTTGCCGGCTGGCCTCGGCGTAGCGAATGCCGGTGTTTTGGAGGTCGGTGAGATGCGTCACCAGGAGGCGTTGGCTGCGGTGGATCGGCTCCGTGTCGAGGGCGCTGACCCAGACTGTGGCATCGGCAACTGCAGTTCGGATGGTCACACCGCCCTGGTGGGTTTCGATCGTGCTTCCGGCGGGGGCGTAGCCGCCCGCGGTGCGCGGCGTGTCGAGCACGAGTTGATCCCGCGGCGCGTCGATCCGGATTTCCCCGGTTTCGCTCTGGTAGACCTTGCGGGCGGGGTCGGTCGGATTGGCGGACCCGATGACACCCCGTTCCCGGGCTGCCGCGGCGAGGGTCTTGTCGTCGATGGCGTAAGGATCGGCTTCGAGGACCTTGCCGGGCGCGTACTCTGCGGCGGGTGTCTTCCAGCCGAGGGGGAGGACGAGGTTATGGGGAAGGGGTGTGCCGGGAGCGGACACCACGTGGGTGCCGATCCGCGTGACCCACGCAAGCCAGTGCCAGCGGGGGGCGAGTGTGGGGATTTTCTTCGGGGGTTGGGCGAGATCGGCGTCGGTCATGACCACGGCGACGCGGTGCGGGGCGGGCTTGAGGTCGCCGCGGAGGAAGAGGCACAGGGACGCTCGTTCCGCCGCCTGGCCCAGGGGGTCGCAGGCCATATCGAAGTAGTTCAGGCGGGATGGGGTGAACATGGCATCCCGGCTGTGGCTGTAAGCGAAGCGCCAGATCCCGTCCCAGTCCTGCAGGGCGCCGAGGGCGCCGGTCAGGATGCCGCCCACGCCTCGGAACCGGCCAGGGGCGGAGTAATTGTACTCGGTGATGGTGAAGGGTCGGTCGAAGAGGCGTGTGAAGGCGAGGGAACGCCCGCCGGGGGCGCCGTCGGCGACCGGGCTGGTGTTGGGGCAGCGGCTGGGCAAGCGCCATGAACCTTCGAGGAACTGCGGGTGGTCGACGTAGAAATGGTCGTCGACATAGTCGTACGTGGTTCGCGCCCCTTGATCGGTGGTGAACCGCGTCCAGGAGTTGGCATTGCTGATCAGCGCGTGGCAGCCCAGTTCGTCCCGGAGAAACGTCTTCATCCGCCGGATCATGTCGCGCTCGGTCTCGGCAAAGAACCGGAGGCAATCCCGCGTGCGCAGCTGGCTGTCGTAGATGTTCTCGGGCAGCGCGACTGTGCCGCCGGCGGGGTCTTCGTCGGCTCCCAGCTCAGTCCCCCAAGCCGTTGCGAGGGCGACGCGGTCCGGGTAATGCGCTGTGAGCCAGCGGTTCCACGCCTGCCGCCATTCGGGGAAGGTCCGAAGGTCCTTCAGGAAATTGCCGAAGTTGCCCTCGTTGATCATCGAGAGCCAGGCGAGAGCGGGTTCGGAGGCGTAGGACCTTCCCGTGTGCGGGTTGACGTGGGTGAGCAACGCCCGGGTGAACTCCCGCCAGTTCTCATAGGCGCCGGCATGCACCGGCACGAGGATCTTGAAGGTGTCCATCGGGATCCGGCCGTCCCGGTCGACGCCGATGTCGCGCCACGGCACGGAACGGGAGACGAACAGGTCGGTGGTCAGGTAAATGCCGCGCCGGATGAGCGCCGCCATCAGGTAATCGAAAGCCTCGAGCTTGGCCGGATTGAGCCGGGTGGTCGGGCGCTCGCCCTGGGTCAACTCCTGTTCGTAGTGATGAATCCGCAGCGCATTGTAGCCCAGACGAACCAGGCGATCGGCCAGGCGATCCGCCTCCGCGCGATCGAGGTAGTGCGCCCCGAAACAGAGGTTCACCCCGTAGAACCGGAGGGCTTTGCCGGGCGCCGTCGCGAAGGCAAAGTGGCCCTCGTTGTTGACAATCACGCGCCCGTGTCTTCCCGCAGGCGGATCCACGAAGCCCATGCCCGAGAAATCGAGGGCCGAGCCCGGCTCGATATCGAGGGTCGGGACGAGGGGGATCCAGTCGGCGCCCGCGGCGAGGGTGACGGGGGCCGCAACCGGCGTGGCGGGGGCAGCGGGCGTGGCGGCGGTCATGACCAGGCAGGTTGCCGGAAACAGGGCGAGGATGAGCGTGTTCATGATGGATCGCGGAGTGATCCGCACCCGGGAATGATCGGCTCGATGCGACCGCGCGACAAGCCCGGAGGCGTCGACACGCGCGTCCAGTGACTGGTGATCGTCAGCAGCGCGGCCGGCAACGGGCCGTCCCAATCGAGGATTACTCCTCGGCGTTGGCCCGAGGCGTCGCACCACAGTGCGAAGTCGATCGGCCGATCGAACTCGAGATCGAGATCGCCTCCTTGAAATCGGGTTGCGCCGCCGAGTGCCAGGGCGTCGATCCGGCCGGCAGCATCGAATCGGATGGCCAGCACACCCGTCGCGGTCGCGCGAACCGGCTTGCCGGAAACCGTCTCCTCCACCGCGATCGGATCGCCAGTGAGCTGCCGGGTTCCGGCCAGCCAGATCACGGTGCCATCGAGCAGCCGGCACGTGCCCGTGCGGGGCGGCGCAGCGCCGGGTCGGTCCCAGCCCATGCGCTCGGTGGCGGGTGTTTGCGGAGGAATGCCAAGGCTGCGAAGATGGTCCACGATGGGATCCGCTCCCGCATCGGTTGCCGGACACTGCCTGATTCCCGCCGGCCAGGAGTCGCGCCTGGCGAGGCGCCCCTCAGAACCGGTCGGGTCCTCAGGCTCATGAAGACCCTGCCGTCCCTCCCCACCTCGCATATCGCGCCTCGCCAATGTGGAGTCCTCGAAGGCCGGGAGGCGGGTTGGGAACGGCGGGGACCGAACTTGACCTGTTGCCCCACTCTTCCACAGGTCGAGGACTCCAGGCCGCGCCTCGAAATCGCGGGTCCACTCGCCGACCTGCCAAAGAGCGGTGCGGCTGCGGGCGGCGCGGGCGACGAACGCGGCGGTGGCGCGCGGTTCGAACTCGGGATGGTACACCACGGCGGCGGCGTAGCGTTGGGCGCCGTAGCGGACGTAACCGGCGCGATCCACCCGCAACGCGCCGCTTTGGATCTCGTCCGCGGGGATCAGGTCGGCGGGATAACCCCGACGCCACAGCGCGTGGGCCAATCCGAGGCCGACGTCGTCGTAGTGGGGGCCAGCCCAGTTCATGGCGGCAGCGTGACCGAAGATGACGGCGACCGGGCACTCGAGCGGGGCACGGACGATCCAGTTCAAGAGGCGAATGCGCGCGTCGGCCCGCATGAGGTCGCCGCGGAGGAGGGCGGCGGTGTTGTCGAGGCGCAAGACGTTCGTGGTGGGATAGAGCGGGTGTATGTTGAGGCGTCCTCCGCCCAGCGCATGGTTCCAGAGCGCGGTCTCGTACTCGGGCACGGTTGGCGCATAGAACATGTTGAACCAGACCGGGCTGCCCCATTTCTTGGCGAGAGCGGTTCGGACGGGGAAGGGTGTGACCTCGTCCGTTTGTGCCCAGTCGCGGGGGGCCGCCCACCAGTCGAGTCCGTTCTTCTTGAACTCGCGGACGTCTGGGTTGGGCCACCAGGTTGGGTGGGTGGCGACGACGGCCGACCGGCCGAACATGGATTTCACCGTTCGGTAGAAGTCGGCTTCGAGCGCGGCGTTCCGCTGCCAGGCGAGTTGTTGGTAGTGGTTGATGGCCGCCTGGCGCTCGCGATCGCGTCCCTGCTCCGCGCGCCACATCAGCAGGCAGTCGCGCACCAGGTCGCGGCCGGCCGTTCGACGGGCATACGCCTTGGCGTGGGAACGCGAGAACCAGAAGTCGTTCTTGGCGGGGCACCCGTCAAAGCAGGGGGGGAATCCCCATTCGTCCTTGCAGGCCCCTGCCAAAGGAATGTCCGCGTACTGGCGGAGGATCTGGCGCTGGAACGGGATCAGGTGCGGCGCGAAGACATCCGGCGTGAGGTGCGCGAACGCGACGGCGACCACGGCATGGGTGGCGTCGGGAGCGGCGTCTTTCCGGATGACGACGCGCATCCGGTTGGCTGCGGCCTCCGCGACAGCACACGCCTTCGAGATGTCCCGAATGGTCAGGGGATCCGTCTCCCCGTCGGCCCGCCGCAGGGCATACACGCGGACGAGTCGGCCCGCCACGGGAACATAGGGCGTGGTGCCGAACGTATAGTGATCGCCGGGCACTTCCGCGGTCACGGTCAGCGCGACGTCATGGGTCGCCGACAACTCGACCTCGCGCAACCGCAGCATCTCCTGGAGTTCGTCCGGATAGGCTCGCCGAAAGGCCTCCCGGGCCAGGCGGACATCGAGGTCCATGACGACGCCCAGGCCGTAGCGCCGGGCGTACGCCGCGGCCTCGCGGATCTGATCATGAACGGCGCGTTCGGTGACCTCTCGACGGGGAACGCGCAGGCTCGTGGTCAGGAGCTCGTAGGGCGCATGCCGTCCCACCAGGTCGAGAAACGGACGGTACCCCCCGGGCTGAAACTCCGACTCCGACCAGAACCAGCAACCCAGCGAGGGAATGGGGGCGCGCGCGGCGGGTGCCGCGTTGGCCAAGGCGGGCGGAGCGGCGGCCGGCCGCTCCGCAGGCAACCGCGCTCCTGACACGACCAGCGACAGCATCAACATCGCTGGGATTGTCACCATGGCCGATCGCACCCGGGCGCCTTCGGGCCGGGTGGTTGCGGCATTGCGCTGGTAAAACGGGGTTCGCCTGCGGCGAAAAGGAGTTCGCGAACGCCGATCGCCGCATCCAGTCCGCGCGCCAGTTCTTCCCTCCCCCTGCGACCACGGAGCGGGGGGAGGGATCGAGGGAGAGGGGTGCCGGCCTCGTCGACTGACCAAGGCCCCTCCTCTCCCCGGCCCCCGCCTCCCGTTGCCGGGAGGCGAGGGACACCACACTAGCAAGGCGCGCCTCAGAGCCAACGAAGTCTGCGATCCCATGTGGCCTTCCTGCCTCTTTGGCCCCTCTCTCTCGCGCCTCGCTAGAAAGCAAAAGCGCGCCCCGCATCGAGAAGGAACCGGAGAGCTAATGCTTTGGATTTGCCGGCAGACTGCACGCTCAGGGGGACCGGCTTATTCACCTGACTCTTGTCTGTTTCTCCATCCGGGCGCGGTTTTGCCAAAGCCCGGAAATCCTCGCACCGGTTCTTCTGTGAGATTTCCGGGCTTGCAGGGACGATCTCCCATGCCTGAATCGACTCTGGCGGAAACTCGACGGTCTCCGTGAGCGGACCGGACAGGCGGTTTGCGCTCGTGTGTTCGGATCCGCCGACGCTGACCGATCGAGCCCAGGTGTCCGATCCCAGGCCGCAGGCGTGCGGGTCCAACGCGATGGGGGCCCGGACGATCGCGTCGCTGACGTTGGCGAAGAGCAGGAGCAACCGGCGTTCCTTGGGGATCCGCCACGCGCCGGTCATGACGGCGTCGGTGGTTACCGGCCATTCACCGGACCATTGCCAGTCCGCCTTCACCTTGGGAAGAACGCAGCCGAACCGCGGTGGCCGGGCCATCTCGCCCGCGTAGAAGTAGCGCCGGTGGGACCATCGCGTCCGGATGACCTGGCGCAGGAACTCGAAGTTCTTGGGCTTGCTCGCCTGAGCCGGATCGAACCATCCGATTTGTTCGCCGAAGACGAGCTGCTGGCCGGCTTTCATCCGGAGCGCGAGGTCCTGGGTGGCGCCGCCCCGGTAAGCGCGGCCGAACATCTGGATTGTACCGCCATAGATGGCGGGGAACACGGGCACCTGGCCGTCGAACTGCCAGTGCCAGGTGAGATACCCGTCGAACCAGCGGACGTAGGGTTCGGCGTTGCACTCGGTGGTGAGCATGCATTCGGGAGGCATGTCGCGCCGGATCGCCTCGAGCAGGTCCCAGTAGCCGGTGGTCCACCAGTGCCCGCCTCCGAGAGGATGCCCGTGCCGGGGATCCATGCAGAGGGCGGGTGCCGCAGCAGCGATCTGGTCGATGTACACCCCCCGGGTGCCTTCGTCGCGCTGGAGGCGGAGAACGATGTCCCGGACTTTCTTCTGCCAGAGGCGGGTGGTGGGGCACATGACCCCGAGGCGCACCGGTTGACCGTTGGTTTCCTTGCTGCCGTAGGTCTCGAGGTACGGCTTGCCGTCCTCCTGCTTCGCTGCGGCTGCCAGGGCGAGCCGGCTGAACTCGTGATCGTCCGCGCCGCGGTCGTGCGAATCCCAAAGGCGCCCGTTGATATAGGGCATGACGAACACGCCAGCCTGCTGCAGTTCGGCCACGCCAGCGCCAAAGCCGGCTTTGGCGGGGAAGTAGTGGGGATAATCGTTGTCGAACGGGATCTGATGCCAGTTGTACCAGTGGAACCCGAGGGGAATCCCGAGTTCCTCACGAAACCGCTTGACTGCGGGCACGCATTCCTTGGGTGCGCCCCCCGTCATCACCCAGGCGCTCAGCTCGCGCATCCAGAGGGGGGTGTCGCGGCGGCCGTCGTCGGTCAGGCGCGGCCACCAGCGGGCCTGCCGGCGCGCCCACGCGCGATAGAGCATCGCGGCGTCATACCAATCCCCCCGCAGGAGTTGCCAGACCGCTTCACCGTCCAGGGCCACGTCGTTGCTGGGCTGGGTCAGGTTCTGTGCCGGGACGTCGAAGGCAAGGCGCACCAAGGCGGTGGCGGCGGTGCTCTTGACCAGCAGACGCTTGGTGCTGCCCCAGGGGTCATGGATCCCCACATAGAGGCCTGTGGGGGATTCGCTTTCCCGGTAGGCCGCCATGAACGGCAGGCAGCACCAGCCGTCCGGGTAATTGCCCCGGTATTGGAAATCGCGGTGCCACAGCCCTCGCTGGACCTCGCCCGGACCCCGGGGGAACAACACCGCCGCCGAGTCGCCGAGGTCGGCCAGGTCGAGTTGCGGGAAGACGACGTTTCGGACGCACCAACCGGACGATCGGTTGTCCACCTTGAGCGTCCAACGGAAGGCGGACGCCTCGTGATCAAGAACCGCCGTCGCAAGGACGGTGAAGCCCGACAGGGCCGGGTCGGACGGCTCGGTCCAGCGCAGGGTCACCCGGTTGCGATGGCTCCGCAGCCGAACCGTCTGCCATCCCTCCGTCGCCACCAGGGTCCGGTCCCCGCCGTGGATGCCGCGCAGCGAGAGACTGAACAGCGGCGCAGCGGATGTCGCCAGCGTTGTTGGAGTGCGGGAATCACGAAGCCACTCGAGGCGGACGCCGCCGGTGCACCTGACGAAGGCGGCCTCGAGCTCGCCTGCAGCACAGCGGACGACTTCTACCGGGGGTTGAGGGCGATCGGGTGGTGCGTTGCCGGGGCACGCGGTGGGGGGGGCGGCCAGGCACAGTCCGGCGGCTAGAAGTGCCGGCCACCGGAGGGTGTGGCGGCTGAGGCGCGCGGTTCTTGTCATGGGTCGGTGTGAGTGGAGGGGTCGCGGAGGGGTCAGCGCTGACAATCGTCAACGGATGCATTACGAGACGGACCTGGCTTGTCGATTATCAGAACTGACCCCTTGGTCGGGGAGTGAGGCCAAGGGAGAAACTACGGTTTGAGCGTCAGCCTGAGCGAGCGGAGGTTCATGACGCCTTCCCCGGGCTTGGCCACGGGCACGAGTTTGAAGGACTGCGGGCCCTTGCCCTCGACGCGCAATTCCCCCAGGGCGACCGTTTGGAATTGGTCCCAGCCGCCCGTGGACTTCAACTGGCTCTCGAGACGGTTCGCGCCGCACTCGATCCGGACGCGACTGCCGTCGGACCCCGGGGCCAGGGCGTATTCCGCCGAGACCACGAATGTGCCGGGCCGATCCACGCGCACGGTCCACGCGGCTGTCTCCCGCGGATCCACCCAATAGCCGAGGTTGGCGATCCCGTTCTTATGTTCGATCCGGGCGCCGTGACCCGCGAGGGCGGCCTCTTCCGCTTTGAGCGCGAGGCTGCCGTCGGCGGCTTGGGCCGGGAGCACCGCGACCACATCCGGGGCGCCGACCACGTCCAGGGCGATCACCGCGGCGATCGGGTCGGGACTGGACGCGGGGAGGGTCAGCTCGAGGCTCTCGGGCTGGCGTTTGATGCCGATCCGCACTTCCGGCTGGGCAAGAAGCCGCGCCGCGGTCGCCGCGTTGCGCAGCGGCAGACTCAGGCGGCCGTCGGCGGGCCATTGATAGACGTGAAGGTACAGGCGTCCGGCCTTTTGCGTGGCACGGCCCCAGGGGCTCTTGGGGAACGGACTGGCGGTGGTGCCGTAGATCGATTCCCCGTTGACCTTCATCCACGCCCCGATCTCGGCCAGGCGCTGGACGCTGGCTTCGGGGAAGGTGCCCTCCGCGGTGGGCCCGACGTTGAGCAGGTAGTTGCCCCCTTTGCTGGCGCAGTCAATCAGGTTCCTGACGAGCGTGCTGGTGCTCTTCCAATTCTGGTCATGGCGGTTGTAACCCCAGTGGTTGTTCATGGTCATGCAGGACTCCCAGTCGACGCCCGGACCGAAGCCGGTGGGCGGTATCTCCTGCTCGGGGGTGCCGTAGTCGCCGACTCCCTTGCCCTGATCCATCCCCCCCATACCGGCCCGCCCTTTGCCGACGCGGTTGTTGATGATGATCGAGGGCTGCAGACTCCGGACGAAGTTGTACAGATCCACGCCGCGCTCATGGGTCCAGGGACTTTCCCACTCGCCATCGAACCAGAGGATCCCGAGGGGGCCGTACCCGGTGATCAACTCCCGCAGCTGGCCCTTCATGTAGGTCACGTAACGGTCCATGTCCGGCGTGCCGGTGGCCAGATCATTCCAGGCGCGACGGGTTCCCCAGTCGGGGTGATGCCAGTCCATGATGGAATGGTAGAAACAGAACCGGAGGCCCTCGGCGCGGCAGGCTTCGGCCAGCTCCTTCATCGGATCCCGGGCAAACGGCGTCGACTTGATGCCCCAGTCGGTGAGACCGGATCGCCACAGGGCAAAACCGTCATGGTGCTTGCTCGTGATGACCACATAGCGCATTCCGGCCTCTCGGGCCGCACGCGCCCATTGCCGGGCGTCGAATCGGACGGGATTGAACTGCGGGACGAACGCGGCGTACTGCGAGACCGGCATCTTGGTCTCTTCGAGGAACCACTCGCCGTAGTTGCGGTTGTCCTTCCATTCGCCGGCCGGCACGGCGTAGAGCCCCCAGTGAATGAAAAGACCAAACCGGGCCTCGCGGAACCAGGCCATCCGCGCATCGCGTTCCGCCGGGGACTCCTGCGTGTAGTCGCGAACGGCGTCCGCCGCGCGGAGGCCACCGCTCATGAGGATCAGCATCGCCACCGCCATTGCCTTGGAGAGGGTTTTCACGGGGGGTAGCCTAACCCCGCCCCCTGGCCGGCATCAAGCCCGGGCCGGATCCTAGTCGGACGCCTGTGGTTCGGACGTCCGCCACAGGTTTCTGGTGGGTCTTGGGCTTGACCGGCGCGTGCGGTGTCGGCTCCGGGGGCTCGGTCCCGGCTTGACGAACGGCTCGAGGGAGGCTCCCTTATCCTCCCTGTACCGTGTCTGCGAAACGCATGGGAACCTACGGATACTTGATTGTGGCGGCCGTCGTGGTCGTCGTCTGGATCATGATGCACCCCCGTGGCCTTACCGATGAAGCGAGTGCACGGCGACACCTTGAACGGGGGGCCCGGGTGATCGATGTGCGGAGCCCGGAGGAGCACAACCAAGGCCATCTCGAAGGCGTCATGAATGTGCCGTTGCCCGAACTCGCGAGCCGAATCGGCACCGTGGCGCCCGACAAGAGCCAGGTCCTCCTGCTGCATTGCCGGAGCGGAGCCCGCAGCAGTGTGGCGGAGCGCCGGCTGCGCGCCCTGGGCTACAAGGAAGTCCACAACCTCGGCTCCTACGCTCGGGCCGAGAAGATCCTCGCCGGCTCAGGGTATTCTCCACACCCAGTCGCCCGCTGACATGGACCAGCGGCCCTTGTCATCCTGTCCGGGGCGGCCGCCGTCGTCGGTTCCGTTCCAGCCGATCGAGTACAGGGTGTACCCCGTGCCCGAGACGGCGTAGTGCAGCGGTTCCCCGCGAATGCCGTCGGTCGGAATCCGACGGGCGAAATCCGGGACCATCGCGTCGAGGGTTTCCGGCCAGCGATTGTGGGCCCACCGATACCGTTCGAGCGCGCAGGCCAGCGCCATCTGATCCGCCACCGACTGGTTGTACGCAGTCTTCGACACCACGGCGGCAATGCCCGGAATCAGCATCCGGGCAAACACGCGGTGATTGCGCAGCGGCGCCTGCCTGACCTCGGCCTCGACACGGCTGGTGGCCTCGACCACGGGCGCGGGATCGACGTGTCGCCGGGCGGGATCCCCGATTCCCGAGAGCGCCTCCTGATAGAGCCGGTGGTACTCCGCCTGCTCGAGCCGGAGCCAACCCGACGGTATCAACGTGAACAGCATCGCCGCCGCCCCGAAGGGATTTCCAGAGGAGTCGCCCAGTGTCGGGAGAATCGACGGATGCTCGCGGATGTAATCGAGCATGGCGCTCGAGAACGCCCTTTCGGCGTTCAAGGTCCGTTGCATCCCGCTCCACAGATCCACCTGTTCCAGGGATTCCTGCAACGCCCGGATCTGGGAGTCCGTCCAGCGATGCGCCGACAGCCCTTCCCACAGCGGCTGGGCCAGGCTCTGCACGCACGCGCCGTGGACCAGGTGGGAGATGAGCAGCGGCTCCTCACGCACGGTCTGGGCAAGATACAACCCCAGCGCGATGTCCTCGTACGCCGCCTCCGGGTTCCCCAGGGCTAGATACGACGAGGCGCGCAGGGCGAGCACCCGGCACCAGCCCCGCAGGATGCCGAGGTGCGGAAGGAGAATCTCGAACGCGGGCTCGTGCTCGTAGTGCGCATTGAAGCGGGCCGCGGGCCGGCGGCTGGCCTCGCGCACCTGAGCCAGCATCGAGTCCCACGGCCGGAGGTGGTCGAGAACCGCCTGCGGCGGCGACACCGTGGCGTTGGTGGCGTTCTTGAGATTGAGGGCGTCGATCCATCCCTCCCAGTCCGTGCCCCGGGCCGATCTCCAACCGCCCTTGGGGCCGTCCGTTCTCATCGGATTCAGCTTCTGCGGGAGGTCGCTGGTGTTGGTGTCCCGCCACTCTTGCGTGCCGGGTTTGAAGTCGAACAGCGGCGCCAGCAACGGGGTCATGGTGAAGTTCTGCTCGTCGGGGACCCGCGGCGGGATGAACGAAGCGAGCTCGAGCCGCACGCCCGCGGCCTCGAGGCTGGCGCGCCTCGCCGCCCAGACGCGGGCGCCGTGCCAATTCACCGCGGCATAAGCCACCGCGATCAGGGTGATGAGACAGAGGGCCGCCCAGAGGTAGATCCGCAGCCGGAGCGGATCAACCAGCCAGCGGCAGAGCCTCAGCGTGACGTAGCGATCGCTCAGCGGTGTCGGGGATGGGGTCGTGTTCATGGCCGGGTGGGGATGGAGGTTGACAAGGCGAGAGTCCTCGACTGGTGGAATGTGTGGTCAACAGGTGAAGTTGGGTCCCTGCCGTTCCAAACCCGCCCCCCCGCCTCCGAGGACTTTATGGACGTGTTCGTCGCCGGCGGACGACGGCTTCCGTGATTGCGGCGGGTAGCCCGCGGGTGCCGGCTCGATCGCGGGCCGTTCCAGGAGCTCGTCCGCGAGGCGCTGCTGGTCCCGCAGAGCCACCATCACCTGGGCCGATGCCGTCCGCCCCGGACGCGCCGCGGGCGAGACGGGGTCGCGGTCCAGCGTGTGCACCACGAGGAGTGCAATCCAGACCGCGGCAAGTCCCAGGTGCGCGTGCGGCGACGGCCACAGCCAGAAGCGCCAACCGGTCGGTTCGTGGCGGGTTCGGTCCCGCGTCCTCGTGACTGGCCGCGGCCGGTCGGCATCGGCCAACTCGAGCTCGGCGCGGCGCCAGAGCGCGGGGTCGAGGGGTGTCTGACCCAGGGCCTGAGTCAGCCCTTGCTGCCAGCGGGATTCGGCGGCAAACCGTGCCGCACAGGACGGACAGGAAGCCAGGTGTTGCTGGACCTCGAGAGCTGTTCTCGCATCGAGTTCGGAGTCGAGGTAGGCCTCTCTCCAGGCCAGGACTTGATCGCACGCGGGTTTCATGAGGACCTCCATCGCATGGGCGCAACGCCCGGCGACCGGTGCGCCAGGGCGGCACGCATCTTCTGTCGGGCCCGGGCCAGATCCCCCATGACGCTGCCCAGGGGAATGCCAAGGGCCTCGCTGATCTCCCGGTAGCGGAAGCCGCTCAGCGCTCTCAGCAGCAGGACTGCGCGCTCGAGATCGGACAGCCGGTGCAGCGCCCGGACCAAGTCCGGCTCGATCGTTTCCTCCCAAGGATTCGTCTCGAGGGCTGCAAGGCCAGGCTCCGCCCCACCGTCGGGACCGGCCAGAGCCTCCAACGCCTCGATCCCCAAGTGGAATTCGTGCGCGGCCCGGCGGGCGTGCCGCCGGTTCAGGGCGAAGACCTCGCGGGTCAGAATCGTGTAGATCCAGGCCCGGAAGCACGTGCCTTCCCGATACCGATCGAACGCCGCGTACGCGTGCAAGACGCTGGCCTGGACGGCGTCGGGCAGGTCTTGCGGATCCCAAAGCAGGCGGCGCGCATAGGTCTCGAGTCCCCGCTCGAGGGGGCGGAGCAACTCGAGGAACCGCGTCTGCTTCGATGACGGTGTTGCATCCATGACCTGTCTAATGGAACAAAGTCATTCGGGAGTCGTTTTATTACACTTTTCTCTCCCGCGTTCCGCCCTCCCTCGGAGGCTCCGCCACCACGGCCGGTGTCGCCGCCGGAGCCGGCTGCGCCGTCCCCGTCCGTGGCCGCGGCCGTGAGTGCCGCGCTGAAATCCCCTTGCACCGCGTCCTGCAACCCGACCGTCAGCGCCCGTGGTGAGGGGCTACAGCGCCCGGCCGGTGAGACGTTGGTACGCTTCGAGGTACTTCTCCTGGGTCCGGGCCACGACATCGGGAGGGAGCGCGGGCGCAGGGGGGGTCTTGTCCCAGTCGAGGGTCTCGAGGTAATCGCGGACGAATTGCTTATCGAAGCTGGGCTGACCGCGGCCGGGCTGGTACTGAGCGGCCGGCCAGAAACGGGACGAGTCAGGGGTGAGGACCTCGTCGATCAACAGCAACCGGCCCTCGTGCAGGCCGAACTCGAACTTGGTATCGGCGATCACGATCCCGCGTTGACGGGCGTAGTCCCTGGCGTTCTGGTAGAGAGCGAGGCTGGCCTCCCGGACTTGGGCGGCCACCGCGGGGCCGACGATGCGCTCCGCTTCCTCGAAGGGAATATTCAGATCGTGGCCGGACTCCGCCTTGGTGGCCGGGGTAAAGACGGGCTCGGGCAGCTCGGCCGATTCGGTGAGGCCCGGAGGGAGGCGCAGTCCGCACACGGTGCCCGAGGCGCGGTATTCCTTCCAGCCGGAGCCCGCGAGGAAGCCGCGGACGACGCATTCGATGGCGAGCGGTTGCGCCTTGCGCACGATCATGCTGCGGCGCGCGAGCGCGTCGGCGAACGGTTGGAGTCGCGCGGGCAGCGGGTCGTCCGGCCCGGCCAGGAGGTGATGAGGCATCCACGAGGCAAAGCGCGCGAACCAGAAGTGCGAAAGCTGGGTCAGCACTTCGCCCTTGCGCGGGATTCCGTTCGGCATGATGCAGTCGAAGGCGGAGATGCGGTCCGTCGCGACCAGCAGCAGCGAGTCACCGAGGTCGAAGATCTCGCGGACTTTGCCGCTCTTGAGCTTCCGGATCCCGGGCACGTTGATCTCGAGAAGGGGCATGCCAGTCGTCATGGGGCCCAGTGTAGCGGGCGCTTCCCTCCGGGGACAGAAGGAAAGTCAGACCCGGATCCTCGCCTAACCTCTGGGGCGCGAACGTTCGTCAAAAGCTGGCGCTCGCGCCGCGGCCCCACAATCCGCGCGATAGACCCTTGTCAGAAAATATCTACCAACATGTTGTCGAGGTTGCCCGCGCGATCCGGCGGTGCTGCTCGCCGCAGGCGAACCCCATGTTCCCAGCGCAGTCTGGGAAAAGTCGTGGAGTCCTCGACTTGTAAAACACGTGTGGAGACTATGAGTCTGTCACCTTGTTTGCGGCACCGTTCCTCGGGACTGGATGCGGCATCGGTCTGAGGCGGCCCCTCGCCAGGAGCAACGGCTGGCGGACGTTCGAGACACAGCACCAAGCGAAGATGCGGATTGGACAAAGTGCCAGGTTCATAGTCGGCCGGCGCACCCAATGCGCCTTGCAGCCCCGCTCATCGTGGCTTCATCGGTTGATCATCCGGCGAAGTTCGCCGCTTGGGTCCTTTCCGGACCCTCTCTTCCGCGCCCCGCTAATGTAGAGTCCTCGAAGGCGGGGGGCTGGGGTTGGAACGGCAGGGACCAAACTTGACCTGTTGACCCCATGTTTCAGGAGTCGAGGACTCTGGCGAGGGGCCGCCTCAGACCGATGCCGCATCCAGTCCAGCGGAACGGTGCCGCAAACAAGGTGACAGACTTATAGTCTCCACACCAGAACCACCTGTACGGCGTCCGCCCCGATGGCCGGTTCGCCACCCTCGATCTCCAGGGTAAACCCGTCTGGGTCAGCGATCCCGGCCATTCGTTCGGCCTTGGCCCCTTTCTCCTCGCGGGCGACCTCATTTACGTA
>JAKQDD010000129.1 GCA_029556615.1 Verrucomicrobiota bacterium | reverse complement strand
TGGCGGAACCCAGTGGATTCGCCACCTTTTTGCTATCGGAGGAGTTGGTTGAGTCGGGGCCAAAGGGAGGGGGTGGGGGTGGTGAAGCCGAGTTCCCAATTCAAGAGGGTGCGGCGGCTGACGCCGAGGCGGCGGGCGAGCTGGTGTTGGGTCAGACCTCGTTGCAGGCGTTGGGTTTGCAGCAGGGTGGGGAGGGGAGCGGCAGCCCGGGTCCAGGGTGGCCGATCGGGTCGGAGGGCGGTCAAGGTCAGGCAGCAAAAAGGTCTCGAACCCACCCCTTCCGCCAGACCGCCGCAGGCGATGCGGACGGGCAACGATGCTCACCGGCAACCGATGCGGGATTCAGCGCGCGGGTGTTTCGACGACGGTCCGTTCTACGCCGGATTGTCAACGGTCTGGATGCGGCGCCATTGCCTTTCTCGACCCCCGCAACTCGTATCGACGCGGGTTGAAACTCGGCGTGGGTCTGGCCGGGGCCCCACGCCTGCCCCGGCCGGCGCCACCCCAGCCGGTTCCGGCCTGCCGCACGGCACAAACCCCACTCACCGCCACCCCGATCCCCCCCAGCTCTTCTGCCAGCCCCGCACGCCTGCCGAGGCAGCACGATGCGTCTACGCCGGGGCGGAATCAACATGGTGCTGATGAACGCGACAGTGCCGCGCTCGATGTGCCAGGGTCCGGAGAATCGTGTCCAGGACCGCATCCAGTTCTTTGGCCAGATCCTCCGCCAGAAAGCGGAGCACGAAGAAGCCCTGCTCCTGCAAGAGCGCGTCCTTCTGACGATCCCGCCGGTAGGCTTGGGCATCCGACAAGTGCTGGCCACCGTCCAACTCGATCACCACCCCCGCGTCGGCACACAAGAAGTCCACCTCCATACGGCTCACGCTGTCAAAAGGGATCGGCAGCTTCTCGTTCAATCGGAACCGGCCCGCCGTCTCCGAGAGCGTTTCCAGCCGGCGATAGAGAAACACTTCCGAAGCGCTCCGCGCGCGATCGGCGCCCACAGCCTCGGACAAGGGGGCGCGCGCCGCGTGGACGAACAGGTTGGCCAACGGCGCATCCACACCGTCGCGAATCAGCCTGCGCACACTGGCGGCATAGTCGCGTTTCCATTCCGGATTCACAGGCAGGGGCACATCCGTAGGCCAACCGGGCAGGGCGCTGGCGGGCAAGAGGATCGCGTAACCGACCGCCTCGTATCCCTGACAACGGCGATCGAACATCCGCGAGAGCATCGGTACGTCGAGGTCGGCATAGTCGTACACCCGCACTTCTCGTTTGCCCGCGTGGAGCCGGTGCAGTCGGCCAACATACTGAGCGATGGTGCCGCGCCACGAAACCGGCAAGGCCAGAAAAAGCGTGTCCAGTGGCGGGTCGTCAAAACCTTCGCCGATGTACTTGCCAGTCGCCAGAAGGACTCGACTACCCGCGGCTGCGGGTTCTGCCAGGCGGCTCAGCGCTGCACGCAAGGCCTTCCTCCCCATCCCCCCTTGGAGCGTGATCACCTGCGAAACACGCGGACGGAGTTGGTCTGCCAGTTCCGTCAGGTGCTCGGTCCGCTCCGTCAGCACCAGCGGAGATCGGCCATTGCGCAGGGCTTCCAGGACATCCTCGCAGATCATCGCATTGCGGCTGTCGCAGTGGGCGAGTGCCTCCTGCAGTTTCTGGAATTCGATCCTGGAATCCTCGTCGGGAGCGAACGGCGACCGGAATCCTGTGGGACGGACGATGACTTGATGGGTGAAAGGCCGGGCTGCAGCTTGTTGTCGGGCGTCCACACGGTAGCGGATCGGCCCGCATTGCATGAAGATGATGGGATGATGTCCGTCCTTGCGCACCACGGTGGCTGAGAGCCCGGTGATAAACCGGGCTTTGGTCCGACGCGCGACCTGCTCGAAGCTGTGGGCGGAAAGATGGTGGCATTCGTCGACGACCAGATGGCCGTAGTCCGCCACCCGATCGTCCACCACCCCTTTCCGCACCAGGCTTTGCATCAGGGCCACGTCCAGAGTGCCGTTCAGCTTCTTGCGGCCACCGCCCAGACGCCCGATCTCCTTGGGTGATGTTCCGAGGAAAGTCACGAGCCGATCCACCCACTGCTCGAGCAATTGTTGGCGATGGACCAGTACCAGTGTGTTCACACCACGCTGGGCGATCAACCAAGCGGCAACCACCGTCTTCCCAAATGCAGTGGTGGCCGACAACACGCCGGTATCATGCGCCAGCAGAGCTTCCGCTGCCGCCTGCTGTTCGGCACGCAGCTCGCCTCGAAAACTAACCACCAGCGGGCGACCACAGAATCGCTCGTCGCGCACCACCGATCGGATTTTCAGTTCCTTGAGGACCCCGTTGACCTCTTCGAGGCAACCCCGTGGAAGACCGAGGTGTTGGCCGCAATCCTCCGCGCAGGCGATCACCCGTGGCTTGTCGTAGGTCGGCAGGCGCATCGCCTGGGCCCGGTAAAACTCGGGATTCTGAAAGGCGGCCAGACGAATCAAGCGATTCCGCAATGCTGGCGGCAAGTCCTGCTTGGTGAGGTAGATCTGGTCTGCCAACACGATCTCCAACTGAACCGGCAAGGTGCCTTGGACTGGGACTTCTCTTCTCCGTCGCGAGGGCGGAGCCGTCCAGGGGGCATCATCCTCGCCTTCCGTTGCGACCATTCTGACGCCCACGATCCGTCCCCGGCCCTCGGCTGCCTGCACGACGCCATCGAGTTGTGGCCGGGAGACGCGCCGGATCGAGGCCAAGAACGCCCATGGATCGGGATGCGGTTCGAAGGCCTCGTCAACGAACGCACTGTTGCCCTGATCCCGGGCCCGCCGCTGCAGGGGCAGGGCGATGAGGTTGCCGAATCCCCCTTTGGGCAACGTATCCTGGTTCGGGAAGAGCCGATCATACGACCGCAATCCCAACTCGGGCCGACGCTCCATCGTCTCCGTCAAGACGAGCGATCCCAGTTTGCGCGCGAGATTCGCTGGTACGGCCCCTTCGAAGAAGATCCAGACATGGCCCCCGTTGCCGGATCGAGAACGTTCCAGGGATGCGGGAACGTCGAGCCCCTGGCAAGTCTCCAGGAACGCGGACGCGTCTTCGCGCCAGTGATCCCCGTCGAAGTCCACCGCCAGGAAGTGACAAGTCTCGTCCCGGAGCATTGGGTACAGCCCCATCACAAAGTCGCGTCCGGCGCCGTCGCGGCCCGACAGGTGCCAACGAATGACCTCGTCGGTCACCGGGAGAAACCGCTGGTGCGGACATTCAGAACACTTGACGCGCGGTTTCTCGCACACCCCGCGCACCCACTCGTGGTCGCAGGCGGGCTGGTAGCCCGACCGTCCCGTCTTCCGGCTTTCGAATCGTCGCGGATAGACATCGTCACGCCCGCGAAACAGCGAACGGAACAGCGCGATCTTCTCGTTGGCTGACGAATGTTGCGTCAAAGGAACACCGTCCTTGGTCGCAGTGTCCACCACCCCTGTCGCAGTCGAGGCTCCCGCCACCCTGGTCGAGGTCATGCGCCGACGATACCGCAACCCTGCTCGCGAGTCGATCCCATCCCTTCGGTCGAGTTTCTTGATTTCCGGCCTGCAACCGCGCTGGAGCGCTGGGTTGGCTGCGCCTGAAGGCTGGCTGGGTGGAGCCGGTCCCGTTGGGCAAGCGACAAAGCGGCGACCCGAAGGATGATCCACTTCTCGCGTGCGCCCTGGCGGCGCGGGCCAGGTTTGTGGTCACACGAGGCGATGGCTTGCTGGCGTTGAGCAAGCCATTTGGTATCGAAATGATCACGCCGGCACGGTTTCGGATTTGGCTGCGCGAGAACCGGCAGCCGGGAGCCTGAGAAAGTCAGTAGTCGGTGTTAGACCTCGTTGCAGGCGTTGGTTTTGCAGCAGGGTGGATAGGGGAGCGGCAGCTCGCGTCCAGGGCGGCCGATCGGGTCGGAGGGCGGTCAAGGTCAGGCAGCAAAAAGGTCTCGGAACCCACCCCTTCCGCCAAGCCGCCAGGGGCATTCCCGGCGGCGGAGGTGTCCGATCGGGACAGAAGGAGAGTTCGGACCCGAGCGCCCGCATCGGCTCACCTGCGCTCAAATGTCAACTGTGTTGATGCGACCCCATTGCGGAGGTCGCCCGCCGACGGTGCCAAGACCCTGGAGCAATTCGAGCCCGTGTTGTACGAGCCAGCGGGTCGGAGCAAAGGGATTACCCAGAGCATGAAGGCTCTCGCATGCGCCGCCAGTGAATTCCCGTACGCGTGGTTGTCAAGCGGAGCCCGAGAGGATAGGCTCCTTGCGTGCGAGATTTGTCTACGATCCTCTCGCAAGCCGCTCAAACGGCCCGCGAGTTTGGCGCCACCCGATTGCTCCTGTTCGGCAGCGCGGTGGAGCATCCCGATCACGCGCGGGATCTGGACATGGCGTGTGCGGGCGTGCCCGGGTGGAAGATCTTTGAGCTTGCGGCTGCGCTTGAAGAACGGCTCCGCCTGCCGGTGGATCTGGTGCCGTTGGATCCGCCGACGGCTTTCACCCGACTGATCGAGCAACGGGGGCGCGTGCTTCTGTGACTGCCGACGAACTCAGATCCGAGATCGCCGTCGAGTTAGGGGCGTTGAGGCAGATTGTGCAGGAACTCGAGGCGCTGCGGCGAGACCTCGCCGGCCGCACGCCGACCGTGCGCGAAAGAACGGCCGCCGCAGCCTTTCTGGCCCAGTTCTACGGCGGGATCGAGAATATCCTCAAACGCCTGAATCGGCATCACGGGGTTGCGTTGCCGACCGGCGACAACTGGCACTTCGATTTGTTCAGACGGTTCTGCCCGCCCGGACAACCGCCATTGCCCACGTTGTTCGACGACGCGCTGGCGCGTCAGCTTGGCGCGTTCCGGCGTTTTCGGCACGTGGTTCATCACGGTTACGGGTTTCAGATCGAGTGGGACCGGATGCGCGAAGGCGTGGAGCAAGTGGGTGGAGTGCTTGAGTCCGTGCACAGCCGGGTTGAAGCCCACCTGAAAGCGCTCTGATCGAGACGGGAACGGACAAAGCTCGCCTTCTGCCGAGCGGAGCAGGTGGCCAGCCTTGATCCCTGTCCTTGGCAGAAACTCCATCCGAGGGCGAAAGGGCAGGGGCGATCGAGTCCCGTGGGTTGGGGATCGGGTACAACGATCCGAAGGTGCGTCTTCCATCGACGCCGATGTCGGGGAAGCCAGACCCAGAGGGCACGGTCCAGCGGCGTCAGGCGGGGGCGTTTGGCGGTGCGGTGGAGCACCAGCAGTTGGTGACGGAGGGCCAGGCCAGGTTTTCCAGGAGCAACTGCCGACGGCCCATCAAAGCCGCCATTGCGAAGCGGAGGAGCAGAATGAGCCAGCAAACCATGCTGCCGAGGATGCGCACAAACCTTTGAGAATCCGAGCCTTCTCGCGCTGGATGGCATCATTGCCAATGACAGGCGTACTGAGAGCCCGGAAAGGGGAACCCACTCGCCTGAGGAACCGAACCTCTCCGCAGCGACGGTCGGAGGCTTGCCAGGATGGCCCGCCTTGTCGAACGCGCTGCGAGTTTTTAGGGTTCCTGAACCTCAAAGGTCCGGGGAGGGTCAGGACAGCGGGCGATGTTTGAAACACTCTGGAACCTCTTCCTTGGTTTGCGGAGCTCCTTCCTGCTTGTCGGCCCCTACGCGTTGGGGTGAAAGTCGCGGAATGCGAGCAAGACCGATTAGCCGGCGCCGATTCCTGGGCGCTGCGGCGACCGTAGCCGCGCTCAATGTCGTTCCCCGCCACGGGTTCGGTGGTGCGAATGACAAGCTCAACATTGCCGGTATCGGCGTCGGTGGCATGGGAGCGGCCAATCTGGAGGCCCTTGCGTCCCAGAACATCGTGGCGCTCTGCGATGTGGACCCCGATTATGCCAGCCCCACGTTGAAGAAGTACCCCCAAGCGCGGGTCTGGGCCGACTACCGACAGATGCTGGAGCAGCAAAAGGACATCGAGGCGGTGATGATCGCGACGCCCGACCACACGCACGCCGTGATTAGCATGGCGGCCATGCGTGCTGGCAAACACGTTTATTGCCAGAAACCGTTGACCCACGATGTGTATGAAGCGCGTCGGTTGGCCCAGGTCGCCAAGGAAACCGGCGTGGCGACCCAGATGGGGAACCAAGGCCATTCCGCCGAGGGCATTCGCTCGGTCTGCGAGTGGATCTGGGATGGCGCGATTGGCGAGATTCAGACCGTGGACGCCTGGTGCAGCCTTTCGTACTACCCGTGGGGCCATGCTGGCTGGAGTTCGAAATGGGGGACCCGTCCCCAAGACACGCCACCAGTCCCACCGCATTTGAACTGGAACCTCTGGCTCGGCCCAGCCCCGGAGCGGCCCTACCACCCGGCATACCATCCGGCCGTGTGGCGTTGTTGGTGGGACTTCGGTTGTGGGATGATGGGCGACCGCGGTGCACACACTCTCGATGCGGTTGTGTGGGCGCTCAAGCTCGGCCCGCCGGTCAGCGTCGAGGCGACCTCTTGTGGCCTGAATCCCGACACGCATCCGCTCTCGGCCATCGTCACGTACCGTTTCCCCGCACGCGGGAGTCTGCCGCCGCTGCGCTTGACGTGGTACGAAGGCACCCGCCCGCCCCGGCCGGACGACATGGACGAGGAACTGGATTGGCCACCCGAAGGCGGGGCGCTGTTCAACGGGACCAAGGGCAAGCTGATGTGCGGCGTCTACGGTGAGGGGCCGCGACTCCTGCCCCAAAGCCTGAACAAGGCTTACCCTCGCCCCACGAAGACACTTCTGCGTATCACGGGCAGCCACGAAATGGACTGGGTGCGCGCCTGCAAGACGGGTCAACCGGCCGGGTCCGAGTTTGGCTATTCGGGCCCGCTCACGGAGACCTGCCTGCTCGGGAACATCGCCAAGCGCGTCGATGGCCGCATCGAATGGGACGCTGCCGACCTGAAGGTGACCAACCTGGCCGAGGCAAACCGTTACGTGCGGACCGAGTATCGCCGGGGCTGGAGCCTTTGACCGGGAGGTACTACTTTCATCGCCCATAGCCGACAAGCCAACGGCTATGCCCGGCTTCCGTCCCCATCCCCTGGAGGTGACAGCGCGGACCCGTGCCCTCGACCACTTGGCCGACCCTGTCATTGGCAGACACTCCATCCGAGCGCAAGAGGGCAGGGGAGATCAAGTCACGCGGGCGGGAGTTGGAAGGGGGCGGGGGAATCGCCGTGGATGGGGGAGTCAAGGGTCTCGCCGGCGGGGCGAGGCAACGGGGTCGGGAGACGGTGTCAGTGCGGTGTGCGATTACCGGGGGGGCGACAGGAATCACGGTTGTCGAAGGCCCGGACAGGCCGGAGCCGTGAGTTGGCGTGGTTGGTGTCTGGTGTCGCCGCCCGGACACGCTCGGGCCAGGGGAGGACTGCGCCTTTCTGCTCCAACGGGAGGCGCCGATGGGTGATGGCGCCCGGCTGTGGCATTCTGACGTCGTAGACGCCGGTCACGGCGGCACGAATGCGGGGCAGACCAGCAAAAAGGTGGCGGAACCCAGTGGTTCCGCCACCTTTTAGCTATCGGAGGAGTTGGTGAAGCCGGGGCCAGAG
>JAKQDD010000119.1 GCA_029556615.1 Verrucomicrobiota bacterium | reverse complement strand
CGCTGCTCGGCCAATTGATCGATCAAGCCCAGCAGGCGGGCCCACTGCTTGACCAGGAGCGCCCGCGTGCGTTGCCAGCGGCGGTATTCGCGGGTCAGCGGACGCAAGCCCCCGCGCTGGCCGGCCGGCACGGCATAGAGGAAGGGGAGACAATGGGGTCGCATCTGAATAGTTGACATTTCATGCCTGAACGCCGCAAGCCGGCACCTGCGCACCGACGATTCGGACACCGGACCCGGAACCCTGGTATCCGGCAGTATAGCCCACCTCGACTTCGTCCTCGGTCGCCTGATACACGCGCGCGAACGTTGCGTAGTACACCGGGGCGCTGGAGGGGATGCTATGGATCTCCTCCGGCACCTACGCCGCCACCGCCCACGGTCCCGTGGCGGCGGTGGACAGGAACCACACCCCATTGTCGAGCGCATAGTAGCCATCGCCACCCCGGATGACAGGCAGGGGAGCGTTGAGGGCATAGCTCAGTGAGGTGCCGTCGATGGGCCTGAACTGCGGTTCGCCATCGTAGGTGACCTCGATCGTGGCTTCGCGGCGATTCACGGTCGCTGTCGTCGGCACCGAGTTGGCGAGCACCGCGAGTTCGGCCTGGCGCGTGCCGGGCACGGAGGCCAACACCACCCCTTGCAGACTCCCTGAGGGAATCCGGGCGAAATCTGCCGGCAAATCCTGCGGTATCACGTGATTCCACGGACCGTGGAGTGACTGCGTTGTGAACCATCGGCCCGAGAGCAGCAGGTAGAACTTGGCGCTCGCTTTGTCCTGAACCAGGAGCGCCGGCGTGTTGATCACGCGCTCGAGGGACCCGCCGGCGATCTCCTGGAGGACAGGCTGACCGTCGATCCGGATGAGGACGGTGTGGTTGGTGGCAAAGGGGATTTCGGGCGGGGCGTGCCTGAGTCCCTGGGTTCCCTGGCGTGCCGCCGCCTGCGCAAACCCGAGGGCAGTGATGCCAGCGGAGAGGCGAGTTCACAGACGGTTTCATGGGTTTGCGTCGGCGTTTTCGCGCGCCGACGGGCGGTCCATCGCCCCGGACCCCGATCGCCGACACGTCCATATCCATCTTGGGAAAGCTGATCCGCCGATCTTCGCGGCGCAAGATGTCAATCAGCGCCATTGCGAGCGAATGGAGTTTTCCGGTTGTGACCGCCGCAGACTGCCCCGGGCTACCGCCGCGTTCATTTCTTCGATCACTACATGGAAAAAGGGGTAACACGATTGCGGTTGATGGAGACCTCGATCAGGCCCTGGCTTGCGCAATGTCCTCGACCCGGAACCCGGCCTCGAGGAGTGCGAGGTGATCCTGCGCGGATTTGAGTCGCGCTTGCGCCTTCTCGTGACTGGCCGCGGCATTGTCGCGGTCGTGGATCGAGACGGCCTTGGTGGCCAGGAGTTCCTCAGACCGTTTGAACATCCGCCCGGCATTGGCCGCGGTGGCTTCGCGCTCGCGGACGAGCGACCGGGCCTGCGCGTTGGCAACCCGGTTGCGGTAGGGTTCGTCGTCCAGGGCGGCGGGTCCTCGCCCAACGCCTGCGGATCGAACGTTCGCCATGGCTGCCTGATGGGTTTTGGGCTTGAAGGGCGCATGCGGTGTCGGCTCCGGGGTGCCTGCTCAAACCCGGGAAGCTGAGCCGCAAGGGACCCTTGCGCGCGGATTGGGGGCCCTGAAATTCGCTGTACAGAGAGACGGGAATGCCTTTGGCTTGCGCGCGATAACGGATTGATCTGAATGTTGACTTCGTCCACGCGGAATGATGCGAGGTCCGGCTGCCGCGGCGTCCTGCTTGCCGTGGGCGTGGTGCTGGCGCTCCTCGCCGGCGCTTTTGCCATCAAGGGGATTCGGGCAGTGACCCACCGTGTTTCCGGCGCCGGCGAGGTCGCTCGCGGGACGGGGCGCGAGTGGGTGGCATCGCTCCCCGGGCCGTGGGGGGAACTGGAGCAGGTGCGTATTGCCATCGAGCGTCCGGACGAGTTCATCACGCTCAGCAAGACCTTCAAGGGCCAGGACCGGTGGTTCTTTCAGGGCTATTCGACCGACCAACTGGCCGCGTTTTTCCAGACGAACGCCTTGACGCGCGCCCAGCGGGAGGTGTTGCTGGATCGCGGACACTGGGGAATCCAGAGCAACGGCATCACGGTGATACCCGATCCGACCACGATTCTGGACCTGAAACCGGAGGCGCGGCAACGGATCTACAACGTCCTGGCGGAGTCCCCGGAGAACTACTACCAATACCTGGCGTTCCGCTACCGCGAGGATGGGTTCAGCGAGTGGTTCAACCGCAGCGGGCTTTCCGATGAAGTCATGGGCTTGGTGAAACCGCTGCTCTACCGCCGAGGAACGGCGCTTTGCTTCTCCGACTTGAACGAAGTGCTGGCTCGGATCGCATCTCCCGACGAACAGCGGCGCTTGGTCAAGACCCTCTCCCGGGTCTCGACGCTGCTGGTTCGGCTCAAGGTCGGTCCGGACACGGACGTGGGCGCGCTGGTCCGGTATTGGGGCAAAGAAGGCCGCGCCAAGGATCTCAACCCGCTGTTGCAGTCCCTGGCCAACCTCCCCGATGGCGGCTTGCTGGATGTCGCCCACCTGCTCCCGCCCTTTGCGCGGATGCGTCTCTACACGTATCCATTCCCCTCCGAAGATCCTCATGCCGCCCACCGCGATTGTTTCTGGTCGTCGATGAATTTCTTCGCTGAGGAACCGGACGATCGTTTTTGCGAGTTTGCCGCGACCCAGGAGGCGATCCGTTCGCAGTACTACCCGATCCAGGACGAACCGACCTACGGCGATATCCTGTGGCTGGTGAACGACCAGGGGCGCGCCGTGCATGCGGCCGTGTACATTGCGGCGGACATTGTCTTCACGAAGAACGGGGCTCGCTTCGACCAACCGTGGGTGTTGATGCAGCTTCGCGATCTGCTGGCGGTCTTCACATCCGAGCGCCCGCTGCGCCTGGTCGCCTACCGTTTGAAGAACGTTTAGCGAGGCTCTGCCTCAGACCGACGAGGCCTGTCGTCCGTTCGCACGCGACGGGTTTCGATTGTGGTTTGCGGCGTTCGACGCCTCGCTAGAGCCCTCGCCCATTTGAATGCGTTGTGAGCAAGGCAAGTTCCGGCCCCGGCTGCTCCAGGCCCCCCTCCTTCCGACGAGGGCTCTGTGACAGCGAGTGGGAAACAATGGGGTCGCTTCTGAATAGTAGATGCGACCCCATTGCCTTCCCCTGCTGTTGTCGATGCCCGGTTCCTTCCAGAAATACTCGCCCCAGCGATAGACATTGGTGCTGCTGTTGCCTGTGACCGTCGCCACAGGGTTCGCCAAACCCAGGATGTCCAACGCGGCCGGTACGGTGCGGTTGGTGTACTGGTTGAGCCGGGTCACCATGCACGCCGCGGACCGCAGGCCCTGGCCCGAGGCGTTCCCGGCAGCCTTCATGCTGGGCGGCAGGAGCATAGCCGGCCGCAACTCAGCCGTATCAGTCCCCCTTCTCAGCAGGCGCGTCAGGAACTTGGTCGAGAAACCGCTTCAGCCCCGTCCCGGTCGCTTGGCAGCCCGCCGCTCGAGGTGCGAATCGGGTACGAGCCGGGAAAGCGTTTGCGCCAGCGCGTCGCCGCTCACGAGAACTGACCCGGGTGTGCTCATGAGAAGTGATCCACCTGGGTGAAGGGCGGGAGGATTTCCTTTCCAAGGAGAGATCGGATTCCGAGTAGGGAACGGAGAAGCGCGGAGCGGGGAAGAGGACG
>JAKQDD010000116.1 GCA_029556615.1 Verrucomicrobiota bacterium | reverse complement strand
CTGGCGGCTGGCTACGCCAGCCACCAGCCCTCCGCTCCACCGGAGGGGCCGATCCCTCAGTTTCCCCCACAACCGTCCAGAGCAGATCAGTGGGGAATTCTGACTGTCGCCGGTGGGGAATAATCATTGTCGTTGACCAGGGCCGACCCCCGGGGCGAATTCCTGGCTGCGTTCTATGCCGAGCCGGTCTATCGGTTGCTCCGGCTGCCCGGCCTCGGAGTGAAGGACATGCCGCCGGTCAACCAAACCGTCGGCCAGACCATCGGCTACCACCTCCGCACCGGCGACCACGACATTACCGCCTATGATTGGCAGCAATACCTCGACTTCGCCGACCGACATGTCCGTGCCAGGCGGTAGGTCTTCAATCGTGTATCGAACCAGCTTCGGCCAAGATCGAACGGTTCCCTCGCTAACTGAGATCAACAGCCGGCCGTTCCGCCCCAGCGCCGGGGCGACGGAGCGAGCACGATCGCCACCGCACTCCCTCGGACGTAGCCGGCAATTCTTTGCCGACACCTGCCGACACCAAACACCCCTAAATGCTCTCGAATCGTGCGGCCGGCGGTAAGTCGCGAACGCGCATTCTACCCTTGAAACCATTGGGTTTTTTGACGTTTTGGCTGAACGGAGAAGAGGTCGAGGGTTGTTTGTGTGAAACAAGTCAGTGGGTGCTGTTGCGGTTCTTAGCCCAGTGCGAGAACAGGGGCTACATCCCCCGGGGCTCCAACCCGTTTACGGATAGCGAGCGATTCAATGACCGCTAGGAAGGCGCGATCGAAGTTTGCCGAGGAGATGGCCAAGCTGCTCGCGTGCGCGAGGCGGCTTCGGGCCCTGGTGGAGGACCGCGGGCCCAACTCTTCCTCCCGCATTGCCATCGGGCCGGGTCCGGGGTAGAAACCCATCCGTGAACGCCCCTCGGCCCAGAAAACTTGCCTGCCCGAACCGATTCACCGCCCGCCAATGAACCGTCCTGTTCTGTTTGTCGCATGCGTTGGCTTGTTCGCGTCAGCATTGGCACTGGGAGCCGCCGCGCAATACCCCGGCTGGCAGCACTCGGGCTCAATCTTCATTCTCACCACCCCGGAGGGTGCGGACTTGCCGGCGTCGGCAACGGAGCGGGATTTCCCGTTGCTCGTGCGACTGCACCAGGACTTCTTCGATTTCAGCCAGGCGAAAAGCCAGGGGGAGGACCTTCGCTTCTCTGCCAGCGCCGGCGCGCCCCTGGCGTATCAGATCGAGGAATGGGATGGGGCCCGCGGCGTGGCGAGCTTGTGGGTGCGCCTCCCGGTCATCCGGGGAAACGCGCGCCAGGAAATCAGACTGCATTGGGGCAACGCCGACGCGGCGAGCGAGTCGAGCGGGGCGGCGGTGTTCAACCTGTCCAACGGTTACCTCAGTGTCTGGCACATGAGCGATCCGGTGACGGATGAGGTCGGCACGCTCGCTTCTGCCGATGTCGGCACAGGGCCGACGGTGGGAACCATCGGGCTGGCCCGGCATCTGGCCGGCAGGCAGGGAGTGTTTGGCGGAGAGGCCATCACGAATTACCCCAGCGGTGCCAGTGCGCACAGCACCGAGGCGTGGTTCCGGCCGGAAAGGCCCAACGGCACCATTCTCGGCTGGGGCCGCGAGCAGGCCCAGGGCAAAGTGGTGATGCAGTTTCGCAGCCCGCCGCATGTCAGCATGGATTGTTACTTCTCCGATGCCAACGTGGCCAGCCGCAGCGCCATGCGCATGTCGGAATGGGCCCACGCGGTCCACACGTATGACGGGACGGAGGCGCGGCTTTACATCAATGGAGTACTTGAAGGAACCAACAGAGTCCGAGGATCACCCTTGAATCTCGGAAGCCCTGCTCGCCTCTGGCTGGGAGGATGGTATGACGACTACAGTTTCGTCGGCGACCTCGACGAGGTGCGGATTTCCAGAGTGGCGCGCTCGGCCGATTGGGTGCGGCTTGAATACGAAAACCAGAAACCGCTGCAAACCCTGGTCGGGCCTGTGGTCCAGCAAGGCGATGAACTGTCCGTGTCGCCGTCGCGGCTCACGGTCCTCGAAGGACACACCGCCGCCGTCACCGCACACGCCGGCGGCGCGCGGAAGATCTATTGGATTCTCAAGCGCGGCGGGCGCGAGAGCGTGGTTGCGGTGGACCGGTTCAGTTTCACCTTCGATGCCGGTCGCGTGACGGGCGACCAGTTGGCCACTCTTCAGTTCAAGGCGATCTACGCCGACGCGGTGAAGACCAAGGACATCGCCATCACGATCAAGGAAGACATTCAGGAGCCGGCGTTCACGTTGACAGCGCCCGCGAAGTGGGACGGGCGCGAAACCATCGAAGTGGCGCCGGTGATTTCAAATCTCGCCGCCATGAAAGCGAAAGGCGCGGGCGAATTGAAACCTGCTTGGAGCGTTTCAGGTCTCGCCACGATCAAGGAAGTCGCGCCGGACAGGCTCATCCTCAAGCGCGCCCAGAACAGCGGCCAACTCCGCGTCACGCTCTCGCTCAGCAACGGCGGTACCGCCACTGCGCACACGACGACCATCATCGTTCGCGAGCCGAAGCAAGACGCGTGGGTGCAACGCATGCCGGCCGATGACGAGAAGCCGGAGGACAACCAGTTCTACGCTCGCGACGACAAGAATGAAGGCACGCTGTTCTGCAACGGAGCTTTGGCCGAGCCCGCTGACTCGGTCTTCTTGCGTGTCTATGCCGACGACACACTCCTAACGACGCAAACGCAGAAACCGAACGCTGACCGCACCTACGCGCTCTCCGCCAAACTCAAGCCCGGCCTCATCAAATACCGCATCGAGTCCGGCGCGAGGACCGCTGGCCACGAGACGGTCCAGCACACCGCGACGAATCTCGTGTGCGGCGACGCCTACCTGATTGACGGCCAATCCAACGCGCTCGCCACGGACACCGACGAGAAGGCCCCGGCGGAAACACACGAGTGGATTCGCAGCTATGGCGGCCCGCAGGGGGACGGCCAAGGAGAGCACGTGAATCTTTGGTGCCATCCCGTCTGGAGAGCGCGACAGGGCGAAAAGGCAGAGCTGGGCTATTGGGGCATGGAACTCGCCAAGCGCCTCGTCGAGCGCCAGAGCATTCCGATTTTCATCGTCAACGGCGCCGTTGGTGGCACCCGCATTGATCAACACCAGCGCAACCCTGCCAACCCTGAAGACATTTCGACGATTTACGGTCGCCTCTTGTGGCGCGTGCACCGGGCGAAGCTGACCCACGGCATCCGCGGCATTCTGTGGCACCAGGGCGAGAACGATCAGGGCGCGGACGGTCCGACTGGCGGCTACGGCTGGGAGACCTACCAGCAGTATTTCATCGAGATGTCCGGAGGCTGGAAGCAGGACTACCCCAACGTCCAGCACTACTACCTCTTCCAGATCTGGCCCAAGGCGTGCGCGATGGGCGTGGACGGTTCCGACAACATGCTGCGCGAGGTCCAGCGCACTCTGCCGTCGCTCTACTCGCGCATGAGCATCATGTCCACACTGGGCATCAAGCCGCCCGGTGACTGCCACTACCCGCTGGCTGGCTGGGCGGAATTCGCACGGCTGATCCAGCCGCTGATCGAGCGGGACCACTACGGCAGGGTCTGTTCCCAGCGCATCACCCCGCCCAACCTCGTGGGAGCTGCCTACACCAGCGACCAAAAGGAGGCCATCGCGCTGGAGTTCGACCAATCTGTCGTGTGGACCGACGCCCTCGCTGGCCAGTTTTACCTCGATGGAGAAAGGGGCAAGGTCGCCTCCGGTTCCGTAACCGGAGATGTGCTCACGCTGAAGCTGGCGGCGCCCTCAACCGCCCAACACATCACCTACCTCGACAGCCAGACGTGGAACCCGGACCACCTCCTCTACGGCGTCAACGGGATCGCGGCCCTGACGTTCTGCGATGTGCAGGTACAAGAACCTCCATGAACATCAACCTCCGGCTCCTCTTCAATGCCCTGCTGGCGCTCATGGCGCCGGGCACCTGGACTTCTGCCGTCAACGCCGCCGAGGCCGCGTCGCTGCAGAAACCCAACATCCTCTTCGTTCTCGCCGACGACCTCGGCATCGGGAACGTCAGCTGCTATGGGGCGGATCGCTACCAGACGCCCAACATTGACGCGCTGGCAGCGGGCGGCATCCGCTATACGCACGCCTACCTGACGCCGCTGTGCGGACCTTCGCGGGCGCTCATCCTCACGGGTCGCTACGCCTTTCGCACCGGCGCCGTGAACCAAGATCGCACGGGACTCATGAAGCCCAGCGAGGAGACCTTCCTGGCGAACATCCTGAAGCCCGCTGGCTACGTGACCGCCTGCATCGGCAAGTGGGGTCAGCTTCCGTTCGGCCCGGCGGAATTCGGCTTCGACGACTACCTGACGTTCCGCGGCAGCGGCGTGTATTGGAACACGCAGGCCAACGGGCAGCGCTACTTCGTCAACGGCAAGGAGATGAAGCTCCGCGACAAAGAATACATGCCAGCATGAGCGATGCGCCGTTTGCCGAAATGCTCGTTCCCGCCGACTCGAAAGACGCCTCCGCTCTGGCCGCGCGCAAGCGGTTGCAGGCTGTCTTGGACACGTTGAATCCCGCCGCCGGCGTTCTCGATGACGGCGACGGCACCGGCCGCCATGCCAACCGCAGGAACAAGCAAGGCGCCGCGAAGTCCGCCGGCTCCAGCGACGAGTAAGCCTGATTGTATGAAAAGACTGCTCCGTCTCTTGCCCTGCCTCGTCTCCGCCACGCTGCTGCACGCCGCCGACCGTCCCAACGTCCTGTTCATTGCCGTGGACGATCTGCGGCCGGAGTTGGGCTGCTATGGCAAGGACTACATCCACAGCCCGAACATTGACCGCCTCGCCAAGGCAGGCCTGGTCTTCAACCGCGCCTATTGCCAACAGGCGGTTTGCTCGCCGTCGCGTTCCAGCCTCATGACCGGCACGCGCCCCGACACCACGAAGGTCTGGGACCTCGTCACGCATTTCCGGGATGCGCTGCCGAACGTCGTCACGCTCGGCCAGCAGTTCAAGAACAACGGCTACTTCGTGCGAGGAATAGGCAAGATTTACCACGGCGGCTACGACGATCCGCCCACGTGGTCGGCGCCGTGGCAGACGCCGAAGGCCCCGCAATACGCGCTCAAGGAGAATGTTGCGCTCGTCGAGGCCGCGCCTGCCGGCGAACCGGACGGTAAAGCCCCGGCCAAGAAGAAGAACAAGAAAGCCGCCAATCGCCCGCGCGGACCGGCCTTCGAATGCGCCAACGTGGCGGACAATTACTACCAGGACGGCAAGGTCGCCGACCTCGCCATCGCGACGTTGCGCCAAATGAAGCAGAAGCCGCAGCCGTTCTTCCTCGCCGTCGGTTTCATCAAGCCGCACCTGCCGTTCATTTCGCCGAAGAAATACTGGGACCTGTACGACCCGGCGACGATCAGGCTCGCGCCGAATCCGTTCCGCCCCGAGGACGCGCCCGAATACTCCATCCTGCCTGGCGGCGAACTTCGCTCCTATCATGGCGTGCCGCAGGGCGACATCCCGGATGACTTCGCGCGCCAGCTCAAGCACGGTTACTACGCCGCGGTGAGTTACACCGACGCGCAGGTCGGCAAAGTGCTGGACGAACTCAACCGTCTCGGCCTTGCGAAGAACACCATCGTCATCCTCTGGGGCGACCACGGTTGGAAGCTCGGTGAGCACAGAGCTTGGTGCAAACACAGCAACGTCGAGAATGACGTCAACGCGCCGCTGCTGCTCTCCGTGCCCGGCATGAAGACCGCCGGCCAACACACCGACGCGTTGGTCGAGTTCGTGGACATTTACCCGACGCTGTGCGAACTCGCGGGGTTGCCGTTGCCCGGGCACCTCGAGGGTACCAGCCTCAAGCCGCTGCTCGACGATCCCAAGCGCCCGTGGAAGAGCGCCGCGTTCAGCCAGTATCCGCGGCCGAATGGCAAATCCGGCGTCGGCCCGCTGATGGGCTACACGATGCGCACCGACCGTTATCGCTTCACCGTCTGGGTCGGGCGCAACGACCACTCGCAGGTGGACGCCATCGAGCTTTACGATCACCAGACCGATCCGCAGGAAAACCTCAACGTCGCCATGCTTCCTGCGAACCAGGCGCTCGTCGAGCAGCTTATGGCCCAATGGAAAGCCGGCTGGCAGGGCGCGAAGCCGCCGGTGGCCCGACAGTCTGTCGGTCTTTGAGTCTGGCCCCCGGCGCACGTTCCGTTTGTTCTTCATCGGCGATCCGACCGCCCGTGCTCCTCTGCCTTGGGGCAGCGCGAGGCGATTGGCCGACCATCTGGGCCGGCTGGTATTCGGGCCGTTACCCTGAGTCTCACAAGCCCGCGGAGATGCGACGGCGCACGGGCCGTCAACCCCGACGGCGCCCCGTTTGCTGAGGCGACGGCGGCGACGGCGGCAATTCGATCGGCTCGCCTGTTCACTTCGCCCAGCGTGGTGGGCGACGGGCTGGCAAAGCCGGACCGTAGACCTGCCATCTCACCTGCACGCGACCGAAGTCACCGGAGTCCTACGAGCAGGATGAACGAACGCGAGGCTGCGGTGACCGCGCCTCGCCGGGACGATGATGCGAGTCCCGGCACCATCGCAGTCTGCGCAACGGACCCGGAAGTGTTTTGCCGACAGTTGCCTACACATGACGTCGCGAAGTGGTGCCCGGGTGTGCAGCAGGCCGAAAAACGTCAATAGGCGTTGGACCCTTGAAACCACTGGTCGTTCTGGTGTTTTGGCCGATCTCCTCGAAGGTTGAGGATTGTCAGTGCGGCACAACCGGCACGAGACCCTCAGCATCGCGGGCCGCATCAGTCCGAGTAGGCTGGCGCAGAATCCAACGCATTGCCCATGCCTTTATGCCGAGCGCGGGCCGTGCTGATCGCGTGGCGTCCCGGCATGGCCATTGTGCGACCGGCACCGACCGAGCGCAGAGTGGTTGCGCCGCCGATGGGTTGAGGCACATTCTCCCGGTCGGAAACCATGAAGGCCCAGCGCACCCGCCGCCAGTTTCTAGCCCGCGCCACCACAAGCGCGTTTGGGTTCTTCCTCAGCACCCGCCCTGGCTTCGCGACGGCCGCGGCCGCCAACGAGGAACTGAACCTGGCGCTCGTCGGTGTAGGCGGACGCGGCGAGTGGTTTGTCGGCGGGCTGCCGGGCATGAGGACGCGCTTTGCGGCGTTGTGCGACACCCAAGCCTATCGGCTGGATCGCGCGGGCGCGAAGTTCCCCGAGGCGAAGCGTTACCGGGACTTCCGGCGGATGCTCGACGACACGGCCGATCGCCTCGACGGCGTGGTGGTCGCGACGCCGGACCACAGTCATGCCGTGATCAGCGCCCGGGCGTTGCGCGCCGGCAAGCCGGTCTTTTGCGAGAAGCCGCTGACCCGCACGATCAGCGAAGCCCGCGCTCTCCGTGAGCTGGCGGCGTCCACCCAACTGGCCACTCAGATGGGGAATCAGGGTACGTCCAGCGACGCGTTTCGCCGGTCGGTCGAAGTTGTCCAGTCGGGCGCGCTGGGAGGCATTCGTGAAGTGCTGGCCTGGAACGAGTCCGGCGGGGGCGGGCCGCATCCGCGCCCGACGACCCGCGAGCCCGTCCCGGAGGACCTCGACTGGGACGTGTGGCTGGGGCCGGCGGCCGCGCGCCCGTACCACCGCGAATGGGCCAATTGGCATCGGTGGCGCGATTTCGCGACTGGTCAGCTCGGCAACTGGGCGGTGCACTCGACCAATCTCGCGTTCAAAGCCTTTCGTCTGGACGAATTTTGGACAAGCGCCCCAACCGACTTGCCCGAAGGGCACCACTTCCGCGTTTCGGCGAAGGTGTCCGAGAGTCTGGCCGACACGTTCCCGAAATGGGAGCTCATCGAGTTCTCGGCGCCGCGTCGCAGGGATCAGCCCGCCTTCACGATGATCTGGTGCAACGGTCGTGCGCCCGGCGGACGCGAGCGCATCGAAGAACGGCTGGGACGGAAGCTCGACTGGGGCGACGCCGGGGAGAAGAAATGGAACGACTACGCCGGCCTGCTGATCGTAGGGTCGCGCGGCATTCTCCATTCCACCGGGCACAACATGTCGTTCTCGTTGCTGCCGGAGGCCGACTTCAAGGACCTGCTGGGGCCGCCACGGATTCTGCCCCGATCGCCGGGGCACGAACGGGAGTGGCTCGACGCCATTCGCGGCGGGGCGCCGGCGTGCTCGAATTTCGTGGACTACGGTTCGCTGCTGACCGAGTTGCTGCTCGTCGGAAACATCGCCACGCAAAGCGAGGGCGCGATCGAGTATGATCCGCAGGCTGGCCGCGTCGTGGAGAACGAGTCCGCCAACCGGCTGTGCAAGGCCGTGTATCGCGATGGCTGGACGCTTTGAAGGAGACCAACCATGCGTTACCCGCTTCGTTGGGTTCTTCCGCTCACCTTGGGGTTGGCGTGTCTCTGCAGGTCGGCCGGCGACCTCATCCCGGAGCGTCAGCGCAAGACAGATTTGGGATGCAGCCCCAGCCAAGCCCCAGTTGACGCCGAGGCAGCCCCGGCGCGTGGTGGTTTGGAACACGCCTGCGCACTTGATGGAGAACGACCCGCACAAGGGTTACTGCATCCCGGACGGAGCCGTTGCGTTGGAGGCGATCGGTCGCAAGACGGGTGCCTTCCACCCGGTGACGAGCGACGGCCTGAGCGTCTTTCTGCCGGAGAAGCTCCGGGCCTTGGATGCGGTGGTGCTGAAATAGAGCCGCAGGTTCTGGCTACGGGAGCGGATGACTTGGACGCGCAAGGGATAGGTGATGGTGCGGAGGGGGAATGGGAGGTGATTGAAGTTGGCATGGGTTGCTCTATTGTATGGGTTAGCGTATGGCGGGCTCGATGCTTCCCGCTCCCCAGGAACTTCGTTCCCGATTGCCCACCATCGTCGGGAATGTCGATTACCAGAACCTGGAAAGTCCGAATTGTCGCCACACGGACGGGGTCGGGAGACGGTGTCAGTGCGGTGTGCCATTACCGGGTGGGGCGACGGAAATCACGGGCGGCAAAGGCCCGGACAGGCCGGAGCCGTGAGTTGGCGTGTTTGGTGTCTGGTGTCGCCGCCCGGACACGCTCGGGCCAGGGGAGGACTGCGCCTTTCTGCTCCAACGGGAGGCGCCAATGGGTGATGGCTTCCGGCTGTGACATTCTGACGCCGTAGACGCCGGTCACGGCGGGACGAATGGGGAGGCTGGACCAGGAAAAAGGTGGCGGAACCCAGTGGATTCGCCACCTTTTTGCTATCGGAGGAGTTGGTTGAGTCGGGGCCAAAGGGAGGGGGTGGGGGTGGTGAAGCCGAGTTCCCAATTCAAGAGGGTGCGGCGGCTGACGCCGAGGCGGCGGGCGAGTTGGTGTTGGGTCAGACCTCGTTGCAGGCGTTGGGTTTGCAGCAGGGTGGGGAGGGGAGTGGCAGCTCGCGTCCAGGGCGGCTGATCGGGTCGGAGGGCGGTCAAGGTCAGGCAGCAAAAAGGTCTCGGAACCCACCCCTTCCGCCACCGCCGAAGAGCGCAGTGGGCGCCTCTCCGAGCGGTGAAGTGCTATGCTTTTCCTCAGATTCAGGCGCGCCGATTGTCAACTGTGTAGACGCGACCCCATCTGGGTGATTCCCTGTCTGGGTGATTGCTGCGAGCGGCGGTTCGATGCGTTCACCTCACTTCCGAGCATCAGATTGTCGACTATTCAAATGCGAACCTACTGACTATCATCTACAGAACAAGTAGGACTTATCTGCCTGGTTGTCCAGGGGGTTATTCATACAACTTATCTATTACATCTAGAAATATGATCCATGAGATGAACTGGCCGTCGCGACGCACCCCCAGAACACGCCAGAAATGGTAAGAGTTGTTTGTGTGGAACAACTCGAATAGAGCGATAAAACCGCATATTTCTGCATTTCCAGCCAATTCGTTTGACTGTTGCCTATGTGTTGACGACATTTGGCATCATGAAGCATCCCAAACGCAGGATCGAAACGGTCCGCGTCGGCAATGCCGCGGTGAAGATTTACCGTCGCACCCGCACGGTGGACGGCAACCGGTACCCGACCTTCGAGGTCTGCGATTACACGGGCGGACGCCGCCGATTGCGCAGTTTCGCCGATCATCAAGCCGCCCAGAGGGAGGCGCGGCGGATTGCCGGGTTGCTGGCCAAGGGCGATGCCGTTGCGGCCGCCCTGTCTGGTCAGGAGGCGGCCGGCTTCGCCCGGTGTCTGGAACTCCTGCGGGCCGTGGGCGACCCCCCGGAACTGGCCTGCGCCAGGTATGCCGAGGCCGTGGGCGTCCTCGGTAACGGCGGCCTGCTGTCTCCCGCTGCGCGGTTTTACGTCGAACGACACCCGAGCACCCTGCCGCAGATCACGATGGCCGAGGCCGCAGCCGAAATGATCGAACTGCGCCGGCAGGCCAAGGCAAGTGGACCCTACCTGATCGACCTGCGGTGCCGCATGGGACCATTCACCAAAACCTTTCCCGTGCATCCGGCGAGTGTCACCACGGCGGACTGCCAACGGTATCTCGATGGCTTGCAGGGAGCCAGCAGCACCAAGAACGCCACCCGCCAGGTGCTGTGGCGCTTGTTTGCCCATTGCGAGAGTCGAGGTTACATCCCCCGTGGGTCGAACCCGATCGCCGAGACTCAGCGATTCAATGGCCCACACGAGAAAGCGATTGAAGTCTGGCCCCCCGCCGAGATGGCTAAACTGCTCGCCAATGCGGTGCCGGACTTTCTACCCTGTCTGGCCATTGGCGGATTTGCGGGGCTTCGAACCAGTGAACTCCTCGCCTTGGACTGGCGCGATGTTCGCCTGGCGGAGCGGACGATCAAAGTCACCCACCGCAAAGCGCGGTGTGCCGGTACCCGTTTGGCACCGATCACCGAGAACCTGGTCAAATGGTTGTCGCCGCTGGCCAAGGAGAGCGGTCCGGTCTGGCCGCACGGGAAGACGTGGCGGGAACGTGCGCGGAGCATATCTGCCGCCCAGAACGCCACCGCCGAGGCTGCCGGCCTGCTCCCGTGGCGGCACAACAGTCTGCGTCACAGCTTTTGCACCTATCGCGTTGCTGCCACCCAGGACGTGCCACGCACGGCATTGGAAGCCGGCAATTCGGCCGCGACGATCTTCTCGCACTACCGGGCCCTCGCCACAGAGGCCGAAGGCAAGGCCTGGTTCGCCATCGAACCGGAGCATGGGCCACGAACGTGATCCTGATAAGAAAGGGGGCCAGCGGTTGGATCCGCCACACCCAAAAGACCAGCCGCAAAGGAGCACGGGCAACTCACGGAGAATCGACATCGCGTGACGGTCAGGTGGGAGTCAGCGGATCTGGGACCGTCGCGGGACCGACGCCGACGCCGACTGCGGACCGCCAGTTAGAGCCACCGGAGCAGGACGACGCCATCCCAAGAAATCCGTTCTGCAACTGTTTCGTGACCAACGACTTGGGATCTGGAATGCGCCCACTGTTCTGAGCCGTGGCAAGGAGCCAGTTTGTGGTCCGAAGAAGCCCCGCCGCGGCGGCAGAGATTGGTGCGCGCCAGGCCCTGATGATTGCCAAGTGCACTGATTCGCCCGTATTGCCCTGGTTTCAAAGCACCGTTCCGACCCCGCTTCCTGTCTCCCTCAGTCTTGCCTTTGGCGCCGCTGCGGTTACGCTGTGGGCGTGAGCACCATGGCTCTGCATATCATCGGTCTGGTCAAGAGTCTGCCTGAGGCCGAACAGCAGGAGATTCGCGCGGCGTTGGCCGCCCAAGTAGCGCGTCGCCCCGCTGGCAAACGGCGTCAACTCCAGCGCCTGCCGGACGGTTCTTTCTTGAATCCGGACGGCATCCCAAACGACGATCCTGTTTTCAGAATCCTGGAGGACATCGAGGCGGAGCGGCACCGGGTGCCCGGCCCGCCGGCGCCCCAGTTCGATTGAGCCATGTATCTGCTCGACACGAACATCCTGAGCGAATTGATGCGCCGGCAGCCCAACCCGCAGGTGGAGGCGCGCTTTGCCTCGGAGCCGGGAGAGCTGTTCGCTTCCGCGATCACCGTCGAGGAAATCCGCCACGGCGCACGGATCGGACCACCGGGCAATCGACTTTGGGAACGGGCCGAAGCAGACCTGTTCCCTCACCTCACGGTCCTGGCGCTGGACCAGCCGGTAGCGGTACTGGCGGGGGACTTGCGGGCCGAATGGAAGCGGAGTGGAACCCCCGTGGGCTATTCGGACGGCTTGATCGCAGCAACGGCGAAGCACTTCGGGCTGACGCTTGTCACCCGCAACGTGCGCCACTTTGACCACGTCCCAGGACTCAGCGTGGAGAACTGGTTCGAGTAGCTGGCCAACCACAACCCCGCTTTCTCCTGCCTGACGGAATCGCGGTTTGCCCGGGGCTGGTGCTTCTCGCTCCCCTGAGGCTGAAGCCTCGCGTTGAGCTCTCGGCGCGCCAGGGATTCCTGTCGGCAGCCAGCTTCTGGTCCGAGACGACTACCTCCACAGGCGCTGGTATTGAAGTATGAACCAACGTGCCCCCGTTGAGAACGGGAGATGTTTGCCTGCGATCAGTTCAGGCAAATTGAGAGGGACGTGGGCTTGCAGAATGGTCCGCGCTGGACCTGCTGTTCGTGTTCGTTGGGGTCCATTTCCACTGTTGCTCGCGTCTATTCCGATGGTCCCCGGCGGCGATTGGTCAACGACATTGATTTTTCCCCACGGCTGCCATGGTAGTCATCGCATCCTTGAAGATCTGGTCCCACCGGGAAAAGACCAGGTTGCTGCTGATCATCACACTACCCCGTTCGTAGCGCTCGGCCAGGAACGTGAAGAG
>JAKQDD010000115.1 GCA_029556615.1 Verrucomicrobiota bacterium | reverse complement strand
AGCCAGCCCCACCCGCTTCACGTTGCTCGGACGCGCCCAGATCCTCGACGGCCGCGAGTGCTGGGGACCCATGGCCCTCGCCGGATCCCGCCTCCTGGCCCGTGACCTCACCCGCCTCGTCTGCCTCGACGTCGGAGGACCCTAGCGAGGCGCGCCTCAGACCCAAGTCGAGGACTCTAGCGAAGCGCGGTGCAGAGGATCCGGGAAAGCACTCCCGCATTGAAGCCATGTGCCCCGTCATGCCAGACTCCTGCCATGTACCTACCGACGTTCTCCTCCTTGGCGGCTCTCACCCTGATCGCAGCCGGCTCCACACAGGGCGCAGAGAGCCGATTTGACCTCGGACCAGAGGATTGGCGGATTGCCGATCTGCGCACAGGCGGCCCGTACGTCACCCCGCTGAGATACTATGACGTCACCTGGCTCGACGCGGACGGTGATCCCGGCGGCTGCCTCTCAGTCCACGATCCCTCCAACAACAGCTTCGCGTTCGATGCACCCGCCAAGTTCCTCGGAGACTGGTCGGCGTTCGCCGGCGCGCGACTGGGGTTCAGCCTGCGGTCCAGTCATCAGAACTGGACCGATGACAGCGCCGTGATGGTGGTCGGCGTGATCAACGGCAGTCCGCGAGCCATCGTCAGTCCCATCGTTCCCCAGCCCGGCACCCAATGGTCTTTCTACACCATCGAGCTGGCCGCCGGGCAGTTCCGCTACGACAACCGGAACGGCGCCTTCGTCACGGCTCAGGATTTCCAGCAGGTCATCACCAATGTCACCGCTTTGCGCATCAATGGCGAGTATGGAGCTGCTGTCCAGGAAACGGTGGGCCTGGACAGCGTCAGCCTGCCCGCCCGCCCCGTGCTCGCCATCGAGTCTGCTGGGGACCAGGTGGTCCTGTCGTGGGCGGACTGGGCGGCGGCATTTCAACTGCAAGTCAACGGTGCGTTGCAGACCCTCGACTGGATGGATGTCACCAACACGCCCACAGCCGGCGACGGCCGGCTTCGGGTCACTCGAGACATTGCTAATCCGCCCGCCTGGTACCGCTTGCGCTGGCCCTGAACCGCCCCGCGCCCGGACAACGGCACTGCAAAGGCCGACCCCTGAAGTCTTCGGCTTGTTGAAAGCGTGGTCGAGAGGTCTAGCGAGGCGTCGCCTCAGACCCAGTCGAGTCCTCAGGTTCATGAAGACCCTGCTGTGCCTGCCCACCCTCTCTTCCACGCCTCGCTAATGGAGAGTCCTCGCCCTGCGACGATTTGAGGCTGACAACGACCCGCAGATATCGCTACGGTTACCGGAATGCAGTTGGATCCCGGCATGAAGGCTCCGGATGAATGGGGACATTTCGGCCCCTATGGGGGGCGCTATGTGCCCGAGACCCTCATGCACCCGCTGATGGAACTCGAGGCCGAGTATGAGCGCGCACGCCAGGACCCGGCTTTCCAGAGTGAACTGGCGTACTACCTCGGCGAATTCTGCGGGCGCCCGACCCCGCTTTACCTGGCGTCCCGCCTGACGCGGGACGTCGGCGGGGCACGGATCTACTTGAAACGTGAGGACCTGCTCCACACCGGCGCCCACAAGATCAACAACGCCATCGGCCAAGTCCTCCTGGCGCGCCGGATGAACAAGACTCGCGTGATCGCCGAAACCGGAGCTGGCCAGCACGGGGTGGCCACCGCAACCGTCGCGGCCATGTTCGGACTCGAGTGCGTGATTTACATGGGCCTGACGGATTGCGAGCGCCAGGCGCTGAATGTCTACCGGATGCAAATGCTCGGAGCCACAGTCGTGCCGGTCCACGCGGGTCAAAAGACCCTCAAAGAGGCGGTCAACGAGGCGATGCGCGATTGGGTGACCAACGTCCGGACCACCCACTACATTCTCGGGACGGCCTACGGCGCCCATCCTTATCCCATGATGGTCAGGGATTTCCAGCGGGTCATCGGCGAGGAAACCCGGCGCCAGATCCTTGAAAAGGAGGGCCGCCTGCCAGACCTCCTGATCGCGTGCGTTGGCGGCGGCTCGAACGCCATCGGGCTCTTCCATCCCTTCCTCGAGGATTCCACCGTCGCCATGCTCGGCGTCGAGGCCGGCGGCCAGGGCATCCTGCCGGAGCGCCACGCCGCCCGGTTCCAAGGCGGATCGCTGGGAGTCCTCCAGGGCACCCGCAGTTACATCCTCCAGGACGCCCAAGGCCAGATCCAGGCGACCCATAGCGTTTCTGCAGGGCTCGACTACGCGGCGGTGGGCCCGGAGCACGCCTGGCTCCGCGATCAGGGACGAGTCGCTTACACGTACGCCACCGACGATGAGGCGCTCGAGGCCTTTCAACGGCTCTCCCGGCTCGAGGGGATCATCCCGGCGTTGGAGTCCGCACACGCCGTGGCCGCCGCCATCAAAGAAGCCCCCCGCGCCGGTAACAACGGCCTTCTGATCGTCAATCTCTCCGGGCGGGGCGACAAGGACGTGGCGCAGGCAGCGGTCCATTTGCGGATGACACCCGGCTCAGACGGCCGGAGCGCACTCTAAGTTCCTGTCGGCGAAGCAGGAACACCGCGCGCGAACAGCCCGTTCGACGCGGAATTCCGTCTTGACGCATGGCATCCGCAAGGCCTAAAGTACCCCGACTAACGAGTTGTTTTGCTGGCGTGCCAGCGCGCGAAGTCGGAGAGGTCTCATCTGCCGACTTTTTTGTTCCCCGGATGGGGAAGTGGCTATGAACAACGAATTGCTTGCCGTTCTCGAGTACTGGGAGCGGGAGAAGGGAATCAGTAAGGATATCCTTCTTGCCGCAGTCCAGGATGCTCTGCTTTCGGCCGCCAAAAAGGCGGTCGGACCCGCCCGCGAACTGCGGTGCACGATCGACCCCAAATCAGGTGATATCCGGGCCTGGGCCAAATTGGTCGTCTCCGAACGCGTCATCTCGAAACACGACCAGATCACCGTGTTCGACGCCCGCCGGATCAAGCCGGACGCGCAGCTGGGGGAGGAAATCGAGGTCGAAGTGACCCCGACCGGCTTTGGCCGGATCGCGTCGCAGTATGCCAAGCAGTCCCTGATGCAACACCTCCGGCGGGCCGAGAAAGCGCTGATCTTTGCCGAATTCAAGGATCGCACGGGGGATATCGTCAGTGGCGTGGTGCGCCGCTTCGAGCGATCCGACGTGACAATCGATCTGGGACGCTACGAGGCGCTGCTCCCCAACCGCGAGCGGGTGCCCACCGAGGAGTACCAGGTCGGCGAACGGCTCCGCTGCTTCGTCAAGGCGGTCGAAAACACGCCCTACGGACCCGAGATCATCCTCTCGAGAGCCGATCCGCAGTTCGTCATCAAGTTGTTCCAGCTCGAGGTGTCCGAAATCGCCGACGGCACCATCGAAATCAAGGCCATCGCCCGGGAACCGGGCTTTAGAACCAAAATGGCCGTCTGGTCCCGGGACGAGAAGGTCGACCCGGTCGGCGCCTGCGTCGGGCTCCGCGGCCAGCGCGTGAAGAACATCGTCCGCGAACTCAATAACGAGAAGGTCGACATCATCAAGTGGGACCCGAATATCCGCGTGTTCCTGACCAATGCCCTCGCGCCGGCGAAGCTCAAGGCCTTTGACATCGATGAGCCGAATCAGCGCGTTCGGATTCTCGTGAGCGCCGATCAGCTGTCGCTTGCCATCGGCAAGCGGGGCCAAAACGCCCGGCTCACTTCAAAGCTGACCGGCTGGCAGGTCGACATCGAGGCGGAAGCCACGACCAAGCTCGGCTTTGAAGAGAAGGTGGCACAGGCCGTCAAAGGCCTGGCCGAAGTCCCAGGCCTCACGCCCGCCCAGGCCGATGCCCTGGTTCATCACGGATTCCTGAGCCTCGAAGACTTGATGACCGCCGAACTGGCGGATCTCGCCGAAATCCCGGAGATCGGGGAGCAGGCCCAGACAGTGTTGGAAGCCGCGAAAGCCGAGACCCAACGGCGGGTTTTGAACATCGGCCCACAGCCGACCGCATAGACGCGTCGTTGGCGTTGATCGCGAACCCGGGCATGGCCCGGGCGTTGGAGTTTAGCACGTATGCCCGTTCGCATTTACGAAATAGCCAAGAAGGTCGGTGTCGAGAGCAAGGTGGTTCTTGCCCGGGCGAAGGAGCTGGGCATCACCGGCGCCCGCGTGCCCTCGAGCACGCTCGACAAAATCACCGCCGAGTACCTCTTGGAACAAATGGGCTATAAGCCGGCCCCTCCGGCAGCACCCGCCCCGCCCCCCCCGCCTCCCGTCGAGATCGTTTCCCCCCCAACCCCCGAGCCGCCGCCGCCGCCACCTGACGCCGAACCCGCCGCCGCACCGCCGCCAACCGCCTCAGAACCCCAGCCCGGCACGGTCACCATCGAAGCCGTCCCGCAGTCTGAACCGGCGCCCGCCACGGTGCCCCACCCCGAGGCGCCGGCCGCACCCGCCCCAGCCCCTCTCCAACCCGCTGCCCATCAGGCGCCCGAAGAGATCCCCGCGCCCGAACCCGAACCGATTCCCGCTGCGCCTCAGGACCCGACGCCGACACCGGTGCCCCAGGAACCGGCCGTCGCCGCGATGGAATCGACACCGCCGGTCGACTCTCCGGTCGTTGCCGCCCAGTCGGCCATCGTCACACCGACGACCACTCCCGCCCCGCCGCCGCCGCCCGTACCCCCGGCAGCACCCCCACCGCCAACTCCTCCTGAACCCCTCGTGCCGCCACCGCCCAAAGTGGGAGACAAGGTGGGCTTCATCGTCCTGCCGCCCCCGCGCCCTCGACCGGGGGAACGACTTGCACAGAAGCCGCCCCCGCGGCCTGTCCCCGGCAAGCCGGAGCCTCCCCGAGGCCGGGCCGATGGCCGGGTGGCTCCGCCCATGGCACGAGCGCCCGGAATGGCGCCGCGCGCGTCCGCAACTCCGGCAACATCGGCCCGCGAGCCGGGTCGGCCGGCGCCACTGACAACCGCAGTGCCCACCGGAGGTGAGATCACCCTCAAGCCGCCGATCATCGTCCGCGACCTGGCCGAGCATCTCCATAAGAAGCCGTTCCAGCTCATCGCCGATCTCATGGAGATGGGCGTGTTCGCGACGGTCAACCAGGCGATCGAGCCCGAGATCGCCAAGCGCGTCTGCGCAAAGTACAATTATAGTTTCAGACTTGAGCGCCGCGGCGCAAAGCCGCCGGCACCGGTCCACGCAGGCCGGGCTCGCGACGAAGAGCACGACGAGGACCCGCCCGCCTCGCTCAAACCGCGGGCGCCGGTGGTCACGATCATGGGTCATGTCGACCATGGCAAGACGACCTTGCTGGATGTGATCCGCAAGTCGAACGTCGCGGCCGGCGAGGCCGGCGGCATCACGCAGCACATCGGGGCCTACACCATCGCCGTGCCCCGCCCGGATGACCCCAAGGCCCTGGCGCGCATCACTTTCCTCGACACGCCCGGACACGCTGCCTTCAGCTCGATGCGCGCCCGCGGCGCTAATGTCACCGACCTCGTCATCCTCGTCGTGGCCGCGAACGACGGCGTCATGCCGCAGACGATCGAGGCCCTCAACCACGCCCAGGCAGCCCACGTCCCCATCATCGTCGCGGTCAACAAGTCGGACCATCCCAACGCCAACCCTCTGCGCGTCCGGCAGCAGCTTCAGGAGAAGGGCCTGACCCCTGACGAATGGGGCGGGGAGACCATTTTCGTCGACGTGTCGGCGCTCACCCGGCAGGGCGTGGACAAGCTCCTCGAGATGTTGCTTCTCCAGGCTGAGATCCTCGAACTCAAGGCGAACCCCGATCGCTCGGCCAAGGGGAACGTCATCGAGTCCGGTCTGGAACCGGGTGGTCCCACCGCCACCGTCCTGGTCCGCAAGGGCACGCTCCGCGTGGGCGACATCGTCCTGTGCGGCCATTATTACGGTCGTGTCCGCGCCCTGATCAGCGAGAGCAACAAACGACTCAAGGACGCCGGCCCCTCGGACGCGGTGAAGCTCCTCGGTCTCAATGGCGTTCCCGAGGCAGGCGCCGAGTTCCTGGTGGTGGAAAACGAGAGGTCCGCCCGCGAGGACTGTGAGCAGCGGTCCCAGGCGGCGCGGTTGCACGAAACGGCAGAACGCCGGCCCAAGGTCACCCTCGAAACCCTGTTCGACACCCTCGCCGAGGAACAGGCCAAGATCCTGCGCGTCGTCGTGAAGGGCGACACCCAGGGCTCCGTCGAGGCGATCGTGGAAGCCTTGAAGAAACTCGAGTCCACCAAGGTCGCCCTCGAGATCATCCACAGCGCCGTCGGAACCGTCACCGAGTCCGATGTCCTCCTGGCGTCGGCCTCGAAGGCGATCATCCTCGGGTTCCATACCCGGATCGACAGCACGGTGCCCGACCTGGCCCGCCGCGAAGGCGTCCAGATTAAACTCTATGCCATCATCTACGAGCTGATCGACCAGGTGAAGGAAGCCATGGCCGGCCTGCTCGATCCGTTGCTCGAAGAAGTCGTGTTCGGCAGCGCGGAAGTGCGGCGCATCTTCGCCCTCTCGAAGGGCGGCAACGTCGCCGGTTGCACCGTCACCAACGGCCGGATCGTCAAAGGCAAGGCGCGCGTCATGCGCCATCGCAACCTCATCTTCGAAGGCATCATCCATACCCTCCGCCGCTTCCAGGACGAAGTGAACGAGGTCCGCGCTGGCATGGAATGCGGCATCCGCCTCGACGGGTTCGACGACTTCCAGGAAGGCGACCTCATCGAGTGCTATCGGATCGATCGCGTGCCCCAGAAGCTCTAGCGAGGCGCGCCACAGACCGATGAAACATGCAGTCCAAAGGAACCGTGGGGGGGCAGCGGGGCACCCGGCCTCCGCGCCTCGCTCATCTGGAGTCCTCGATGGAGGAAGGGGAGGCCTGGAACCGCAGAGACCCAAACTTGACCTAATCGCATCGACTTTCAAGAGTCGAGGACTCTAGACCGGAGAATGCAGAACCGCCGCCACGAACGCGTCCGCGAACTCCTGAAGCGGGAGCTCAGCGTCATCCTCCAGCGCGAGTGCCCATCCACGGAGGCCGGCCTCGTCACCGTCAACGATGTCGTCGTGTCCGGTGACCTACACTCCGCCACGGTCTTCGTCGGCCTGATGGGATCTCCCGACCAGCAGCGCCGCGGCCTCGAAAAGCTCGAACAGGAACGCGTCCGCATCCAGAACCTCGTCGGCGCCGCCGTCGTCCTCCGATACACGCCCACCCTGCGGTTCGTCGCCGACGATTCCGTGGCCCGCGGCAACCGCGTCCTGCAAATCCTCGACGAACTCGAACGGACCCAGCCGCCGGGCGAAGCCCCCGCTCCCTGACTCCTCGCGTGGCGCCCTGCGCCCGCCGCCTGCGCCCATGAAACCCCGTCCCAAAGTCGTCGACCGAATCCTCAAGACCCTCGAGGAATGCCGGACGCTCTGCATCGTCGGACATGTCCGGCCCGATGGCGATTGCGTGGGCTCCCAGCTCGGTCTGGCGCTCGCCCTCCGCCAGGCCGGCAAGGAGGTCACCGTCTGGAATGAAGATCGGGCCCCCGACAAACTGGCCTTTCTCGACCCGGATCACTCGCTCGAGCGTCCCTCGCCCGGCCGTGCCTTCGACGCCGTCATCGCCGTCGACGTCGCCAACGTCGAACGCCTCGGACACGTCGCCGATCATATCCAGGAGCGACGGTGGCTCATCAATATCGACCACCACGCCAGTAACACCCGCTTCGGCGACGTGAATTGGATCGGCGCCCGCGAGCCCTCGACCGGCGAATTGGTCTTCCGCCTGCTGAAATGGGCCGGCTGGCCCATCACACCCCGTATCGCCGATTGCCTCTTCACTGCGGTGTCGACCGATACCGGTTCGTTCCAATACGCGACTACCCGCCCCGCGACGTTCTCGGTGGCCGGCGAACTGGTCAAGCGCGGGGCCAATCTCGCCCGCATCTGCCACGAGGTCTACCAGTCCTTCTCCCTCTCCCGCGTTCGTCTGGTCCGACATGTCTACAACCACTTCCGGCTGACCCATAACAACCAGATCGCCTACCTCTGGCTCAAGCCGGCCGACTTCAGCCGCACCGGAGCCGAGACTGCCGACGCCGAAGGCCTCATCGATCACCTCCGCTCCATGGAGCCGGTGGTCATCGCCTGCCTCTTCGAGGAAGTCGCCCCCGACCTCATCCGCGTCAGTCTCCGATCCAAACGCGGAGACGTCGATGTGAACCAAGTCGCAGTGCAGTTCGGCGGCGGCGGCCACCCCGGCGCCGCCGGCGCCCGCATCGCCGGCCGCCCCCTTGCCGTCCAACGCCGGATCATCGCCGCCCTCAAGCACGCCCTCAACGCCGCTGCCTGATCATGCTGCCAACGCTCGATCCCTGGGATGGCGCCTTGCTCATCGACAAGCCGGCCGGCCCGACTTCCCATGACGTCGTCGACGCCATCCGCCGACGATTCGACTTCCGCAAGGTGGGCCACAGCGGAACCCTCGATCCCAACGCCACCGGCCTCCTGATCCTCCTCCTGGGACGCGCAACCAAGCTCTCCGAAAAACTCATGGCGGCGGACAAGGTCTACGAAGGCACCCTCCGGCTCGGCGAATCCACCAACAGCTACGACGCCGACGGCGAAATCACCGGCTCCCTCCCCGTGCCGCCGCTCACCCTGGACCAGCTCAACGACGAAGCCCAGGCCTTCGTTGGCGATCTCCTCCAAACACCGCCCATGGTCTCCGCCGCCAAGATCGGAGGCGTGCCCCTCTACAAGCTCGCCCGCAAAGGCGTCGAGGTCGAACGTAAACCCCGCCTCGTCCACATCTACAACTTCCGGTTTACCCACTACGAACCGCCCCTGGGCCAATTCCGGATTGCCTGCACCAAAGGCACCTACGTCCGGAGCATCGCCCACGAACTGGGCCAGAAAATCGGCTGCGGCGCCCACCTCGCCACCCTCCGCCGCACCGATATCGGCCGGTTCTCCGTCAGCGATGCCCTCCCGCTGGACGCCGCCCTGGATCTTGCGCCGACCGAACTTCAGCGGCGCGTGATCCCGTTCCTGAAGCTGACCGCCCTCTCCTGACGGGTCCGTGAGAATCTTGCGCCACCCGGAGGAGTGGACCGCCGCCGGCGGAGGCCCGGTCAGCTTGGCCCTCGGCGTCTTCGACGGCGTCCACCGCGGCCACCAGGAGGTCATCCGACGCCTCCTCGATCAGGCCCGCGCGTCCAACACCTCGGCCATCGTCGCCACCTTCGACCCGCACCCGGCCGCCGTGATCAACCCCAGACGCGCCCCCAAGCTCCTCCAGACACTCAACCAGCGCCTCCGCACCCTCCAATCCCTCCAACCCGATGCCCTCTGGCTCATTCACTTCGACGAAACTCTCAGCCGGCTCACCGGCGAGGAGTTCGTGCGCCAGTGCGCCCGCGGCTTCGGCTCCATCCGCAGCATCCACGTGGGCGAGTCGTTCCACTTCGGCCATCGGCGCACCGGCAACATCACCCTGCTCCGACACTTGGCCGGGGCGCTAGGGTTCGTCGCGGATGCCGCACCGCCCGTCGCGTGGCACGGCGCCCCCATCAGCAGCACTCGAATCCGAAACGCCATCAGCCAAGGGGACCTCCGCGCCGCCGAGGCGCTCCTGGGCCGACCCTTCGCCATCGCCGGCACCGTCGTGGTCGGACGCCGCCGGGGGCGCACCTTCGGATACCCCACTGCCAACCTGGACGTCACCGGCCGCGCTCTGCCTCCGCTGGGGGTCTACGCCGGACGCGCCCGGCGGGCCGACGCCTCATACCCGGCCGTGGCCAACCTCGGGATTCAACCCACTCTCGCCAACGTCAATCCCGCGCTGCAACTCGAAGTCCATCTCCTGGACTTCACCGGCGACCTGTACGGCGAGGAGCTCGAGTTCACCGTCGCCGCCCGCCTCCGGGAGGAACGCCGGTTCGCCTCCATCGAGGAACTGAAGGCACAGATCGCCCGCGACGTGCAGGCCGCCCGTCAGCACCTGGATCACTAGCGAGCCCAATCCCCTCCGGCAAAACCGGAATCAGTTCTTGCACAGACCCTAAGTGCAGAATGACGCCTGACCCTCCCCCGCACCGGCAGCCAACGGCGAACGCCCGCCGAACCCGACCAGCCCCCCGGCCCGATACACCACGTCCGGAGCCGACGGCGGAGGCGGAATCCGCAGCTCCCGCAGCACATCCCCGCCGCCGGCCTCCGGGAGCTTCTCGAGACGCTGCTCGAGTCTCTCGATCGCTTCGCGCGCGTCCCGCGGCAGCTTCTGCCGTTCTTCGTCCGAATTCGCCGGTCCCTCGAACACAACCTTGTCCTTGGCATCCTTGACCACCACCGACCGCTGCCCGTCCTTCTCAGTCACCGTGGTGGTCGTGCCCTCGTCCGTCTTGATCACAATGACCCTGCGCTCGGTCGAGCGCACTCGCGGCTGATCCGGCGCTGCCTCGATCCGCACCGCCCCACCTTTCTTCGGACCTTCCTCCCGGATGATGACACGATGTTCGCGCCCTAAAGCGTCGCCCTCCCGATCGGACCGGAGATCCACAATGACGCCACCCACACCCGGTGCCGGCTTCACAATCTTGATCTCCGGCAGCACCCGGTAGTCCTTGAACAACGACCTCAGTTTCAACGGGTCCGTCGCCGCCTTCTCCGATAGCACGACCTCCGTCTTCTGCGCCTTGCCGCCGCGCAGAATTTCGAGCACGACCTGGTCGCCCTTCTGGTGCCCCCGGATCCGCTCGCTGAGGTCGGCAGGACTCTTGACCCGTTGTCCGTCGATCCCGACCACCACGTCGTGCCGCTGCAAACCCGCCTTGGCCGCCGGGCTCTCCTCCGCCACCGTCTCAATCAGGGCGCCCGCCTCCCTCTCGAGACCCAATTGCGCCGTCAACGCCGCTTCAACAGGCGCCAACTCGACCCCAAGAAACGCCACCGGCTTCCCGCGACCCAGCGCCTCCTCGTAAACGTCCCGCGCCCGGTCGAGGTTCCGCCCGAGCAGGTTCCTCAGCTGCGGGTTCGAAAACGGATCCCAGCCTTCCGGCAAGAGAGAATCCCTCGCTTCAGTCTCGCCCAGCGTCACCTCCAGCGTGCACGGTTCCCCTTGGCGGATAAGACCCAGGGCGACTTTGTCCCCGGGCTCATGGCTCCGAACCAGCGCTGTGAGTTGAGCCGCATTGAATAGGATCTGATCCTCGAGTTTCTGCAGCACATCGTGGATCTTCACGCCCGCCTTGCCGGCAGGGCTGTCATCAAGCACCCGCTCGACCCGGAGACCCATCCCACGGCCGAGCTTGAGCTGCTCCCGCAGCGTGTCGTCCAACGGCCCGACCGCAATCCCAAGATGGGCGACCTTCTCCGGGATCGGGCCCGCCGCGGCTGAGTTGGGAACGCCTATCGCCGTCGCCCATGCAGCGAGGGCGATCGCACTGGACCATGACAGAGTGTTGTTTCGCATAAGTGTCTCGGACTTCGTTTCCGGTGGCATTGTGATTCTGCAGAAATCCTGTGAGGCGCGCCTCGCTAATCAATCGGAACAGGTATCACGACGGTCTCCCGGCGGGGCACCAGGACCTGAAAAGTCATCCGGGCGCGTTCATCCCGCCATTCCGACGCGGAAACGTACTCGCACGTGACTTTGCGCCAAGGCGTGCCCGCCGACGTGTAGATCAAACCTCCATCCTCCGCATCGAGCAGGTAATCCCCCCGGTTCACGCGACGAAACGGCGGCGCCGGCTCGGGCGGCATTCGGTCCGACTGCTCCGCCATCGACGCCATCGCCGGACCCCGCGCGCCCGCATCCGAGGCCGGCTTTCGGCTCACCATCACGGCCACGGCGACAATCACCGCCAACGCAGCGGCCAACGCCGCCCAGCGAAACGCCCACGGCCACAGCACCACAGTCCCTCGGGCTCGCTGGGACCGCGCCTCGAGCGCGGCTTCAATCCGCCGGGTCAACCCCTCGCCGGGGTCGCTCGGCCGCAATCGCTCCAGCTCCGCCGCGATATCGTTCAGGGGATCGTTCATAACACAGCCGGAGTCAACGTGTGACGCAAGGCCTCGAGCGCATAGCGATACCGCGACGCCGCCGTGTTCGGCGACACGTCCAGGGTCTCGCCGATCTGTTCAAACGTCAGGCCACCCCAAACCTTCAGAACCATGACCTCGCGCTGCACAACCGGAAGTCCCCGCAGGGCTTCCTCAAGACGGTCCTTGCGCTCCTGCGTTTCCACGGGATCCGCGAACCAGCCCGCATCCCGTTCCGCCAGCGCCGCCGCCCGGGCTTCGGTCGCCAAACGCCCCTCCGCCCTGCGCGCATGGTCTATGGCTATCCTCCGCACCATGGTGTACATCAAAGTCGGTGAAAGCCCCGGATCCGACTGCCGCGCCCGCCAATACCGGACAAACGCTTCCTGAACCACATCCTCGGCGTCACTCCGCCCCCGGGTCTGCTGGCGCGCAAAGAGCAGGAGTCTCGACCCGTAGTCACGCCACAGGTCCCGCCACTCGTCCTGCCCCGGCTCCGCCGAAGCCATGATCGGTGCCTTCACCTTCACAGAATATAGCGAACGCTACCCGCGCTCTTGTCTAAATACACGGTGATTTGTGCCCCTTCGATCCTCGCCCCGCAGTGAGAGACTATTAGCCTGTCACCTTGTTGACACCCTGCTGCACTTCGGCGTCTGTCGCCACCTCAGATCGTGAGCGGGGGGTCGCGGGTTCAGCACGCCGCAGCCCCTGGCGTTCCTGACTCCCACCCCAACCCCGCGGGTCGCTGCCTCATCGGGACGGACCCGGTTTCGAAAGCCGCCGCAGCGCGTACTTCTGCCTTTGGGCGATTTGATCGAGGCCAACCCGTGCCTCGCGCGCAACCGCTTCGGACGTCGCCAGCTCGATGGCTTCGAGGAAATGCTGGTACGCCGCGGCGGGCTGATCGAGCTGTTCGAGCTGGACACGGCCCGCGCCAAGGTGCGCCTCGGCAAGCCCGGGTCCGGTGGGATAGTCCCTCAGGTGCCGCCGGTAAACCGCCAGGGCGGCGTGCGCATGCCGCTGTCCGGCCAGCCAGTTCCCCAGCGCCAGCAGTTGGCCCGGCGCCAGCAGGCGCCGCGACGCCTCACCCTCGACCGCGAAATACCGCCGGGCAGCTTCAGGCATGTCGCCGGCCTCGAGCGCCCTTGAAATCGCCGCCGCCGGCGTATCGGGGCGCGCGGGCGCCTGTGCCGCGTCCCGGAACGTCGCCTCGACCGGCGCATATTCCCGGCGGTCCTCGAGCCAGGCGACGAGCAGACCGGCAAGGAACCCGCCCAAGTGCGCGCCGTGGGCAACACCCCCCGCCGCCCCGCCCCGGCTAAGGACGAACGGCAGCAGGTTGTCAATCACCAGGTAGAACCCCAAGACCAGCCGCGCCGAAATCGCCACCACGTTCATGAAGAACGGGAAGAACAGCACGAGCAGCCGGACCTTGTTGCGCGGGAACCAGAGGAAATAGAAACCCAGAACCCCCGAGATCGCGCCGGACGCGCCCACGAGCGGCACCCGGGAACCCCGGGCAAAGAGGCTGAAGGCCAGCGTCGCCGCCACGCCCGTGAGGAGGTAGTACAGAAGATACCGCACCCGACCCAAACGGTGCTCGACGTTGTCGCCGTAGATCCAAAGGAACAGCATGTTCCCGAACAGGTGCATGAAGCCCCCATGCAGGAAGATGGAAGTGAACAGGTCGACGACACGGGGTTGCCCCGGCTGATACCCGTGCTTGAACACCACGAGGTCGTAGGCGGAGACCTGGCTGACGAGGGCGCGCAGCGACACGCCCGGCGGCGCGCTCTGCCGCACCACCTGGAGGTACTCCCGAAGTGCCGGGTCTTCGTAATCCGGCGGGCGCCCGCTCAGCGGCAGGGTGATGCCGAGATAGACCGCCACATTGAGCGCGATCAACAGGTAGGTCACCGCCGGAAACCCGCGCGGGTTCGGCGTGTCGCTAATCGGCAGGATCACAGTCCCCCCTCATCGCGTGGCGCCGGGAACCGCTTCCCGGGCCGCCCGCCGGATCCTCTCGTACACCGCCACGTACTCGGCCGCCGTCCGGTCCCAGGAGAAATCAGCCGTCATCCCGTTGAAGCGGTAGTGGGCGACCAGCTCGGGGTCCCCATGCAGCGCCAGGGCTTTCCGGATCGCTTTGGCGAGCGCGGCGCTCGAGTACTCATGGAACTTGATCCCATTGGCGCGAGCCGGGTCTTCGCGGATGTCGATCACGCTGTCGTCAAGACCACCCGTTGCCCGCACGACGGGGATCGTCCCGTAGCGCAGGCTGTACATCTGGTTCAGCCCGCACGGCTCGAACTTCGACGGCATCAGGAAGAAATCACTGCCGGCTTCAATCCGGTGGGCGAGCCCGTGGTTGTACCCCAGCCGCACGCCCACCTTCTCCGGATGCAGATCCGCCAGCCTCAGGAACCCCTCCTCGAACTCCGGTTGACCCGCCCCGAGCACCGCCACCTGAATGTCCGATGCCAGCAGTTCGGTCAGGGCCGTCAGCTCGATGTCAATCCCCTTCTGATCAACCAACCGCGACACGATGCCAAAAAGCGGCACCTCCGGCCGGGCCGGCAACCCCAACTCGTGCTGCAACGCCGCCTTGTTGGCCGCCTTGCCGTCCGGGTCCGCCAAGTCGTACCCGTGGACCAGACTCGGGTTGTTCCGGGTCCGCCATTCCTCGTAGTCCACGCCATTGAGGATCCCTGACAGCCGACCCGCCCGCGCACGGAGCAGCCCATCGAGCCCGCACCCCTGTTCGGGGGTCTGGATCTCCTGCGCGTATTGGGGACTTACGGCAGTCAGCGCGTCGGCATAGGCAACGCCGGCTTTCAGCAGGCTCACGTGGCCATGGAACTCGAGGCCCTCGTGCGTGAAGTACGACCACGGCAGGTTGGTGGCCTCGTAGATCGCCCGCGGGTAAACACCCTGGTACGCCAGGTTGTGAATGGTCAGACACGTGCCGGGCGCTTCCCGCCAGCCGCCCCGGACCGCCGCATCCCGGATCAGGAGCGGGACCAGGCCCACATGCCAGTCGTGCACATGAACCACCTCGGGCGGCGGGGTCAGGTGCCGCGCCAAATGCGCCACCGCTTTCGACAGGAAAATGAAACGCGCCGCGTTGTCCGCGTACGCGACGTCGTCTTCCCCATAAAGACCGCGCCGCTGGAAAAACGCCGGTTGATCGACGAAATACAGCCGGAGCCCGTCGGGAGCCGCCGTCGTCCAGAGCGTGGCGCTGACCGTCGCATGGCCCAAGGGCACCTCGAGCCGGTACCGAAACGGCTGAAGCAATCGGAATCGCTCGCGAATGCCCCGGTAGAGCGGCGTCACCAACCCCACATCATGGCCCGCGCGCGCCAGGAACTTGCCCAGTGCCGCCACCATGTCCGCCAGTCCCCCGCTCTTCGAGTAGGGGTAGACTTCGCTGCTGGCCAGGAGGATCCTCATGACTCCAACGACGGTTCACGACGCCACCGGCGGCAACCGGTCCGCCCCCACGTACGGCCGCAGCGCTTCCGGCAAGACCACGGAACCGTCCGCCTGCTGATATCGCTCGACCAAGGCCACAAACAACCGCGCCAGCGCCGTGCCACTGCCGTTGAGTATGTGCGGGAACCGGTTCTCTCCCGTCTCGGCCTTGTACCGGCAGTTCATGCGGCGGGCCTGGTAGTCCTCACAATTCGAACAACTCGAGACCTCGAGGTACTGCCGTTGTCCCGGCGCCCACACCTCGATGTCGTATGTCTTGGCGCTCGTGAACCCCATGTCCCCAGTGCAGAGCAGCACGACGCGATAGTGCAGTCCCAGCTTCTGCAGCACCCGCTCCGCGTCCCCCACCAGCTTCTCGTGCTCGAGATAACCCTGCTCCGGCTGCACCACGCTGATCAACTCGACCTTGTCAAACTGGTGAACCCGGATCATCCCTCGAGTCCCAACACCCGCCGCGCCGGCTTCCGCCCGGAAACACGGGCTGTACGCCACGTACCGGATCGGCAATTGGCACTCCCGCAGGACCTCGTCCCGGTGGATGTTCGCCACCGGCGCCTCGGCAGTCGGCAACAGAAAGAGCTTCCCCAGCGTCGCGGCATCCAATCCCTCCTGGACCGCATACGCCTGATCCTCGAACTTCGGGAACTGGCCCACCCCGATCATGCAGTCGCGGCTGATGATGAACGGAGGCGATACTTCCGTGTAACCGTGCTCTCGCACGTGCAGATCCAGCAGGAATTGGATCAGCCCCCGCTCAAGCCGCGCCCCCCACGCCGTGTATAACAGAAAGCCGCTGCCCGACAGCTTCGCGCCGCGCGCGAAGTCGATCCAGCGCCCCGCCTCGCAGAGCGCCACGTGATCCTTGGGCTCGAACGAGAACGACGGCATCTCCCCCCACGTCCGCACCACGGGATTCTCCGTCGCCGTCCGCCCCGCCGGCACGGTCGCATGCGGCAAGTTCGGAATCCTCAGCAACAGCTGGTCCCGCGACGCTTCCGCCTCGGTGGCCTCACGGTCCAGGGCACTGATCCGGTCGCCGATCTCCCGCATCTCCGCCCTGCGCGACGCGGCTTCGTCGGCTCGCTTCTGAGCCATGAGAGCCCCGATCTCCTTCGAAACCCGGTTCCGTTGCGCCTTCAGCGATTCCGCCTCGCCCAGCATCCGGCGCCGCTGCTCGTCCAGCGCGAGCACGTCAGCGATCTTCGCCTCGTCCCCCGCCCCGCGCGCCGCCAACCGCTCGCGGGCCTCTTCCGGATGTTCCCGGATCCGTCGGATGTCCAGCATCGGGGGATGCTAAACCGTGCCGGGCGACCCTGTCCAGAGGCGCCGATGGCGCAACCGGTCCAGGGCGACCGCCACGATGATGATGGAGCCGGTGATGATCTCCTGCACCCAGTTGGACAACCCCATCTGGGAACAGCCGGACCGGATGACCGACATGATCAACGCCCCCACCAGCGTCCCAAGCACCGACCCCTCCCCGCCGGACAGACTCCCCCCGCCAATGACCACCGCCGCAATCACGTCGAGTTCGAGGCCCACGGCCACCGTCGGGTCCCCCACCGTCAGCCTCGAAAACTGCATCACCCCCCCCAGCCCGCCAAACAACCCGCCCAGCGTGTACACGAACACTTTCACGCGATCGACCGCCACTCCGCAGAGCCGGGCGGTCAGTTCATTCGACCCAATGGCCACCGTGTGCCGTCCGAAACGGGTGTACCGCAATACCCCCGCCACCAGCACCGCCATCCCCACCAACAACCATACCCCAGGCGGCATCAGCCACCCCCGGTCATCCGGCCCCAGCGACGCCAACAGGTCGTTCAGCCATGTCTCGGGCGCGTCAATCTTCTGCTCGCGGGACAACCCCTTCGCAGCACCCCGCACCACCAGCATCATGCCCAGCGTCACAATGAACGGAACCACATGCAGCCGCGTGATCAACAGCCCGTTCGCAAAACCACACCCCCCGCACACCGCAACCGCCAGCGCCGCCGCCGCCCATGGCCCCCAACCCAGCGGTTCCACCTGCATCGACCACGCAATCACCACCGTCGCCAACGCCACCATCGAGCCGATCGATAGGTCTATCCCCCCAAGGATGATCACCAGCGTCATCCCCAATGCGCCCAACCCCACAATCGTCGTCTGCCGCGCGATCGTCTCGAGATTCCGCCCCGACCGAAAACTCTCCGGCGCCAGCAACGCGAACAACCCGAACACCACGCACAGCCCCGCAATCGGCCCCAGCCAACCCAAAGACCGCGCCAGCGACTCGCGTAACGAGGCCCCCAGTCTTGATGTTCGAATAAGGAGGCTCATCACCGGACTCCTCGACCCGGGTGCGACGTGGTGATCATGTTGAATCTTCCGCCCCACCGTTCGAGCCCTTCCCCTCTTCCGCCGCGGCCTGCCCGGTGGCGGCAAGCAACAACGCGTGCTCATCCCACTCCGCCACCGGCCGCGGCATGCCAAGCCGGCCCCGGCACATCACCGCCACCCGGTCGCACACACCCAACAGCTCCGGCAGGTGGCTGCTCACCATCACCACCGCCTTCGGGGGCCGGCCCTCGGACGGAGAACCCACTGCCAATTCGTCAATCACCGCGTACAACGCCGCCTTCGACGCCACATCAATCCCGCGGGTCGGTTCGTCAAGCAAGAGAACGTCGGCGCCGTGATGCAGCAACCGCGCCAGCGCGACCTTCTGCTGGTTCCCGCCCGAAAGACTCGCCGCCGGCTGGTCGGCGCTCTGGCACCGCAGATGAAGGCGCTCGATCCAGTTCCGGGCCGCAGCCCGCTGTCGGCCCGGCAAAACCATCCCCCAGGGCCCCAGGTCCTCCAAATGGCTCAGCGTCAGATTGTCCGCCAGACTGAGCGCCCCGGCTAACCCTTCCCGCTTCCGGTCCTCACTCAAATAGCCCACCCCCTGCCGCCACCGACGCCGCGGAGAAGCCGGACCCGAATACACCCCGATCCGTACCGTGCCGCATCGGACCGGATCCAAACCAAAAAGGCACCGCAGGAACTCCGTCCGGCCCGCACCCAGCAACCCCGCCACGCCAAACACTTCGCCCCGACGCAGCTCGAGGGTCGCGCTCACCGGCTTGACCAGACCCCCAAGGCCGCTGACTTCAAGGACCACCTCCCCCGGAGATCGCAAGGATCGGGGGTACAAACTGCGCACCTCCCGGCCCACCATCAGCGAGACCATCGCCGCCGCCGTCAGGTCCGCCGCCGCTCCTTCCCCCGCCACCTGCCCATCCCGCAACACCACAATCCTGTCCGCCACCGCCTTCACCTCCTCGAGGAAATGCGAGATGTACACCACCGCAAGGCCCTCGCTGCGTAAACGCCGGACCAACGCGAACAGGCGATCCACATCCGGCTGCGTCAGAGTGCTCGTCGGCTCGTCCAACACCAGGATCCGACAGCCAACCGCCAGGGCCCGCGCAATCTCGACCATCTGCTGACAGGCCACCGTCAGCTCCCCCACCCGCCGGTCAGAATCAATCCCCGCATGCTCGAACGGCTCGAGCGCCCGTCGGACACGCCGACGCGACTCCCGTCGGTCAATCCACCCCCAGATCGTTGGTTCGAGGCCGAGCAGGATGTTCTCCTGAACCGTCAGATGCGGGCTCAAGGAGAGCTCCTGATAGATCATCGCCACGCCCCGCCGGCGGGCCTCGATGGGATGCGTCGGCGCAAACGGCCTCCCATCCACCCACATCCGACCCGCATCCGGCCGGTGCGCCCCCGACAGGACCTTCATCAGCGTGCTCTTGCCCGCCCCGTTCTCGCCCACCAACGCCACCACTTCGCCGGAACGCACCCGGAGATCCACACCGGCCAGGGCCACCGTGGCCCCGAACCGCTTCGAGATGCCGCACATCTCGAGGCGGACGTTCGAGGGCGCTTCGCTCATTCCTGAAGCCACTGCCGGAGGTCAGGCTCCAGTAACTTGCGGATCGCCGGATCGTCCCGGTTCTCGGGCGTCGCCAGGGCTGAACCGGTGTCGATGCGCCGCACCACCGGCTCTCCCCGAAGATGCGCGACCAGCGTCTTGACCCCCAAATACCCCATGGCCATCGGATCCTGCAGGACCAATCCCTGCAACTCGCCATTCTCGAGCGCCCGCACAAGCACCGGCGAACTGTCGAAGCCGACGAACTTCACCGTGCCCGCCCACTGGCTGTCCTGGAGAGCCCGCAGCATCCCGAAGGTCGTCGATTCGTTCGAGCTGAAAATGCCGTCCAAGGCCAGGGAACCATCAGGACGCCGATGAGGGGCCAAGAGATTCTCGCTCACCTTGTACGCCTCCTCGGCGGTGGCCCCGCCAAACCGATTCGAGCTCAGCACCTGAATCCCCGCTTGCCGGGCCATCGCATCCAGAAAACCACGCTCCCGCTGCATCGTGCTCGCCGATCCCTCCATGCACCGGAGCATCACCACCCGCCCCCGCCCTCCCAACAGGCGGCCAAGATGCTCCCCCGCCTTCACCCCCCCCTGGTAGTTGTCCGTCGCGACAAAGCTCGTGTACTTGTCGCTCTTAAGATCCGAGTCAATGATCACCACCGGAATGCCCCGCCGGACTGCATCGTTGACGGGCGGCCGGAGCGCCACGTCGTCCAACGGCGCCAACACGATGCCCGACACCTTGCGAATCACCATGTCTTCGACCACCTTGATCTGCGAGTCGCGATCGTCCTCCTTGAGACCGCTTTTCCAGACAATGTCCACATTGCCCAGTTCCAGAGCCGCCTTGCGCGCGCCGGCGTGGATCGACTTCCAGAAACTGTGCGTGGCTCCCTTCGGGATCACGGCCACGGTGTAGCGCTTGACCGGCGGCGTGGACCCGCCCACTGCCGCCAGGACGCCCCGGGCCATTAAGACCCCAAAGACAATCCCCAGCCCCAACGCCAGCCAACACGGCAACCGCCCGCCCCTCGCCCATTCCAATCTCGCCCGCTCTTTTTCTGTCACGTTCGGTTTCGACATTCGCCTCGCTAGAGTCCTCGACCTCCAGAACTCGTGGTCAACAGGTCATGCTTGGTGCCTGCTGTTCCACGCCTTCCCTCCTTCCGTCGAGGACTCTCCATTAGCGAGGCGCGGAACAGAGGGTTCAGAAGGGCAGGAAGGCTTCATGGGGTCGCGGACTTGGTTGGGTCTGAGGCGCGCCTCGCTAGTCGACCAATCCGAAATGCCGGATCTTGTTGTAGAGCGTCTGCCGGGTCACCCCGAGCTCGCGGGCCGCAATAGTCTTGTTGCCCCCAGCACGGGCAAGCGCCTTGACAATCGCATCCCGCTCGACCCCCTGCAGCCCCTGCAGACCCACAACCGGGACTTCAAAGCCACACTCGCGCCCACCACCGCCACCATCCCCAATCGACAAGTCCGTGAGATCGATGGTACTCCCCTCGGCGATCAAAACCGCCCGCTGAATCTCGTTCTCAAGCTGCCTGACGTTCCCCGGCCAATCGAAAGCCTGAAGCATGCCCGCAGCGGCCTCGCTGAATCCAGCGATCGGCCGATCCGCTTGGGCCGCAAAGCGCTTCAGAAAACTCGACGCCAACGGCATGATGTCCTCGCGCCGATCCCGCAAGGGCGGCAAATGAATGGTGACCGTGCTGATACGATAGTACAGGTCGGCCCGCAGTTTGCCTTGGCGCAGGGCGTCCTCCGTGTGGTGGTTCGTCGAGGCGATGATCCGGCAGTTCGCCTGACACGTGGCCTTGCCGCCCACGGGCCGATATTGCTTGTCTTGGAGAACTCGAAGGAGCTTCGATTGGGTCTCCAGGGGCATCTCCGTGATCTCGTCCAGGAGAATGCTGCCGTCTTCAGCCTGCCCAAACAGGCCCTCGCGGTCGCTGTGCGCCCCCGTGTAAGCGCCCTTCACCGCCCCAAACAGTTCGCTCTCAATTAATTCCCGAGGCAAAGCCGCGCAGTTCACCTTCACCAACGGCCCCCGACCACGCTGGCTCAGAGAATGGATCAGGTCCGCCAACACTTCCTTGCCCGTCCCACTCTCCCCGGTCAGAAACACGGCGGCATCGCTCGGCGCCACCCTCTCCACAACCCGCAGCACCGCCTTGATCGCCGGACTGCGAAACACCGGCGACGCGCCCTGGCTCAGCGCCGTCACCGCCTGCTGAAGCGTCTCCGTCCGGGCCGAAAGGTGCTTGTGCTCCGCCGCCCGCTGCACCAGAAGCAACAAGGACTCGATCCGGAACGGCTTCGACTGGAAGTGAAACGCCCCGCGCTTCACAGCCTCCACCGCCAAGTCAATCGATCCGTAATTCGTTAGTACGACCACTTCACAGGCCGGCCACTGCGTCTTGATGTCGGCAATCAGGTCCAGTCCGTTGGCATCCGGCAATCGCAGGTCGAGCAGGACAACATCCGGCTCGGGGGCCTTGAAGTAGGAACGTAAGTCCTTGGCGCTCATCGCCAAACACAACTCGTAACCCTCCCCGCAAAGCAACTCGCTGAGAAGGTCCAACGTGTCCGGATCGTCGTCAACAACCAATACCCGGCTCTTCGTGCCCGACGATGTTCCAGACGCCGGCAGGTACCGTGTGCTCATGTAAGCCAAGGAGTCTTCTGTGCGAAGACCGATGGTAGGAAACCGCTCGCCCAAACACAAGTCATTTATTTCGAGCGTAATCGAGAGTTATCCACGCCCCCCGCAGCCTGCACTCGCCTGTCAGATTCCCGTTGAAACACGACCAGCTCTCAGGCTTCCATGAAGGCCATGCAACCCACCGGATGCACCCCCGAACGCGGTCCCATGCCGGCACTGACACGCGAACTTCGCCTCGCGCTCTCGATCCTCACGCTGTCGTGCGTCGCCCTCGGCGCCTCGCCCCGCACCCCGGCATCACAACCTCCCAACATCATCCTGATCGTCGCCGATGACCTCGGCTACGGCGACCTCGGCTGTCAGGGCCAAAAGCGAATTCAAACACCCCACATCGACCGGCTCGCGGCGGAAGGCACCCGCTTCACCCAGTTCTACGCCGGATCCACCGTCTGCGCCCCGTCACGCTGCGCCCTGATGACCGGGTATCACATGGGCCACGCGCGCGTCCGCGGCAATGCCGGCCGCGCCAATCCCCTCGCCCAAGCCCTCCGCCCCGAGGATCTCACCGTCGCCCGCATCCTCCAAAACGCCGGCTACACCACCGCGCTCACGGGCAAGTGGGGCCTCGGCGACGCCGGAGCCGCCGACGTCGGTCTGCCCCGGCGACAGGGCTTCGATTTCTTCTTTGGCTACCTCAACCAGCGCCACGCCCACAATTACTATCCCACCTTTCTCTGGCGCAACGAAACAAAGGTCGCCCTCCGCAACATCGTTCCCAACGAGGACCCCCAAGGCGGCGGCGTCTCGACCAACCGCCTCGACTACAGCCCCGACCTCATCCTCCGCGAAGCCCTCGATTTCATCCGCCGGACCCGCGATCGCCCCTTCTTCCTCTTCTTCGCCTCGACACTCCCCCACGCCAACAACGAGGCCGGCAAGGCCGGAATGGAAATCCCCGACACCGGCCCCTACGCCGCCCTCGACTGGCCCGCTCCACAAAAAGGCCACGCCGCCATGATCACCCGCCTCGATCGCGACGTCCGCTCCCTGCTCGATCTCCTCGAGGAACTCGACCTCGACCGCCATACCCTCGTCTTCTTCACCTCCGACAACGGCCCGCATCGGGAAGGCGGCAATAACCCGGAGTTCAATGACTCGAACGGCCCCCTGCGCGGCATCAAACGCGACTTGTACGAAGGCGGAATCCGCGTGCCCATGATCGTCCGCTGGCCCGGACACGTCCCCGCCGGCGCGGTGAACAACCAGCCCTGGGCCTTCTGGGATCTCCTCCCCACCGTCGCCCAACTGGCCGACGCCCCAACCCCGAAGGCCATCGACGGCATCTCGATGCTGCCCGTCCTCCTCGGCCAACGCCAACACCAACCCCACCCGCCCTTTTACTGGGAATTCCATGAGGGCGGCTTCAAACAGGCGGTCCGGCTCGACCGATGGAAGGCCGTGCGGCTCGCTCCCAGCCGGCCCCTCGAGCTGTATGACCTCGAAGAGGACCCCGGAGAAACTCGCGACCTCGCCAGTACCCACCCGACCGTCGCCCGCAAACTGGCCCGACTCATGACCCGGTCCCATCGGGACTCGCCCGATTGGCCGCCAACGGCTCCCGCCGATGTGAACCGATCGGCCCGTTAAGGGTCTGTGCAATTATTACTTCCGATTTCGGCGGGAGCGCCACCGGCCCGTCGGACCCAAGCCCCACCCGTCGCGGAATCCAGGCTACGCTCCGGTCCCAGCCGCCGGCGGATTCTTGCGCCGTCCGCGGCGCACCGAGGTCTTGGGAACCTTCGCCGCGAAACCCGCCGGGGCCGGCGCCTCCGCCGCCCCATGCGCCTCCTCCGGGGCCAACAGAAGATACCGCGCGCAAGTGTCGCACATCGCGATATCCTCGTCCCGACGCAGGGCCGCGTGGATCCCCGTCGCCAATCGCATCATGCAGCCGCTGCAAACGCCGTGCCGCACCAGCGCAACCCCCTTCTTGCCCCGATCCATCAACCGACGATAGTGTCCCAGAATCGGCTCCGGGATCTCCTTTTTCAGCGCTTCCGCGGCCTTCTTTCCTTCCGCCGATCCAGCCGCGGCTCCGAGTTCCAGTTCCTGCAGCTCAAACAAACGCTCAATGACTTTCATCGCTTGTGGCAAGCCTCAGCCCGCCCTGACTCATGTTCCCGCTCCCGGGATCTGAACTCCAGTGAAATCCGAAGCCTTACGATACTGTGTATTAGACTTCGTAATCTCAGTGTCTGAGGCCGGGCTCGGAGCCTCGCCCGTGCCCGCGGGCGGTGGCCCTGTAGCCGCCGACGGTGACCGCGGCGGTTCTTCCGGGGCAGGACAGGCCTGGCTCTGCAGGTAGAGTTCTCGAAGGCAGGGGGGTGGGGTTGGAACGACAGGGACCCAATTTGACCTGTTGACCACACATCCCACAAGTCGAGGACTCTAGGGCCGGATGGCCACCAACCGGTAGATCTTGAACGGTGTGATGCCTCCCGTCTGCGTGCCGTCGTCCACGAAACTGAACCGGCCGCTTCCGGACCCGACCACGCCAGGCACGGTCTCCCAGAGGATCGCCCCTTCCGCGGGAATGGACGTGGCGTACTGGACCTGGAACATCTCGCCCGGAGCCGCGTCCCACGTGAATGTCACGGCGCCGTCGCTCGCGACCACGGCAGGATTGATCACCCAGCCTCCCGCGCCCCCCGAACCCGCCGCACGCACGCGCAGCCGGTAGGTTGCCGAGTTCATGGTCTGGTTGTAGATGCCGAGGTACCAATCACCGGGAGCAAGCGGCACTGGCGCACTCGAGGCGTCGAGGTACAGGTACTCCGGCGTGAGATCCGGATTCACCCCCAGGTAGTCAAACTGGTACCAATCCGGGAGCGGCAACAAACGCCGCAACACGAGGTCGACGTTTCCATCCACGGGCGTCAACACGACTTCGAGATTCGTCACGGTGTCCCCGACTGGGAACCGATAATAATCCGGGACCCGCGCGGCTCCGAAGGTGTCGGCTGCCAGCGTTCCCGTCACAGCCACGCCTGCGGCGAGGTCGATCACCGGCACCGTTGCCGGCGGATACACTGCGCGGACGCTGTAGGTGACGTCCGGGGAGCCAGCCGGTTCGTCGCTCGCGACCGCAAGGAACCAGTCGCCATTCAGGCTGGGCAGCGCGTCGTTGGTGCGCAACGTGATACGCGCAGGCGCCTCGGGCGTGCCCGGATCCCAGACGAGGGCGTCGTCCGGAACCGCGCGACGATTGAGCTGGACGGCCAGCGACGCATTGGCAGAGAGGTTGAACAGGTCGAACTGCACAGCCGGCGGATCATTCGAGCATGTGAATACATAATCATCCGCAAGGCCTCCCGCACCCACCTGGCCCGCAACGGCCACTCCCTCGGCCAGGCGGATCACGCCGGCCAGCGGGTCCGTGTACTCGACGACGCGGATGGCGTAATCGACGTCGTTGGTGTCCACGTTCAGCACGCCGAGGTACCACGGACCTGATCCCAGCGGCACCAGGGAATCCTGGGTGACAAGGATGATCTCGGCGTTGGTGCCCGGGTTCTCGCTCGCGTAATCGTAGACCCAGGGCGTGGGGAGCGGAGCCGGCACCGGCTGCGCCTTGCGGATGTAAAGCTGCACGTTGCCATCCGCCGGGTGCACTTCGAAGGTCGCCGCGACGGCGTTGGTGGTCACGTCATAGCGGTAGTACTGGAGGGCGTTGGTGACCACAAGATTGGTCGTCACCGTCTCTCCGAAACCAAGCAGCGTCAGCCCCGTCACGTTGGTGTCCAGCGCATCGAAATCCACTTGCAGGCTGAAATCCTGGATCGGACCCGGGTTCGTCACCATGAGATAGTACGTCTGGCCCGGCTGCAGCTGCGGCACCAGGGACAGCGGCGTCTGCGCCACACCGTTCGTGTCGACCTGCGTGGTGCCATTGGTTGCCACCACCGCCGCCATCGCCGTGGCGTTGGCCAGCAGCCACTCGTCACTGCCCACCCCGGGATGCACGCCGGGCAGCGTCGCGGCGTTGTACCACAGGTCGAGCCCGGCCGCGCTCAAGAGCGTGTTCGTCGCCTGGGTCGCAATCCGCGGAACGTCCACGGCAAAATACCGGGCCTGGCCATTGGGCAACCGGCTCGCGTAGGGCACCCCGTTCGTGAGGCGGACAAAGGGAATCCGCAGCGGCGCGAATGTCAGTTCGAGCTGCCAGCTCAGCAGCTCCGGATCGATCGCATTCGTCGCTCCCGTCCGGCGGTCCACGACTTCGAGCCGCCACTCCCCGATCCCGCTCTGGCCGATCAACGGCTTGAGCGATTCCTCGGCCAGGAAGTAGGTCGCCGCCTGCTCCTGCAGCTCGAACGAATCGAACAGCGCGCCCCGCGCCACCGACTCGAGACGCAGCGGCGTGCCATCGGTCGCCGCCTGGAACAGGATCGAGTTGGTCGCCCATTCCGCTCCGGCGGTGAACGTGTTCGAGCTGACGTTGTCGATCACGACCCGGCTCTGGGCCAGTCGCGGCGGCCGGGCCTTCCCCACGGTATTCATCCAATAAAGTTCTCCAATCTCACCGCCCGTGAGCACGCGCCGGTAAACGCTGACCTCGTCGAGATCGCCCTCGAACGCCGGATCCCCGGGCGCCAACCGCCCGAGCAGGAGCGGTTCTCCGGTGACGGCGTTGCTCAACACCCCCGGCAGCACCTTCGACCGCCGCAGCACACCATCGAGGTACATCTGGAGCTCGACCTGCGTGTCGCTCACCTGCTTCAGCGTGCCGGCAAAATGATGGAAGCGCCCGAGCGCGGGAACCTCCGCGAGCCTTGCCAACTCCAGACCCGAACCATCATCCGAAAGCGGGCTCGACGTCGTCGGGTCGTTGAACCACCACGACAGACCCTGTGCCGACACGCTCACCCCGTAGTTTGCCGCCCCTCCCGCCGTGCCCCGGCTCAGAACACCCAGCGGCGCACCGCCAACGGTCCACGGCCGGAACCAAAACTCGACCGTGGCTTCGTTCGTGAAATCCAGGGTGCCGCTGGCGGGCACCTCGACGTAGCCGCCGCCGGCCGCGAATTGGAAGGCGTCGCCCACCCAGCCGCCGCCGTACGCCACGCTGCCCACCTCGCTCCCGTGATTCGTGCCCATCAGATCCTGCGTGTCCCGCTCCGCCGCCCACCAGCTCACCATCTCGCCAGGCTGCGGCTGGGTGCGGCTGACAAACTGCAACCGGTAGATCCGGCCCGCCACCGTCGGCAGCGTCATCTCCATCCGACCGTCCCCGAGCACCAGCAGGTTCGTTCCCGTGTGCGCGATCGGCGGCGCCCACAATACGGTCACCTGACCCGTCAACACCTGCCACCCCTCGATCGCCTGGCCCGCCGTCAGATTGGTGCGCGGCAGCGCCAGCATCGGCTCGAACCCGCTCACCAACCGGTTCGTCGCCGTAAGACTCAGGTTCGTGGCCGGATCTCCGAACTTGATCGGCACAAAGGCCAGATTCGTGTCCTCGGTGAACGTGGTGTACATGACGTTGGTCAGGATCCCGTTGGTTTGGATCAGGCCCTGGGGCTGGCCGACGAGTTCGTTGGTGACACCCGCGACGCTGACAAACCGGGCGCTTAACAAGCCCCACGCCCGATTCGTATCCGACCCCGGCTGGAGATACCACTCGAGGCCCGCGGCGTTCGTGCCGTCGCTCCAGACTGCCAGCGGCCGTTCGACGGTCAGATCCGCCGGGTTGATCCAGGCGTCCAGGGTAAACCCGGGCGTCCGCCCCAGATCCAGCAGCGGGCTGTTCGTCACCTGCACCCGGCTTCCCGGATTCACGAATTGCAGGCCCTGGCCAAACCGCCCCGCCTCATACGCCGGGCCGTCCACCCAGGCGACATGGTTGCTCAGGACATCCTCTCCGCTGCCCTCGAAGGGCCAGAGGCTGATCAAATCGTTGGTCGGCCTTCCCGCCCCGCCGTACTTGTAGAGCGCCCGAATCTCCGACGCCGCCAGCGCCCGCCCATAAACCTCGACCTCGTCCAGGCCACCGAGATACTGGGTCGCCGTTCCGTTTGTCGCCGGCTTGTAGCCGAGGAATAGATCGTAGGCCGTCTGCCAGACCGATCGTCCGACATCCCGCTCGATCAGGAGGTTGCCGTCCAGATAGAGGGCGGCAACACCGCTGTTCGTCGCGTACGTGAGCGCGACGTGATGATAATTCGTGAACCGCTGGTCAAAGCCGTACTGCGTCCGGTTGGTCCCCCCGCGGCTCTCGTTCACGAGCACCCGTTCCCCCTGCGGATTGACCACGTAAACGTCCAGATCCGACAGCCGCTCGTGGCCGATCCGCAACCCGACGCGCGCATCCGTGATCGTCCGGGTCTCGTCGACCGCGTTCGTGGACAGGGTGAGGACGTCATCGCCAATCACCGTCACATTCGTGGTCGTGTAACTCCGCCGATAGGCGGCCGACAAGTCCCGTTCCAGCCGGACCTGAAGGAAGTAATCCACCGGGTTGGCGGTCGGATTGTACAGCCCGATGTAATACCGGCCCGGCGTCAGCGGCGGCGTGCTGGTCGGCGTGATGCTCAGCGACCCGCCCGGCGCCGCGATCGCGCGGTAGTGGTCGTACTCGGTCAGGGTCGGAAGCGCCTCCCACCGCAGATACAGGTTCAGCGGTCCGGTCATCGAGGACAACACCACCGTGAACCGGCTCGCATCCGCCGGCACGTCGAAGAAGTAGTAGTTGAACTGGTTCGCCAACACCGTGCCCGCCACGCCCATGAGCAGATCCGGATTCGGCTCGAGACGGATCACCAGGTTCTCGACGTACCCCGTATGGCCCAGGGTGTTGTCCACCGTGGTCATCATCCAGAGGCCGGCGCCCTCATTCCCGATGAAGTTGTTGAGACTGCCCGGCCCGTCTGTCGGCACCGAGTCGATGTTGCGGCCCCCGCCGGTGTCATCGAACAGCCCCCCGACCCACCCCGGCGGCTCGCCGTCGCCGTCGTTGTGGTTCAACAACACCGCCCAGTCGCTGTAGTGATCCAGATTGACCCACACATCCCCCGGCCGCTCGTGCGCAATCCCCGTCGCCACCACCGCCCGGCCCACCTCGATCGGCGTGATGCCCACCGCAAACTGCAGCACATGGCCCGGCGTCACCGGCGACCCGTCCGGAATCGGCACCCGCGGCGGCAGACCCTGGAGCAGGTGGTTCCCGTACGGATCGATCGTCTCGAACGGCGTGTCGGTCGAGATCCCGACGAATCCGTACTCGGCCGCCATCTGGTCTTCGGACTTGACGCCGATGTAGAAGACCTCGCCGAGGGTGCTGTTGGTGAAGGACACGACCTCGGTTCCCCCGCGCAAGACCGACCGGTACGCGCCGGCCAGTGCCGCCGGGTCCAACTGCAGCAACCGATCGTCGTTCCGCGCCACGTAGAGGTCGATGTCCGATTCCTCATTGCGCGGCACGGAGAGGTTCGGCGGGACGAACGTGGCAAAGAACACGTACTGCCCGTTGGTCAGCAGCGTGACCTCCGGCTGCTGAATGTTGGTGAAGACGTAGAAATGCCACTGGTTGGTCGTGCCCACCGGGTAGGCCTGGAGCGGCGAGTTCGCCCCCACCCGCTGCTGCAACATCGGCACCCCGTTGGTCACGTTGTCCGGGACCACGGGCAGCGCGTTCGTGGCCGCCACCTGCCGCAGGCTGATGGCATTCGTCGACCCCAGCGAGACCACCAGCGCGTAGTCCTGCACAATGCCGTTGGTGTGCGCCGTCACCGCGTTCACGTTCACCCGGCGCCCCATCACCTCGATCACGTAGTTCGTGGCCGCCGGCTGCCGCAGAATCACGTTCTCGACGTTGTTCACCCGGTCGAAGTCCGGCGCCGCGTTCGTGCCGGTCAGCTCCGTGTAGTCGCTGCCCGCCGGGAATTGGTTCCCGGCGTAGACCTCGCCGGTGACCGCGTTCGACACCACCAGGTCCAGGTCGTTCACGAGCTTCACCGACGCCGCCGGATTCCCCGGCGGATCGGTCCAGACCAGCGTGACCCGCAGATCCGCCAAGCCCACGTCCTCCGGCAGCCCCAGCTCGTAACGATGGCTCTCCCCCGTCGCCAGGGCGTTGGTCGGGCTCTGGTCAATCCACCGGATCGGCCAGGTCGCTTCGTCCGTCGAGTTCGTCAGCGACCCGGGCAGCATCGTCGGCAGCTGCGCCAGCCCCCAGCCCTGGTAATTGATGTGGTTCTGCACCTGGTAGTTGTATTGGGGCCCCAACGACCGCGCCCCGCTGATCAGCAACGCCTTCAGCAGCGCCGGACTGTATGGCCGCTGCAGCTGCTGCTCGAAATACTCCTGCACCAGCGCCAGCAAGCCCGAAACCGCCGCCGCCGAGGCGCTCGTGCCCGAGTCATACCGGTAGTCCGGCGCCAATGCCTCGTTGATGTTCGTCAGCGTCGCCATCAGGCTGTCCAGCCCCACCGAAACCTCGAGCGTCGTCCGCAGCGTGTAGCTCACCGGCAGGTTCGTCGGATTCCCCACGCTGTAATACCACGTCCCCGGTTCGAGCGCCGGCACGCCGTTCGTCGTCACCACCGCATTCGTCTCCGCCACGAAATCCGCCGCGGCCGGAAAGTCCCCGAGCCGGGCGTAGATCGCCAGCGGCGGGAACGGCGACGGCGACGCCGCGTCCGGCAGGGTCTCGATCACCAGCCGGATTGCGTTCGTCGGCACCGTGATCGAGTACCGGTTCCATTCGTCGGGCGACACCAGTTGTTCCGGGTAAACCTCGACCACCGCGTTGGTCAGCAGCCGGCTTACGTCCCAGCCGGTCGATCGCGTCGAAATCACAAAGGCCCCCGGCGCCACCACGTCCGGCTTGAACCGGCCGGTCTCGCTCTCCTGGCCGATCCCGACGTTGCCGCGGCTCGAGAAGGCCGTGACCTCGTCCGAGCTGTCGGCCTCGCCCAGGTAGACCTTGTTCGTCTCCGTGACGTTGGTCACCACAAACTCGTCCTCGACAATGTTCGTCACCTGGTTGGTGAGGACGATGTCGTAGGCGATGGCCCGCGGACTGTCGATCGCCCCGACGGTGATCACGTTCTTTGCGGTGGCCGGCGACACAATGCTGCCGGGCTCGCCCCCCGTGCCGATGTCATTGCCGGCGCCGTGGTTGCCCGCGGCAAAGACGTAAGCCATCGCCTGGGGCCCCTGCATCTCGGGAACCGCATCCCGCACCGCCGCGTCATAGCTCGCCGCCGCCGAGGTGTAGTCGAACTGCCGCAAATACCCCCAGCTGTTGTTCGAAATCAAGGCGTTGGTCCGGCCCAACACCCCGTAGTTCGTCCGCGCCGCCGTCTCCTGCAGGTACGCATCCGATTGCAGCGGCCCCAGGACGAGATCCACCGGCAGCGCGAACAACTGCGCCGCCGGGGCGATCCCCCGGAAATTCGCGTTCGTCGGGCTCCCGACCACGTTGGTCACAGTTGGGCTGTGCTCGCCGCTGCCCGCGATGGTCCCCGCCACGTGCGTGCCGTGGCCGTTCGTGTCGGTCAGCGTCAGCGGCGTATCCCCGAACACCCGCCCCAGCAGGTCCGGATGCTGAGCGTCAATCCCGGTGTCGTTCACGTTCACCCAGACGTTGCTGCCCGTGAGCCCAAAGTAATTCGCCGTGTTCGTCGCGTCCTCCGCCACCCCCACCCGCACCCGGGTCAGGTCGTTCGCCATCACCCGATCCGCGTGCGCCTCGACCAACTGCACCTCGGGCAACAGCGCCAGCGCCACCCAATCCGCCGTCCCCGGTTCCACCACGTACTGCGGCCCAAACGGACTCCGGCCCTGGCCGCACACGCGACCCCCCAATGCCCCCACCGCCGCCGCCACCCGCTCCCCCTCGCCCGGAAAAGCCGTCACCATCAGCCGCGCCCCCGCCTCGAGCGGTTGCTGCTCCACCGCCAGCGACAACAACTCCCCCTGCAGCTTGTAGTACGGCTCGAACGGCAGCACCGCAGCCGTCAACGGCGACGACGCCAGCATCGCCGCCTCCGCCGCACCCGCCCGCACCAGAAACGCGTTGTTCGGCAGGTACGACACGATAGCCGCCCCCTGCGCCGCCAGCAGGGCGCGAAACGCCGGCGTGATCATCCCCCGCGACTGCACCACGTAGCTGCCCGGATCGCCCGCCGACCGCAGAGGCTCCGGAACCGCCGGCGCCGGCCCCGCCGCGGTGTCGATCAGCGCGTTCTCCAACAGAACCGCCGTCTCACTCCGCACCAGCGCGTCAAGCCGCGCCGCCGTGTTGCGCAACCGCAGCGGCCGCACCGGATCCACCGGCTCCACCCGGGCCAATCCAGCCGACGACACCCCCGCCGAAGCTCCTCCCGCGGTATCCGGCGCCGCGGCCGGCACCCGCGTCAGCAGGCGAACCGGAGGCGCCAGCCGGTCCGCACGCGAGGTCGCCCCGGCGGCATTCGTCGCCGCCGACCCGGACTGCCGGGCTGCGCGCTCGTTCCCCAGCAGCCAACAGAGGATCGCCCCCAAAGCGCAGGCCAGGCTGATCAACGTCCATGTTCGCGTCTTCATAGGCCAGCAAAGTCGATCGTCATTCGGAGAACAGTTCGTTGTAGCTCTCGACCACCGCCCGCGGCTGCGCGAGGGTGCCTTCGATCCGGATGACCGATTTCGAGATGAACTCGCTCTTGACCTGGTAGTTCGTGCACATTCGGTTGAAAGGGCCCGCCCCCAGATAGACCGAACTCGGCGCCTCCTTCAGCGCCTGCCCGAAGGCATAGACCACAAACCGCGGCGTGTCCTCGCGCACCAGCGACAGGATCTGCTGCGGGATCCGCTCGATCACCTCGTCGCGGCGCAGCTCGACCAGCCGGTCGTACGACCGGTCGGTCCGGGGCGCGGTGAGCGGGAACCCGTAGGTCAGCTCCGGCGTCGCCAGCAAACGTCCCATCCGGCTGAAATACGGTACCCCCAGACCCCCCGCGACGCGGTTCGTCTCCCATTGCCGCGTCCGGTTGATCCCGTCCACAATCCGCTCGATCGTCGTCCCCGCCGCGTTCGGCCCGAACAAGGCCGGGTCCACGTTCTCGAGATACTCGAGCCGATACCCGGCCGGTGTGTTGGTGGGCACCAGCACCGTCACCCCGCTGAGCACCGCCGCCCAGGCCGCCGTGTTGGTCTGGTTCACCGAGAGCAACCCCCGCGCCGCGTTCTCCGTCGGCGCCGTCGTAAACAGATCCACCAGGTGCCAGTCGTTCGTCGGATGCGTCCCGTGGTTCCCCGCCCAGTTGTACCAGGCGTTGGTCTCCGCCATGTCCGCCTTCAAGTAGACCGTCTGCCACGGCGTCCCCCGGTGCACCCGGCCTATCCAGCCCAGGGACGGGAACTTGTTGGTCGGAAACTCCCAGTCGTCCGATTTCTCGATCATCGGATCCTTGACCCTCAGGTCTCTCGCCAGGCTGTCCGACGACTGGTTCGGGTTGCCCCCCCACGGGCGGTACCGCTCGTTGAGCCGACCCAGGTTCACGTTCGTGAGCTGGATCTGCGGCGGGACCGCAAACCGCACCGCGTTGGTCCGGTTCGGATCGTTCGGCCGGTTGTACGGATCCAGCAGGTCGCCCAGGATGTAATGAACGAGCGGATCGTTGGCCTGCCAGCTCAAGTCCATGTAGATCTTCCGCGTGGGCGAATAGGGCGCCTGGTACGCCACCTTGCCCGCCAGCTCGCTCTGCAACCGCCGCAGATCGTTCGGCGTCACGTAGACCAAGGGCGTCAGACCGCAGAACTGCCGGAACAGATCGATCGCCTTGTCCTTGTCCCGGCCCGACGCGGCGTCCGCGCTCCAGCTGCGCCACTGCTGGTCGCTGATCGACGCGTTGCCCAGCGAGATGTCCATCTGGTTCACGACACCCCAGGTCGCCATCTGGACGTTGGTGCTGCCGTCCACACGATTCGTCACCCAGACGTTCGCCGGCTCCGAGACCGCCCCCGCCACCGCCGGCGCCTGCAACACCCCCGCGATCTCGCGGCTGATGTCCAGCGACGCTGTCATGTTCCCCAGACAGACAAAATCAATGACGCGGTCCGCGTCCGGATCCGTGAGCGCATAGTAGAAGCGGTTCGTCACCATCATGCCCCATTGCGGCACGGGAAAGCCCAGCCCGGGCGTGAAGTTCACGTTCGTCCCGCCCCGGATGAAGTGCGGCACCGGCAGCGGCTGGTACACCTCGTTCGAGACCACCACCGCCGACCGGAAGATGGGGAGCCGGAACTGGCCGGCCGGCCAGAGGTTGTTCGTGAAGTTGATCCCGTAAAACACGTTGGTCAGCCGCAGCATCGAGTTCGCCTGGGCCGTGTTCGTCAGCGCCACCGTCAGCAGACCCGCCGCCGTCACCCGGAACGGACGGCGATAGTCCTGCGTGTACGAGTTCCACGTCTCGATCCCGAACTGGTTCGACACGCTCAGCATGTACATCAGGTTCGTCTGCGTCGGCCGCGTCTCCGTCGGGAGCCGCTTCCGGACCTGCACCTTGCGCGTCACCTGCGCCACGTTCTGCAACGCCACCTCGTTGAAGTTCGGAAAGCCCTTCTTCGCCCCGATCAGGAACGGCACGTTGTACACCACCGGGTTGGGATGCGTCGCCAGCCGTGCCCGGTCCGCCGGCACATTCAAATCAAGCGGCGCCAGGCTGTTCAGGAACGCCGTGTTCGTCACCTGCACAAACCCGCTGATGAACAGGTTCGTCCCGGATGCCGCAAATGTCGGACGAAAGACGGTCGGCAGTTGCGGATAGGCCGTCGCCGGCCGGTTGGTCGTCGCGTCGTACAGGTTCACCGCCAACTGCAGCAGACGATGCAGCACCGGCGAGTACTCGTTGTACGGGTAGATCCGGATGTTCGTCACCGACAGCGTGTTCCGGATCAGATGCTCGCCCAGGTAGAAATTCGTGTACCGCTGCCCGTTCGCCCGCAGCTGGATGTTCGTCAGGCGCGACGCCTCGATCAGCCGGCTGGCCGTCGCCACGAAAAACCGCTCGGGCGTCCAGGCCACCATGTTCGTCTCGTGATAGGGCCACTGGTTGTCGTAGTTCAAATGGATCCGGCCCGCCGACGCCGGGCTCGAGTCCGTCCCGATCTGGTCCAGCATCCGATAGTACGTGTACCGATCGTAGCTCGCCTCACCCTGCTGGACCGTGCGCAGCCGTGTCAGCCAGCCCGCCGGCACCCGGTTGGTGTCGAACAGATCGTTCAGCTCGAAATACGTGTTCGGATTGTCGCTCCCCGGCCAGGGCCGGTCCCGCAAGTCGTTGTCCGCCGTCAGCGCCAGCCAGTCCCTGAACGCCGGACCGTCGGCGTAGCTGTCCGTGTAGTCCCGCTCGAGCCCCACCGCGCGATTCACACCGTTGGTGTCGATGAACCACCGCGTCGCCGGCGCCAACAGCCCGTAGTTCGTCGCGTAGCGGTAGCGGAGAAAGCCGAGCGCATCCTCCCCCGCCGCCGTCAGCGGCACGTTGTTCAGCCCGTCATAGGCATGCTGCGGCCAGGCGTTGATGTTCAAATCGTGGAGCAAGGCCCCCAGATTCAGCTCCCAGGACCCCACCCCCTGGTTCCGATAGTACCCAAGGCCCCCGAGCTCGCGATCGCTGATGCCCAGCCGCGCGTTGTTGTGGATGAAATTCCAGTCAAGACTCTTCCCCGCCGGCAGCACGAGATACGCGTAGCGCCCCACAAACCGGTTCGTCGACGAATGCGGCAGCGACGTCTGCTGCAGCACGCCGATGTACTCCGGATCCCCCACGAACCAGACCGCATTCGTCACCCCCGGCGCCGGACGCCCCGTGCCCGCCAGCGGCAGCGCCAGACCGTTCGTCTCAAACCGGCGGTTCCGATTCAGGTCCAGGTAAAACCGGAAGTCCAGGTAGGCGCCCTCAGGCACGTAGACCGGCGCCCTCGGGTTGATCAGCAGGTTGGCCAGGTTCTGCAACCGGATCGCCTCCGAGGCGTTGCTCATCGCCAGGCCACTGCCCCGCACGAAATCGAAATTCACGTTGGTCGGAATCACCGTGCCCGGCGGCTGGCTCGGATCGAACCCCAGGGGATTCGAGTAGTTCGTTGAAACCGCCATGCCATAGGCTTGAAAGCTGTTGTTGATCAGCATGCTGGCCAGCGTTTCCGTGGTCGCCCGCTCGACCGCAGCCTGCGCCATCAGCCGGGCCGTCGTCTGCTCCTCGGTCACCGAAACCGAGGAACGCTCCCGCCGGCTCACCGCGAGAAACGTGATGGCCATCAAGGTCACCACCGCCAGCATGACCAGCGTGATGACAAGAGCAACGCCGCGTTGGGAATGAGGCTTCATGGGAGGGCTTGCACTGCCTGAATCGGAGGAGCCTGACGGATCGCAACCCGCTGCCGGAACAAATGCACCTGGGCCGCGTGATTGGCCAGAAACCGTTCCGCCATCGCCGAACCCGGCGCAAACGCCCGCAATTGGTCAAGAGTCCTCGGCTCGACCACCGCCAACTCGATCTCGACGTACGACGGCAACGCGTTGCTCAGAAACGCGCTCGTGGTCTCTGAAGCCAGCCGGTCCTGGTACAGGAACAGATTCGTCCGCATCAGGACCGCCGGATACAACACCCGGTTCGTCAGCCGGTCCGCCGTCTGCCACTCGAGCGGAAAGCCGTCCGTGTCGTACGGCTGCACCCGAAAGTGAATCACACCCTCCGTCAGCGGGGCGTAATTCGCCGCCGCCGCCGCCAGCACGTTCGAGCTCAGCTGGCCGTACACCAGCTCCTTCACCGGCAACTCGCGCGAAAACCGGGCCAGCGTCCCCACGCCGTTGGTCGCCCCAACCACCCGGTAGCTCGTCCCGATGAACCGCTCCCCGTACCGGGACAGGTAATACACCTCCTGCAGCCGGTTCGTCCGCTTGTCGCTCCCCGTCATCAGCGTCTGTACCACCGGTTGGTAATGCGACAGGTCCGCCGGCGGATTCGTGACATAGTACATCGCCGCCACCTCCGCGACGCTGCGCCCGCCAAACCCCAGGAGCGGACTCAGCGCCGTGTGGAAATTCGTCTCCCCACGCGCCCGCGATGCGCACATCTGCGCCAGCTCCCGCGTCAGCACGTCCATCGTCGCCCGACCCACCTCGAGCACATCCACCTGCGTCACATTCGACCGCAACGCGCGCTGGGTGTGGTGAAACATGCCGTAGAGCGCCGCCACGATCACCGTCATGATCCCCACCGCCAGGAGCAGCTCCATGAGCGAAAACGCCCGCCGCCCAATCCCCGGCCCCCGGCTTCGATTGCTTCGAAATGTCTTCATCAGTCGCCCACGTACTCGGAGGGTTGCAGGAAAAACAGGTCCCGCCTCGCCAGATAATCCACGTTCGTCATCCAGTAACTCCCCCCCACCAGCGTCCGAAACACCTTCCGCTGGCCCCCCACCGTCAGCCGTCCGTTCCGCGTGTACACCGGCCACTCAAGCGTCAGCCGCAGTTCGTAGAGATTCGCCTTCAACGCATTCGCCCGCACAAACAGGTTCGACCGGGCCGCCGCCTCCGCCGCCGCGATGTTGCGCTCCGCGAAATTCGTGTTCAACCCCGCCGCCGGATTGAACTGCGTCAGCTCCGGTGTCAGCCGGTACATGAAGGCAAAATCGTTCCGTGGCGTCTTCTCCGCCGCCGATCCGCTCAAGGCCCGCACATACGCGTACAAGGAGGGCGTCCGCACCACGTGCCCGCCCACCTCGTAGAACCGCGGCAGACTCAGCAGCCCCACAATGTCCCGCCCGTTCCGATACCCCGGCCCATAGCTGAAGTCCGCGATCATCTGCCGGAACTTCGTGTCCTGAGGCCGCTTGTGCAGGGTCTCGCTGTGGATCATCTCGACGTAGTTCGTCAGATAGTCCAAGCCCACGGCCCCGCTCCGCAGCGTGTCCAGCCAGAAGTTGCCCTCCTGGTTGATGATCGTGTCCTCGCGGTTCTGCTTCTGCACCTGAAAGCCCGTCGGCATCACCCCGATGATCGCCACCATCGCAAACGCGACGATCGCAATGCAGATCGCGATCTCCACCATCGTGAACGCCGCCGCCCTCCGGACGTCACGCCCTCGACCGCGTCCGCGCTCGTCAGCCAGTTGCCGCCTTGTTTTCATGGGAGCTTCAGTTCAACCACCCGCGCCCGCCCGGTCAGCGGATGAATCACCATGTCGGTCCGATTGCCCCGCGGCGTCGCCACCACGTCCGGCGGCAGCGGCCTGCCCTGGGTGTCCCGCATCGGCATCACGCTCCCCCGGGACAACGTCACTGACGCCTCCGGAATGCGAAAGGCCGCCTGCCGGTTGAACCCCTCGTACGTCACCCGGCCCGCCGGATCAAACGCCAGGTACGGCATCCGCAACGGCGGGGCGTCCGAGGCCGGGAACGGGAACCAGGCCTGCGGCAACGGCAGGTTCGTCATCGCCGTCGCCTGGTTCGTCGCCGCCTTCCACCAGACATCCCCCAGATCCTCGAACCGGTTCGTCGCCAGGAACATGCCCTCCGGCAATTGCCGCCACTCCGTCAAGTACCGCGGGGTCTTGCGCCCCGGCTGGTCGCCCACCGTCCGCCAGCTGAAGAGCGCATACGTCGTGTAGGGCGCCCCGACCAGATTCGTGTACTGCCGCAACAACTGCCTCTGGCGCTCGGGCGGCTTGACCCGCTGCAGTTCCGCCTGATGACTCTGAATCGTCGGCGGCACAAACACCATGTACACCGTCCGCCGACTGCTGATCGCCAACTGCCGCGCATAGGCCAGATCATCCAGCATCTGCCGGCTCCCGGAAGCCACCGTGTTCGCCGACGTCAACCCGCGGATCGCGGGCACGGCGCTTACCGCCAGAATCCCAATGATCGCGATCACCACCAGCAACTCGATCAGCGTGAACGCCCGGCCCCCGCGGTCGGCAACGGGCCGGTTCAAGAGCGACGCATGGGGCGGCATGGCAACCTCCTCCTACTTCCAGCTCAACACGTTGTCCCGGTTGTATCCCTCGTTGGCGCGCGCCACCGGGTTGTAGGTGCCGCCCTGCCCCTTGCCAATCGCACCGTCAGGACCCAACGACCAGGCAATCACCCCGCTGTTCGCCTCGAACCGGTTCGCCGTGGTGTCCCCCGGCCCGACCGCCGGCACCCGCCGCAGCCCGTTGTACCCCTGATCCGCCGAGCTCGTCCCCGCATCCCGCGACACCGCCTCCTGCCGGTAGTACGCGTCCCGCACACGGCCGTCATAGTTCAAGTCCACCGACACAATGTACGGATTCCCCCACGGATCCCGCAGCACGCCATCAGGCCCGATCCCCCCCGGCTTGCCCACCCCCACCTTCACCCAGTCCACATCCTTAAACCCATCCAGATAGTCCGTCTTTTGAGGATTCAGCGAGGCGGGCTGCGGCACCTGCATGTACAACGGCACCGCGCCGCTCCGGAACGTCGTCCAGTTCCGCAGGATCGCCACCAGCTCCGAGTTGTTCGCCTGGAAGTTCACCCCCGCATTCGAGACGCCCGGCAACGCCGCCCCACGCCGGTCCAGCAGCGTACCCCCCCCAGCCGCCGACGTCCCAAACGTGAAGTCCGGACAGGTGTCGTTCACCGCGTTCTGCGCCTGCTTCGGCGCCGGAAACCGCCCGTACGTCGTGTTGTACGAGCTCACCGCGCCGCAAATCACCTGCAGGTCCTTCTTCGCCACCCCCACTTGCGCCTTCTCCTTCACCTTGGTCACCGCCGGCAGTATCATGGCGGCCAGAACCCCGATGATGGCGATCACCGTCAGGAGTTCGATGAGCGTGAAACCCCGGCCCGCGCCGGAGACGTCGTTGGATCGATTCTTCATACGTTGCTTGCGTTGCGCCTTTCAAGGCCGCCAGTTGCCAATCAGCTTCCGTTCCTTTCCAATCATGAACTCCGCCCACAGATCAAACGAGGTCGCGTTGTTCGTCGGACGCGTCGACACATACTGCCACGGATTCACCAGCCGCTGCTGCAGCGGCGCCGTCGTCGGCAGCCTCGACGCCATCGGCGCCGTCGTCGCGTACTTCGCCGGCCAGGCCACCGGCACCGTCAGCAATTCGATGTCGGTCGCCGTCCCTCCGAGACTCACTTCCGCCCGCTGTGTTCCCTTCAGGTTCGGAAGGTAGTTCTTCGCCCGATCCGGCGGCACCGCCGAGTTCACAAACCCCTGCACCTTGAACGCCTGCTGGATCGACTCCGTCCTCAGTGTTTCTTCCCGGTCCGACGTGTGATAGAGCCGGCCCTGGTTGCTCGAAACCGTCCCGATCAGCTCGTAGTACAACGGGTTCAATACCGGGTCCGAGTTCACCCCGTTCAACGCATTGTCCGGAGGATACTGGTTGAAATCCACCCGGTACGCCTCGATCGCGGTCACCAGCTTGTTCAACTCGGAAGTCACCGCCGCCTCCTTCGCCTTCCGGTTCGCCACCCCCGCCAGACCCGCCCCCACCGCCGCCAGGAGCCCAATCACCGAGATCACCGTCAGCACCTCGATCAGCGTGAATCCCCCCAACCCGGGCCAGGGCAAGCCACGCCCACCCTCCGGCCCCCTGCTCGTTCGCCAGTTCATCGTCGTTGTCATCGCTCCCGCACCTCGTGCTCCAATCGCTCGCTCAACCACTGCTTGATCATGCTCTGGTAGTTCAAATACCGCGACCGCGCCATCCGCTTGATCTTCGATAACATCCGCGGATCCATCCGCAGCGTGATCGTCACCGACTCCGCCCCCTCGGTGCTCGGCGCCACCGCCGAGTCCATCAACCGCAGGTCCACCTGCGCCTCCGCCCAGAACGCCGCCTCCGCTTCCTCGCTGTCAAACAGCGGCACTTCTTCCCAATGACTTACCACCGTCATGTGGCAATTACTGGGCCAACATCTGATTCAGTTTCCGTTGGTAAAAGAACTGCTCCTCCGCCGTAAACCCCCGCGCCAGAATGACCCTCACCATCTTCCCGTTCGTTCGATACACGCTCATAATCCCCGTTCCCGAGGCCGAACGCCCCAAATTGAAAAAGCGTGCCTGCACGGAAAACCTCGGGCTGTCTGGCATAAGTCTCACAGCAAAAGGATCTTCGAACGATTCCTCGATGTCGCGCTGCGTCATCAGCCCGTCGATCTCAAAAGCCGGGTTGTTCCAGTCGAATTCCATCTCAACGACTCAATTCGTGTATTGCCATCGCCAATGCATTGTCTTTACATTGTATGTACAATGGAGCCGAGGAGGTGTCAACCGGAATTTTCTGGCCCCTCCCGCACACGCCTTGCCTTCGGACCCGATTGGCTTTACAGTCCCCTAATGACGGTGATTCCGTCGCCAAGTCCTGGATTCCACGAACCTGCTGGCGCGTTCAAAGCGTTGGCCTCACCCACCACGAACCGTTCCGCTTAACATACACATCCTCATGCTCCCGCAATCCGTTGTCCTCTCCCTCCTCAGCGTTGTCGCCGCACTCACCCTCGCCAGTTGCACCACGAACTCACGGCCAAGCCGCCTCGGCACCCATATCGGCCCCCCCGTGCACTATCAGGGACCTGACGGGGCGCGCTTTGTCGCCAACTACGGATCCCTGTCCGATGGCACCCTGCACTTTGTCAAAGTGCAGATGCCCGACGGACGCCACTTCACCCTGCCTCAAGTCGTATCCGCCTCCGGGGCGCGATACACCGACGACCGGGAACTCGTCTGGTGGACCCATCAGGGCACGGTCACCGTCCAGACGCGCGACGCCGCCGGCCAATGGCAAACCCGCTACTCGGAGCTGCGCGAGGCCGACGCCAAGAACACCGGCCGCGGTCGCTGAGGCCGTGCGCGATCACGCCCTGTACACCCGCCCTCGCCGAGGGCGGCACGAGACAGACAACGGAGCATCGGTGCGGTGCGTCGGCCTGTCACGCCGAAGCCTTGACCTCCATCATAACGCTCGGTAATGTCCGCCCCCGTTCGCAGACTCGAGCCCCGCACGCCGATGAAACGAAAAACCGGACTGGTTCTGGCGGTCTCCCTCGCGCTGTTGATTGCGGCCTTCTATCTCCTTCGCCGACCCGGACACGACGTCTCCATGGGACCGCCGATCGAGATGGCCGCGTGTGTGCCCGCGCCCCCCGCCGTCGAGGACAACGCGCCTCCGACAGGGCTCACCGAGCTCCCCCCCGGCGCCATCGCCTTTGACCTCAAGTACCGCCCCCAAACAGGCCAGTCGGACGACCTCCAATACCACTCCTACTGGGGCTTCGGGCGAAACAACGAAGCGGACAACTCCTTCCTCCAGAGCGTTCGCAAAAAGGCTGCCCTCGTAACTCCCGTTCACCACGCCATGCTCGAGGGACGCCAATGGTCGGCGCTCGCGCATCACCGCCGACACGTCGATGCGCTTTACTTCGATCTCAATGCCAACGGCCAACTCGAGGACAACGAGCGCATCCCGCCCACGCGAAAGGCCGATGACCGCTCTGTCGAGTTCATCACTCCGGACTTCCAGCATTCGTACACCCGGGGGAACGTCTCCGTTGACAACGCGACCGCCGAACGGGTCACGTTCCGCGTGTTGCTCCGCGTGGCTTTCTACGGAAACGGCGATGAACCCAACTTCATGTGGAGCCCGGCCGCCATGCTCGAGGGCACCGCGGCCGTTGAAGGCAAGCCGGTCCGCATCATCCTCTTCGCCGACGGCTTCGGCGGCCAGTTTGACCGTTTCGGCAGCTCGCAATGCGCTCTCCTGCCCAAGGACCCACAGCCGGGAACGCCTCCTCCATCCGTGTACATCCCGCGCGAGATCTTGAGCAGCCTGATGCCCTACAACGGCCGATTCTATCAGGTCAAGCTCGACGGCCGCCGCGCCACCGGTCATCCCGCCCGCGCCGTCCTGATCCCCGACACGTCTCCGGTCGGCACATTGGCCGTGAAACTCGCGTGTGCCCAGCCCGTGCCGACCCGCGTTCGGAACCTCTCCCTCCAGGGCGCGGACAACAAGACCGTTTTCTTTTCCGTCAATGATCCCATCGGCAAGTTGCCCGTCGCCCGGTACAACCTCAGCCGCGGCTACCTTACTTACGGAAAGGAAGACGAAACCAACTGGACTGTCTCGTTCTCCCAAGGCCCCGTGACAACGCTCCTCGAAAACCAAACCGTCGAGGTTGTTCTTAACCAGCCCAAACTCGAAGTCCGCGCCGTGCGCGAGCAGGATCGCTACAACTCCGACGCCAAGACCGCGACCGCATTTTCCAAGGGAACACGAATCTACCTCGAACCAAAGATCGCTTGCGCCCAGAAGGAGATCCTCTCCCGGTTCGGCCGGCTTGAGGGCGAACACGGCAGGACCGTGGACACTCCACCCAGGATCCGGATCACGAACGCCGAGGGCAAGGAACTCCTCGCCCAGTCGATGGAGTATGGCTGAGGCGGCACCTGCGGGGTCTCATGGGGAGACCCATCCTTAAAACCCGGCCGTTACCACGTCACCATGACCCAGGAGACCGGCCCGCTCGCCGGAGCCCTCGTCGGGACCCTCGATGTCACCATCGAGTAAGCTCTTGTCAGAAAATACCTACCAACATGTTCTCTCCCTCGCCCCCTCGACTGCGCTCGGGGGAGAGGGCAGGCCTGTCCGCCGTAGCCTTGGCGAAGGCGGAGGAGAGGAGGGGCCTGTGTCCGCGGATTTGGATGCCCGCCCTCAGGGCTGCCCCATTCCCTCCAACTCCTAGAGAACCCGCCCGCGAGCGGGCGGGCCGCCCCGGAGCCGACACCCCACGCGCCTTCAAGGCGAAAACCCACCCGGAGCCGATGGCGAACGTTCGCGCCACACGCGTTAGGCGAGGATCCGGGAGGGCCAATTCCCTTGACCGGCGGCAGGCCGCTTTTTAGGTTGTCTTGGTGAGCCTTGGGCGCCGCCGTTTCCTCCCACTAATCGGTTTCGCCGCGGCGGTGGTTCTGGCCATCCCCCTGCGAGCGGCCGGACTTCGCCTCAGCGAGGTGATGCCTGTCGACACCGGTCTGCTGCCGGACGAAGACGCCGAGTACACGGGCTGGATCGAGATCGAGAACACCGGCTCCGAAGCCGTCGGCTTGAACCGCGTCGGTCTCAGCAACGATCCGGGGCAACCCTTCCGGTGGACGTTCCCGGACCTGACTCTGCCTCCGGGGGGCCGGCTGGTCGTGTTCGCCTCGGGTAAGAACCGGAGTGACCCCGCAGGACTGCCCCAGCTCCGGCCGGATCAGGATCCGCCCGCGCTGAGCGTGACTGAGGGGCTCGGCCTCTGGCTCGACGCCGCTCAGCAGAACACTTTCGTCCTGGATGGAACGTGGGTCGCGGAATGGCGGGATCGAAGCGGGCAACGCTTCGATTTCACAGACCCCCCATCCACTTCCCCATCTCAGTTCCCAGACCTCGTTCTATGGCTCGATGCGTCGATCGCTGATGATGTCCTTCTAAACCAAGGCGCTGTGCAACAATGGAACGATCGCTCCGCCTCCGGTGCTCACGCCCAACAGGACACCCCCGCCCGAAGACCTGTCACGGTCCAGGATTCCCGCTCCGGCTTGCCGATGCTCCGTTTCGACGGTGCGAACGATCGACTCGAGCTGGCCACTCCCACGGCGGGACAGACGATCCTCTGGGTGGGCGCGGAGGACGCTGCCGCCGCGCTGGGATACGGCACCGTCGTGGGCGATAGCAAAGGCATCCGCTGGGATCGCGGCCGATTGGGCTGCCTCTACCTGCCCACCGATGGAGGAGGAGTCGCTGCGTGGACCTCGGCGGTCCGATACAACGGGGAGATGGTCGACCCCGTCCTCACCCCCCTGCCCCGCCAGACCGTCGTCGTCACCACCGTCACGTCGACCCGCGTTGCCGTTGACACGATCGGATCCGCCCGGGGGCCCTATGGCACGTTCTGGCAGGGCAATGTCGCCGAGGTGATCGTGTTCGACCGCGTCCTCAGTCCGGACGAATACGGCGCGATCGAAGCCTACCTCATCGCGAAATGGAATCCGCCACGCCCGCCACGCCAGGGATACCGGCAGGCTGCCCAAGACCTCCCCGAGTCGCGCCCCCGCCTCATCGCCGATCCACTCACCCTCTTGCCCCTCGTCCGCTTCGATGGCGTCGATGATTACCTCGCCTTCCCGCGAATGAGCGGCGTCCTCACCGCCTTCGGCGTGCTCCGCGAACGGCCGGGTGCGGACGACCAGAACGCGCGGCCCTGGCTGGCTGATACAACCGCCAACGGGTTCGGGCGCGGACCCGACGGGCTGTTGTACTTGCAGAATGTCGCTGCAGAATCGGCTCCTTCGGCGACTTTCCTGGAAGGACAACGCGTCGACCCCTTGGTCACTCGCCTCCCCGATCGACTCGTCTCCCTCGCAACACGATTGGGCTCCGCAACCCAGGTCAGCACGCTCTCCTTCGACCGCCAGCGGCGAGGCGGTGTCTGGGATGGCGATTTCGCCGAGGTGCTCCTCTACGATCGAACCCTGACGGACACCGAGATCGCGGCGGTGATCGAGTATCTCGAGAGAAAGTGGGCCCTGCCACAACGGTTTCTCCACGCGAGCTTCACCCTCGATGAGGGTTCCCCCACCCTCCTGTTGACATGGCCTGACGGCACCCGGGCGGATGCGTTGACCCTTCCGCCCATGCCCCAGGACACGGCCTTCGGGCGGCCCGCCGGAGACCCGAACTCGCCGGGCGCATTTCTTGCACCCTCCCCAGGTGGACCGAATCCCGCCGCCGGCCTGAATCGCCTCGCCCCCGATCCGGTCGTCGAACCCCCGAGCGGCCGTTACGACACCCCCATCGAGGTCGCGATAGCCCCTCATGACTGGCCGGGCCCGGTCTTCTATACCAAGGACGGCAGTGAACCCGGCGCGCCCTTCGCGTCCCCCCGTGATGTGGTCTGGATGGATGATTGCCTCCCCGAAGGCGCCACCTATCTCGCAGAACCGCCTGCCCCGATCGAGTGGGTGGCCATGCCCAGTCCCGCCTCCGGCGGATACTCGATCCGTTCGCCACTCGGACCGGGAGTCCACTCGGATAGCATCCAGGGAAGCCAGTACCCGCTCGCCGTGCGAACCGGGGATCGGCTGTTCGCCCACGTTTATCTCGATCCGGCGCATCCGCCCCGCGAGATCATGTTCCAGTGGCAGGCCAGCCACTGGGAGCATCGCGCCTTCTGGGGGGAGGACCTGATCCCTTATGGAGCAAGCGAAACCGCCGGCCGGCGGCGCATCGGTCCCCTGCCCGAAGCGGGCCGATGGATCCGACTCGAGGTGCCCGCCGCCGCCGTCCATCTCGAGGACCAGTCGGTCACCGGTTTCTCCGTCGTCCTGTCCGAGGGTCGTGTCTGGTGGGATTGCGTCGGGCGCTCGACACTCCATGACGGCGACAGCCGGCTCTACACGGGCCCGTTCCCCGTTTCCTCGAATGTCGTTCTCCGATTCACGTCCACGGGGCCCGAGTGCCTGCCCAGCGCCATCGTCACGCGCCATTACTGGTTCGATCCGCCCTCGACGATCCCCGTGGTCGCCGTGGCGACGCCACCCGAGGGCTTGTGGAGCCAGACCGACGGCATCTTCGTCATGGGGACCAACGCCTACCCTCATCCTCCTTACTACGGCGCGAACTTCTGGGCTCCGTGGGAACGCCGCGCCCAGGCCGAGTTCTTCGAGCCCGATGGCCAGCGCGGCTTCAGTCAGGATGTGGGCCTGCTCGTCCGCGGTGCCTGGTCGCGTTCTTCCGCCCAGAAATCCGTCGAGTTCGAGGCCCGGCGCAAGTATGGCAGCAGCAACATGCGTCACCGCGTGTTCCCGGACCTCGAGGCGGACGTCTTCGACTGCCTGGTTCTTGGCCAGCGCGGGATCGTGTTTCATGATCCCCTGGTTCACAGCCTGATGACGGGCACCGCGCTCGACGTCCTGGCCGGCCGTCCGGCTCACCTCTACCTCAACGGACAGTACTGGGGCTCGTACTATCTCCAGGAGAAGATCAACTCGACCTACCTCGCCCGGCATCACGGTTCCGAGGCCAATCCCGCGGACTTGATCGAGGACGGGCATGACCCAAAGAACGGGGACGCGCGCAGCCTCAGGGAGCTCTACAACTACGTCCAGCGGGCCAATCTCACCACACCGGAGGGATACGCCGGCGCAGCCCAGAGGATGGACATCGACAATTTCATCGATTACCAGCTCATCGAGATCTTTGCCGATAACCGGGATTGGTTCGGCCACAACGTCATGAACTGGCGGCCGCAACACCAGGGTGGGGTCTGGCGCTGGCTGCTCAAGGACGTCGATTGGACGTTCGACATGAGCGGTCCCGGCCCGGAAAACAACACGCTCGCCCGAGCCGTCAGCTGCCCGCCGGTCGGAGGCGCCCTGGACTGCTTGCTGCTGCGGCAGCTTCTCACGAACACCGCGTTCCGCCACGAGTTCATCAACCGGTTCGCCGATTACCTCAACACCCGGTTCTCGACGGACGCCGTCATCGCGCACATCAATGCCATCGCCGATGTCCTGAGGCCCGAGGCGCTCCGACAAATCCAGCGCTGGCGCGCCGTGCCCAACCTGGCCTGGACTCCCATCCAGAGCCTCGAGGAATGGGAGGGTCTGGTCGAGTCCATGCGCGCCTTCGCACGAGCCCGGCCCGACGCCGTCCGCCGGCATCTCGTCGATCAGTTCTCCCTCGGCGGCACCGTCCGTATCGAACTCGACAGCGAGACTCCGGTCGGCGGCTGGATTCATCTCAATTCCCTGGCGTTCTCGACGGAGCAAATGCCGTGGTCGGGCACCTACTTCCAGACTGTCCCGCTGCAAGTCGAGGCGATCCCGGCCCCCGGTTACCGATTCCAGGGATGGTTGGGACGCCTGGAAACCGAGCCCAGTCTGCTGCTCACCCCGAGCCTGGATACGCGCTTGACCCCACGGTTCGAGCCCGACCCGGACTACGACCCGTCCCATCTCCGACCCACGCCCCATGACCTGGCCCGGGGCGACTTCGCCCTCAGCGCCTGGCCGTCCGATTCCCCGGCCGGTTCCTTCCCCCCGCACATGCTCTTTCTCCAAACGAGCGTCAAGGACCCCGGCCTGACCGCCGAGATGACTAATGAATGGACCCTCCCCTACAATCGAGGCAGCCGAAGCCGTATCATCGGCCTGGGCGAATGGGGGATGTGCTTTCTCAATACCGGTGATCCCCAACCCGAACCGGGCGCCGGACACCTCGGTGCCGCGGTCCTCGCCCTCCAAACCCGGGGCATGTCCAATGTGACCGTCACCTGGACGGCGGGAACCGTCCAGCCCAACAACCGCGTTTATGCCCTCCGCCTGCAGTACCGCATCGACCCGAAAGGCGAGTTCCGCGACGTGCCCGACGCCCAAGATCAACCTGTTGAATACACGCGCAGCCCGGTCGTGGGCGATGCCCTGATCGTCGGACCCACGCGGTTGCCCGCCGAAACCAGCGATCAATCGCTCGTCCAGTTGCGCTGGAAATACTACTACGTCACCACCGGCGCCTCCGGTGCCCGCGCCGCCCTGCGCTTGGATGACATCCGCGTCACCGCCGACGGCGCACGCGTCCCTCTCGCGTTGCTCTCGTGGCGGGCAGTGGCCGGCCACCGGGTCGAGGGACGATTCCAGGCAATCCCAGGGGAATTGGTGCGTCTGATGACCTCGACCGATCTATTCCACTGGACACCGGTCCGCCTCCTCCGCGCAACGACCGAAGGCGAGATCCGATTCGAGGAGCCCTTGGCCCCGCAGAAGACGAGCCAATACTATCGCCTCGAACGTGTGCTATGATCCGTGTGACCGTGCCCATGTTCTACCTGGTTCGGGGCGAGCACAAACCGCCCCTGCCCGAGGGCATGGTATGGGTGCCGTCCGGAAGATCCCTCATGGGCAGCCCGGGCAGTGAGCCAGACCGCCGTCCTGTCGAGAAACCACGATCGGCCGGTCGAGCAAGTGACCTGGGATGAGGCCATCAATGACTGCGCACAACTGACGGCCCAGGAGCGCACGGCCGGCCGGTTGCCGACGGGATACGAATACCGTCTCCCCACCGAGGCCCAGTGGGAATACGCCTCTCGGGCGGGCACGACGACGGCAACGTCCTTCGGCGATGGCTTCAGTTCAACGCAGTCGGACTTCGATGATGCCGCTCCGAATGATGGAGCGGGCCCCAGGCCCATGCCTGCCCTCCACGACCCCGGTCCGGGATGGAGCGTGACCGATCCGCAGGGACCGAGTTCGGGCGCCTGGCATGTGTACCGCGGGGGGAGTTGGGGCGACACCGGACGGGACCTCCGGTCCGCAAGCCGCTATGGGTACTGGCCGGAGTTCAGAATCAGCCATGTCGGATTCCGCGTCGTCCTGACCGCTACCCCTTGACGGGACGACCCGCCGGCGGCCCCCCCGCCTGACAGAAGCGGCTTGCGCAAGAAGCACCGCCTGACCACGCTGTCGGCGTGCTCAACCTGCGCTCTCCTTCACCATCGCAGATGCCGGAGCTGGCCATCCTGCAAACCACACACGATCCCCGCCCGAGGACAGGAGCATTCCGGTGGTTCAGGATGCATGCTGCGCTGCGAAGGACGCTGTTGGGCAGACTTCTGCTCGCCGCTTTGGTGACCTTACTCCCGGTTGCCCCTCTGCACGCCGCCCCCGCCGGCCCACCGCCGGACCTGCGGAATCCCGGCTTTGAGGATCGGGATCCCCTGACCGCGTGGAGAACGTGGGTCTACGCCGAGGGAAAGGAGCCAACGATCCGGACCGACCCGCAGGAACCGCATGAGGGACGACAGTCGCTCCTGATCCATGCCGAGGACCCGGCGGATGTTGCTCTCGGCCAGGAAGTGTCCCTGCCCGCCGGCTCGATCTGGCGGGTGCGCGGTTGGGTGCGGACCACAAACCTCGTGGCCCGCGATCGAACGGAGACCGGGGGGTCCATCCACGTGCAAGCCCCCGAGGGAACCACGCTGGCGCGCGGCCCCAGCACGTTCGGCACGTCCCCCTGGCACGAACTGGCGGTTCCCTTCCGCGTGCCAATCAACGGCCGGGTCAAGATCGTGCTGTTTTCGATCGGCTACGGCAAGGGCACGGGTTCTGTCGGCTTCGACGCCCTGCGACTCGAGCCGATCGACACCCCCGGCGGGCGGAGGGTCCGTGTCGCCAACGAACGCCTGACCCGGCGCGCCGTGGACGCGAAACAGGGAGGGCAGTTCATCGAGTTGTTGTGCGGCCTCATCCCCAGCATGCTCGCCCAGCAAGTCGCTAATACCAGCTTCGAGCTGGACCCCGCCTGGAAAGTGGCCTTCCGCCGGGAAACGGACCGGCCGAACCGTCCATGGTACCCCGACGGGGCTGTGCATCTTGCCCGCTATGAGTTCGACACCAACCAGCCGTTCAACGGCGCCCGCGCTCTGCGCATTGAGCTCCCGGCCCAGTCCGCCCGAGCCGGCATCTCACAGGAGGGCTTTCATGTTCAAGCCAGGCGTGCCTTTCGTGTGCGGCTCCACGCGCGCGGCCATGGCCCCCCCCGCATCCGCGCCACGCTGCACGGCGGCGGCCGGCGGATCGCCCTGCCCCTCGACTTGGGAACCGTCGGACCACAATGGCGAACTCTCGAAGGCCGCGTCACCCCCGACACCACCCTCGACAACGCCACGCTCACCTTTGATTTCGAGGGACCCGGTACCCTATGGCTCGATCGCGTGACGGCCATGGCCGACGACGCTGTCCTCGGCTTGTGGCGACCGGATGTGGTCGAGGCCTTGCGCGCGCTCAAGCCGGCCGTGATCCGCTTTGGTGGTTCGACCACCGAGGACTACGAATGGGACCAGTCGGTGGGACCGTGGGACTCACGGGCCCCCTTTCCCGTCCGCTATTGGGGCGGCCTCGAAGAGAACTTCGTCGGCCTCGAGGAATTCGCCGCCCTGTGCCGGGAAGTCGGCGCCGAGCCCCTCGTCTGCCTGCGCTGGACGGGCAAGCGCCCGGAGGACGCCGCCGCGCAGGTCGAGTACTTCAACGGCCCTGCCTCGACGCCGCAGGGCCGGCGACGCGCGCAGAACGGGCACCCCCAACCGTGGGCCATCAAATACTGGCAGATCGGCAATGAAGTGGGGGGCGCTGACTACGAACGTTCCCTGCCGGCGTTCGCGGCGGCGATGCGCCAGGTCGATCCTTCAATCAAGATCCTCTCTGCATTCCCTTCCGCGGCGACGTTGTCCGCCGCGGCGGGGCAGGTCGATTACCTGTGCCCGCATCACTACGGCTGCGCCGATCTCGAAGCCGTGGATCGTGATTTCCTGGCCCTCGAAGACCAGATCCGCCGGCTGGGCGGGACCCGTGACGTCCGCATCGCCGTCACCGAATGGAACACGACCGCCGGCGATTGGGGGCTGGGACGGGCCACCCTTCAGACTCTCGCGAACGCACTCGCCTGCGCCCGCTACCATCACCTGATGCACCGACACGCCGATGCCGTCGAGATCGCGATCCGCTCGAACCTGATTGATTCGTTCGGCTCGGGCGTCATCCAGACCGGACTGGGCTGGCTCTACCTTGCCCCCACCTACCATGCGCAGCGCCTCTACGCTGAGGCCGCCGGATCCCACCCGCTGTGCATCGAGCCCGAGGACTCCAGCCCCGCGGCACCAGTTCCCTGGGTGCTGGAAGAACCCGACCTCAGCGCGGTGCTCAGTCCCGACGGGCGGGTGCTGCGCATCTACGGCGTCAACTCGACCGCCCAACCCATCGCGGTCACAACCGAGCTGGCCGGATTCGGCCGGGGCGTCAAATCCGCCGAGAAGGCCGTGTTGCAGGACACCCAAGGCAGCGGCACCGCCGAGGTCATGAACCATCGCGACGACCCCGAGCGTGTGCGCGTGATCGTCAGTCCGGCCCGGATCCGGTCGCGGAGGTTCGATCTCGAATTCGGCCCCTTCAGTCTCACCCGGTACCGGCTCGAATTGGGCCGGCCGTGACACGGGCCCTGAGCTCAGACCGTCAGCCGCCGCGACGGACGTCGCGCAAGACCGGAACAGCCGACTTCTCTGCGATCTACGCCTCGTTGACCCATGTCAGATCCTTGTAGCGGCAGAACCGCTGAAGATCGTCCGCAAGATCGCCGTAGCACGTCACCCGATGCAGGCCGTGCGCCCAATGTTGCCAGACCTTCCCGATGTCCCCGTCCACCCGGACCTGGATCTGGGTGCGACAGCCCCGATCCGAGTCGGGGACGCCGATGATGTCCCCGGTGAAATAGAGGATTGAATCCGGCGTGGCGAGCAAGGCCTGGGTCACCTTCTGACCCCGCCGCATGAACACCTGCGGCACGCAGCCTTCCTGTCGTTCCATGATCGACCGGAGACGGTACTTCGCCGCCCTGCCTTCGGGCCCGTCCATCTTCCGCGTGCCCAGACAGTGCGCCAGAATGATGCTGCGCGCCGATTCGTCCACGGTCGGATCGCTGATGAACCCCGGGCGGCCGCTGAGTCCCTGCAACAGGATGTAGGTCATCGCGCTCTTGAGATCGGATTCGCAGATCCCGCCCAGGCCCATGTCGTTCAACCGCACGAAGCCCACGCACGGAAACGCCGGCAGCTTCCCATACATGGTGCCGTAACAGTCCGCCGTGATGACAGTCGCGTCCTCCTCCGCCAACAGCGTCTCGAACGCCAACGCCAGCCGACACGACCGCACAATCTCGTCCCGGGACGGTTCCACGACCTTCGCCGCGTCCGCAATCCACCGCCGGGCCTCGGCTTCGGCGTCCCTCACGCTCACCGCTTCGTAGGCCGCCAGCACCCGCTCGCGATCCACGGTCTTGAACTCCGTGCCGAACTTCGCCTGCCAGGCCGGGATCGTCTCGTCCTGCCGGGCCCGCGCGTTGATATTGAGGATCTTCGCCTCGCGGAGATGGTGGATCGCCCGGAACGGACGAACCGCTGCGGCAAGCTGAGAGCGGTCGCTCGTCAGGAAACACTCGAGATGCGCACCCACCGGCTTCTGCCGAATGGCGCCGAACTGGGACCACTCGTGTCCCGAGTAGGGCGCGGCGAACAACGCCGTCGGCCGGCCACAGGCCAGGATCGCCTCGATCGTCTCCCGCATCCCCATCGAAAGATGGATCAGCAGAATGCCGTCCGCGGCGCTCAACCGATCCTTCAAGCCCTCGACCTGCTTCGGGTCGCTGACCAGTTCGTCCACCGTGAAGGCGACATCCGAAAACGCGCCCGGTTCTTTCACGAACTCCGCCTCGTACGTTCCGCGCTCCGCTCCGAGGTCCAGCTTCGGCGTTGGCCAGTGGGCATCCGGCTTGCCCAGATAGACCCGCGCGACTTTCACCGGGGAACGCCGGCAACCAGGGCTGACCAGCGGCGAGCCCTTGAGCGGGGTGCGGCCCCCCAGCACCGACAAGCCGCCCCCGCAACAGGCACACCCTCCGGCGACCGTCGCCGAGCGCAGCAAGAAGCTCCGTCGGTTCCAGGCCATCCGAGAAACCACATCCGAGCCCGATGATGCCAAAGCCCCCTTGCCGAGGTTGCCAAGAGTGTTCACAGCCCGATTCGAACCGTGAGAGGTGACAAATGTAAAGACGGAAACGCGAACCCGGACTATTGGAAGATCGTCTTGAGGATCGACTGAAGCCCGCGCGCGCGGTTCAGGTCGATGTTGGGGGCGAAGAATCGCTCGCGAGTGCGGCCCAGGTCGAACTGGAGCAGGAATGTGAGACTCTGCGCTCCCCGACTGTGATCCCGAACGGCGTTGAATGCGTAGCCGTATTGCAGGGCCAGTTGCCACGAACCCGTCGGCGAACGGTAAAGGAGGCCGCCGCCGACCCCCGTGTTCCATCGGTTCGAGAGCTCGAAGCCCGCCAGGTAGTCCGTCCAGGCCGTCGCCGCACTGGCACCGACCTGCCAGCACTGGCGGGAATCAAGGGGCAAATGGTAGTTGCCCCCGAACAACACGAAGGACTCGGCGCTGAGTTCCTCGAAGTAGTACCCCGGCAGCATGAGCGGAAACTCCGAGCACAGCGGCAGATCGCCGCCCAGTCGGTGGGCGCTCAGGCGGTCGAGGTCGAAACCCGTGCCGCCGGTCACGGCCACGCCGAAGCCGTGCTTCAGCTCCGGTAGCGTATAGTCGAGCAGTGCGCGCCCCCAGACCCAATGAGACCTCGACTGCAGCTCCCGGTCGCCGTTGTATCCGTACCGACCCGGCTGCAGACGGAAGAAGCCCTCGTACCAGACGGACACCTCCATCGCCAGCTCGGGTGTCAAGACGGGCTCGCGTCCCCCCCAGCGCAGTCCCGTCCTCACCCTGAAACTGAATTGGTCGTCCGGCAGTTCAAAGTCATCGGCGGTCTTCTCATCGTCCGTGAAGACGCTGCCGTGGGCGGACCCCCGGAGCATGGCGCACAGGGGAATGCGCGCGGTCGGGTTGAGGAGGTGATAGACGCTCGCGGACAACTCGCCGCCGTGGCCCAAGAAGGACTCGTCTCGGTGGTACTTTCCATGCCGGACCTCCGAGTAGCTGTCCGCAAACCCGCCCCCCGCCACGCCCACTCCAACATCCGTGCCCGGCCCCAGCAGACCTTTGAACCCCAGCTCCGAGTCCAGGTACACAGGGGCCACCACCAGGCGCAGTGTCAGGTTCGTGTGGTCGAGCCAGTCCGGCTTGTTGCGGTAGTAGTAGCCGTAAGCGGCAAGCGGCCCCCGACCTTCGAAGGGCTGGGTGTAACCCATCTGAATCAGCTCCCGCGCCGTCGGGTCAATCTGCGCCGAGACCCGGAGGATCATCTCGAGCACCACGCCCATCAGGAAGGCCACCCGACCACTTCGCCCCATGGCCCGGTAGTGTTCCGTCGATCCCACCCCTCTGCAATCGCAAACCATCCCCTCGCGGACCGCGCGAGTTCAAGGAATGCGCAACCGGAAGAACTCGCATGCCGCAGTTGCGGGAACCGCCACCGGCCCCGCGCCTGTGTCCGCCATGCCCTCCCACGGACCGAGGACATCCGTCGCCCGCTCCAGGACGCCCCCGCTCTCCCACCAACCGACCTGCAGTCCGCCACTCACGCCACGCCACGCGATCAGCCGTTGGTCGCCGGAGTCCGGCAGGTAGTAGACGCCCCCGAAGCCCCCGACAACTGCGTGCGTCGCTTCCAGAAGTGTCACGCGAAGCACCGCCGCCGAACCCGGTTCCGGTGCCGGAATCTCCACGTGCTGCATCAGCTCGCCCGGCAGGAACACTGCTGTCCCACGGACCAGAACGCCGTCCGAGGAGTCAATCTGATACTTCACGCTCACCGGCTGCGTGCTCGGTCCGCTCAGCCGGATCGCCAAGCCCTCGACCGACCGGTAGGCCGGCAACTGCCCCCGGGCGACGGCCAGGGACACCTCGACCGGCGCGAGCGTCCCTGCGCAGTCCACGACAGTCTCGCCCGTGAGCTCGGCGCCGACTGGATCGCGCAGGACCACTCGCACCCGTTCCCCCGCCCCCAGACCCGCCGGGGGCAAGGGGATGCGTTTCACGATCTCTCCGGGCGCAAAGACAAGCGTCCCCGTCGCGACGATCTCCTCCGCGGCAGAGACGAAGGCGTAGCCGACGCTGACGGCGTTCGTCGTGAACGTGCTCAGCCCGACCGGGACCCCTTCGAACAACGCAGGCATCGCCAGGCGGGTGGTCCACACCGCGAACCCCAGGCCCACATCGGCACCGGCTCTTGTCCCCATGAACGATGCCAGACGCCATCCCTCCCTCGCCGGATCCCAGACCCGGTTGGCCGGATGCAGCGGATTCGGAGCGCTGAGCCAATTGCTGCGGATGTCCATGGCGCTCACCCGATAGGTCCAATCCTGCCAGTTCATCCCCCAGACGTCCCGATGGTTGTGGATGAGGATCGAGTTCGTCACAATGGCCCGTCCGTCATAGCTCCAATCGTAATTGTCACCGAACCGGACACCAACCACACCGCCGGCCACCAGACAGCCTTCGACCGTGCCTCTGGGCGATCCGTAGCCGGTCTCGAGAGCCTGTCCGCATCCCAGAAACACGCCGTCGGAGTGCCGCACGTTCTTGCCCGTGCCGGACAGCGAGTTGGCCTCGTGATACACCGCCTCGAACCAGCAGTTCTGGAAATGCAGTTCGCCGCCGCCGCTCGCGCCCGAATCGACGCCATCGTCCCGGACCCACCCGATCAACGTGTTGGTGAAGCCGCTGGTGTACCCGGCCGGGATGTTCTTCAGGTACAGTCCATCCTCATCATTGTCGCTGAATTGCGGAAACGGCGGGGCAGCCAGGTGACAGTCCACAAACGCGCTGTCGTTCACGGCGAACACTGCATCCTCGTATTCGCCTCCCGTGCAGCCGCCCTGCATCAGAAACCGCTCGAACGTGAAGAAGTACCGGGCCGCGCCATCCACGCCGACGGAGTGCCCCAGCTGCCCCTTCAACGCGATCGCCGCGCAGTCGGTCAACGTTACACGACCCCCGTTGCTGCAATGGAACAGGCTCTGTTCCCTCCGATGGCTGTCCGGTGTTCCCGCTGGATCGGCGCCGCTCCCCGTGAACAGGGTGCCGGTGGCACGGATCTCGGAGGCCGCTGTCCGCAGGAAGAAACCGCCCCACGGCTGCGAGGATTGACTCGGCATGAACACGATGGGTTGCTGGACCGTGCCGTTCGCCTCGATCCGGCCGTCCAGGTGGAGGTTCACCCCGGGATCGAGCCGCACGACGGTACCCTCCCCTATCGTCAGCACGCCCGCTGCTGGCAGCGTCAGGTCCCCTGTCACCGCGATTCGGGACCCGGCCGGCCATGCCGTGTTGACATCGAGCGTGCCCGAAACCGAGCGCCAGTCGGTCGCACCTTCGATGGTGATGACAGCGCTGCCCGACACCTGCCGCAGCCTCGGGATGTAGGCCACCGGCCCGGGAGAGCCGCCGGCCCTCAGGAAACCCGAGCCCACGCCGCGCTTGATCAGGATTGGCTCCTGGCCGCCGGCCTCGATCCACCCGTTGGCCCGGACCATGCTTCCCTGGTCGTTGACCACCCGCACCACCACCGGGATGGGGTGGCCGGACGGAAACGCCGACGGCACCAGCAACTGCAGGCTGGCCCCCTCGAGTTCGGCGGACGAGGAGGGGATCACCGGCCACGGTGTCCAGGGCGGAAGACCATCCTCGACGCTCTGTTTGGCGCTCCGTTCCGAGGAGCGAACGATGAATCGCACCAGTCTGTTGGTGACGTCGCCCGTGGCCACATTCGTTCGCGAAACATCGAGCTCGTGATAGTCCACCGCGCTCACGACGTGGGTCACGTCGGCCGGAACCGGCTCACCGTCCAGCTGCACCTGGTAGGTGTACCCGCGCGCCGCGGGCACGCGAAACGAGACTTGATCCGTGTAAGCGCCGTAGCGGCGATCCTCGACCCCCTCGATGGTCAACGGCGTCGGCGGCCGCCCCTGCGTCAGGTCGGCGACCATGACGAAATCCCGGCTGCTCCTGGATCCATTGAGGCCCATCACCGCCAGGACGTGATCGCCGGGACCGAGGCGGGCAGGACCGAGATCGTAGGTCACCGGCGGGTTCGGCGGGGCATCCGTGCTGGCGGAGTGTTCATGGGTCCGGGAGGCGGTGGCCGTAACGGGCGGTTCATTGGTGCCGTCGGGGTTGTTGGCCCCAGCCACATAACGGCCATCCAGCCACGCCACGAATCCGTCGTCCCAGTCCATAGTCAGAAACAGATGATGGTCGGGATCCGACGGGGCATCGACGGTGAAGACCTTTCGGAAATACACGGTCGTGTAGAGACCCTTCATGTCCTCGAGCAGGGTCCGGCAGTGAACCGTCTCGGGACTCGAGTCCGCATACCCGAATCCCCCGGGACCCTCGAGCCACGAGTCGTCCAGGTCCGAATCGGCCGCGGTCTTCCAGTTGGCCTGCGGAGCGCCGGTGCCTCTCTGGTATCGCCAGAGCGCATCGTGGCTGACCAGCGACGCAGCCCCGAGGGGGAGCACCCCCAACCAGCAGCCAATCCCTATCGCCGCGATTCCGAGTCTTAGACGTGAGTTCATACCCCGCATCACGGAGCCAAAGCGGGTGTGACCACCTGGTAGAATCTCGAGGCCGCGGCGGGTGCGGGATCGACCACGGCGACGACCCCGGTCTCGGAGAGCGCCGGTACGTCGGCAAGCTTGTACCAAAAACCTGTGTCCAGGCCATCGCAGTAAAGAACAGTATAGCTCTTCCCCGCAACCCCCTGGAATCGGAGGGTGTTGGGCTGTTCCGACGCCATGGGCAGGAACGCGAGCCGATCCGTGGCCAGCGCCGGGTTCGTGCCGGCAGCGAACTCATCCCGATCGCTCATGCTGTCCCCGTCATAGTCTCCCGTGCCATCTCGCGTCAATGTCCCAAACCACGCCAGCTCCCAGGCGTCCTCGATGCCGTCACCATCGCCATCCCCCACCTCGCTGGCGTTCGCCCGGCCCGCCGTAGGGGGCGCCGCGCGCCAATGGGCGGGATCATTGCCGTAGGCCGTGGGTGCAATCCGTTGAAGCGAATAGCCGGCCGCTGCCGGCAGCGCGGGCCAGGGGGCCGACGCTCGGTAGCGGACCGCATCGACGAGCACCTGCGGCACCCAACCGGCGTCCGGATCCGGCGGCACTGGCACCACCCCCGGCCTCACCAACTCGATACGATCCTGTTCGTTGGACAAACGACCCGTCCATGGCCCCAGCACCGGCACGTCCGCCGGGACGTCAAACCACGCGCGAAATGCCGCAAGCCGTTCCCCGTCGGATGTGGAAAAACCCACCAGCAACACACGGCCGCCGGCCGGAATCGTCAGGTCCTGGGAGAATGCGTAATCGACGGCTTCGCGCACGCTCCAGCGGTTCTCGGGGTGCGCCGGATCGTGGAGCGTCACCGGGCCGCCACTGATGTTCTCCAACTCGAGGAATTCATCCTCGGCCGATTCGACACCGCCGGCCGCAGGGGCATACAGGATCTCGCTCAGAATCAGCGGACCGATCTTCGCCCCGGCATTGGGCAGGCCGGTCCCTAACCGGAACTGCTCGACGCTCTGGGGATTGTCCTCGCCGAAGGTGCGGCGGCTGAGCGCCGCGAAGTCCGATCCCACGCTGGTGGTCACCCGGCCCAAAGAAACCCCGTCCTCCGCCGCGCCCAAGGTCACCTCATCGCGATACCCTGTCAGCGTCCCCTGCGCATCCGCCTCCGAGAGGATCGCAGCATCCCCCCGGACGGCGTTGAAGCTGAAAGCCGTCGGCCCGCGGTTGAAATCGGCCTCATAGAACACCACAAATCCGTTCGCCGGGATCTCCGTCCCGGCGGGGATCCGGAACTTCCTGAGGTTCTCCCGGGAATTGCTCAGGTACCACCCGCCGATCTCAACTGGCACCGCGTTGCGGTTGTGGAGTTCCACGGCGTCTTCGACCCGCGGACCCGCCGCCGTCAGCACTTCGTTGATCACCACCCCTGACAGCGGAAGGTAGTTCGATCCGCCCGGCGATGCCGTTTCCATGAAACTCGCGAACGCAGCCGCTCCATCCGGGAAGCGTCCCTGCGACACGCCTTCGAGTTGCGCGCTGAAGGTGAGCCCGTCCAGCATCATGCCACTGGCGGAAAACAAGCCCAGGTCCTCCCCTCCCTTGCTCAGCGAGAATGCCACGTGATCCGCCCCCGCCCCACGGTCGCCGTCGGCGATGAACCGCACGAAGCCGTTGCCGCCGGCCCCGACGAACGAGAGCGGCGCAACCGGCGAGCGCGTCCGGTCCGCCAGGTCGTCGGTGAGGCAAAGCCCCCCGAGCGCCACCGGTTGATCGGCGCGATTGTGCAGCTCGAGCCAGTCGCTGCCGCCGGCCGGATTCGACATCCACTCGTTGATGCGCAACGCAGAGATGCTGGCAAGGCCGGCCGCCTCGTTGGCCGCGCCCGGGGTCGGCACCGCCAGATTCCACACCCCCGTCCCCGCCGGCAGCCGCCCGATCGAGAAGCCGGGCGTCTGCAGGCCGTAGCGCACCGCATCGATCAAATTGCCCCCGCGCGCGGCGGCATTGAACAGAAACACGCCGCCCCCCCGCGCACTGAGACCAAAGCCCGTGTTGTCGGCGGAAGCCGGCTGCCCCGAATCGCAGCGCACCGCGCAGGCCGCCCCCGCCTCGAGCGTCGCCCCGTCCGGAAATGCCCATTTTGCCGGGAACAACAAATCGTCGGTGAGCGTGAGCCCCGCGAGGCTCACGACCCCGGTTCCGGTGTTGTAGAGCTCGATGAAATCCGGGACCGTCTCTTCGGACAGGGCGAAAGACCGGCTTGCGGCCAGGACCTCGTTCAACATCAGGGTCGCGAGGGCGCCCGGGGCGCAATTCGTGGCGGTTGACGACGCGTCCATCTCGAGACCCCAGACAATGTCAGTGCTGTCCGCGTTGATTTGGTGCACCTCGGCGGCAATGACGTTGGTGCCCGGCACCAGCGCCGTACCCGGCACGGTGAAGTACTCGAGCGCGGCGTTGCCCACCGTGCGAGACGCAAAGGTCGAGTAGCTGGGCGTGCCCGTGCTCAGGCCGTTCGTCAACAGCGGCCTGCCGTTCAAGTACACCAGCACGCCGTCGTCCACCGCAACCTTCAGGTTGAGATTGAAACCGTCCAGGTTGGTGTCCACCGTGAACTGGGCCCGGAAGTAATACGTGCGGCGACCCAGGGTGAGGGAGGTGACCTTGCCGGGCGACGGCAACGCGCTGGTCTCGACGGCGAGCAGGGCCGGCCCGGACGGCCACGCGCTGTCATCGTAGGCCGGCTGATGCCAGCCGGTGCCGTCCAGGTTGTCGGTCTGGTTGTACTTCCAGGACGCCCCGAGCGACAGCAGGCTCATGGTCGTCGTCCCCAGGGTGCAGTCACCCGGCGAGACTCCGGGATTGCCGCCGCCGGGCGAGGGTTGCTCGAACGCCGTGAAGGCCGTCCCGCCGTTGGGCGATCGGCCCTCGGACACGTCCGTCCGCTGCGCGCCGTAATTGACCGCATCGATCAACTCCAGGTCGGCCGAGAGCAGCAGGATCAGCCCGACGTCCGGCGCCAGCTTGAAACTCAGGTGATCCGGCCCCTGCTCCGGATCGGCGTCGGCGATGAACGGGACGCAGCCCTTGCCCGCAACAAAGCTGAGCGGAGCGATCTGATGCCGCGCCAGAGCCCCGGCGGCGTCGGACCAATGGAGACCCCCGAGCGCCACCGGCAGCACGTCGGCATTGTAGAGCTCGACGAAATCACTCCGGGCTGAGAACTGAGCGTCGGCAAGCCACTCGTTGATGCGCAGGGCTCGAGGGTCGCCCGTGCGCTGCGGCCGGTTGGCAGCGCCAAACGTCGGCGAACACAGCCCCCAAACGTCCTCCGCCAGACGCCCCAGGGAGAGATCGGCCACCTGCACCCCAAACTGAACCGCGTCCAGCACGCCGCCGCCCCGCGCCGCGCTGTCGGTCAGGACCAGGTCGTCCCCGGCTTGCTTGAGCTTGAACCCGGTGCACAGCACCGGCCCCGGCACCGGATCGTCCGCCCAAAGAACCAGCAAGCCCCCCGCCGGCACCACGGTCGGGACACCGAAGGTGAACTTGTACGGTTCATCCGCGTTGTCCGAGAGTCCCATGCCCATCAGGTCCACCGGTTCCGCCCCATAGTTGTGCAGTTCTATCATGTCCGGCGTCGTGCCCAGCGCGGTCACGATGCCGTTGTTGCCCGCGAGGATCTCGTTGAGCCGGATCGTAGGGGGGGCCGGCGGTTCCACGTAGGCCGAGTCGACGGTCCAGACGCGGGAGAGCGTAACCACAGCGTTGGTGCCCAATTCCGGATCGTCCTGGTAGACGCCGGCGTCGCTGTTCCCCACCACGGCCACCTGGTGCGGACCCTCGGCGAGACCGTCGAGCGCCAGCGGCTCCGCCATCGGCGTCTCCGCACTCCACGCGCCGCCATCCAACCGCCACCGGTAATGCGTGTAGCCCGAGCCGTCCGGAAACCCTGAGGCCGGCATTCCCGCGCCGGTGCGGTTGATCCCCACGGACAGCAGCGCCGACGTCCGACGGGTCGTTCCCGCGGGCTCGCCTGACAGGCTCACGCCCGCCGGGATCACCCCACCCAGGTCGCGTCCGCCAGATCCGGCTCCGCGCGCCGGGGATCCCGGCTGGAGGCTGAACCACTGCCACATCACCTGCGCTTCCTCCCACGTGCTGAACGTGGCTTCCGCAACCTCCGGCAGGCGCACCAGCAGCGGGTCCGCCGTCGAGTTCCCCGCCCCCGGCCCGGTCCAGGAGACCGGCAGCAGATTGTTCACCCACGTCACCGTGCTCTGCCCGGCCTCATAGTTCCGGACCAGGGCCTCCGCATCGATGACAATGTTGCCTTCGAGATAGACCCCGCGGCCGAAGGTCGTGATATCCGGCGTGGTATCGCGGAGGTTGACGACTCCGGAACCGAAATCCTCGCCGCCGATCCTGGTCGTGTGAACGATCGTGTTGTGGAGCAGGGTGTAGAAATTGCCCTGCTTGGCCGTCACCGCGCTGTCGCAGTCGAAGAACAGGTTCCGGATCAGCGTGATCTCCGACGTTGCCGATCCGCTGCTGCCGCCCGAGACAGCCGCCGAGCTGTCTGGCGCGCCGTTCCGGTGGACATGCAGGAACACGTTCCCTTCGATCCACGCATCCGTGCCGTCGAAATCCAAGATGTCGTCCGTCGACCCGGCAAACACGTTGTTGTAAAGCTCGATGATGGGGCCGCCGGGGCGGTTTCCGCCGGTGAAATCCAGGATGTCGCTGTAGCCCGTGCTTGATCCGAAGTAACTGTCGCGGATCACGCCGCGCCCCCCGGCCTTGATGCCCCCGGTCCCGTGCAGCGGTTCGATCGCCGCCGTCGTTGCCGGGAAATGACAATGGCTGATCACAAACGAGCTGTCGTCCAGCGAGACGTATCGCTCCGACAGGGTCCCGAACGTGGCGTGATCGAGCCGCAGCGTGCCGCCCTCGACCTCGATGCACGTGCTCCCGTTGCCTTCAAAATGCGCGTAGGCAATCCGCGTCTCCGGCGAATCGCCGGCGCCCTCGATGATCAGGCCGCCCCAGCTTGCCGTCACGCCCGGCAGGACGCCGAAAGAGATCGGCGCCGCGGCCGTCCCCTCGGCAACCAACCGCCCGCCGTGGGCGACGGTCACGTCCACCCCCGAACCCAGCACCACGGACGTGCCCGGCTCGATCGTCAGCGTTGCGCCGGCGTGGATCGTGAGATCTCCCGTGACGTGATAGGGGCCGCCTGACGCCGTCCAGAGCGCGTCGGCCGTGATCGCGCCGCTCACGGTCTGGATCGAACCGTCATCATACCACACTTCGAGCGTCGTGCGCCCGACGTCGCGGTCCTCCTCGCCCAACGCCCGCACCAGCACCCGGTTGAGCCCCGGTTCGAGTGAAACCGCCGGGCTCGTCCACGAGGCCTGCCATGCGGTCCACTCGGCCTCCTCGCCATTGACGAGGACCCGGCGGGTCTCGATCGCGTTCCCAAGGCCCGACAGGGCGATCGTCCCGGTGGTGGCCCACGGATACCCGCTGACCATGGGCAAATCGTGCGCCACGGTCAGCGCCCGCGGGAACTGCGAGAGCACATGGGCGACATGATTCGAGTTGAACGCCTTGTAGTTGGCGATCGTCGCAGCCTCGACGTAACTCCCCAGGAGATGATCGAGCATCGGGTTCATCTGCGCCGGCGCGAAGATCGTCGCCGCCAGCTGCTCGAGCTGCTTGAAGTAGACCGGCGCGAACTCCGGGCGCTTCATGAACCGGCTGATCACCGCCAGATCGTTCATCCGCCAGATGCCGTCCGCATAGCTCGCGGTCCGCAACCCGCGGCCCATCACCGCATCCAGGTCGTAGGCCAACAGCACGAACCGCCGGTCGTGCTCGCCCCGGTACAGCGCGAAGTCATCCCCTTCGCCAATGCCCAGGCTGTTCTCCTGGTTGTCGAGGAGGGTGTTGACCGCGAAATACCGCATCCATTCCTCCACATTGACCGTGTGTGTCATGGCGGCCACATACGTGCTGTCGGGCTCCCAGTTGAGCACGTTCAGCAGACGGATGAAGTCCGACCAGTCGTTCGCCGCCCTATGGTTCTCCTTGGCATAGGCATTGGTGTAGCTCGAATAGGACGCCCCCCGCCACAGCAGGTCGGCCTCGGAACTGATGCCCGGAATCATGTCGCGCACGCCGCGATACAGGTTGCCTCCCGGATCCGTCGGGAACTGGCGCTGCACCAGCAGATCGTCCACCACCTCGTTCGCCACATACGACCCGAACTGTGCCTGGCCCGGCTTCGCGAGCTGCGCCCCGTTGACCCGCACCTGCACCGGCCGCGAGTCCGCTGCGGCGACCCCGGCACGCCGGAAGACGGCGCTCCCCAGGTGCTGCGAGTGCGTGTAGTGCGTGTTCAGGTTGATCCCGAAACGGCCTTTCCAGGCCCGGTCCTCCGCAAAGCCCACGTGGAAATTGTGGGGAACCGTCGTGCGCGTCCCATGCCCGCGGTTCCGAAAGTCGCACTGGTATCGCAGATGCGTCGTGCTGCCGCCGTCCAGGATGCCGTCGGTGCTGATGAACGTGCCGTTGACCGCCGCGTCGCTCCGGGGTTCGCCGCCCCAAATCTCGCTCGAGAGATAGTCATACTCCGCCGCCGTCATGATGAGCCGGAACAACGCCTGATCCCCCGCATACACGGAGTCGTCGACCTGGTAGGCGAGATCCGCCGTCCGCGCCCCGCCGGACGGCTCGACGTTCGGGTACCGCCGCGCATGACCCTCCGCATCCCGGGCGGTGAGGTAAAACTCGACGATCGTCCGGCTGGCCTGTGGCGGCAGGATCGCCCCATACAGGCCGTCGCCCTCGAGCCCGTCGCCATGCGCCCCGTCATCGACCATGGGCGCCACGGCAAACTCTGGGGCCCCATCCAACCGCCAGTGCACCATCACTTCCCGGCCGCCCGCCTGCTCGTCCATCAGCCGCGCCGTGACGGTCACCGGGTCGGAGGAGCGCGGCACCACCGGGGCGTGCGCCACGTCGAGAATCAACGGAGCCATGTTGTCGCTCGCAATCGAGTTCGGCCCGCCCGGCGTCCCGCCCGCCACGCTGCTCGAACCCCAGTTCTGGCCGAGTTCATTCGGCAACTCCGAATTCACCAGCTCGAGCGATTTCCCCAGGCCGCCGTGTTCGGCATACCATTCCCACCCCCGCCGGTTCAGCCGGTCCACGGGCCCCAGACGACGCACCGCCCACTCCCCCTCCGGCGCGTAGGCAACATGATCCGCGGCGTTGCCTTCCGCGTCCTCGATCTCCAGGTCCTCCCCGTCATGACTCAGCACCCCGGTCCAGCCGCCGACCACGTTGCCAATTCCCGGATGCCCGGCCGCAAACGTGGGGACGTCGGCCGCCACGACCAGGTAGCCGCCCGCCGCCAACCGGGTGCCCGCCGGGAAAGTGAACGTCACGCCCTGGCTCGTCCTCCAGCCGGACAGGTCGACGGACTCCGCACTGGCATTGTGCAGCTCGAACCATTCCTCGAGACGATTCGTGCTGGCCGGATGATACATGATCTCGTTCACGATCACCCCCGCCCCGCGTAACGACACGCTGGACACAGAGAGTGAGAGCAGCAGGAAGAGAAGACACCGTCGAGAACAGCTCAGCATATAAGGATTCGATCAAGAGCAGGTTTCATTCCGGGCTGGCGTCGGGACTGTCATTCGTCCCTGCGCTGAATCAACGCAAACGATCCTGTGGTTGCAACACAATGCCACCGATTGGTAGGCCAGTCGAACCCCACCCGCTTCGACTTGACCACGCCATACACGGACTGCCCCGGCGGTGCAAGCTCAGTGCACTGCTCCGGCGACGCAAGCAGCCGCGCCTCGGGGGCAGCGGCCCCCGGCAGTATCTCGTCGGCTTGGCCCTTCGAAACAGGGACAAGACGGGCGAGGTACCACTCGATGCCGAGGACGTTGACCCCATATCCCCATCAAGAGTCCCCAAACCCAGACCGGCACTGCCGGCAGGGTCTCCGGGCCAAACCGCATCGCGGACAGCAGCGCCATGGCCAACCCCCCGAACAGGCCAACGATGGCCACCGCATGCCCCGTGAGGTCCCTTCGGCTTCCGACCTGATCCCACCAGGCTCCGACCGCCAAGGCCAGAGCGGGAAAGAGGGGCAGCACGTACGTCACCAGCTTGGAACCGCTCAACGAAAGCACGACCAGCGGCCCCTTGGTCATGAAGCCCACCCCAAGGGTGACAAAGAACAACCAGATCCAGCCCCTGGCCTGCGGGCGCCGGGTCCATCGTACAAACGCGGCCATCGCCGCTGTAATCCAAAAGGTGAACACCATATCGGGTGTCAGCGTTCGAGCGAGGGCGAAGAACCCGAGAGATGTTGCCAAGCACACGGTCGCCGCGACGGCCGCACGCCGCCCGAATGCCCATCGCCCCATCAGGAACGTCAGCCAGGCGGTCCCCAGCGCAGCCAGAGCACAAGGGAATCGCGCAGCCCATTCCGTCCGCCCCCACAGGCCGTAGGCCCCGGCGACAAGCCAGTAGATGACCGGGGGCTTCTGGAGATGGGGAAACCCGTGAAGCGTCGGGATCATCCACTCCCCGCTCGCCAGCATCTCCCGGCTGATCTCTGCGTAGCGCCCCTCGTCCGGCTCGTTCAGCCCCCGGGAACCGAGTAACGCAAAGCTGCTCAGCAGGACCAACGCGGCCAACACAAGCCACGACCAACGCTGGCGTCCGCCGAAGTTCACCGTTTGACACCTGAACGGCGATTGTCCGACGTCTTGCCTATGTTTCCAGTCGGATGTGATGTTGGTCTGGTGAGTGAGGGCGCCTTGTGACCGTGGCTGACCTCCTCTTCGGGCAGCAGGAGTCATCTTCACTTGCACACCGTATTGATCCGCGCCTCCGCTTCCTCCACAATGCGGGTGAGGGAACGATCCATCGCCGCGGTGGAAGACCACCAGAGGATTGGAACATGGCCATAGCGCCACGACAACTGTCGCCGTGCTTCCTCCGGCGTGCCGCCCTTCCTTCGTAACACGTGGAGCGCGGCAGCCAGACCGGTGCGGTCGCTGCCCCCGTTGCAGTGGATCAGCACGGGTTGAGGCAAACCGCAAAGCAGTTCATCGAGATCACGGACTTGTTCCGACGTCAATTCGCTCCGTGCCGACATCCGGAAATCAACGTGCTCGACGGCAAGATCACGACACGCCCTCGTTTCGTCGTCGTACCACCGCTTGCCTCCGTTCGGCCCGCGCAGGTTTAACACGGCACGAATCCGGTGGCGTCGGATCGCCGTCGTCAGCTCGTCACGATCCAACTGGCCGGCCCGGTACAGCGCTCCTGGTAGCACCTCGTGAAAGTTGTCGGTCCACAACAGCCAACCCGGATAGGCCCCGAGCAGCAACAGGATCAGCACGCCAACGACAGCAGCGCTGCGGACGGGACGGCGTTCGGGGAGTGGCGCGGTCATCGTGCCGACCCCGCAACTCTGCGCCGAGGATCGCTCGCGCTGGGTTCCGGTGGCATCTCGTCCACAGGGCCCACCTCATCCCTTGGGCGTGAAACGCCTGTCTTGGATTCGCCCAAGCCCGCCCTGCGTCCGTCGTGTTGTGCTTCCAAGAACAGGTTGTACCCAGCAATGGCGACCGGAAACAGATTGGAGAGCACGCCCACGGAATCACTCTTGTCACTCAGGCTGAAATACGAGAGCAACAGCAAGCTGCCCAGAAGCGACATATACCAGAACAACCGTGGAAAGTGAGATCGACGCTCCTGGTGCGACGCGATGACCTGAACCAACCAGCGCCCCGTAAAAACGACCACTCCGCCATAACCGATCAACTTCCAGGGCGTCACCACCAGCATCCAGTCCCGCAGCTCGACTCTGAGCAAGACGTCGTTCATTTGCAGGACCGGTTCCGCGGTTGGCAATTGCCAGCCGCGCCGCCAAGAACTCCCGATGCATTCATCCGCGCATTCTGGCCACGCGACATGGCCGCCTGATGACGGCCGAATGACAATTCTGTCATCGCCCGTTCATCGTGGCGCCACCGTGGGTTGCGGAAAGTGTCCCCATGAGCGCCACACTCCCGACGGGCGAAGCCGCCCGGGATACTCTTGAGTCCGGTCGGAACGCTACGCGCTTGTGAATCCTCCGACACCCGGGCCCACTCCCGCATTGCCACCCCCCGCAGGGCCCGGTAACCTCGGGGTAATGCGCGTGCTCGTTGTCGAGGACCAGAAGAAGACCGGTTCCTTCATCCGGAAAGCACTCCGGGCGGAGGGCCACGCGGTCGACCTGCTGCACGACGGCTCCGAGGCGCTCGCCGCCGTGGGTGCCACGCCCTTCGACGTCATCGTGCTCGACATCATGTTGCCCGGCCGCGACGGCCTCAGCGTCGTGCGCCAGATGCGGGAGCGGAAGATCACCACGCCCGTCCTGCTGCTCAGCGCACGCGGAGAGATCGGAGAGCGCGTCGAAGGCTTGAACGCCGGGGCGGACGACTACCTGCCCAAACCGTTTGCCCTCGAGGAACTGATCGCCCGGGTCCGGGCGCTGGGACGCCGTCACGGTGAAACCAAGTCGCCCGTCCTGCGCGTCGGCGACCTCACCCTCGACTCCGTGAGCCGCACTGTGACGCGTGGCGCCACCCCGATTGACCTCGCCCGCCGCGAGTATCTCCTGCTCGAGTTCCTGATGCGCTCCGCCGGCCGCATCTGCAGTCGGATGGCGATTGTCGAGAAGGTCTGGGATTACGATTTCGATCCCGGTACCAACCTTGTGGACGTCTACATCATGCGCCTGCGCGAGAAGATCGACGCGGGGTTCGAGCCCAAGCTGCTCCATACCGTGCGCGGGGTCGGCTACGTGCTGAAGGAGTCGCCGTGACGATCCGCAACAGGCTCGCACTGTGGATCGGCGGCATTCTGCTCGCGTCGCTCGTCGTGTTATCGGGCGTCATTCACTACGAGTGGGTCGAACAACAGCGGTTGTTGAAGGACCCCCGCAACCAACCCATGCCGGCTTGGGAGGAAGTGGGGGAGATCATCCTCTTCTACGGGCTTCCTACCACGGTCCTGTTGCTCGTCGGCACGTGGTGGCTGCTGGGCCAATCCCTCGCGCCGATCACCTCCCTGACCCGCGCGGCAGAACGCATTCACATCCACAATCTCCATGAGCGACTCCCAATGCGGGGCACGGGCGATGAACTCGATCGGCTCACCGTGGTCTTCAACTCGATGGTGGCCCGACTCGAGGAGTCGTTCACTCACATCCGCGAATTCACCCTCGGCGCCTCGCATGAGCTCAAGACGCCCCTCACCGTCATGCGACTCGAGATCGAAACCGCGCTCCGCGACCCCGCCACCCCCCCCGCCCAGCGCGAGGTCTTTGCGGATCAACTCGAGCAAGTGGCCCACGTCGCCAAGATCGTGGACTCGCTGACGTTGCTCGCCAAAGCTGATGCCGGCCAACTCACGCTCGCGCAGGCGCCGGTCCGCCTCGATGATCTCGTGCGCGACAGTGTCGCCGATGCCCAACTACTCGCCGGCCCCGGTCAGATCACCGTCGAACTCGAAGCCTGCGACGAAGCCGTCGTCCAGGGTGATTGTCACCGGTTGCGTCAACTCCTTCTCAACCTCACCGACAACGCCATCAAGTACAATGCACCCCGCGGCTTTGTGAAGTTCGCTCTCCGGCGTGACGGCGGTCTGGCCGAGTTGCGAATCGCCAACGGCGGCCCCGGCATCGCCCGCGAGCACCTCACCCGGATCTTCGACCGCTTCTTCCGCGGCGATCCTGCCCACAGCGGCACGATCGAGGGCAGCGGCCTCGGATTGAGCATCGCCCAGTGGATTGTCCGGGCGCATGGCGGCGAAATCCACCTCGCCTCCCAACCGGGCATCGTGACCACCGTCACCGTCCGCCTGCCGCTCGCCGTGGCACCGGATGTTGCGAAAACACCTTGAACACGCCGGAGGGCTGCGACACGCCAGACCCGCGCCCGGCCCAGAAGTCCTCGATACGCACCAGACGCTCTACGAACCGCGACTGAGCCCGCGCCGACCAGCCCGTCGCCGCCCCGTAGCGCTCGACGAACGCGTTCGCACCATAGACCGCCAGGGCTCGCCGGTCGGCGTCGTACCGCAGCAGATGGCGGAAATTGCGCACCCGCAAGCCCGAACGCAGGGGCCCGCGACGAAAGGTCGTGTCCAGAATGTCGATCAACACCAGCCCGGATGGGCTGCACACCAGATTGCTGAAGTGCAGCGACCGGAAGTACACGCCCCGGTCATGGAGCATCGCCAGAAGATCCGCCAGTTGTCCGACAAGGAGACCGGCGGCGCCGGGCCGGGTCAGCGCTTCGCGCAGTGTGTCGCCCTCGACCTTGCGGTACACAACCGCTTGCCGTGCAATCTCGGGAAGCTGATACACTCCCAACACATCGACGGTCGCAATGCCTCGCCGCGCCATCTCCTCCGCCACATGGGCGAAGCGCTTCGCATAGGGAAGGAACGTGTTGGACGAAAGCCACCGCTTCCGACGAAAGAGCTTCGCGATCCGGCCGCCCGGCAACTCGAACACCTTCTCCCCATGGGCATCCCGGCAGAGACAAACCGCTCCAGCCAGCAAGGCGCCCGCATGCTCAACACTGTATCGTCGTGTCTCCATGAAGGACTGGCTGGGCGGTATCCACTCTCAGGCCGGAAACGGACCTGCCTTCGCCTCCGCTCTCTCCAGGACCCCATACCACTGCTTCGACACTCCACCCCGCGTCGGCAGGATCCGCACGACCCGCAACCCGCAGGCCCTCGCATCCGCGCCAAAGCGGTCGAGCGGGATCGGGATCCGGTCGCTCGGCGTCCTGCGGCTCAGCCAGTGCCGGAACCGAAACATCACGGCATCCAGAGAAGCGGTGCAGAAGAACGACACCACGATCGGTCCCCGGCAAATCCGGCTCAACTCGCTCAGGCAGCGACGGCGCACGGCCGCTTCGCTGAAATGATGAAAGAGACGATTCGAGAGAATCGCATCGAAAGCCCCATCCGGGAAACCTGTGGCAAAGGCGTCCGCCACCCGAAACTCGGTACCCTGGCCGAGGCCCTGGGCCTCAGCATGAGCCCGTGCCAACTCGACCATGTGCGGGGATGAATCGGCTTCGGTGACTCGAAAGCCCATCGCCACAAGAAGCGGCAACAGCCGCCCCGTGCCCGAAGGGAGGTCCAGGACCCTCGATCCGGCCGACACCCCACTGAGCCCCGCCCGAATGCAGGACACTTCACGCCAGTGCGTTGCCGTGCCTCCCAGCGAACCGGCGTACTTCCGCGCTGCAGCCTCGCTGGCGAATCGCCGCCGCGTCCGTGCCGCGGAGTCCTCCTCCCCACTCGAATCCCCTGCGTCCACCAAGCATGGGCCCGCGCCATGCCGCCGCTCCCGGTTCGCTGCTCCCGCCGGCCTCCACGCTTCGGAGAGGCTCTCAGCATTGCTGGTCGTATCCATGCAGCAGAATCCTTGCACATCAGGATGACCCCTCGCTGATCACCCCAATGACAATCCTGTCATTCTGCCAGCAGCCGGCCACGTCGGCGCGAATGAGCGCGTGGGTCAATCGGCGATCCGTCCCGAATCTGCGCGGGGCAGTTCCTCGCCGATTCAGGGCGGAGAACAGATTGGGAGGCGGAAGCGCAGCGGGGTGCGCCGGTCGAATCCGCTTCACGCTGCCGCCGACCCTGGGGCAGAATGCACGCCATGATGCAACTGCGCCGCCACGGCTGCGCCCGCTGGATTGCCGTTCTCCCCGTGGCCCTCGTCGCCCTCGGCGCCGATAGCAACGGGCCGTTCGACCCTGCGGGTCCGACGACCCCGCCTCGAATCGAGGTCTCCGCCGTCCGCCGCGCCTTCCACAACGGCGAGCACAACGCGTTCACCGACCTGATCCGGTTCCGCGGCCGGTTCTATCTCACCTTCCGCAGTTGCCCCGATGGACACGCCGTCCATCCCACGGCGTCGATCCTGATCCTCGTCAGCGACGACGCCCAGGAGTGGCGCCCCGTCCATCGGTTCGCCGTCACCCACCGCGATACCCGCGATCCACATTTCCTGGCGTTCCAGGGCAAGCTCTTCGTTTACACGGGCACGTGGTACAGCGGGCCCACGTCGCTGCCCCCCAAGGAGTGGGACCTCAACCAGCACCTCGGCTACGCCGCCTGGTCCGACGACGGCACAACATGGCATGGCCCCATCCTGCTCGAAGGGACCTTCGGCCACTACATCTGGCGCGCTTCCGCGTTCGGCGGCAAGGCCTACCTGTGCGCCCGACGCAAGACTGGCTTCGCGGTCGGACCCAAGGGCGAGGGACGGCAGGTCGAATCCTTGATGCTCGAAAGCGACGATGGCTTGATCTGGCACAAGAAGGCCGTGTTTCAGGAGGTGGCCGGGGACGAAACCGCCTTCCTGTTCGAACCCGATGGCCGGGTCCTGGGGGTCGGCCGGCGAAGCGGCACCGCCCAACTGCTCCGGTCCCCGCCCCCTTACACGGCATGGGATCGGCTCGACCTGGACCGATCCGTCGGCGGCCCCTTGCTCGTGCAATGGGGCAGCCGCTACCTCGTCGGCGGCCGTCACTCGACCCCGGACCGCGGCCCCAAGACAGCCTTCTGGTGGCTGGTCGGCAACCGCTTGCACGAAGCCGCCGAGCTCCCCAGCGGAGGCGATACCTCCTACCCCGGCTTTGTCGAGCTAGGTCCAGACCGCGCCCTCATCTCCTACTATTCGAGCCACGAGAAGGACGCCGCCGGCACGATCATCACCGCCATCTACCTGGCGGAACTCGCCCTGCACTAGAGTCCTCGACTTGTGGACTGTCTGGTCAACAGGTCAAGTTTGGCCCCTGCCGTTCCAGACCTCCCCACCTTCCGTCGAGGACTCTCCATTAGCGAGGCGCGGAGGCAGGGAGCCCCGCTGCCCCCATGGTTCCTTGGGACTGCATGTTTCATCGGTCTGAAGGCGCGCCTCGCTACTGTCAGCTTGTCAACCGGGCCCTGACTCGCATAGTACACACCATGTCGGCGGACTCAGAGCTTGGACCATACCGGATCCATCCGATGCGTGGCCTGCTGGAGTGCTGCCACATCCCACAACCATGAACCCACGTTTCTTCTTTCTCACCGCCTGGATCCTCGGAACGCTCGCCTGCGGCATGGCGGCCGACACCGCCTCCGCAATCCGCCTTGCCGACGGCCGGTCCTTCGCGGGCTGGGAAGGCGACACGAACCGGACGTGGCGGATCGTCGACGGCGCCTTTGTGGGCGGCTCGCTCACAGCGCCGGTCCCCCGCAACGAGTTCCTCGTCACCCAACGCGCCTATACCAACTTCGTCCTCGAACTCGAATTCAAGATCCTCGGCACCAACGCCAACGCCGGCATCCAGATCCGATCGCGCCGGATTCCCAACCACCACGAGATGATCGGTTACCAGGCCGACCTCGGCGACCCCGAATGGTGGGGCTGTCTCTACGACGAGTCCCGCCGGAACCGTGTCCTGGCAAAATCGGACGCCGCCGCAGTCAACAGGATCCTCCGCCGCGGCGACTGGAACCAGTACCGCATCCGATGCGAAGGCCGGCGGATCCAACTCTGGATCAATGGCGTGCGGACCGTCGACTACACCGAGGCCGATGACACCATCGAGCAGGCCGGCACCATCGGTCTCCAGATCCACGGCGGACCGCCCAGCGAGGCCTGGTACCGCAAGATCACCCTCGAACCGCTCCCCACGCCGTGAAGGGCCTTATCCCCCGCCGCGCCTTCCTCCGGCAAACCGCCGGCACCGTCGCGCTGGCAGTCAGCCCCACGGGCCGCGTCCTCCACGCGTCCGACCGCGACCCACGCCGTGTCTTCGTCGGGCTCTTCGCCCACGAGACCAACACGTTCCATCCGGTTCCGACCGCGGCGTTCACTTATGCTACCGCAACCGATTTGCGTCTTCCGGTTTGGAAAGAGCCCGCGTGGACGATCCTTCGTGGCGTCGCCGCCCGGCCCGCCGGCGGCGGCACCGTGTCCGAGGCAGCCTGCCGCGAAGCCGTCGATCGCGTGCTCGAGTCCTTGCGCGCCGCTATGCCCGTCAATGCGGTCTTTCTGCGCTTGCACGGGGCCATGTACGCCGATGGCGTGGGCCCCGCCGAGACCGAACTCGTGCGGCAGGCGCGAACCATCGTCGGACCCGGCGTGCCGATCGCTTGCACCTTCGATCTGCATGGCAATATCCCGTCCCGGCTGGCCGAGGCCGGCGATATCCTGGTCGGCCTCAAAACCGCACCGCACACCGACGGCCCCCAAACCGCCGAGCTCGCCGAGCGCATCCTGCTGGACACCCTGGCGGGAACCGCGCGGCCTGTCGCCTGCGTCTTGCCCATACCCATGATCCTCCAGGGCGAGAAGGCAATGACAACCGCAGAGCCGTTCCGATCTCTCGTCGAGGAGGCGCGCCGGCTCGAACACGAAGGACTCCCGGGCCACGAGGCGAAGATCCTCGCCGCCACCCTCTTCGTCGGGTGCGCCTGGACTGACTCCCCTGACACCGGCATGTCGGTGATGGTCACTGCCGACGGCTCGAGAGCCACCGCCCGAGCCGCCGCCATCCACCTCGCACGCCAGATCTGGGACGCGCGCCGGCAGTTCGCCTTCGGTTGCGAGACCGCCGAGCTCGAAGAGGGCGTCACCCGCGCCCTCGAAGCCCGGGAATCCACCGTGTTCCTCACCGACAGTGGCGACAATGTGACGGCCAGCACGCCCGGTGATCTGCCGGTCGTGCTGCGGCACCTCGTGGAACGAAAGGTCCCAAGTGCCGTCGTCGCCGGCCTTAACGATCCGGAAGCCACCCGCCGATGCTTCGAGGCCGGTCAGGGCCGGACCCTGCGGTTGTCCCTCGGCGCGACCATCGAGAAGCGGTGCGGCCCGCCCCTCGAGGCCGACCTCGGAATCCTGCGCCTGGTCCAGCAACCGCGGATGGTGGTCGGCCGCATCGGCCGGATCGAGGTGATCCTGGCCGATGGTCCGACAGCGTTCACGGACCCGCGCCAGTTCGAACCCTGCGGCATCGATCCCCTCAGCCGAAAACTCGTCGTCGTCAAGGAGGGCTACCTCTATCCCGGCCTCAGCCGCATCGCTCCGCGCTACATCCTCTTGCTCACGCCGGGCGCAGGCGACATGCGAATCGAGCGGCTCACCTACACGCGCCGCCGGAAATCCGTCTTCCCCTTCGAACCGGATACGCAATTCGATCCCGCCTGAGGCGCTGACCGCGGCGGATCCTCGCCCTCAATCGGTGATCCGACCCGAATCAGTGCGGGTTTCACCTTCACCGATTCAGGGTCTGTGCAAGGATGAACCCCGGTCTTGCTGGAGCGGATTAGGCTCGCTGGCAAGGACCACGGCGAGCTCGGTCGAGCCGCGCATGAGGGGAGCATACCCGAAGCGGTCTGCGACCGACGAACAACGAAGCCAGCAAGCCCATGCCCCCCAGCTCTGCCGGGCAGGATGGCACCCGGCCCACTGCGTCGTCGCTCAGTCGGGAATCCGTTGACCCACCATCGTCCGTCGTGGTAGTCTGCCACGGTAACCTCCGAAACCGCAAACTACCATGCGGTCGACTTCACTTGACCCACCAAGAGCGGATATCATGCTCTCCATGCAACCCGATTTCGCCCACGCCGGTCGCCTGATAACACCGGCGCCTACCCATACCGCGGTCAGACCCTTCCGATTCCTCTGCTGGGCCGCCGTCGTCACCCTGGCCGCAGGCTTCTTCGAGGGATCGGCAGACAGCTACACCTGGACCGCCGGCTCGCGCTATGACGCGAATGGCTCGAACGACAACAACCTCTGGTCTAACCCCGCAAACTGGTCGCCCCATGGCGTCCCCGGCGCCGGCGACACCGCCTCGGTCGGCTCGACCGCCTACGGCAATCCGGACCCGGTCGGCAATCTGACCCTGGCCAACCTCACCGTGCAAGGTGGTGCCACTGTCACAGTCACTTCCCTTACCGTGGACACCCTGACCCTTGCGAACGGGAACCTGCTTGGCGGGACAGTCCAATTCTCCGGCAATGCAATCGACGCCTGGACTTGGGACGGAGGCACCATCTCAGGCACGTTCCAGATCCAGGGAGGCGTCCGAGCCCACTTTGCCGGCTCGAACTCGCATGTGTTCAGCCCCTCGACAACGCTCCATAACAACGGCGAAATCGCATGGTCCGACGGCCCACTGCACTTTGGCCACGGCTCGGCCCTGCGCAACGCCGGCACTTTCCTGATCACCAACAACCAGATCCTCTTCCCATACACCGGTGGCACGCCCGCGCCCGTGTTCGAAAACGCCGGCACCCTCCGCAAGAGCGCCTCGAGCGGCACCACCACCTTCCGTGCCGACAATGGCGGCATCACCTTCACCAACCGCGCCATCGTCGACCTCCAGACCGGCACCTTGAGCCTCCCCGCCCGATCCGACTTCGGCCACGGCGGTTCCCTCGCCGGCCCCGGCACCTGCAGCCTCGAAGGCACCGCCGGCTTCCACGGCACCACCACC
>JAKQDD010000109.1 GCA_029556615.1 Verrucomicrobiota bacterium | reverse complement strand
TAAGGGAATGGGGGGATAAGGGAATGGGGGAATAAGGGAATGGGGGGATAAGGGAATGGGGGGATAAGGGAATGGGGGGATAAGGGAATGGGGGGATAATCGGGGCTACCTAATAATGCTAATCAGTTGAACGTTTTGGTGATGAAAGTTGATCCAGTGCAGGGTGCTCAGAGGACTGATCGCGAGGGAGCGACGCAGATGAGTTTCGTAGGCATCTTGAGCAGCGGGGGCGAGTCCTGTGACGCGAAACGCGATGTCATCGGTCAGCATCGCAGCGCGCTGGGTGCCGAGAGTCCGACCCATTCGAGCGAGGGGTACGCGTTGCACCACCTTCGCACGGCCGCCCAGGAAGTGGATCAGGGCTTCCTCGTAGAGATGGCAGTCGAGGAAAGCCCCCCATGCATGGAGGAGCTCATTGAGGCAGTGAAGGAGGTCGGCGCACTTCGGTGTTCGGGGTCGCCATCGGTGGGTCAGCAGGTGAAACGTCCATCGTGTTTCCGCCGACACAACGGCATTGACGGTGTGATACTCGACCGAGGGAGCACCGCAATTGATCAACTTGCCGTGCGGCACGTCCGTGAGCAGGAGGTAGTGCAGCAATTGACCGTAGTGCGCTCTCGACAGGGAATCCACGGCCTTCAGCTCACAAATCAACGATGCTCGCACCACGAGATCGAGGGAATACGTCTTCTTGAAATCGCACCAGACCACAGTGACGGGCAGTTGGGTCATCACCGGTCCAAGCCCTTCTGCCTCCAACCGCAGCGCGATGTCGTTCTGATACACTGACTCATCGCAGAGACGGCCCAATTCGTTCTGTGACGCGAAGACGTGGCCCATGACACACCGGGACAGGGAGTCGAAGTCCGGTCGGGTAAGGCGCTCGAACATCACGGGGCAGCCGAATGATGGTGCTGAAGCTCTTGCCCTGACTTCCATCGGGGTCACCTCCTCTTCGCTGGTAACCTGTACAGGCGAATCGGCGATTTGTCGAGGGCTGACCTTTGAAGATCTGAAGACTGACGGAAGGCCTGCGAAGGCAGACAGGGAAATGGAGAGGATTCCTTTGTCCCCATTCCTTTGTCATCATCGGAAGGGACAAGGGAATTCGAGGACAAGGGAATGGGGGAGGACCGGGGTCGGCGATTCCTTTGTCCCCATTCCTTTGTCATCATCGGAAGGGACAAGGGAATTCGAGGACAAGGGAATGGGGGAGGACCGGGGTCGGCAATTCCTTTGTCCCCATTCCTTTGTCATCGGAAAGGACAATGAAACGTTGGGGCGGTCATTGCTTTGTGCCGGCTCCTCCCGAGGCGAGGGACGGCGCAGGCGTGTCCAGAGATGCCAGGTAATCGGCGAGGGCGTTGATTTCGTCGGCGGTGCCGACGAGGGGGGGCATGAACGCGCGATAGGGGGAATCAGGCTTATGCTCGTGGAGGATGGCGAGGAGGTTCTGGATGGCCTCGCGGTCGCGTCCGGCGAGGAGTCGCTTCATGGAGCGGTAACCGTCGCGGGTATGGCAGGCGAGGCACTGGCCGCGGAACATGGCTTCGCCGATCGCGGCGCGTGGTTCCACGCCGGGGCTTCGGTCAAGCCAGAGGTTTGGGTCGAGGTAACTGCGGGATCGTTCCTCCGGGGTATCCGCGGCGGCGGCGCGGAGGCCATTCGAGTACATGTGGTTTCCCACGACGTAGGGTTTGCGGAGCATCTCGCGCGTGTACTCCCCGGCAGCGGTGGCGGCGAGGGCAAGCGCCAGGACGGCAAGGGCATGGCCGAAGCGAAAATCGCGGGGTGACCGCCAGGCGAGTGCGTAGACGACGGCGACGAGCGTGGCGGAGGCGATCACAATGACCAGGGCCATGCGGGTGACCTGGGTGAAAGCGCCGGGGCCGATGGTGTTGACGCCGAGGGTGAGGAGGGCCCGCTGGGATTCGGGCACGGTCCAGAGGTACCAGCCGACTGCGAACGGCATGAGCCCGAACGAGGGAATGAGCCATTTCGCACTCCAGCGGACGAGGGCGGACTTGAGGTCGGGGTGTTGGGCGCCATCGATTCGGCTGCAGGTGACGAGGGCCCAGATACCGGCGAGGGAAGTGCAGACGAGCGTGCGGATCAGGAGATTGGGCCAGTAGGTGGGATTGAAGAAGGCGGACCAGAACCGGCTGGACTCCTGGCCGGTGCCGGCCACGGTGAGCCAGGGGTCTCCGGGGGTGAGCATGAAGGCCAGGATGCCGTTGATGATGACCAGGGTGCCGAAGGAGACGACGGCGTAGAGCCAGCCGACCTTGAGGTGAACGGAGTCCGGCACGCGCCCCCAAGTGTAGTAGTAGACCGCGGCGGCGCTGAGCTCGACGAGGAAGAAGACCCATTCCATCGCCCAGCCGAAGACGAAGTTATGGATGAGCGTGCTGGTGGCTTCGGGGTTGGCGAGACCGATGGCGAACCAGATCCCGACGCCGGAGACGGCGCCAAAGACGCCGGTGAGGATGAGAAAGAACTTGGCGTGCTTTCGCAACTGGTCGAGCCAGTCGCGGCGGTTTTCGCGGAGCGCCTTCCGTTCCGCGAGCGGCAGGTAGAGGCCGCCGCCGACCGCGAAATGGGAGATCATCACATGATAGATGGCGATGAGAGCAATGATGCCGCCGCTGCCGATGTGGGGGACGTCCCAGGCGGGGTAGTTCATAGGCGAGTCCGAGGGGCTCGGGGCATGGTCTCAGTTGAGGGCGGCGTAACCCCAGAGGGTGGTGATGACCAGCAGGGCGAGGGCGATGAGGCCGAAGTAGGTGGTGCGTCGCGCCCGGCGACCGGCAGGACTGGCGGTGTCATAGAGGGGAATGAGCATCCAGAGCACGAGGCCCAGGGTGAACAGGCCGATCCCGAGAAACTCGCCCAGGATGGCCAGCTTGCCGCTGAAGACGCGTCCGAAGAGCTTCAGGACCTGGAACGAACTCATGAAGTACCACTCCGGATGGATATCCGACGGGGCCGGCTTGAGGGGGTCGGCGGGCTGGCCGAGGTCCCAGGGGAACAGGGCGGCGAGGAGGGCGATGACATTGAGCGCGATGAGCCACATCGCGAGGTCTTTCTCGAGGAAATCGGGAAAGAACGGGATGGACCGGCGGCTGGCCGGCGACTGGGTTTCCTCGTTGGGCGGCAGGGCGTTTCCGAATTTCTGGACGAGCCAGAGGTGGAGTCCGAGCAGTGGAAGGAACAGGGCAGGCAGGACCACGACATGCAGCGCGAAGAAGCGCTGCACGGTGTACTCGTTGACTTCAGGTCCGCCGCGGACGAGGTCGGCGAGGGCGGGGCCGATGCCGGGCACGGCGGCGGGGATTTCGAGTCCGACCTTGGTGGCGAAGAAGGCGAGCTCGTTCATGGGCAGGAGGTACCCGCTAAATCCGAAGACCATGGCCACCATCAGGAGGCCCATGCCGCTCCACCAGCCGAACTCACGCGGCCGCCGGTAGGCCTTCATGAAGAAGACGGAGAACATGTGGATGAACACCGCGGCGATCATGAGATTGGCAGCCCACGAGTGGACCGAGCGGACGAGCCAGCCGAAATTGATGTCGTAGGTGATCTGGCGGACGGATTCGTAGGCCTCGGGGCCCGGCCGGAAGTAGAGGAGCAGCAGGACGCCGGTGAAGGCCTGGACGACGAAGAAGAAGAGGCTGAGGCCGCCCCAGTAGTACCAGAACGAGTGCCGGTGAACGGGCACGGTCTTCTTGCCGGCGAACGCGATCAGGTCTTCGAGGCCGAGGCGTTCGTCCAACCACGGCCAGAGCGTCGACTTAAGCCATTTCATGGCGGTGGAAGGTCAGGCGCGGGAGATGACAACGGCGGCGGGGCCGACCGACACCTTGAACAGACGGAGGGGCCGGGGCGGGGGGCCGCCGACGTTCGCGCCGGTTCGGGCGTCGTAGACTCCGCCGTGACACGCGCAATAGACGCGGTCGCGATCGGGCTGGTATTGAACCGTGCAGCCGAGGTGAGTGCAAACAGCGTCCATGGCGACCCAGGTGTCATCGCGGTGGTGGATGAGGAGTCCGGGTTTTGAGCCGAACCGGAACATCAGGACGGCACCCAGGGGGAGCTTGTGCGCATCCGCGAGGGTGACTTCGGTCACGGCTCCGGCGGCGGCGGCCTTCTCGACCGGGGAGGCGAGGTAGCGATAGAGGGGGTAGCCGATGGCGGCGGCGTAGCAGGCGCCGATGCTGCCGGCGGCGGCGAGGACGAAGGCGCGCCGTGAGCGGGGCGGGCGGTTTGCGGGCCGGTTCATCGGTCCACCCTTTCTGTGGCCGGCTGGGCGCGTCGGAGGACCGAGATGAGCCAGGCCAGGGCGACCAAGCCGGCGACGGTGATGACGAGGAAGACACCGACGACGCCCCAGTTGGTGGCGACGTGCCGCTGCCAGACGTCGTAGTTGGCAAGGCCGAGGGTGATATCGCGCAGCGCGTCGCGGTAGACCGTCATGAAGGCGATGGCGCCCAGGCCCGAGGCTGCAGCGAGCCATCCGGCTGCGGGTGACGCTGGCTTGCGGATGGCGGACCAGGCGGCGAGGCCGGCGACGAGGGCCTGGGCGGCGAACCAACCGGCGGCGGTGGCTTGGCAGAGGGTGCGGGAGGCGAGGGCGGACTTGACGGCATCGGGCTGGGACTGGAACACGACGAACGCGAGTGCGGCTTGGACGACGGCCATGCCGAGAGCCAGGCGGCCGCCGAAGCCTGCCAGGCAGGTTCGTACCCGGGATTCGAGCGCGGATCGTCCGGCCAGCCAGATCATCCAGAGACCTGCGGCGACGAGACCGCCGGCGAGCATGAACAACCAGCGGGGGAGGAGGGTGGGATCGCCGGTGGGCAATCGGAGTCCGAGGGCGGATTGAGAGTAGAGGTCATTCCAGACGCCGGGGCGCAGGAGGAGCGTCATGTTGGTGACGTAGATCTTGGCGATGACGGCCGCGAGGAGCCAGGAACCGAGCCCGGGGAGCCAGGCGGAGCGTCCGGACTCGGTGCGGGTGGCGAACCGGTAGAGGAGCCAGTAGCAGAGCGTGAGAAGGGCGATCACGCTGATCCAGTAGACGCCGATGAGGATGCTGCTGGTGTAGAGGGCGCGACCGTAGAGGACCTGGGCAAAGAGGAGTGGGGGCACGCCGAGGTTGATGACGAAGGTCATGACGACCGGGAGTCGCCGGGCCAGGGCGTGGCTGGCATTGAGGAGGGTCTCCCGGATCGAGGCGTCGGGGTGTTGCAGGCCGCGGGCATTGAGCCAGACGGCGGCGAGGATGCTGCCCAGGAGGACTTCGACGGCGGCGAAGTGCAGTGCCAGCGTCAGGCCGTGCAGGCCCTTGAAGAGCCAGACGGGCGCCGGCAGCGGGATGGGGTCGACGAGGGGAAAGCCGCTCATTCAGATTCCCGAGCCTTGAGAAACGTGCTCATCCCGTGGCGTTCCGGACCTTCCGGCTTCAGGCATTCTCCTTCTCGGTCAGGGCATCTCTACGGAGTGAGCTCCTGGAGGCGAAAGTTGCGGAAGTCGAAGGATCGGTCCTCGGCCTGGATGCCGAGATAACCGCGGGTGGCGTCGAGGGCATCGCTTTCCCAGGCGCGTTCGCCGTCGACGTCGAGGGTGATGCGTTTGCCGCGGGCTTCGATTCGGAACTTGACCCACTGGTTGACGGGTTTCTTGGGAGTCTCGGCGGGGACGACGGGTTGGAAGCCTTTGACGAGGCCGCCGAGGGCGTCGTAGCGGAGGTTGACCTGCCAGCCGTCCTTGGGCCACGGTTTGCCTTCGAGGCCGGCTCGGAGGAAGATGCCGCTGTCGTATTTCTCTTCGAGGGCGCGCCATTCGAACTCGAGGATGAAGTCGCCGTACTGCTTGTCGGTGCGGAGCCAGCCCATGCCCTTGACGAGCCGGAGGTTACCGTCCTTGACCTCGAAGGTGGTATCGTGGACGGAGGTCCAGCCGGTGAGGTCCCGACCGTTGAAGAGGGGGGTGCCTGGGGGCGGGTTGGCGGATTGGGCGGCGATGGCGGCGGTTGCGAGGCAGAGGGTGGCGAGGAGGATGCGGTACGGGTGTTTCATGGCGTTGGGAACGTGGGTGCGGGCGATATCCGGGGTCAGCCGGAGACGGCGTTGGGTGAGTTCCGTTTCTGGCTGAAGACGAGTCTGTCGCCTTCGACGGTGACGAGGATGGGCTCGTTTTCGGCAAAGTTGCCGCGGATGATATCCTCGGCGAGGGGATCTTCGAGGTGGCGTTCTACGGCCCGGCGCATGGGACGGGCGCCGTATTGGGGGTCGTAGCCTTTCTCGGTGAGGAAGTCCTTGGCCAGGGCGTCGAGTTCAAGGCGGATGTTCTTGTGCTTGAGCCGCTGCATGACCTTGGCGACTTCGAGGTCGAGGATCTGGATCAGGTCGGTCTTGTTGAGCGAGCGGAAGACGATGCAGTCGTCGAGGCGGTTGAGAAACTCGGGGCGGAAGACGCGGCGGGCTTCCTCGAGGATCTTGTCGCGCATGCCTTCGTAGTTATGTTCCTCGGTGGCGGGGGTGAATCCGATGGTGGTTTGCTTGCGGAGCGCCTCGGATCCGACGTTGGTGGTCATCAGGACGATGGTGTTCCTGAAGTCGACAATCCGTCCGAAGCTGTCGGTCAATTTGCCCTCCTCGAGGATTTGGAGGAGCATATTCATGACATCGGGGTGGGCCTTTTCGATCTCGTCGAAAAGGATGACGCAGTAGGGTTTGCGCCGGACCTGTTCGGTGAGTTGTCCGCCCTCTTCATAACCGACGTAGCCCGGCGGGGATCCGATCAGGCGGGAGACATTGAACTTCTCCATGTACTCGCTCATGTCGAGCTGAAGGAGCGATTTGGCGTCGCCGAACATCTGTTCGGCGAGGGTCTTGGCGAGGAGGGTCTTGCCGACGCCGGTGGGGCCGAGGAGGAGGAAGGTGCCGATGGGCCGGCGGGGGTCCTTGAGGTCGGCCCGGGACCGTCGCAGGGCCTTGCAGAGGGCGAGAACGGCGTCATTTTGGCCGACGACGACCCTGGTGAGTTCGGCTTCCATGCCGAGGAGCTTCTGAATTTCGTTCTGGCCCATCCGCTGCAGCGGGATGCCGGTCCACTTGGCGATGACGTGCATGATGTCGTCTTCGTCGACGCGGACGCGTTTCTCCTCGCGGGTGGTACGCCACTGAGCGAGGACGGCTTCGAGGCGGTCCTTGGCCTGCTTTTCGCGGTCGCGCATCGAGGCGGCGCCTTCGAAGTCCTGTTCCTTGATGGCGCGTTCCTTGCGGGTCTTGAGCTGTTCGATTTCGGCTTCGAGTTGTTTGACGTCGGGGGGCCTGGTCATGGCGCCGATGCGGGCGCGGGAGCCGGCTTCATCCATGACATCGATGGCCTTATCGGGCAGGAAACGGCCGGTGATATAGCGGTCGGAGAGACGGACGGCGGCTTCGATGGCGGCGTCGGTGAGTTCGATCTTGTGGTGCTCCTCGTACTTGGGGCGCAGGCCTTTGAGGATCTGGATGGCTTCGTCGATGGACGGCGGTTCGACCTTGACCGTTTGGAAGCGGCGTTCGAGGGCGGCGTCTTTTTCGATGTACTTGCGGTATTCGGTAAGGGTGGTGGCGCCGATGCACTGCATTTCGCCTCGGCTGAGGGCGGGCTTGATGATGTTCGAGGCATCCATGGTGCCTTCGGCGGAGCCGGCGCCGACGATGGTATGCAGCTCGTCGATGAAGAGGATGACGTTCTTGGCGCGTCGGATTTCATCCATAACGGCCTTGATACGCTCTTCGAACTGGCCGCGGTACTTGGTGCCGGCGACCATGAGGGCCAGGTCCAGGGTGATGACCCGCTTGTCCCGGAGGAGTTCGGGGACGTTGCCTTTGGCGATTTCCTGGGCGAGGCCTTCGACGATGGCGGTTTTGCCGACGCCGGCTTCACCCAGGAGCACGGGATTATTCTTGGTGCGGCGGCAGAGGACCTGGATGACCCGCTCGATTTCGGACTGGCGGCCGATGACGGGGTCCATTTCGCCTTTGCGGGCGATTTCGGTGAGGTCGCGGCCGAAGGCTTTGAGCGCGGGGGTTTTGACCTCGGTTTTCTTCTCCTGGGCCTTGGGACTCTCCTCGGGGGCGCCGGCCGCCTCCTCATTCGAGGCGAGGTTGGGGTCGAGTTCCTTGAGAATCTCCTGGCGGGTCTGCTCGATGTCGACGTCGAGGTTCTTGAGGACCTGGGCGGCGACGCCATCGCCTTCCCGGAGGAGGCCGAGGAGGATATGTTCGGTGCCGACGTAAGTGTGGTTGAGGGCTTTAGCTTCCTTGCTGGCGAGGGAGAGGACCTTCTTGACCCGCGGCGTGTAGGGGATGTTGCCGATCATCTTCTGATCGGGGCCGGTGCCGACCTGCTTCTCGACCTCCATGCGGACGGTTTCGAGGTCGAGGCCCATTTTCTGGAGGACGTTGACCGCGACCCCCTGGCCGAGCTTGATGAGGCCGAGGAGGAGATGTTCGGTGCCGACGAAGTTATGATTAAAGCGGTCGGCCTCTTTGCGGGCCAGGGCCAGCACCTGCTGCGCCCGCGGCGTGAAACTGCTGAGGTTTTCTTCGCTCATCGCGCTTCCAAAATGCTATGGGGCGGGAGGTTTGTCCAGAGGTCCGGTGTCCGGTGAGGGGATGACGGGGCGGTTCACAGTCTGGAGGGCCTGGCGCATCATATCCGCCCGATTGATGTCCCGTTCCTCGGGGGGGAGTTTCTCGGTGAACCTCAACTGGAGGTGAGCGGGCTGGGTGACGAGGAAGAGCTCGCCCACGAGCGCCCTGTGGCTACCGGGAAAAAGGCCGAGATCGACCCCGAGCCGGAAGAGGGAGAGCAAGTTCATGGTTTCCTTGCTCGAAATGCTGTGCGCGTTGGCCAGGATGCCGTAGGCGCGCCCGACGTGGTTGTAGATCATCCTGGGCTTCTTGTCGAGGAGGGCGCGGCGGGCGTTTTCCTCGTGTTCGATGATCTGGTGGACCACCTTGCTGAGGCGTTCGAGGATGGCTTTTTCCGATTCGCCGAGGGTCATCTGGTTGGAGACCTGGAACACATTCCCGAGGGCTTCGGTGCCTTCGCCGTAGAGGCCGCGGACGGCGAGCCCGAGCTTGTTGACGGCCTGGATGATGGGGTTGACCTGATCAGCCATGACGAGGGCGGGCAGGTGGAGCATGGCGCTGACGCGGATCCCGGTGCCGAGGTTCGTCGGGCAGGCGGTCAGGTAGCCCAGCTGGGGCGAGAAAGCGTATTCGAGGCGCTGTTCGAGGGCGGAATCGACGGCATCGATGGCGCACCAGGCTTCGGTGAGCTGGAAGCCCGGGAGGAGCGATTGCATGCGGAGGTGATCTTCCTCGTTGATCATGACGCACAATGATTCATCGTGGCTCAGCACCAGGCCGCTCCCGGCATTGCGCGCGGCGTGCTCGCGGCTGATCAAGTGCCGTTCGACGAGGATCTGGCGATCGAGAGCGGAGAAGTTCTCCATCGAGTCCGAGTACGCGCCCTGCATTTGGGGCAGGGTTTCGACGGCGGTCCGGATGGCATTGCAGGTCCGGATCCGGTCGGGTTTCTTGGCCCAGCCGGGGAAGGGGAGGCCCTTGAGATTTCGGGCGAGGCGGACGCGGCTCGACATGACGATGCGGTCATGGGGCCCGGATCGCTTGGCCGACTCCTGCGGGGGGCTGAGGAACTCGTGGAGGTTCATGGCGTCAGGCCGTCGTGGCGTCGCCTCCGGCGTTCTTGAGGGTTTTGATCTGGTCGCGCAGCCGTGCGGCCTCCTCGTAGTTCTCGACCGCGATGGCCTCGGTGAGGCGCTGTTGGAGGGCCTGAAGGCGGTTCTGAGCGGCCTGCGCTTCCGGGCGGGGGGATCCTGGGATCTTGCCGGCGTGTTGGATCCCCTTGTGCATGGACTTCAGGAGGCTTTCGAGGCCCTCCGCGAAGGTGCGGTAGCAATCCGGGCAGCCGAGGCGCCCGGATTTCTTGAAATCGGCCTGGGTAAACCCGCAGGTGGGGCAGCTGAGGGCGGCTTCCTCGCGGTCGGAGACCAATTCCTCGGAGGCTCCGAGCCCCATGAGGAGGTCGGCGAGGGAGAAGCCGGTGGGGTCATCGATGCCTTTGGCCTTCGAGCATTCCTCGCAGAGATCGAGCTTCTTCACCTTGCCTTCGATCATCTGGGTGAGGTGGACCTTGGCCTCGTTCTTCTTGCACACCATGCAAAGCATAGCCGGTAGGATCGTATCTCGACGGGAGCGGGTGGCAAGTCAAGTTGTGCGGGCGGTCCGGGGCTCCGGGCGGAGCGGCGTCCCCGAGACCCGGGTTAGGGCGTGGTAACGCTCGACCAAGTTGCAGGTGACGGGTCCGGGGTCGCCGGAACCGATGGTGCGGCCGTCGATCTTGACGACGGGGATGATCTCGGCTCCGGTGCCGGTGAGGAAGCACTCATCCGCGTTGAACAGATCGTACCGGGTGAGGTTGGGTTCGGAGACTGGGATTCCCTGTTCGCGGGCGAGGTCGATGACGACGCCGCGGGTGATGCCGTAGAGGGCGCCGGCGGCCAGGGGGGGGGTGAAGAGCTGCCCGCGCTTGACAATGAACAGGTTATCCCCGGTGCATTCGGCCACGAAACCCTCGGCATTGAGCATGATGGCCTCTTCGACTCCGGCGATATTGGCCTCGATTTTGGCCAGGATGTTGTTCAGGTAATTCAGGGACTTGATGGCGGGGTTGACGGCATTGACGAGATTGCGGGTGGTGGGCACCGTAACGATCTGCATGCCGTGCTGGTAGAGTTCGGGGGGGTAGAGCTGGATCTTGCCCGCGATGATGATCACCGACGGGCGGCGGCAGCGGTTGGGATTGAGGCCGAGAGTGCCGATCCCGCGGGTGACGACAAGGCGGATGTAGCCGTCCCGGATCCGGTTCTGGCGGCAGGTTTCGAGCAGCGCTTCGGTCATCGCCGCCGGCGTCATGGGAATTTCGAGCAGGATGGCCCGGGCGGACGCGTAGAGGCGCTCGATGTGCTCATCGAGCTTGAAAACGCGCTGGTGGTAGACGCGGATCCCCTCGAACACACCGTCCCCGTACAACAGGCCATGGTCGAACACCGAGACTTTGGCGTCCCGTTCCCTGTAGAACTTGCCGTCGACGTACACTCTCATGCAAATGTCGTTGCAGACTACGGAAGGGGGCGGGTTCGTGCAACACCGAACCCTGGCCCCGGATCCTCGCCTAACGCCTGGGGCTCGAGCGTGCGCCATCGGCTCCCGGTGGGTTTTGGCCTTGATCGGCGCCTACGGTGTCGGCTCCGGGGGGGCCCGCCCGCTCGCGGGCGGGCTCTATAGGGATTGGAGGGGATGGGCCCGACCTGGGGCCGGGCAAAGCTTGAAGGGGGAGGCTCTTCGGGTTAGGGTTGGAGCAATCCAGCGATGAACGAGCGATTGGGCAGAATGCCATGGGATTTTGACTTGCTGCTATGAGGCTACCCCACCCGGAACACGGCAAGCACACAGGGCTGACGCTCGAATTGGCGGGGGGGAAGCGGGTCACCTTGACGGAGCAGTTGGCCCGGAACCAGGAGATCAGCCTCTACTACACGGACGAACCGGACGTCTTGGTGAAGTTCTTCGATCTCGATTGCGGCAAGGCGGACGAGATTGGGTACGGACCGTATCTTGGGTTTTCGTCGGAGCTGGCGAACTACCGTGATCTGTTGGAGGTGGGGGATCTGCGGTACCTGGTGCCCGGCTATCACGGGGCTGAAATTGACTACGAGCGGAAGCACGCTTACATCGCGATGGAACGGTTGCGCGGGGAGGACTTGCAGGCCTGGTGCACGTCGGCGGGGGGGCATGGACATGCCGCGGAGGGGGGGGATCCATTCCGGCGGGCGGTTCACGACGTGCTCTGGTTGATGGCGTTATTCCACCGGCACGGCTATGTGCTCATCGACTTCAAGCCGGACAACGCGATGCGGTTGGCGGATGAGACGATCCGACTGGTCGATCTGGGCGCGTTATTCACGCCGCGGCACCGCCGGGATTTGGCCAGCTACGCGTATTCGGCGACGCCGGACCATGCGGAGGTGTTGATTGACGTGTCGAACTTGCAGGCGGGAGTTGCGCCGACGGAGGCCTCGGACGTCTTTGCAGCCGGGGTCGCGTTATTCGAGATGGCCACCGGCCTGTCGCGGCTCGCGATCGACCCTCAGACGGCGGAGGAGCTGCTGGCGACGCCCCGGGTGCACCGGTTTCGCGATTCGCAAATTCGGGATGTTTGGAGGGCCTTTCCGCACCTGAAGGATGTTCTGCCGTTGATCCAGACGCAGCTGGAGGAGCGTCGGATTCTGTTTGCGGATTTGTGGCCGCTGCTGAAGGCCTACTTGGCGGAGAAGGTGTCGGATTGGGAGTCGCTTCCGGCGGCGCATCAAGAACAGGTGTTATTGACGGCGGGGACGACGTTCATCCAGGAGCAATTGCCGCCGCGGGTCTCGTATTTGGCAGGGCCGATTGCCCGGGCCACAACCTTGCGGAGCCTCCGGCTTGCCACCGTGGCCGAGTTGATTGGGCAGTTGTCCTGTCCTGCGCCGGATCATGCCCGGGAGGATCTCGATGGGCACAACGGTTTTCTGGCGCAGATGAACAATCTCGAGGGCGTGCCGGATTTGCGGCCGCACTTGAACAGCTGGGACGTGCGGCAGGATCCGCAGACGGGGCGTTGGGCGGTGGCGGCGCCCTGTGCGTGGCGGTATCTGGGGGATGCAGCGCCGTTTGTGTTCTTGAGTCTGGCGCATCGGGACGGCGCGGGTCACGCGTATTGGCGCGTGGTGGACGAATTGGGGGCGGACGCGGAGGGCGGGTCGCCGGCGACCCTGAGCCAGATCGGTCAGGACCATCGTGCGTGGCTGGTGTGAGCGCGCGAGCGGGCCCCCTACGGTCGTTCGATGAGAATCCAGGTTCGTCCGTTGGCGGGCACGCGGACGGGGACGCGGACGCGGTATTGGCGGTCGAGGGGGTAGGTTTTGGCGGGACCGGTTTCCTGTCGGATGCGTGCGGTCTTGGCGAGGCCGGTGTAGTAGAGCGGAAGGGTGAGGGTTTGCTCGATGGGATCGGGGAGTGGGTTATAGACCATGGCGAGGCCGCAACGTTTGAGTTGTGGATTGACGTGGAGGAAGTAGTCAAGGTCCCGGCCGTCGGCGCGGCGCAGGTGAATGATATCGGACTCGAGAATGTCGCGGTGCTCTTTGAACCAGCGGACCCAGCGGGCGAGGAGGTTGCGGGTGGCGTCGGTGTCGTAGAGGCGGGGTCCACGGTAGCAGGCCTGGACACCGGCGCCGAGGTTGTTGGCGAGGTGGGCTTCGTAATCGTCGCGGTGGGCGTCGAGGGGTTCGAGGGTGGCAGCCTGGCCGCCGCCGTGGTATTCGGTGAGGGGGACGAACATCCAGCCCATGGTGGGGGTTTTCTCGTAGGTGCCGTCGAAGATGTTCTGGCGGCCGTGGATGAGCTGTTGAGCTCGGGGCAGCGACCAATTGTCTTCGCGGTAGCCCATGCCGGTCTTGCTCGAGCCGGTGAGGAAGTAGAAATCGGGTGCGTTGACATAGAGGCCCCGGCTGCGGCACCAGGCGTAGAAGGCGGCGCTGTCGCGCCACTGAGTCCACTGGGAGTCCGCAAGGCCCCGGTGGCCGGGATGTTGCGTCGAGGCGCAGACGTCGCCGGGGTAAGGACCGTCATGTTCGAGAAGGTCGAGGCCGGTGGTTTCGATGAAGTGTCGGATGCGGCGGAGGTAATTCGTGCCCCAGGAGCTGCCGAGGCAGGGGGCATGGCCGAAGACGGCGCCGCCGGGTTTGCGGGTGTCGGGGTGGATGACGTCGTTGGCTTCGTCGATGTGCCGGCTGCTGAAGAGCGAATAGGCGCCGACCTCGATGCCGCGGGAGTGGGCAAAATCGACATCGGCCTTGATGCGGGCCTGGTAGGCGGGGTTCTCGTTTTCGAGGTCGATGCCGCTGCCGAAGGTGTAGATGATCATTTCGAATCCGACGGCGGCGCATTGATCGACGGCGGCGCGGAACGTGGCGGTATCGGCGCTGCGCACGTGCATCATGAGGGGGTTCTCGGTGCACCAGGGGGCGAGGGTGCGCATCGCGCGGCGCAGACCGAGGCCCTGCCGTTCACGGTCGTCGGAGTCCTGGACGAGCAGCCAAGTCCTCCAGGAGGTCCAGGTCTGGCCGGGCTCGAGTTGAACGCCGGGGCCGATGGGCGGGCGGGAGACGAGGAGGCAGGGGGTTTGCCGGTGGTAATGGACCTGGGTGCGGTATTCCGGGTCGGCGAGCCATTCGGTCACGCGGCTGGAGGTGACGGGGTCCATGCCGCCGAAGCTGTAATCGCTGAGAACGGCGATGGGGGGGAGGCGCCAGCGGTTGGTTGGGCGGGTGTCGACGGCAGACTCGGCTTCGACGGCGGCGAGCAGTTCGGTGGTGACCCGATCGAGGGTGAGGGATTGGCCCGTGCCATTGCTGACCGTGAGCCATTTGCCGAGGAGCGGGAGGCCGTCATATAGCTCGTAGTGGACGGTGACCCCGAGGGCGCGGTCGGTGTTGGTGGAGCTGGTGTAGAGGAAATCGAGGGCGACCCCTTGAGGGGGCCATGGCAGGTTGGCTGCATGCCGCTTTCGGATCCAAGGGAAGGGGGCGGCGGGCTTGGCAGAGTGCCAACTGCGGAGCGCCATGGCCTGTGGCATGGGGCGCAGGGTGCCGATCCATTCGGGGAGCAGATAGGCATGGTCTGGCTGTCCGGTCAGACCACCAACAGGGAGTTCGGCGCCGTTGAGGGTCAGCAGGGCCTCCGGTTTCACCGCTCGCAGCAGGCTGGCGCCGGTCATGAGATTGTCGAAGGCGACAGTAGCTCCGGCGGGTGCGAGGGTGAAGCTGCGTCGGATCAAGCCGTTCTCGAGGTGGACTTGTTGGCCCGGTTCGTCGTGGCGGATCCCGGCCTTGGGCAGGGATTGTCCGAGAAGCCAGTCGGGGGCGTCCTGGGGAGGTGCGGCCGCAGCCTGGGTGGCGATCGTGAGGGCCAGGACGACAGCGGCGGGGAGGGATTTCGAGAGGCGGAGACCGCGAACCCGGCCGGGAGGATGCGAAGCCGTCGAGAACATGGGAGAGAGTGTGCGTCACCCGGGCCCGGGGGCCAAGTCTGAAGGCAGGGTTCATCTCGCAGTTGCAGTTTGGGGGTACTCGGGTAGGCTTGCCGGCATGCGTTTTATTGGGAGCATCATCGAGAAGCTCCAGAGGCACCCCAAGCGGATCGTGTTTCCGGAGGGAACGGAGCCGCGTGTCTTGCAAGCGGCGCGGCAGTTTCATTCCTTGCGGCTGGGGGCGCCGATTCTCCTCGGAGACCGGACTCAGGTGAAGGAGGCGGCGGCGCGGCTGAACGTGTCGCTGGAGGGCGTCCGGATCATCGATCCGGCCGAGAGCGAAGAATTGGAGTCCTTTGTGCAGCGGTTTCTGCTGTTGCGGCGGTCGCGGGGCGTGCAGGAGCCGGAGGCGCGGGAGATCATGCAGAAGCCGAACTACTTCGGCGGGATGATGGTGGCGATGCACCAGGCGGACGGCCTGGTGTCCGGAACGAATGAGGTTACCGGCAGCGTGCTGCGTCCGTTGTTCCAGATCATCAAGGTGGCGCCGCAGACGACGACGGCCTCGAGCTGCATGGTCATGGAGGTCGAGGATTCGCGGCACGGGGAGAACGGGGTGTTGTTCATGGCGGATTGCGGGGTGATCCCGGATCCGACGGTGGACCAGTTGGCCGACATTGCGGTGGCGACGGCACGATTGGCGAAGCACCTGCTCAACGTGCGCCCGCGGGTGGCGTTGCTGTCGTTTTCGACCAAGGGAAGCGCGACGCACCCGTCGATCATGAAGGTGCAAGCGGCGACCGCGCTGGCGGAGCAGCGCGCGGCGGCGAAGGGTCTCGAGGCGGATTTTGACGGGGAGCTGCAGCTGGACGCGGCGTTGGTCGAGGACATCGCCCGGCGCAAGGTGCCGGAAAGCCGGGTGGCGGGGCGGGCCAACGTGCTGGTTTTTCCGGATCTTAACTCAGGGAACATTGGGAGCAAGCTGCTGCGGCACATGGCGCGTGCGAACGCTTACGGCCAGATCCTGCTGGGGCTGGATCGTCCGGCAGCAGACGTCTCGAGAGGCTCGAACGCGCATGACATCCTGGGGGTGGCGGCGATCGTCGGGGTTCAGGCGGTGGACTATCACCTCCTGTACCCGGGTTCGGGGCGGAAGCTGCCGGGCGAGTGAGGCGAGGGAAACCTTGGGATGAACACGACGACTCCGCGTCTTTTCATTGCGGCGACCCGCCAGAACGAGGGAAAGACCACGGTGGCATTGGGATTGGCGTCCGCGCTGCAGCGGGTGCACCCGCGCATTGGCTACATCAAGCCGGTGGGGCAGCGGTTTGTCCGGATCGACCAGCAGAAGATCGACGAGGACATCATTTTGATGGATCGCGTCTACACGTTGCGGTGTCCGCTGGTGGACATGAGCCCGATCGCGGTCGAGCCGGATTTCACGCGCCGGTATCTTCAGCAGGCGGACAACGGGCTCTTGGTGAGCAAGATCGAGGAGGCCTTTGACCGGGTGGCGTGGGAGAAGGACTTCGTGATCTGCGAGGGCTCGGGGCACGCGGGGGTGGGGTCGGTGTTCGACCTGTCGAATGCCCGGGTGGCGAAGCTGCTGGGGGCGAGAGTGATCATCGTCTCGCAGGGGGGGATTGGGAAGCCGATCGACGAAGTGTGCGTGAACCAGGCGTTGTTCGAGAAGGAAGGGGTCGAGGTGGTCGGGGTGATTCTGAACAAGGTGCTGCCCGACAAACTGGCGTTGATCGAGGAATTTGCCCGGAAGGGCCTGCGGCGGAAGGGGCTCGAACTGCTCGGCGTGCTGCCGCACCGCCAGATCCTGTCGAGTCCCACGCTCGAGTTGATCCGCGAGGAACTCGAGGTCGAGCCGCTCAATGAAAGCACCCAATACGAGAACCTCGTGGACGAGGTCGTGGTGGGCGCGATGAGCGTGACGCAGGCGCTCCAGTACTTCAAGCGGGGCGTGTTGATCATCACCCCCGGGGATCGCGAAGACATCATCCTGGCGGCGGCGACGACGTTGTTCGGGCAGGGGAGCACGGGGCTGGCGGGGATTCTGTTGACGGGCAACCAGCGGCCTTCGCCGAGCGTGATGCACGTTGTCAAAGCCTTCCCTTTCCCGGTCTTGCTGGCCCGGGAGGAGAGTTACCGGGTGGCTTCACGTGTCCATGACCTGACGGTCAAAACCCGGCCGGCCGACACTCAGAAGATCGCTTTGATCCGGGACCTGATTGCCGAGCATGTGGATGTGAACCGGATCTTGAAATCCCTTGAGCCATGACAGCAGCCTCTGAAAACCTTGCGGCCGGCGCGAAGCCGGGTTTGACCTTCAATCCGGTGCTGAGCCATCTGCCGGTCTACCAGCCGGGGCGGCCGATCGAGGAAGTCGCCCGCGAATTGGGGCTGCCGGTTGCGGACGTGATCAAGCTGGCCTCGAACGAGAACCCGCTCGGTCCTTCGCCGCGGGCGATCGGGGCGATGCGCGAGGCGGTGGCGCAGCTGCATTTGTATCCGGACGGCAACGCGTACTACTTGAAGCGGCGTTTGGCGGAGCAGTTGGGGCTGGATCCCGCGCATTTGATTCTGGGAAACGGCTCCAATGAAGTGCTCGAGCTGGTGGGACACGCCCTGATTGGCCCCGGCTCGGAGGTGGTGGTTTCGGAGTATTGCTTCGCGGTCTATCCCATCGTGACCCATCTGTTCGGGGGGCGGTTGGTGTCGGTGCCGGCCCGCGAATATGGGCATGATCTCGAGGCCATGCGGCGGGCAATCACCCCGCAGACCTCGGTGGTGTTCGTGGCGAACCCGAACAATCCAACAGGCACCCGGGCCTCGGACGAGGAAGTCATGCGGCTGATCCAGACGGTGCCGGACTCGGTGCTGCTGGTGTTGGACGAGGCGTATCTCGAGTATTTGGAGTCGCCGCTGGACCTGGTGCCGCGGGTGCGGAGCGGCGAGAAGCGGAATCTGCTCTTAACGCGGACGTTTTCGAAGATCCACGGCCTGGCGGGGCTCCGGATTGGTTACGGCATGGGGCATCCGGAGGTGATTGCGGCGTTCGAGAAGGTCCGGCAGCCGTTCAACTTGAACACGATGGCCCAGGTGGCCGCCCTGGCGGCGCTGGATGATCGGGAGCACATCAAGCGCACTCGGGAGAACAACCGGGCGGGCCTGGCGTTTCTTGCGGAGGCCTTCCGGGCACTCGGGCTGGACTTCCTGCCGTCGCATGCGAATTTCATCCTGGTGCGCGTCGGGGCGGGGCACGACGTTTTCGTGGCGCTGCAGCAGCAGGGGGTGATTGTCCGGCCGATGGGCGGCTATGGACTGCCGGAGTGGATTCGCATCTCGGTGGGGACGCCGGCGGAGAACCGGCGGTGCGCGGACTCGCTGGCCCGAGTGCTGAGGCGCAGCTCGCTGGCGCTTTGAAACGCGTGCTGGGACTGTGGGGTCACATCTAACCATTATACAAATTCCGGACCTGCGGGATGCAAAACGGGATACAAAGCGCTGAGGATTCCAAGGTCGGTGAACCGAGCTGTTTGGCGGCAGCTTCGGGTTGCGTCATTAGGCCCTGACGTGTATAGGGTCTTCATGGCGACGGAAGCAACTTACCGGCATTTGATCCGCAAAGCGGGCGTTCGCAGTGGCAACGCGATTGTGGCCGATACCCGAATCGGCGTGCACGATGTCGTTGGCCTCGTAGTCAACGGCGCCGGGGTTGATGACGTGGTTCGCAGTCTTCCGGAACTGACCCGCGCACAGGTTTACGAGTGTCTGGCCTACTACGAGGACCACCGCGAGGAGATTGACTGGCTTGTGGCTGAGCAGATGTCGGAAGCGCCCGAATGATCTTCCTGCTCGATCACGATGTTCCCGTGGAAACGGCGCGTGTGCTGAGGCGGGAGGGACACATTGCGCATCGACTGGTTGAGCTGCTTCCCGTGACCGCGCTGGACTCCGAGGTGTTCTCGCACGCCAGGGAAAAGGGCTGGGTCATGGTGACATGAAATCGGACAGACTTCCTCCCGCTTGCGAAGGCGGCACCCGATGCAGGGCTGATCATCCTGATTCGTCGCAAGACACGACAAGCTGAGTGCGCTCGGCTGCTGCGCTTGCTTCGTGCTGCCGGCGATGCCGGGCTGACCGGGAATGTGAACTTCGCCTGATGCGTGGAGTGGACCACTGACAGAGCCGGGCACCCGGAACCGGAATTGGCGGAAGTGGCGGGTTGGGGGGGGCGTTTCCGACTGAAAACCGGGAGAATGAACTCGCAACGCTTGGCTCTCGGAGGGAATGAACAAGATCATCCGGTGCCGGAAGAGGAACGACAAATGACCCGCAAGCGCCTTGCTCAGGTAGACCCCATCGAGCACGAAATCGTGCTAGCACTGAACCCCGGCGCATTCATCCCCGACGGCGCGTGCTTCTCATTCGTAGGCGAGCTCGATGAGGTTGTGGCCAGGATTGCCAGACTGAAAGACACCGATCCGGGTCGAGCCGCCAGCCTCTACGAGAGCTTCCTCGCCGGCTGTCACGAGAAAGCGGAAGAAGTCGACGATTCCAGTGGGAGCTTCGGCCAGTTTGTCGGCCAGCTCTTCTGCGCTTGGCTGGAAGCCCGGCAGGCGTCAGGCGCCGACCCGGATGAGACAGCGACTCGATTGCTCGACTGGATGGACAATGACCCCTATGGGTTTTGCTACCGGATCGAAGGAGACCTCGCCCAAGCCTTCGATAAGGCGGGCTTGTCTGCCTTCGTGAAGCTCGTTCGCGCGAGGTTTGACAGCGCTCACGACAAGACACCCAAGGCCGCCAATTCGTACAAAGACTCTCCCGACTGCATCCGGAGGCGCTGGGGCGAGGTTCTGCGGACCCTCTACGCCGCGCAGAAGGACATCACCGCCTACGTCGCTTTGGCGCAAGACACCGGCCTGACCGCCCAGGATTGTCAGACGATCGCGTCGTTGCTCGTCGGCAGGCGCAGGCCGGCTGACGCGCTGGACTGGGTCGAGCGAGGCATCAATTGTGACAAGCAGGCACCACACGGCTCAATGGCTGGTCACGACCTGGCCAAACTCAAGCGCGAGATCCTGATCAAGCTGGGCCGCGGCGATGAGGCGCTCGATGCCGCCTGGGCCGAGTACTGTGAACGCCCGGACAAGTTCACCTACGACGATCTCATGAAGTTGAAGCCCAAGCGTTGCTTCGAGCGTGCCGGGCTTGCGGGTGAGTGGCAGAAGACGGTGAGCCAGGTGCATGTCGAACATCACCGCAAGATCGGATTCATGTCGGGATTCGAACGCTTGGTCGGCGGCATGGGTCCGAGTGACGAGCCGTCTTTTCTGGAAAGAGCCAAGGCGCGTTGGACCGCCCATTAAGACAGAGGCATGAAGGTGAAGAGGCTCAACTCGAATCTGCAGACGTGGGTCGATGCACGCCGTCGGCACCACCTGTCTCACGCCCAAATCCAGATGGCGCGAGAGTTAGGCATGAACCCATCATGAGCATTTACGCTACGCTATGGATGCTGAAGTTCCCCCGCGAGGGGGACGCGACACTCGATTGCGAATGGATCACGGTCCACGCGCAAGCGGTCCCCGCGCACGTTGGCACACCCACCCCTGGCCACGGTTATGAGGGCGGCGATCCGTATGCCGAGTTTCTCCCGCCTCCGGTCGGCGTCAGCGCTCAAGGGGAGGCGCCGTACGACCGGGCGGTCGTGTTTGTCACGGAACACTCGCTCAAGGGAACGGAGCGGCACCCACAAGAGTATGCCGCCCCGTTGCTGGTGCTGACGGGGGAGGAGTATGCCCGGATCACCTTCGGAGAACTCCATCGGCGTTTGTGTGATGCGCTGCGAGGAAACCGGGCGCCGGTCTTTGCCGGACTATTCCTGCCGGACGGATCACGGAAAATCGTCCGGCACCGCAGGACCCAGCCCAAGGCTCTGGAGGAGGACCTTGATCTGAGCCAACCGGTCGAGCTTGTCGTGCTGGCCGTCAAGGACAAGTCGGCGCGTTGCCGGTTGCTCGGCAAGGAGCAGTCGATCACCCTGCGAGCAGGCCGGATCTGGGCGGTTGTTCCGGGCGAGATTGCCGTGGTCAAGCCCCGCAAACAGTGGAGTTACGCCGGCCACCCTTACCTGTCGGGGGAGATCGAGTCCGCCCGACTCGACGTGCCTGCCCTCGGCCTGGTGCCACTGCGCCTCGAAAACCGCGGCATGTGGAATCCTGACGAGCACTACTGGGGCGAGGAGGGGGAACCGATCGAGGATTGGGCCAAGCCGATCATCGCCCGCGGCCCGAGACCGGAGTTCGTCATGGAGCAAATCCTCCCGGGCGAAGATCCGGAGGACTTCGATTCTGATCCGATCATCGAGTCCAATGATCTCAAGGACGCTGGCGACCCCGACGGTGCGCGTCAGATCCTCATGGGTCTCTGTCAGGCCGACCTCCGTTGCCTCGACGCGCACGCCCACCTCGGGAACCTCGACTTCGACCACGGCCCGAAGGACGCCATTCGGCACTACGAAGTCGGCGTGCGCATCGGCGAGTTGTCGCTCGGTCCGGACTTCCACGGTGTCTTGCCTTGGGGTTGTATCAACAACCGGCCGTTCCTGCGTTGCATGAGCGGTTTCGGTCTCTGCCTCTGGCGACTGAACCGCTTCGCTGAGGCTGAACGCGTCTTCGATCGGATGCTTTGGCTGAGTCCCAGCGACAACCAGGGCGTGCGTTTCCTGATCGACGACGTCCGGGCGCAGAAACCGTGGACGGACGACCAAGAGAAGGAATCGCAATGAGCCAGTACCAGTACTATGAATTCATGGCTGTGGACGGGCCGATCTCCGACGAAGGGCTCGAGTACGCCCGGAGTTGTTCCAGCCGCGCACAGGTCTCGCGCGTCCGTTGGCAGAACGTTTACCACTTCGGCGATCTCCACGGAAGCGTGGACACCCTGCTGAAGTACTACGATGCGCACTTCTACATCGCAAACTGGGGAACAGTCCGCCTGGGCTTGGTCCTTCCTCAAGGCTGTCTTGCCCCGGAGACCATCGAGCCTTACCTCCACGGAGGCGAGCGTTACGAGGACACACTGACCGTCAAGCAGGTCGGCCAAAGAACTGTCCTGTGGTGGGAGCGGAACGAGGAAGGTGGCTGGTGGGAGAAAGGAGGCGAGGGCATCATCGACCAGCTCATCGGCATCCGCGAGGAACTGATGCGGGGCGACTACCGCTCGCTGTTCCTCGGATGGCTGGCCGATTTCGACCCCGATGAATGGCGGGATCCGAAAGACAGTGGCGTTCTCGTGCCACCGATTCCGGCAGGACTCGATGCCCTCAGCCCGGCGCTCCTTGCGCTGATCGAGCATTTCCCGGTCGATCCCGACGCCCTCGCCGTCGCCGCCGGGCAGTCCCGAGCCACCGCTCTGGACCGCATCCCCATCGCCAAGGTCCTCGAGGGTTTCCCCCTGTCTGAGATGCGCGCGTTGCTGGCACGCGTGGCCGAGGGCGATGGCTCGAGGGTCATGGCCGAGCTGAACCGGTTGACCTACCCGCGCGCCAATACACCCGCAGGTCCGCCGATGAGCTGCACGGACTTCGCGGCCAGGACCGTTGAAGTCCGCCAGGCGCGGTGTAAACGGGAGGCGCTGGCGGCGGCGGAAAAGCGAAACCGCGATGCAGAAGCGCGCCAGCGGCACCTCGCCTCCGTTCTGCAGCGCGCCGACACGATTTGGGCGGGTCTGGACGCGCTCATGGACCAGAAGATCGCTTCGGCCTACGACCAGGCGGCCGCCCAACTGCAGGAACTGCGCGATGCCTACGCGCAGGCCGGGGCCGACGACAAGTTCCAGTTGATGCTGGCGGCCTTCCGCGAGCGCTACGCGCGTCGCCCGGCCATGATCCGGAGAGTTGCGAATCTTTGATTCTTCGCGGACGAGGGCGGTTCGTGGCAGGTTGGTGTGGACTGGGCGAAGGTGTTGCCTGCCTGGTTCAAGGTGCTCTCGGCCACGGCCGCGCCGGAGGAGTATGCCCGGCGGATCACGGCCTTGATTTCCCGTCACTATCACTATGGTCGCGACAAAATGATCGCCATCGCACGCCGGACCGCCACGCCGCCCCAGCACAAGGCCCTCGCCGCGAGCCCCAGTTGAGGACCCCGCCTGCCGGCGGGCCTCGTTCCGCAAGGACTGTGTTCGGGGCGCGGGTCCTCTGACCCGCAGCGAGAAGTGCTCGCGAATCGGGTCCGCTGCGCTTCAGAAGCCGACACGGCACGCGCCATTCAAGCCCAACATTCGCGGCGCGTTCGAGCATGACGGAAGGGGGGCTGAGTGGTTAACGGCACCTGACTCGAAATTGACGCAAGCCCTTCATCCCCAGTCCTCTGCAATCATCCGACACCGTCTTTCCAACGACTTACGCCAGGCGCCGTCCTCTTGAATCATCCCCAATCCGCTCGAAAAGAGCCAACCGGTATCAGATCGCAGTATCAGATTCTCGCCGGCCGAACCCAGCAGGCGATTCCTGCCACGATCTGAACCGCTTGCCGCGAGGTGCAAGTGTGCTTACCATGCGGCATGAAGCGATCAAACGGGAGGCCTCGCACAGGGCCCGTTTGCGTCCCCGGGGCGGGAGTCCGGCCCGTCCGCCCGTCCCTCCAATTCGCCTTTCAATACACGAACCTCCCGTCTTATGATCGGCGTGCGCCATGAGTCTGTTCCGGAAGCATAGGATAATGGTGGCTGCCGCCGGGTTATTCCTCCTCTATTTGATCCCCTACCTTATGACGACCACGGTCAAGGCGCAGGGTACAGGGGGGCTCACCGGCCCGTTGAAGGTCCGGGTCTTCAGGTCAGAGAAGCACTTGATAGCTTTTTATCCTGTTTATCTGCTGGAACGATGGGTGCGCAACTTCTCCTTCACCTATGCGTCGTATCGCTTTAACGTGGATTTTCAGGACGGGAAATTTGAGCGTACCTGGTTGTATGGCGACGGAAAGTACAGTCGGATCTGGTATGATCGCTGGTAATTTCATGGCGGACAAACGTGCTGAAGGCGACGGCGGGATCGCGCCTTTGCCCCGCCGCGCCTCATCACGGGCGTTAGCCAGGTAGCCCGCACCGTGAGACTCGCATATTTCATCAGCGTTGCGACGCTTGCGCTTTGTGGCTGCGCGAGCAAGCACACGCACCGAACTTCCGCGGTCTCCGATGCGAAGCTGGACGGCTATTTCGAGCGCTACTGCGACTACACCGGAGGTCTGGGCATCGGGTTTGTCGCCTCCCAGACGTATGATTTCGAGTTCCTGCGCCGGGCTCGGACACTGTTGTCGCCATCACCGGAGAACGCCGAACCATGCGCTCCACCGAATAGCGGCCCCGCGACGCCGGTTGACAACTCGGGAGCCACGGAGGTGCCGCCATCGGTGAGCTGAGTCGCTAGCGGCGTGGAAAAGTATGTGCAAAATCACGTCTTGCGTACTCGCTTGCGCGCTCTCAATTCCGTGCGTGGGCATGTGGAAGATCCGTATCCGTCAGGGGAACAGGCGATAGGCGGATGAGCCGCGGTCTGGTTGACTGGGCGGCGTGAAGGAACTGGCGTGGCGACCCGCGGCGAACGAAGACCTCAGCGGCGGCCTACTTGGGCGGGAGGGTGCGTGCTTCGGGG
>JAKQDD010000103.1 GCA_029556615.1 Verrucomicrobiota bacterium | reverse complement strand
CTCCGGGATTCAAGGCGGCGGAACACGTGATGCCGTATCTCGACTGGTACGAGGCGCCGGCGGCAAAGAACGGCGCCTGCATGCTGCTCATTTCCGGTGGCGGATATCAGAGTTGCTGCGACGGGGTGTGGATTGACTGGGCGGCCAAGAAGTTCACGGATCTCGGATTTGTCTGCGTGAGCCTCACCTACCGCACGCCGCGTCCGCAAGGGTTACCGATCTACCGGAGCGCATGGCAGGACGGGCAGCGCGCCGTCCGCCTCGTCCGTAGCGAGGCGTAGAAGCGCGGTTTCGCCCCGGAGAAGATCGGCGCGTTCGGGTTTTCGGCGGGCTCGCACCTGACGGTCCTGTTCGCGACGAGCGCGCTCACGCCGGCGTACGGGCCGGTCGACACGCTCGACGGGCTTCCGTGCCACGTCAACTGGGCGGTCGCGATCTATCCCGCGTACGCGCTCACGGACGGCGCGGATAAACCGAACGCCCAGGGCGGCAACGAGGACGACGCGCGGCTCGTCCCCGAGTTCTCGTTCGACCTCGCGACGTGCCCGATCCTGTTCCTCCACGGCGATGCGGACGGCTGGGCGGCGATGAATTCGGTGAAGTGCTGGGAACAGCTCCGCCGCAGTTGCGCCCAAAACGGCCTGGAAGGCGGCCACAGCCTCCAGCAGGGCCGCTCAGAGGGTCAGAGCGCTTGGAATCGGAGGGTGCACCGGCCTTCGCGGGGGCAGTTGGCCGTCGAACGGAGGGCCCGCCGCACGCGCGGCGCCACCGCTCCCCCCCGTTTGGTTGGTCACCGTCTCCGAATGACACCTCGTTGCCACAGCGGCAGCTTCTGCTGCCGAGCACAGAATCGCCGGCGAATCCACCTTTTTCCTATTCATCGGAAAGCCAGCGACGGGCCATACGGCATTTATGATCTCATGCCGAATGCGATGGATCACTTCGGCATCTGGGCAATCGAACGAAGGCCAACCGCAGGGTCTGACCCTCGAGACGCTACGACTGAAGTTTGAGAACAACGTCTATTCTGCGGCGCCCGGGCAAGGCTGGTTTCCGAGGGGTCCGACCTGGACACAACGGTGGCAGATCTCAAGGAGTGCCCTCATCAATGGCACCGGCGCAACCACCGTCGACGGATCGCCGCCGTCCGGTGAAATCGTCGAGGAATGGTCCGTTGAATTCCCAGGCGTAGAGTTCCTCGATCGTGGTCCTCGAATCGGCCAGCGTCCCGCGCGCGATGCGCAGGAAGTCGATGGCGCCATTCAGGTAATGCCCGTTCGGCGCGCCGCCCACAAACAGATCGGCCGTGTTGGCGAGCGCAGCGTCCGCCCCGATTCCTGGACCGCGGGCGTCTTTCATGCCGTCCAGATAGAGGGTGAATGTGCCTGTCTTGCGGTCGGCCTCCGCGATGACGTGGTGCCATTGGCCGTCGCTGACGATGCCCCGGCTGTCGAGCCACGCCGTGACGCCGCCTGAGGTGGTTGCCAACGTGACTCCCCCGGCCTTGTTCACTCCCAGCACGTAGCCGGCGCCGTTGATCTTCTGCAGCAGGACTGCGTCCGTTTGGCCGGGTGCGGTTTTGAAAACGATCTCAAGGAGAAAGTTCGACGTGTGGATTTGCGGGTTACTCAGTTCGGCACCAGTGAACGTGGAACCTCGGCTGTCGTTCCGTCGTCCGCCCATTACGGCCACGGCGCGGTCGATGTCCGTATTCTTGAGCACGGCGTACTGATCCTGCCCGTTGAAATGCAGGGCGCCCGTGGTCCAATTCTCCAGCGGGCCATTCTGGTAGTCTTTCAGCGTGAGGTTGACGGCCTCGAGCGGATAGGTGGGTTGCCGGTAATAATCATCGCGGAGGATGTAGTAGGATGACATGCACCAATGCTCATCCAGGATGCGCGTTGGGTCGCCCGGGAGCGGATGGAAATGCCATTCCGCGACCGTCTCGTGAAGGCTCCAGGGAACAAAAACCCTGGCGCCGCGGCCGCGGGCCGCCGAATTGGCCGTGGGCCGGAAATCGTGAGCGGCCGCATCGCGCAAAGGCGCCTGGTCGGCCATCACGCCCACCTCGGCGGCCAGGGGCCGATAACTTGCCAACGCTTGTTGGAATGCCGGAAGCGATTTGTGCCACCGACCCGCAGGTTCGAACACGCCGAAGCCTTCGCCCGTTCCCACCTCGTAGAACACGTTGCGCGCGTAGGCATCGGTGGCGATCGCAAACAGGTTCCGTCGCGCCCCGGCGTCCTCCTCGTTGCCACCGGCCGCGCCGGTTGCCGGATCGGCATCGCGAAACACGCTCAGGCCCATGCTCTGCCAGATGTTGCCCAGGAACTTCACGCGCCCGGCCTGAGGCGCCTGCCGGCGCGAACCGCGCACGAAGTTGAAGAGCGTATTGTTGAAGAACACGTTCTCGTAACTGATGATCTCCTGAAAGGCGGCGGTGTTGGCCAGCTTGCCCGACGGCCCCTTGGATTTGCCCCAGGCGATGTTGTTGAAGTAGTAGTTCTTGAACGCCCCGTCCAGGTAGTAGGCATGGCCGAAGCGGTCTTCGGTATCCGGGCTCAGCACGTGATCCCAGTTACGGTAGCCGCCGGGATTGCCCGAGATGTTGGCATAGACGTAGGCCGGTCCGCCCTGCCAGGTTTCAATGCCACCGAAGTCGTCATTGTTCAGCAGCGTATCGACGGCCTTGTTGTGGTGAATCAGGATGCGGGTGAACGGTCGATCGGTGGTCGCGCGGCTCTGTTTGGAGCCATGCACGTCGATGCCCTGAGCGCCGACGCGGTCAAGGACATTCCCCGCCACCTCGACGGTCTGCGCATAGTTTACGATCAGCGCCGGTCCCTGGCCGAAGAGGTCCGGCCGGAGGCCGATGTGATCGAACTTGTTGCGCATCACCCGGACGTCATAAAGCCGGCCCATCGGTTCATCGACGTCCGAGTAAATCGTGCCGTCCCCGAGTTCCACGCCGCCGGAGTCCGCATCCGAGAACACGTTGTCCTCCACCACCACCTGGTCAATGGCGTCCTGCTGACCCACGGCTTTGACCCGAACGCCCTTGTGGACGTGCTCGAAGGTGCAGTGGCTCACCGCGATGTTTGTGCCACTGCCCAGCAGGCGCACACAGCCAGGTTCGGCATCGATGCTCTCATGGGAGACCCAATACGGCGCAGCGATCAGGTTCCAGTAGATGTTGGGAAAGCGAAAGGTCAGTCCGCTGATGCGCACGTGGCTCATGCCCCGGCTGTCGATCATGCGAATGCGCTTGGCCACTTCGAGGCGGACGGTGTTCGGGTCCTGGTCGCCGGGCAAACGGAGGTAGAGCCGCCCGCCACTGCCCTTCTTGGCAAACCAGAACTCGCCCGGGCTGTCGAGGTAATGGGGCTTGTCTTCGAGGTAGTACTGGCAGCCGCGAATGATCTTGTAGGATGGCTCGCCGCCCCATTGGCAGGCAAAGGTGAGCGAGCCCTTCTCACGATCCGCGGCGAGAACCCTCGCCTGAAACGGGCTCCCCATCACCCAACCCTTGGTGGTCCAGACGATGGCGCCCTGGTAGAAATCCTGCGGCTGGCTGGTGTTGATATGCTCGCGGTCGAACGCGAGATGCCGTCGCTGACCGTTGACGGTGGCGTAATTGTCGAAGGGTTTGTCCGGATTCTTCCATGTCCACCACTCGCTCTTGATGTCGTCCGGGTCGCTGATCCTCCAGTTCGGCGTGCGGGCCAGCGCCAGGCGCGTCACCCCGCCATCCTCGTCCACCACCCAGACGTTGCGTGGCGCCCAGTCGAGGTCGGCATACCAGACCTGTTCACGCTCCGGGATTAACGGGTTGTCGGCGCCGATTTTCCAGCCTCTCACCACCTCCGACCCGCAGATGACGGCAGGCCCGGTGCCCCAGGACGGGTCGCGCGTCAGGACAATGGGCGTCGTCTGGGAGCCGGACTCGTTCGCGTCCAACTGGCCGCGATAGATTACACCCTGCTTGAAAACGTAGGTGTGCGCGCCGTGGCAGGCCTTGGCCTGGTCTGCAGCGCTGGGATCCCACGGGTGGTGCTTCCACGGGCTCTGCTTGGAGAGGCCATCGTTGGTGTCGGCCCCCGACTCGAAGTCGATGTAGCGCATGGACGCGCCCGGCTTGAACTCGAAGGGGCGCGGAGCCCACTGAAGGTCGCCAGTTGGCAGCACCCGCGCGTGCGGTTCTTGCCAGGACCAAAGGGCGTTGGCATCACCGGCCAGGGCCATGCCCCATCCGATGCTCAACACGACGGTCGTGCGAATGAGTGTTCTAATCGCAACGAGGCTGGGTGCCGGTTGGTTCTTCATAGGCTGCGGAGAAGCGGGTCAATCCTGTCGTTGGCGGTACTGGGTGATGAGACCGCGGAGTTTCATCATTGCCACCTCCGTCAATACAGTGACCCGGCGTAGGCCGTGATGGGTTGCGCCAACTCCGAACACTTCCTGCCCGCGGCGTCGCGGATCGTGAGCCGCAACGTGTAAGCGCCCGGCTCCAGCGCCGGCAGGCTCAAGGGCATCCATGATGAAGCCGCCGAGTCTTGGCTGGTCTGGGCGCAGGCCGTTCCGCCGGCTCCCTCGAGCACAGCGGTAATGGTGTGGCTCCCTTGTGCGACGGCTCTGGTCCCGATCAGGTCGAAGCCGAAGGCCACCGTCTTGCGGGGCAGCAGCACGTGCCGGGGCGCGTCGATCCCCGCGATGACGGGAGCGGCAACCCGCAGCAGGGATACCTCTCCCACGTCGAAGATGAGCCGCGTCCCGTGCGCGTAGTCGTGCTCGGAGAGATAGAGCTGCACGCGGCTGACTGATCTCCAGGGCTCCGTGCCTGCAGCCGCCACCGCCACCATCTGCTTCACCGGAAAGCGCAAAGGAATCCAGGTGCGTTGCTCGCCACCCAGATCCGTGGTTGTGGAATAAAGTCCCCTCGGCTTGGTGTGGGACGAGATGACCAGCCCGATTCGCGTGTGATCGTCGGCCACTTCATCGCGGTTGGAGTCGACCCGGATCCAGAACTCGAGGGCGTCGAACTGGCTCACGTCGAGTTCGCCCGGCTTGAACTCCCGCGCCAGTCGAGGCCAGCCGACCGGGTAGTTGCCGCCTTCGCCACCATCATGTTTGTGGTCGATCTCGACCGTCCATCGCAGGCCGACCTTGCCGGTGTGCCGTGCCGTCTCCGTGGTTTCCACCTTCCCCTCTGCGGTTCCGTTCTTCCAGTCGGCGGCGTCCCCGCCGAGTTCGGAAACGCTGAGCTTTCCAGCGCGAGCGGCGGTCTCGTAGGGCGAAGGAGGCTCCGCAGTGGGCTTTTTCGAGAGAGAGGCGGCGACCAGGGCGGCGGGTGTCATCGCCGTGCCTGTTGCGGGATGTTGGAGCAACCGCGCTGTCTGGGCTGCCAGGCCCCATCGAATGGCGTCAAACTCCTCCGAGGGCCACATGCCTTCGGCCAGGTACCGCGGCTGCACCCGGATGGCGTCCCAGGTCTCCTGGAGCAGTCGCCGTCCTTCCGCGACCGCCGCAAGGCAGGCCGGATCCATCGATCCCTCGCGCTGGACGATGGCCTGTTGGAGGGTGTAGAGGTACCGAGCGTCGTCATACCCCTCCCGGAAGCACACCCAGTACACCGCCGGGATGACTTCGCCGTCGGCATCCACCCGCTGCCCGCACCCGGAGAAGCGCCCGCGGAGGTAGTCGAAGGGGTCCGGCTCGGAAGGCCAGCACCAGTGCCAGGGGATCAAGGTCGTATAGCCGCTACGCCAGAGGCCGTAGCCGTAAGTCATTCGCCCTCCTTTGCACATGGTCTGGCGATCCTTGATCTCGCCCGCGTTATGATTGGGGTAGCACCAATACTCGTACCGGTTCTGAGCGACGATCTGCTCGTAGGGCACGGAATACGGCTGGGAGCACCAGACATCGAGGTGCGGAGCGTAATCGGCCGCGTCGGCTCCGACCGGATCCTTGGTCGCATAAGTCCGCAGGCCCGCGGCCTTCACCGCGGCGTAGACTCTCGCGCCGAATTCTTTGCAGGAAGCGTCCACTTCGTCGATCGGGCAGCAGATGAACTCCGGCCAACCTTTAGCCCGACGTTCCGTCTCGAAGGACCGGAACAGTTCCGTGACCCGCTCGTAAAACAGCGGTGGCGGCAGCGGGTTGACCCGCCAATGACTTTCGCGTTTCCCGCCCGGCGTGGTGTCGCGGTAGAGTCGGGCGATGACGTTGTCGGCAGTCACGGGCGCCGGCCCTTTCAGGCCGACGGCCAGCATGTGCTCAAGTTCCTCCGCTTCCGCGACGGCGATCCGTTTGCCGTCGTCGCAACGCAGGTAGAGCGTGGGCAGCATGTCCAGACCAAAGTCGACCATGGCTTGGTAGTCCTTGTCTGCGGCCTTCCGGATGAACGCCTCGTCGCGCCCTTGGTAAAGTGCCTTATTCCGCACGTAGAAGTACGCGGAGAAGTGCTTCCCCGGGTCTTTCTGCAGGGAGAAGCCAAGCACCCGAAGCGCCAGCGGAATTTCGACGGCCTGACCATAACCGTCGTCCCACACCGTCACCGTCCCCTGGTAGAGACCGGGCTTCGCATCGTCAGGCACATGGACTGTCAGCCAATACCGCTGGCATTCGCCCGCGGGCGAGCTGTGAAGCGTGACGCGCTCGAGCAGCTCCGGTACCCGGCGATACGTGTTGAGCGTGGTGTACGCCGGATAGCCAACGTTCCAGTAGGTCGCTAGCCGCACGTGGATGCCGCCGGCCGGAATCTCGCCAGCGGCGCACCTGAGCGACGAGACGCGGACCCTCAGGTTCTGGAGGGGGCGCACCGGATAGAGCGCAAGCGTGAGGGGTTCGAACTCTCCCGGCGCCGCAAACGCCACCAACGCCTCGATCCGCTCGTGGGGCAAGGGGCGCGTATTGGGGTAAACGCACTCCGTGATGGGACGCTGGAAGAGCAGGTAACCCCGCTCCTTTTCCTGTTCGGTGAGGGTCGGCTCAGGGGCAGTCTCGTCAAAGGGGACTTCCTTCGCAGCGTCCGGCACCGTCGGCTGAGGGCGAGGACGCCGCCCGACGGCACCTTCGGTTGGCTTGGGGACAAGCCGGAGCGGCGGCAACTCTGCAGGCGCCGCCGCTCGCGCCAACCCCACGGCCAGAACCAAGAGGGCCCCCAGAAAGGCGAGCCGCGGACCGGCAGACCGGAACGGTGAGCGAGCGGCCACGGTGGTCCTCCTGAATCCCCTCGGTCGCGGCTTGGTTGATTTCGCATCAGAATCACTGCACAGGGTTGCGTTCATGATCTCCTTGCGGTGCGGGGCTGGCTCAGGGCGTCGAGCCGTCCTGCGGCAGTTCCATGATCGCGTCGGCCAGGGCACGTCGGACGCGTTGGTCGTGTGTCAGCCCAGCGGACTTGTCGGCCGACATCACTTCGAACCCGTCTCCGGGGAACGTCTCGCCGCCGTCGGTGTAGGCGGTCCAGTTCTCGACAATGCCATCGGCGATGCGCTTGAGCAGCGCTTCGGCGCGCGACACGGCCGCCGGCTCCCGTCCGCTTGACTTCGCGCCCGCCGCGGCTACGCCCTCGAGCCTCACCTGCTCCCACTCCGAACCGATCTTCTGCCGCAGCGTGCCGGTGGCGCCAGACTCAAAGTTCAAGAACAACTGGTTCTCGCCCTCGCCTTTGGCCCACACGGTGAATTCGTATTCCTGCACGCCTGGCGCGAGGGGCAGCTTGGGGGTGTTGAGGCCGATGCGGCCCGGTTTGCCGGTGCAGCGGATGCCGGCGCTGTAGCCGCCGGAATGGACGTATTCTTTGCGGGGCTCCCAGAAGTTCTCGTAGTCGCCGCCCCAACTCCAGCCACCCCACCACAGCCAGCGCGACCGGTTCTGCGCGCTGTTCTTGTTCACTTCCTCGAAGCTCGCGTTCTGCAAGAAGTTGAACTCGGCGGGATCGGTTTCGGACAGCGCCGTCGATTTGAACCGGCCCGCCCGCCGTTCCTCCAGCATGGTGCGTTTGCGTTGAAGTTGGCGCTCCGTGATCAAGCCGTCGGCTTTCATTTGGTCCAGCGCCTGGAGAGCCGCGTCGATCCGCTCCCGGGTCCAAAGTTCAGTCGGCGCTTCAGCCGCACTGGCCGTTGTTCTCCGACTCAGGCCCAGACCGCCAAGGCACAGAACGACCATCGCCGGCACGCGAAGCGCCGCGGCCCCAGCCATTGCTCGTAAATGCATGCCGTGCAGCTTACGTCGGTGGGTCTGTTGGGAAAAGCCTTCCTGTCTCGGTTCAGCCGACCGATCGGTCGAGGCACACTCTCCCGGTCAGAGACCATGAAGACTGATCGCACCCGCCGCCAGTTTCTGGTCGGCGCCACCGCCGGCGCGTTTGGGTTCTTCCTCAGCACCCGCCGTGGCTTTGTGACGGCCGCGGCCGCCAACGAGGAACTTAGGGTCTGTGCAAAAATCACTTCCGATTTTGGCGGGAGCGCCAGCGAGCCAAATCCCCTCCAGCAAAACCGGAATTGGTTTTTGCACAGACCCTTAACCTCGCGCTCGTCGGTGTAGGCGGACGCGGCGAGTGGTTTGTGGGCGCGCTGCCGGGCATGAGGACGCGCTTTGCCGCCTTGTGCGACACCCACGCCTACCGGCTGAACCGCGCGGGCGAGAAGTTCCCCGAGGCGAAACGTTACCGGGACTTCCGGCGGATGCTCGACGAAACGGACGCATCCGGCATTCTGTGCTCCATCCTGAATCGGCGAGGGGCTGGGGGATCTGTGGGCAGGGTTCTGGGATGACCCGGCGGCGGACGGGAGGAAACGGCTGAATTGACGGTCGATGCCGCTTTGCTCAATGCTCGGGCATGCGCCTGAACGGAGGAAGGGGAGGCCTGGAACGGCAAAGACCCAAACTTGACCTGTCGACCACACGTTCCACAAGTCGAGGACTCTAGTGGCAGACGATGGAAGACAACGCCAGGCTGCTGGTGGGCATTGACCAACTCCTGGCCCTGGCCTCCGCCGATCGGCCCGGAGGGCGGCTCGGGCTTGTCACCAACGACGCCGCCCGGTTGGCGGTCGACCCCGGCGTTCCGTCGCGGGTCGCGCTTCTGCGGGCGGGATTCAAGCTCGTGCGCCTCTTCTCTCCCGAACACGGCCTGCAGGCGAACGCCACCGACGGGGCCGCGGTGGGCGACGGAGCGGACCCGTTGACGGGCCTGCCGGTCGTCAGTCTTTATGGCGAGCGCATCCGACCGGAGCGGGAGGCTCTGGCCGACCTTGATGCCGTGCTGTTCGACATTCCCGACATCGGCACGCGCTTCTATACCTACATTTGGACCCTCTGGCACCTGCTTGAAGCCTGCGCCCATGCTGACGTCCCCCTCGTCGTCCTCGACCGTCCCAATCCGCTGGGGGGCGGGTTCGAGACGGTGGAAGGCCCCTTGCTCGATACGGACCGCTTCGGCAGTTTCCTGGGACGCGCTTCGATACCCATCCGCCATTCGCTGACGGTCGGGGAACTGGCCCGCCTTTGGAACTGGGAGGAGCGCTTTGGCGCCAGGCTCCGCGTGGTCCCGTGCTCCGGGTGGAACCGGAGGATGCAATGGCCAGACACCGGCTTGCCGTTCATTCCCACGTCGCCGGCGATCCCGAGTTTCGAATCCGCACTCCTGTACCCGGGTCTTTGTCTGTTCGAGGCCACCCCCTTGAGCGTCGGGAGAGGTACGGACCTGGCGTTCCAGATCGTCGGCGCGCCGGACCTGCCGAATGTGGAAGTGGCTTGCCAGTTCAACACGCTGCGCCTGCCGGGCATCGAAGCCGAACCTCACGAGTTCACCCCAACCCACCCGCCCCATGCGGGGCTTCGCTGCCGGGGCGTTCGGGTCCGGATCCTGGACCGCCGCGCCGTCCGCCCGGTGCGCACGGGTCTCCACCTGATCGCAGCAACGGTTCGCGCGTACGGCGCTCGTTTCCGTTGGACCCGCTATCCGACGGCCGCGAACCCCGGTGGCGAGGCTCACTTCGAGCGGCTCATCGGTCAGGATGGCATTCGCGCCGCCGTGGAACAGGACAGGGACGATCTGGACGCCCGGGTGCGCGGGTGGACCCGGGCGAACGGTTGGATCGCACGGGTTGAATCAAGTCTCCTGTACCGCGGTGCACACTCCGTTTGAAATGCTCCGTCCTGAATCGGCGAGGGTTATCTCCGCGCAGATTCGGGGCGGATCACAGATTGGGAGGGGGGGCACGGGTCCCGGCAGGGGGAGGCGGAGAATGAACGTCGTCATCCGGTATTGGTCTCGCGTCATTCGCGTCGCTCCTGACTCGCCGCCGGTGACTTCATTCAGTGATTCACCTTGTTTTTGGCGGGGAAGGTGGTAAACGACCTGCCAACACTGTCATCGTTATGAAACCTCGCTCTCTCATTCCTGTGGATCCGCGTAGCCGCCGTCAATTCCTGCGCGACACCGCCCTGGCCGCAGCGGGCATGGCGGTCACGGTCGAGACTTTGGGCACCGCGGCAAGCTCGGCGAAGGCCCTGAACCAGAATCCGGATATGGAATACCGGCGTCTGGGCCGGACCGGACTGATGATTTCCGCGATCTGCCTCGGGGGGCACTGGAAGCGCATCGACACGGTGGTTGCGACCGCCGGCGGCATTGACGCGCCGGACTTCCGAAAGAACCGACACGACGTTGTCAGCCGCTGCATTGAACGGGGGATCAACTACATTGACGCCTGCACCAGCTCGGAGGTGATCGTCTACAGCCGCGCTCTCAAGGGCCGACGCGAACAGATGCACCTCGGTTTCTCGTGGTTCGAGGAGGAGATGCGGAACGACAACTTTCGCCGGGCGGACAAGCTGCTCGCGACGCTGGACCGGGGAATGAAGGAAGCCGGCCTGGACTATGTGGACCTTTGGCGGATCACGATGCACGAGCAGAGCGGCCAACACGCGTCGCCCGAGGTTGACGAGATGATGAAGGCCCTCGAGGCTGCCAAGAAGCAGGGCAAGGCGCGCTTCACCGGCTTCTCCTCGCACGACCGTCCGCACATCCGGTCGATGATCGAGACTTACCCAAGCGTCGTCGACGTCATCGTCACCCCCTACACCGCCAAGTCCAAGGTTCTGCCTGCCGACAGCCTGTTCGAGGCGCTGAAGAGGCACGATGTCGGGATGTTCGGCATCAAGCCCTTTGCCAGCAATTCCCTGTTCAGAGGCAGCAGTGCCCCGGATGATCCTGCGGCCGCCGATGATGACCGGCGGGCGCGCATGGCGCTGCGGCACATCCTCTGCAACCCGGCGGTCACCGCCCCCATACCGGGCATGATCAACCTCCACCAAGTCGACAACGCCGCCGCTGCGGTGAAGGAGCGGCGTCAACTCGACGCCGCCGAACAGGCCGAGCTCGAACAGGCGGCAACCGAGATGTGGGCCCGCCTGCCCGAGGATTACCAATGGCTTAGGAACTGGGAATACGTTTGATCCAGCAAGGCGCGCCTCAGACCCAGTCGAGGACTCCAGCCGGATCCGACCCGGCAGACGGCAGGAGATCGAGGCGCAGCGGAGCCCCCCGAGTTCTCGAGGTGTTGGCCGTGATGCTCGATATGAGATTGGCCGTGCGGATCCTGGCGGGGGTGCTGGTCATTCTGTTGCGCATGACCGGGACCGGCGAGGTCGCCGAGGAAACGGCGGCGTGCAGTCAGCTGCCGGTCCCGGCCCCGTTAGTGACCGGCCCGGCGCCGCGGCAGGGGCCGATGGCGGACAACAGCCGTTGTTTCGTCTGCCACGCCAACTATGACTTCGACGAGGAACGCCTCGTTTTCAGCCACGCGAAAGCCAGCATTGGGTGCGTTCAGTGTCATGGCGAATCGACCCGCCACAGCGCGGACGAGGACGGCCTGACCCCGCCCGATCGGATGTTCCGGAAGTCTGACATCCGGTTCAACTGCCTGGGCTGCCATGACTGGATGAAGCTCGTGGCGAGCGACAGAACCAGGCAGGATCGCGCCGATCTCCAGGAGAAACCGGACCACCAGGCGGTGCTGGACGCCACGGCGTCCAAGAAGCTCTGCACGGATTGTCACGGTGACCATCGCCTCGGCCACCGCACTCGCGTTTGGGACAAACGGACCGGTGCGATCTCGCACCGCGATGCCACACCGGCGATGATCCGGGTGCCATCGGAAGCGAAGTAGCGGGGCGGGGTCAGCGTGCGGGCTTCACCGGCGTGCTTCCCGGTGGGGTGGGGGCGGGGCGGATGCCCTGCAAACTGCGGGTCCATTGCTCGAGTCCGACCCGCACGGCCAACTGGCCGAGTGCAAGGCCGAGTTGCGCTTCGGTGTTCAACCGTGTGAGGACCTCGTTCCGAACGCCGAGATCGATCACGGTGGTTTGGGCCGGTTGTCCGAGGTTCACCCGCCGTAGTCGTCCCAGGCTGAGGTTGAGGACGTCGATTCCGCCATAGTGGAATCGCGGGGGACCCGAGGCGGCCGCCCGCTGACGCAGGCGCCGGTAGATTGCCTCGAGATTCGACATGCCGCCTGGCGTCTCGACCAGCGTGGCTTCGGCCAGATGAAAGCGGACAAAGGGAAGGCGGACGCGTCCCTCGATCAAGGCCCTGGGGTCGTACTGGAAATGGCACTCGGCGACATCGAGGAAGGGTGCGCCTCCGAATTCGGGCGGGTTGTAGAAGCGGACGTTTTCGAGAGTGAGGGTGGGGTGCAGCACCCCGAGTCGGGCCCGGCCGATCCGTGTTTCGAGGCCGGTTTCGGCCTGGCTGTGGGCCATGAGCCACTCTCGCAGGAGCAGGTCCTTGGTCAGCACCAGGGCGGTGATGGCCACCAGCCCCAGCACCAGCAGCCGGAAACACCACCGGACCAGGAAGCGCATGCCTCCTGCATACCACGGCCTCCCCGGATTGGGCAACCGGAGTCCGGTTTTTTTGACAAGGTGTCGATGGGCGCTACGTTGCGACGAGGCCGATGCCGATCCGGTTCCACGGGTCGGGAGGTCGGTCGCACGACGCCGATGAGCACACCAACGTCAGCCATCGAAATCCTGGTCCCCGGGGACTACCGGTACGGCTTTGTTTCCGACCTCGACACTGAGGTCTTCGCGCCGGGGCTCGACGAGGGGGTGATTCGGGCGATTTCGGCGAAGAAGGAGGAGCCGGAGTTTCTGCTCGAGTGGCGGTTGCGGGCGTATCGCCACTGGCTGACGATGCAGGAGCCACGGTGGCAACAGGCGCAGTACCCGCCGATCGACTATCAGGCGATCCGGTACTTTGCAGCCCCGCGGCGCTCGAACGGGCCGGGGTCGCTCGAGGCGCTCGATCCCGAGGTGCGTCGCACGTTCGAGCGGTTGGGGATCCCGCTGGATGAACAGAAGCGGTTGGCGGGTGTGGCGGTGGATGCGGTGGTGGACAGCGTCTCGGTGGCGACGACGTTTCAGAAGGAACTGGAGCGGCAGGGGATTCTGTTTTGTTCCTTTTCGGAGGCGGTGCGGCGGTATCCGGAGCTGGTGAAGCGGTATTTGGGGTCGGTGGTGCCGTCCTCGGACAACTTCTTTGCGGCGTTGAACTCGGCGGTTTTCAGCGACGGCTCGTTTTGCTATGTGCCGCGCGGGGTGCGATGTCCGATGGAGCTCTCGACCTATTTCCGGATCAACGCGGCGAACACGGGCCAGTTCGAGAGGACGTTGATCATTGCGGAGGAGGGCGCTTCGGTGAGCTACCTCGAGGGCTGCACGGCGCCGATCCGGGATGAGAACCAGTTGCACGCCGCGGTGGTCGAGCTTGTGGCGATGGCAGGGGCCGACATCCGGTACTCGACGGTGCAGAACTGGTATCCTGGGGATCGGGAGGGGCGTGGGGGGGTCTATAATTTCGTGACCAAGCGGGGTCTGTGCAAGGGACCCCGCTCGAAGATCCGCTGGACGCAGGTCGAGACCGGGTCGGCGATCACCTGGAAGTACCCGAGCTGTGTGCTGTTGGGGGAGGGGTCGGTGGGCGAGTTCCACTCGGTGGCGCTGACGAACCACCGGCAGCAGGCGGACACGGGCACGAAGATGATTCACGTGGGCCGGAACACGCGGAGCACGATTGTGTCCAAGGGGATCTCGGCCGGGCGGGGCCAGAACAGCTATCGGGGGCTGGTGCGGATCCGCCCCACGGCGGTGGGGGCGCGCAACTTCTCCCAGTGTGATTCGCTGTTGATTGGGGATCAATGCGGGGCGCACACGTTTCCGTATCTTGAGGTTGCGCATCCGAGCGCGCAGGTCGAGCACGAGGCCACGACGTCGAAGATTGGCGAGGACCAGATTTTCTACTGCAGTCAGCGGGGTCTGTCGCGGCAGGACGCGGTGAACCTGATCGTGAACGGCTTCTGCAAGGAAGTGTTCCGCGAGCTCCCGATGGAATTCGCCGTCGAAGCGCAGAAGCTGCTCAGCATAAGCCTCGAGGGCAGTGTCGGATAACCCGCGATGAAGAGCGAGCACGTTGAGCTTCAGCCACACAATTCACATGGAACCGATTCTTGACATTCAGGACCTGCGGGTCGGGGTGGGGGAGAAAACCATTCTCAACGGCGTGAACCTGACGGTGCGGGCGGGGGAGGTGCACGCCGTGATGGGGCCGAACGGCAGCGGCAAGAGCACACTGGCGGCGGTGCTGGCCGGCCGGGACGGCTATGGGGTCACCGGCGGCCGGGTGATGTACCAGCAGCGCGATCTGCTGGCGATGGCTCCGGAAGATCGGGCCCGCGATGGGGTGTTTCTCGCCTTCCAATACCCGGTCGAGATCCCGGGGGTGAACACGACCTACTTCCTGAAAGCGGCGCTCAACGAGGTCCGCAAGCACCGCGGTGAACCGGAGCTGGATGCGATTGAATTCCTGCGGGTGGTGCGGGAGAAGCTGGAGCTTTTGAAGCTCGGCGAGGATTTGCTTCAGCGGCCGGTGAATGTTGGATTCTCGGGCGGCGAGAAGAAGCGAAACGAGATGCTGCAAATGGCGGTACTCGAACCCCGGCTGGCGATCCTGGACGAGACGGATTCGGGATTGGACATCGATGCGCTCCGGGTGGTGGCGGGCGGGGTGAACGCCCTGCGGCGTCCCGATAACGCCCAGGTGGTGATCACCCATTACCAGCGGCTGCTGAATCACATTGTGCCCGACCGGGTGCATGTGCTCATCCGGGGGCGCATTGTTCGTTCTGGCGGACGGGAGCTTGCCCTCGACCTCGAGGCGCGGGGCTACGACTGGCTTCTGCGCGAGGCCGAGGTGGCGGCTTGACGGAGGCATCATGAGCGCTTCTGGCGTTTGCAGGGTCACCGCCGATCCACCGGCGCAACCCGACAGCCCGTGGGTGGCCGGTTTTGGACCTTTCGAACACGGGGACGGTGGCTGGGGATCGGCTTCATGGGTACTGCCGCTGCGGAAGGCCGGTTTGGCGAGGTTCGCCTCGGTGGGATTGCCAACGACCCGGGACGAGGACTGGCGGCACACCAGCCTGGCCGCGCTGGCCGACTTCCCGTTCCGTCCGGCGACGCCGGGGAGGGTTGGATCGCGTGGGGACGATCGGGCGGATGCGTCCTTTGGGGGAGGCGGGGTGGTGAGGCTGGTATTCTTGGATGGGCACTTTGCGCCGGCGCTTTCGAGCATGACGGCGCTTCCGGAGGGGGTGAAGGTATTGCCCCTGAGCGCGGCGATGCGGGAGGCGGCGGCGGCGATTCGGCAGCACGTGGCCAGGTTCCCGCGTTGGGCAGCCAACCCCTTCGCTTCCTTGAACGATGCGTACTTCACCGACGGTCTGTTCGTGCGGGTTGCGGCGGGAGTGGCGGTCGAGATGCCGATCGAAGCGGTCTTTCTCTCGAACGGCGCAGTGGCGGGGCGAGCGGTGCATCCGCGGAATCTGATTCTTGCGGAGAAGGGGAGCCGGGTGACGGTGGTCGAGACCTACGAAGGGCAGGCCGGCGAACCGACGCTCACCGTGCCGGTGACGGAGCTGGCGGCGGACGAAGGCACTGCGGTCGAGCATTTCCGGATCCAGGACGAGGCGGCCTCCGCGTTTCATCTGGGGACGATCCTGATCGAGTCCGGTCCGGCGGCGCAGGTGACAGCGCACTCCTTGGCGTTGGGCGCTGCGCTTTGCCGGCAGCAGATCAGCGCGACGCTGGCCGGGGAGCGGACCGAGGTTGTGCTGAACGGTCTTTACCTGGCCGGGGGAGGGCAGCATGCGGACCACCATTTGCGGGTGGACCATGCGCGGGCGCACACGACCAGCCACGAGTCGTTCAACGGGGTTTTGGCCGGCAATGCCCGCGCGGTGTTCCACGGTCGGATCCTGGTGCGGCCGGGCGCCCAGAAGACTGACGCGAAACAGACGAACCGCAACCTGTTGCTGTCGGACCAGGCGATGGTGAATTCGAAGCCGCAACTCGAGATTTACGCCGATGACGTCCGATGCACGCACGGGGCGACGATGGGCCCCTTGAATCCGGAATGGCTGTTCTATCTTCGGTCGCGGGGGATCCCCGAGGGGCAGGCGCGGGCGATGCTGGTCGAGGCGTTTGCGGGGGAGATCCTGGATCGCGTGCAGTGGTCTGAGGGCCGGGAGCGCCTGCGTGTGGCCGTGGGACGGCGGTTCCAGGCGATGTTGTCGTCGGGATCTTGAAGGGGCGTGCGACGTTGGGACGAAGCGCTATGGACAACGGACTTGAAGATCTCTACCAGGAGGTGATCCTGGATCACAACCGGAGCCCGCGGAACTACGGCGCGCTGCCGTTGCCGGCGCGGGTGGCGCGCGGGCGGAATCCGCTCTGCGGCGACCTGGTGGTGGTGTACGTGGCCATGCAGGGGGAGACGATCGAGAAGGTCACGTTCGAGGGGTCGGGCTGCGCGATTTCGCGGGCGTCGGCCTCGCTGCTGACGGAGGTGGTCAAGGGCCTGACGCGGGCCGAAGCCCGGGCGATGGTGGACCGGGTTCGCCGGCTCATGACCACGGGGGAGGAGCCCGGAGGCGGGTTGGGCAAACTGTCGGCACTTGGGGGGGTTCACCGTTTTCCCGGGCGGGTGAAGTGCGCCACGCTCGCCTGGCACGCCCTGCTGGCGGCGCTCGACCAGCGCGAGGAACCGGTCACCACCGAGGCCGCGACGGGGTAGGGCACTGGAATCGACAGGGTCAGAGGACGAAGAAAGGAAACCATGGCTTGTGAGGAGCATCGGTCGACGCCGGAAGCGATCGAACCTGCTGTCTGGCGCGCCCTGCGCGGCTGTTACGATCCTGAGATCCCGGTGAACATCGTGGATCTGGGGTTGATTTACTCCTGCCGGGTGGAACCCGCGGCGGATGGGAAGTCGCATCGGGTGCACGTGCAGATGACCCTGACGACGCCTGGATGTGGCATGGGACCGGTGATCCAGCGGGATGTGTGGGATCGGGTGCTGGCGGTGCCGGGCGTGAGCGAAGCGCAGGTCGAGCTGGTGTGGGACCCGCCCTGGACGCAAGCGATGATGAGCGAGTCGGCCCGGCTCGAACTCGGCCTGTTATGAGCTCCGTCATGGTCCATGCTCAAGGCGCGCCGTCCGGCGTTCAGGAGGGAGCCTGGCTCGATGTCGCGGCGTTGCGCGCGGATTTTCCCATCCTCGATCAGCGGGTCAATGGCTGGCCCCTGGTCTACCTCGACAATGCGGCCACGACGCAAAAGCCCGAGTCGGTTCTTGCGGCGCTGGCCGGGTTTTACCGGGCTGACAACGCGAATGTGCATCGGGGGGCGCACACCCTGAGCCAGCGGGCGACGGACGCCTACGAGGGCGCGCGCGAACGGGTAGCCCGCTTCCTGAACGCGCGGTCGGCCGAGGAGGTTGTTTTCACGCGCGGGACGACTGAGGCGATCAACCTGGTGGCGCAGACGTGGGGCTTGTCGCGGTTGCAGACCGGCGACGTGATTCTGCTGACCGAGATGGAGCACCACAGCAACCTGGTTCCCTGGCAATTGGTGGCGGAGCGGACCGGGGCCCGACTCGTCTATTTGCCGGTGACGGGTGATGACGGTGCGCTGGACGAAGTGCACCTGGGATGGCTCGAGGATCCCCGGGTCCGGTTGTTCGCTTTCACGCACGTCTCGAACACCCTCGGGGTGATCAACCCAGCCGCCGACTGGTGCGCCCGCGCGCGGCGTCGGGGGATCGTGACCGTGGTCGACGCGGCGCAGAGTGCGGGTCATCTTCCGGTCGACGTGCAGTCCATCGGCTGCGATTTCCTCGCGTTTTCGGGGCACAAGCTGTGCGGGCCGACGGGGATCGGCGCCCTGTATGGCCGCGGCGAGCTTCTCGAGGCGCTTCCGCCCTGGCAGGGCGGCGGCGACATGATCAGCCACGTCGAGTTCGAGTCGAGCGAGTGGAACGTCATCCCGCAAAAGTTCGAGGCCGGCACGCCGCATATTGCGGGGGCGGTGGGGCTTCATGCCGCGCTCGACTACGTGGACCGGATCGGGCGGGACCGGATCGCGCGTCATGACCGGGCCTTGGCGGAGCATGCGTGCGAGGCGTTGGGTCGGCTTGCCGGCATCCGGTTGCTGGGGCCGGCGACCGGGCGGTCGGGCGTCGTGAGCTTTCTGTTTCCGGACTTGCATGCGCACGATCTTGTGACGTTTCTGGATCAGCGCGGGGTGGCGTTGCGCGGGGGGCACCACTGCAACCAACCCCTCATGCGGAAGCTCGGGGTGACCTCGACGGCGCGCGCCAGTTTCTACTTCTACAACACGCCTGCCGAGATCCAACGGTTGGTCGACGGGGTTCGCGAGGCGCGGCGGTTTTTCGCCGGCTAGAGTCCTCGACTTGTGGAATGTGTGTGGGGACTATGAGTCTGTCACCTTATTTGCGGCACCGTTCCTCGGGACTGGATGCTGCATCGATCTGAGGCGGCGCCTCGCTGGGGAATTGTTCCAAACGCGCGTTGGAACCGTGGGGAATAGTCCCCACGAATCACTCTTGCCCCGCGTTACGAATCACTCATCGCGCAGGCAGACTCTCGCGAGCAGCTCCGTGGTGAGAGCTGGATGGAATGAGCCCTGTTTGCAGCGGTTTCAGCACACTGTCGCGCTTGCGGAAACGGGAGACCGCCGAATTCGAGATCCGATGACGGTGCGCGTGGCACGGGCCCTGCTCAGAGGTGGCACAGCCACTTTCGTGGCTGAAACGGGAACAGAGAGCAAAGTCAGATTCGCAGAAAGAGAGTATCATGAGTACGATTGTGGCATTGATTGCGGCGTTGGTCGCGTTGGCGGTGAGCAGAGGGCCGGCACCGAATTCGGGGGATGGCATACCCGACGGAAGTGGCATGCCTACGCAGCCCTGCCCGCAAGGCGATGGTGGGAATTCGCCTGGACCAGCGCCGAATTCAGGTGACGGTATTCCGGATGGCAGCGGCTTCTGATTCCATGGAGCCGTGATGGCGGGCGGCTGTTGGAGCGACTGTTTCTAACACGCCCGTCTTGTTGAACCTTCTCCACCGCTGGGACTACACCACAGAAGCATGCGGGCTGAAGGCGAGTGGCGTTGACGGCCCTCACTGAAGTGACGGTGGCGGCACGGCGCGAGCCAGTCTCTGCGCGGCGAGTTGTTCCTCCTCGTAGGTCCCGTAGAAAGGCACCTGGGCATCCAGCCACAGATAGATGGCGCGGAGATCGGCGTCGGGCAGCTGCACAGATTGGCCGTGGTTTTCGTCCGCGAGGAGGGCCGACAAAGGACTGAGGTCGGCGCCCGCCTGGCCCGGGCGGGAGGCCGGGGCATCGTAGGAGGGCCAGCGCAGGTAGGGCTTGAGGTTCTCGTAGGAGAGGCTGAAGGGACTTTGCGGGGCCGGATCACCGGTCAGGACCAGGGGGCTTTTGTCGGGGCCAACCGGACCGTCGTGACAGCGCACGCAATGGCGGTCGAGCACCGGCTGAATGAGCCGCGGATAGCCGAACGGATGCGAGCCGTCCGGCCCGGGCTGGATGGCGGACGGGGGGCGGCCCCATGCCGTGGCTTGGCGAGGCGCCGGCACCGCGCCGGGAGGCTCGTGACACCCGACGCAACTACGGCGTTCGCCCGGCTGCAGATAGACGATCGTGCGCATCCCCTGGACCGCGCGGCCAGTGGCGTCCACGGCCTGGAAATAGAGCGGCTTGCATGCCGGGGCGCGGAAGTAGGCCGAACCGTCCGTCTCCACCGGGACGGTTCCCAGCAGCATGCGCGCATTGGACTCGGCCGGATGACCAATGCGCGGGTCATTCGCGCTGTCGGTTCGCGACTTCGGGAGGAGTTGAAAGACGCGCAAATGGTCCACGCGCCGGCCTGCCGGCATCGGCAACAGGCTGTGATGGACATCGGACAGGAGGAACTCGCCTTCCAGGTCCAGGTGCGGCTGCACGGTGCCGGTCGCCAGCGGCGGAGAGACCCGGGGTGCCAGCGGGATGGGATAGACGGCCGAGATGCCGGGGCGACGGTAGAGGAGTTCGAGGTTGCCGAACCGGTCGAGGTAGTAGAGGCCGGTCTCGGTTTCCTGGCGTTGCCCCGTGTAACCGCCGGAGAGCGGTTCGTGGCTGAAGGCCACGAGGTAGTAATCCTCCGAGAGCGGCCAGGGGCTGTAGAAATAGCTTTTGGGCCAGCCGTCCGCCTCGGGAAAGGGGATCTCGGGCGTGAGCCACTCGAGCGCATCGAAACGGTCTGAGCCCGTTTTCGGGTCGAGACTCGCGCGCGTAGGATCCAGCAGGACCAGCGTGCCGCCGACGTTGGCGTGATGACCGCCGGCGACAAAGAGGATCCGCCTGGAATCCGGGATGGCTTTCGCCTGGTAGCAGGCCCAAGGCCGCGTGGTGTAGTTGCCGAAGAGGCTGGCCGGGGTGGTCCCGTCGGGGTTGCAGGTCCACAAACCGTGGAACTTGGCCGCGTTGCGGTCCACGTAGTCCCAGCGGGTGTAGACCAGGCGGCCGTCATTGAGCACGGACGGATGCCACTCGTGGGTCTCGTGAAACGAGAGCGTCCGGAGGTTGGCGCCGTCCGCGTCCATGCGGTGCAGCGTGTAGGCGTGCTCCGGGCTGCCCCCACCGCAGCGCAACTTGCACCCGCGTCGCGTCGACTGAAACGCCAGCCCGCCATCCGGGAGCGGGCACGGGTCGAAGTCGTCGTGCGGGCCGTCAGTGATCTGCCGAAGGTGCGAGCCATCCGCGTTCATGGCCCAGAGGTGAAACGCATTGTACTTCACTCCGGGCTGGCCGGGTTCCCGGGCATAACCCGGTCGCGCGTAGGGGTCCTTGCCTGCGGGATCGGCGAAGGCGAAATAGATCGTCCGGGCGTCGAAGGCGAGCGCCAGCGTGACGAAGTGGCCCCGCCACTCGGGTCCGGGAATGAGCGGCCGGGTTCTGAGCGAACGGCCGGGCTGCTCGAGCACGTGAAGTCCGCCGCCGGGAGCCGGCGTGGGCACCTCGGGATTGCGGGCGCCGTTGTCCGGGTTGTTGCCGTGGGCGTAGTACCAGCCGAGGTACTCGTACAACATGTACCCCACGGCACGGCGGCGTTCCATGAAGAGCAGCGGTTGCGAAGTCACCAGCGGGTTCCTCAGCGCGGCGTCCCGCGCAAGGCTCCGGATTTGCCGGTAGAGGTCCAGGCGCCGCGGTTCATCGAGGCGGGCGCCGTTCTCCGCGTGGGCGTTCAGGCGTTCGAGTTCAGCTCGCTCGGCCGACAGATCGCCGACGGTCGGCAGGCGTTGCAGGTCCTGCAGCAGCAGCGCGGCCCGGCGCAGGGCAGCGCGGATTGCTTCGGGTGACTGCGGGGAACGGCCCAGCCGCCGCTCCTGCAGATCCCAATCGGCCAGCACCGCGGCGCGCAACGCTGCGGGGTCGGCGAGGGCATCGGCCGGCGCGCCCTCCCCGTGGGTCGCACGGAGGGAGCCGAGTGCCAGGAGGCCGGCGAGCGTGCCCGTCGCAAGGAGCGCTTTCATTCTGCCGCGCTGGGGGTTGTTTCTGTCGACGTGGCCGAAGCGTGCGTGGAACGAATGGGCCGTTCAAGGCGAATCCACGGTGACAAGGAACACGGAGGATACGGGCGGCAGATCCAGAATCAGGCGCGACGCGTTGTCCTCGAGTTCCGACGGTTGGGGCGCGATCCGTCCCGTGTGCGGATCCCAACGTTCCAGACGCAGGCGGCCGCGCAGGAGCACCGGGGTCTTGACGGGGGTATCGGAGGAATTGGCGAAGAAGAAGAACTCACGCCCGGCAATGTGTTTGTGCAGGTAGGTCAGGTGGCCGCCCCGCACGCGCGGGGGTTCCGGCCAGCTCACATCCGGCGATGGCAGCGCTTCTGCCAGCACGCGGGCCAGGGTGGCGGCATCGGGGGTTTCGACGAACCACGCCGCGCCGCCGCGGTGGTTCCGGTTGACGGTGAGTCGCCCGGGAGGCTTGGGCCGCGCAGCCAGGTTGTTGCCCTGTGCGTCGAGCACCTCGAACTCGGCGATGCTGGGCGTGTCGCTGTTCACGGATTCAATCACCAAGCGGACGCGCGAGGCGGTCACCGGGCCGAGCGGATGGAGGCGGTTGGTGCCGATCGCCTCGCCCTTGGCCCGGGCCTGCCAGGCCTGGCCATCCCAGATCTCGACGCGGTGGGACTGTGCGCGGTCGAACGCTTCCTCAATGCGCACGCGGTCGAACGGGCGCGGCGTGCCGAGGTCGACCTCGATCCACTGGTCGGTCCGGTTTCCGTCACGGGCATTCCATCGGGTAGCGGGGTCGCCGTCGCAGGCCAGGTTCGCGGCATGGCCACCCCCTTCCCAGGCAGTGGACGCGGTGGCGCGCGGGTAGGCCGGTGGTTCCGGCGGTGGCGTCACGGCGTCGGGGCCGAAGACATGGCGGACGCCTTGGCGCACGGCCTCGGCGCGGTCCCATTCCACGGATTGGTCGGGCAGCCGCGTCGTCGCGATCACCCGGCCGCCGGCCTCGAAGAACTGCTTCACTTTCGCCAGGTTGGCGTCCGAGAGGGTGGTGGTACCCGGCAACACGAGGACGCGGTAATCCTGGGGAATCTCCGGATGTTCGAGCCGGACGATGTCGCCTTGCACGTGGCAGCGGGCGTCGAGCGTCTCGGGATGGAGATAGGTGAAGTCCTGGCGCAGGTCCAGCGAGAGCCGTTCGCCGACGGCCATGTAATCGGCCCACTCGGGAATCAGGCCGCCCTCGTAAGGCTTGCCGACGCCGAAGCGATAGGCGGCCTGCAATCCGGCGATCGGATAGAGCACAGCGATATCGACCACTGGCCGGCCTTGCTGGAGCACGCGCTGGAGGCGCCCGATGTAGTCGTTGTAAGCGGGCAATGCCGATGCGTAAGGCTCGGTGCGCCAGGACAGCTCTGGCGGAAACGTGATCGGGTTCGTGCGATACCACACTGCGTGTGGCACCATCAGGTTCACCCCCTTGGCGAACTGGTCCATGGCTTCCCGATAGAGATTGGCCACCGGCAGATCCATCGCGCCGTAGCATTCGGTCATCACGCGGCGGCGGCCGTAGTTGACCGCGGCGGAGCTGACGACTTTGTACATCCGCGATCCGCGGTCATACGCGAAGATCTGATCCAGGCCCGGAATGGGCTGGTATTCGAACACCTTGATCAGGTCGCCGCACAGGCCCACCGGGTTGACGATTTCCTCCTGGTCGACATGTCCGGTGAGCTGGATCCCCCGCGCGTGGCACCAGTCGGCGAGGGTCTTCACGAAGCCCTTCGAGAACAGCTCGGTCCGCATTCCGAAGAGCAGGTTGCGTGCGGCAGCGGTGTCTGGCCCGATCTCGTGCCACAGCGCGGGGTAAAGCAGCGCCGGGCTACGGCCATGGCGTCGCTCGAACTCCCGGTTGAACCCTGGCGTCCAGGCGCGCCCGCCCTGGATCCAGTGGAATGTCGGCTCGTCGTAGAAGGCGCTGTCGATCGTCTTGCCGAAATGCTCCGGGAACGTCTGGTGATAGTGCTCATAGGTGAGGCTGACGAACTTCTTCACCGCATCAGGATCGAGGTAGTCGACCAGGTTGCCCGAGCCGTCCGGGACGCACAGGAAGAGCATGACGCGCCAGTCGCCGGTCGGGGCGGGCCACGAGAGTCGGCCGTCCCGGCTGTGGTTCGAGAGGTCCAGCCGCTCGAAGGTGGCGACGTTCATGGCCACAGCGGCCATGAGTTCGCCGGCCGGCACCGCGAGGTTCACGGTGGCCGGTCCGGTCGCGTGGGTTTCCACCAGGTCGAGCCGTTTGCCGAGCGCCTCCGGGTACCGCTCCCGGAGCAATCCCCCCGCCGACCCGCTGGGGAACCAGAACTCGTCGTAAAGACACATCTTCTGGCCGAGCCGCGCCGCGGTCTCGACGGCGTGCTTGTAGTGTTCCAGATAGGCGGGACTCATGAACGGCACGCCCATGTCCTTTGTTGGGAGGATGCCGAACCCGTGATACCCGCTCGTCACGGATTGCTCCATGATCTCCGTGGTGCGGGCGCGATCGAGCGGCCCGTTCCAGAACCAGAGCGGCCGCGATTTCCACTCCGCCGGCGGCTGTGCGAAGTCGCGGGCCAGCTCGGCGGGCTTCGGCGGGGCGGGGTCGCCGGCTTGGAGGCCGGGGCTTTGCGCCCGGAGCGCGGGCGCGGAGGACAGGAGCGCGAGCAGGAGCGCGACGGAGAAGGTCATCGTGGATTTCATGGTTGGACTACAACCTCAGGCATGGGTGACGGCAAGCATCAGCAGTGTTGCCTTGCGTCCTCTCAGGGAAGGGGCACGTGACGCTCGACGTGGAGCCGCACCGGGCCCAGCAGGCCGGACGGCTCGAGTTCTTCGCGCGGCCCCCAGGCCTTATGCGTGGTGAAGGTCTTTGGGGCGTCGCCGGTGAATCCGCCCCGCCCATCGGGGAATCCGCCCGGGTATTTCGCATCGCCCACCAGGCGGTTCCACCAGAGGTTGGTCACTTCGATCTCGAGTTCATTCGCGCCGGGCCGGGCCGCGCCGGTGATGTCCACCGCGTACGGCGAGCACCACAGCACCCCCAGCGCCTGCCCATTGACCTTGACCCCGGCGATCGTTGCCACCGCGCCCAGATCCAGCCACAAGCGGTCGCCGCCGGCCAGATAGTCCTTCGGAACATCGAGGACGGTCTGGTAGCGGGCTGTCCCGGAGAAATGACGCACCCCTTCGAGCGGCGATTCCCGCCAATCCAGCAGCTTCTCGAGCGCGATGCGGTCCGGACAATCCCAGCCCGGCGGAAAGCAGAGAGTCCAGGGCTGGGCCACCTCGAGCGGCGCAGGCACTGGCCCGGAATCCAGCGTGGCGCTACGCCCGTCTGCCCGGCGAACCCAGCAGGCGATTCGTGTGCGGGTGGCAACAAACTCGCGGCTGTCGCCCGCGTAGCAGACCGTGGACTGGACTGCCGTCTCCCCACCGGCTGGACCGCCAGGCGCCGGAGAGAGATCGATGACCTGGTCGCCGCGGCTGCGTTCGCGAAACACCACAAACCGGGAAGCACCATTGCCCAGTGGCACATTGAGGTGAGTGTATTCGCCGGCGGTTCGGAACCGGGCGATGGGCCGGATCTCGCCGGTTACCGGACACCAGAACTCTGGAATCCTGGCGCCGACCCGGAAGGCGATTTCCGGTTCTCGCGTCTCGTCGGATTGGTTGGAGAGGAAGTACACGTCGAAGCCGTTGGCGCGCCGGTGGGTCCAGAGAACGGAGGGATCGCCGCAGACCACGTCGGGGCCGGCGCCCAACCGCGACAACACATCCGCGAGCGGGACGCCATGAAAGACCCTGCCTTTGCCGTGGCGGTATTCGGTGGCCTGCACCCCGTCGCACGGGCCCCAGATCTCGTCCGCCCTGCGTTTCACCTCGGCGTCCGCGCCCGGATAGCCGGCGAGGCTGGGGGAGCGCCGGGGCGGCGGTCCGACGACGACGGCGCCGGCGCGCACGAGCTCGCCGATCGTCGCGAGCAGTTCCGGGCGCATCGTGTCCAGCGGCGGCAAGACCAGCAGGCGGTACTGAACGCCCTCCGGGGTGGTGAGCAGGCCATCCCTGACCGAGAGCCGTTTCCGGATGACCTCGGCGTTGACGAAGTCGAAGTCATACCCCCGCGGCAGCGCGGGGTCGAGGAGGCCGGTCATCTTGGGTGAGTCCTCGCCGACGAAGAAGAGCAGGTCAGCCGTCGGGTCGCCCTGCTGCAGCAGGTAGTGGCAGCGGCGCAGGTAATCGATCCAGGACCGACTCTGGTCGAACCAGGTGTTGTGCCGCTGATAGCTCATGCCGAACCAGGCGGTCACACCCGGCTTCCGGTCTTCCCAGGGCTGGTGGATATAGAGGTGCAGCACGAAATGGTTGATGCCCTGGGTGAAGGCCCAGTCGCCCCGGCTTTTCATTGCGGCCGGCGATTGCCGGAAGTTGAACCCCGCTGTGAAGGCCTCGGCGGCCGTGATCGGCTTGCCGTAGGTGTGTGAAGCGGAGGATGCCCCGCGCAATTCGATGCTGCCCAGATCCCAGAGATGATTGCGGTACCAGAACTCGCCCGAGATGATGTCGGCTTGGCCGCCGTACTGCAGAAACTCCGCCGGAAAGCCCCAGTGGCCGTAATTCTCCATCCAGAGCTTCAACCCCCCGGCATTGACCGCCTCCCGAAACGCGGCCAGGTAGTTCTCCGCGATCAGGTCGGCCACCAGGCGCCTCAGGTCCCAGAGGAACCGGTTCGAGCGGTCGGCGGTGCCCACGACCCGGCCGCTGAGCACCGGCAGCCACGGAACAGGATCGTAGCCCAAGCGCTCGACGAACACCCGTTCGAGCCCGGGCGTCCAGTTCTGCGATCCGACCTCGTAGCTGTCGATCACCACGTGCTTGAGCGCACGCCGGCGCTCGGGTGGCACGCGGTCGAGAAAGGCGCCGATGTAGGCGGCATAGTGATGACGACTGGCCTCCCGGCTCATCTTGTCGACCTCATACCCCTTGGCTTCCGGGGGCACAGGCTCGTTGACCGCTCCGGTGGGCAAGGTGCCGCACCGCAGTATGACCCACTCGCCCGCGGGCACATTCCAGCGCAGTCGGCCCCCTGCCTGCATGTGGCGGGTGATGTTGAGGACGTCTTCCGGAGCCAGAGACGATGTCGGTTCCGCCTGCGGCGGCCAGACGTACGCATCCCAGCCGGGCAGCGGCTCGGGGTGCATTTTCCCCAACTGTTTCTCGACGAGGTAATCCAGGGTCGGGCTACCGGTGAAAACGATCTCCCGGAAGCCCGCATCGCCCTGCGCCTCGAGTTCGCTGAACACCAGGCGGAAATGCCTGGCCGCCACGGCGGGACAGGCCAGTGTCAGGGGCGCCCAGGTCATGGGGCCGAGGTTCCACATGGTGCGACGGCGGTCGAAGTGGATGCGCCGCAGTCGTTGATAATGCCGGCCGTCGGCGGACACCTGGAGTTCCACCTGCACCTGAAACGGATGGTCGACGGGGTGGAGGGAAACGCCCTGGACTGGACGGTCGCCCTCGAGAACGAGATCCACCTGCCAACGCCTGGCGAGGCCCGCCTCCCGCGGAAACACGAACGCGGTGTTCCGGTCGTTGTCGAACAAGCGCTCGACACCGGCGGGAACGTCTGGTGTCTCAGACAGGCTCTCAGGCAGCGGTTGCCGGACCTGGATCGGGGCCTCCTGTTCGGCCGGCATCGGAAAGGCCAGCACGGCCAAGTCGCGATACTCGCCTTCCGGCGCGGGCAGGACCCCCTCGAACGGCGCCGGACCGCGCACGCGGGTCTCGGTGTGCACCACGTAGCGCATGGCCTGGTCGGCAGTGATCCACGGCCCGCCGGACTGACTCCACCCGGGGCTGTTGAAGAACCCGATGTCGACGCCCAGGCGTTGCCCCTCGAGCACGGCGTGCTCGACCATCTTCCACCAGGGATCGCTCAGCATGTGCACCGGCCCGCGCTCCCGGCCTGGCGAAACGTGCCCGATCAGGGCCTCGCCGATGCCGACGCGGGCCATGGCCTCGAGGTCCCGGGTGATGCCTTCGCGCGAGATGTGCTCATCGATCCAGTACCAGTAGACCCATGGCCTTGTGCTGGCGTCTGGCTGGACGAAGCCCTCCGCGAGGCGATCCCCTGCCAGGGTGCCACAACCGGAAAGCAAAGGCAGCAGGACCAGGGCGGTCAGGGCCGCAGCCAGGCGCTTCCTGGCATGTGGCGCAGGCGATGGATGCGGGATCATGCTTCCCTCGGTCACGGATTCCATCCTCGTCAGGGTTCCCAGCGCAAGCGGTAGAATGACGCTGGCGGAGGAGCGGGCAAATCGCGGAATTCATCCGTGTGCTCGATCGCGCCGCTGGCGGGGGCGACCGCGCTCCAGATGGCTGTCCAGTGCGTGAGGTTCGTGGAACGTTCCAGGGTGTAGTGCCAGCCGGGCGTGGCTGAGAACCGGAGCCGGGCAGACGTGCTTGTCATGCTGGGGGCGCCGTCGAACTGGGCGGCCGGACTCGAGCCGATGTTCACGATGGTGACCCAGCCCCGGCTGCTGCCGCCGCGGCCGTCGTCCACCTCGTAACTGAAGCCGTCGGTGACGCTGACCCGGTTCGAGTAGACGAGGGAATCCTCGTGGTTCGCCAGGGGGACGCCGCCGGCCGTGGCCGTGTCGACCGCGCCCACGGCCAAGGTGTCTCCATCCGGGTCGGTGGCGCTGCTCGCGAGCGCCGTGAGGGGGATCCGCAGCACCGCGGGTGCGATGTTGGTGAACGCCAACGAGGCCACGACTGGCCTGCGGTTGACCTCGAGGATGCCGTGCGAGGTCAGTTGCCCCAGGTACCAGTTCAGGCCCGCCTCGAGCGGCGGGAGGTTCGTTGCGGAAAACGCACCCGCGCGAGCGTTGGCTGGGAAAAGCGTGAAGGCCTCACCGCCGAGCAAGGCGGCGCCCGAATTGGAAACGACCAGCGCCCCGCCATACTCGAACACGCCACTGGCCAACGACAACTGGTCGGCGTGCGGCGCGCCCCCGTTGCGGTCGATTCGCATGAAGGTCGTCCCGAGCAGCGTCGGGGGACGTTGCAGGGTGAGGCGGCCCAGCGTCGAACTGGTGCCTGGCGCGACGGCTCCATCGCTCTCGACCAGGATGGCTCCCGCCACCGTGCCGGTGCCCCCGAGCGTTCCGCCGCTTACGGTCACCCCGCCGCTGCCCGTGCCCGAACCGCTGCTGTTGTTCACCAGGAGCCGTCCGGCCAGGAGCGTGGTGCCGCCATGGTAACCGTTGGCCTTCCCCAGGCTGAGCGTTCCTGCGCCGGCCTTGGTCAGCGCTCCGTTGTTCACGGGGACTTCCAGGGACAGGTCGACGTCCGGAGGCTCATCCCCCACCGTGAGGGTGCGGCTGGGGCCGCCGCCGAGGTCGATCCAGCCCGACGAACCTGCGCCCGCGCCGTTAACGATCCTGGCGGTCAAGTGGGCGAGGGGGCGCAAGATCGATTGGCCGCCCAGCAGGATCCTGGCCGGGGCCGAGCCCTGGGGCATGAGCTGGATCGTGTTCAGGGCGAGTGTGCCTCCGGTGAGGGTGAACACGTGGCCCGCGTCCACCCGCAGCACGGATACGCTCAGGCTGGCGTTTGCGCTGAGGGTGACAGGGCCGGAGAACTGTGCCGAGACCGGCCCCGCGTGCAGGACGTGGGGCGAGTTGTCCGGCCGGTAGGCGGGGTCATAGAGGATCCGCAACGAACCGCCGGTCAGGTTCAACGACTCCCGCATGTACAGCTTGCGAATGCTGTGCGTGCCTGCGGAGAGGGTGACCGTGATGTTCGCGTTCGGTCGTTCGAGGATGACGGTGTCGTGTTGACCCGAAGTGGGACCTGTCCCGGCCGCGCCCGGCAGCCGGGGGGCGGGGAGCCCGCCGGTGGCATAGGGCGGCGTCTGGCCGGCCGGTGTGACCGGGGCCGTCGGGACCTGGCCGCTGTTCCAGTTGCTCAGCGTGCTCCAGTCGCCACTCTGGTCGTTCCACCACACGGCCGGCACCAGCAGGTTCCTGACGTATTCCAGGTCGCCGTGCGCCACGTTCCCGTCGCACGTGGCGTCCACGGCATTGAAGCCGGGGATGGACACCGTGCTGGCGTACTGCCAGAGGGCCCAGGGCTCGGTGTTCCCGTAATCGTCCCACGGGCCGTAGTAGCCGGCATAGGTGGAGTAGGTGTGTTTGGGGCTGCCCGTCTGCACCGGGATCGACTCCGGGTCGCTGTTGTCGGCATAGCGCGCATTCCAGAGCACGGGAAACGCCGGGCTCGTCATGCCCGGCACGTGGCTTCCTGGCTTGGCCAGCAGATCCCGGCGCGACGCCGAGGCGGCCTGCAGGGTGCCGGAATAGCTGCCGTTCACGTAGATGCAGGGGCGAATGCGCAGCACCGCATGGAGCCGATCCGAAAAATCCAGGGCAAACTGGGCGAGGGCGTCTCCGCCCAGGCTCTGGCCCGCCTCCAGGTCGAACACCGGGACGAGGTAGCCAGGCCTCATCCACGCGCCCGCCATCTGGATGAAGTGGTTGGCCTCGTCGGTTCCCGTGTTCCCGGCCACATCCGGCCTCGCGAAGTGGTAGGGGCCGAGGTGCATTCCCGCCGCGGTGGCGCGCACCAGGTTCTGAACGAACCGCGGGTCGTCGTAGCGCCGGGCGAGCGTGCTGAGGTTCCCTCCGCCCGGGGTGCCCTGCGGTTGGTCGACGCCGGTCGTGCCCCCGCGCGTCGCGCGCAGAAACACGAAGACGCGGTGGCCGGTCCGGCAGGCGATGTTCCAGTTCTCCTGGGAGATGCCTGTGGCCGAACTGCCGCAGTTCCAGTAAGAGATGTCCGCTCCGAGCGCGCGCGTTTGCGCCACGGCCCGGCCTGGACTGCCCACGAGACCCGCACAGAGCAGGGCGCACCCGACGAACCCGCCCCCACGGACAGGTCGGCCAAGCTGCATGCGGTGAGGCCGGTGTCTCACGAAGGCACGGACTGTGCACGGGCCCGAAGGCCGGTTCAACACAAAGTTGACACGGATCCCGGCTGGCTGGGGTTGCACGACAGGAGTTTTCAGCAGATGCCGAATCCTGTTCATCCCGTTCATCCCGTCCATCCCGTCTTCGCCCCACCGGACGGGCAACGGAGCAAGGTGAGCGCCCGGGGCATGCCTCTGTTCGTTTTCGGCGACATTTTCTTGTATCTCGCTAGCCCGCATGTTTCATGGAGTTGTGAACGCGCACTGAATTGAGCAGACACACCGTCACATGAATCCTCGAATCGATACCCTGTCCCGCCGCCGTTTCCTCCGGGTGTCAGGGGCCGCAGCCGCCACGGCCGGTGTCGTCGGCCTGCCCACTCTCATTCCGGGACGGGTGCTGGCCGCCGCAGGACGTCCGGGGGCCAACGAACGGTTTGTTGTCGCGCACATTGGGGTGGGGGGCATGGGGATGACCCATGTTGCGAACATGCTGCGTTTTCAGAAGGAGGGCAAGGTGCGCATTGCGGCCTTGTGCGACGCGGATGACAACCATCTGGAGGCGGCGGTGAACAACGTCAAGGGCGGCGCGGCTGTTGTGCCCTACCGCGATTACCGGTACATCATCGAGCGGCAGGACATTGACGCGGTCCTGATCGCGACGCCGGACCATTGGCATGCGGTGCAGACCGTCCACGCCTGCCAGAGTGGAAAGCACGTGTACGTCGAGAAGCCTTCATCGGTCACGGTTCGGGAGGGCGAGGCGATGGTCAGGGCGGCCCGGGACGCCAGGGTGGCCGTTCAGGTTGGCGCGCAGGCGCGCACGGCGAAGGGCGCGTGGCAAACCTGCCGGGCCATTCGCAACGGGATTGTTGGAACGGTTCGCAAGGTGACCTGCTGGCACTACCCGAACTCGGTCGACGACAAGCCGCTTCCGGACGCCGAGCCGCCTGAAGGTCTGGATTGGGAGCTATGGTTGGGTCCGCTGCCCTGGCGGCCATACAACCGTCGCTATCATCCGGCCAATTTCCGCTGGCTGCTCGAGTCGGGCGGCGGCAACATCCGCGATCGGGGCGCGCATCAGTTCAGCACGGTGCTCTGGTGCATGGATGCCGACCATCAAAGGTCGTTCACCGTCGAAGCCAGCGGCCGCGCCCCCAATGCCGGGCTGTGGGACAACCCGGTCGAGATGCACGTTGTCTACCAGTTCAAGAATCCGGATTGGACGCTCGAATGGGGCCAGCCCGGCAACAAGGTCGGCCAGACCGAATTCGGCAATGTCTTCTGGGGCGACAAGGGCCGTCTGATACTGGAATGGGAAGGCGGGTACCGTCCGGCCAACCCGGAGGCGATTGCCTTTGAGCTGCCTCCCGGCGGCCAGGAGGTGTACCGCACGGACGAGTACGAGGACTTCAACATGAATCACAAGGCCGACTGGTTTAAGTCGATTCGCGAAGGGCACCTGCGTCCGGCGGTGGACATCGAGATTGCGCATCACACGGCCAACCTGTGCAATTTGGGCAACCTGTCCTACATTCTCGGCCGCAAGCTGGTCTGGGACGGCGAGAAGCGGGAAGTCGTCGGTGACCCGGATGCCAACCGACTGCTCGGCAAGCCTCAGAGGTATCCGTACTGCCTGTAGCACTCCAGCGAGTTGCGGACCCTGCAACATGAACCGCCGCCAATTCCTCACGGGCAGTGCTCTGACGCTTGCGGCCTCGGCGTTCGACCTTCGTGGCGTGCCGGCCGACGTCCGAGTCGACAGTCCTTTGCGTCTTTCGACGTCCTCGATTCACTTCATCGATCTGCCGATCGAAAAGGCGTGCGAGCGGATTGCCGGGCTCGGTTTCGAGGCCATCGACATCTGGTGCGCCTACGAGAACTGCCCGCATCTGGATGATGTTCTGCAGCGACTCGGGCCGGACGGCCTCAAGGAGACTCTCGACAGGCACAAACTGAAGCTCTACGCGTTCTCGACCTACGTTGGCGGTTATGCCAAGTACGCCGAGCTGCTGGGCAAGGCCGGCGGCGGCGTCGCCATTCAAGGGAGCAGCGGTCCCTGCAAGCCCGAGGAACTGACGGCGCGGATGAAGACCTTCATCGAGAGTCTCAAGCCCTTGGTTGAACTCGCCGAGAAGCACAACTCGCACCTCGCCATCGAGAACCACGGCCAGGCGTTGCTCGATGGGCTCGATTCCTTCAAGGCCTTTGTCGACCTGAACCGTTCCTCGAGGCTCGGCATCGCACTGGCGCCCTATCATCTTCAGGCCCGGAATGCCTCGGTCGAGGAGGCGATCCGCATTTGCGGGGCGCAGCTGTTGTTCTTCTATGCCTGGCAGAAGGCGGAGGGCATGGGCCAGTTGCCCGGTCATGGGCCTGCGGATTTCAAGCCGTGGCTCGGAGCTCTGGCCGAACAGAAGTACCGCGGGTACGTGAATCCGTTCATGCACGGGCACGTCAAACCCGACATCATGGACGCCGCTTTGGCTCGATCGCGCGACTACTTGCGTGGACTAGCCCGGGCGGTGTGACGAGGGCCGAACGCAGGACGTGACCCGGCGGGTGAGGAGCGGTTTGAACTGTGTGGGCCCGGGAGTTCGTCGCGCGGCTCGACTGAGCTCGCCGAAGTCCTTGCCCACGAGCCGAATCCTCCCCAGCAAAACCAGAATTGACTTCTGCACAGACCCCTTGGTGGCTAAGGCAGTCTTTGGGCCAACTGGTCGACCGAGGCCGTGCCGGTGGTGCCCAATTGGTGGATGACGATCGAGGCGGCGGCGTTGGCCAAGTCGGCCGCTTCAGCCACGTCTGCCCCGGCGGCGAGCGCCGCGGCGAGGTTGGCAGTCACGGCGTCGCCCGCGCCGACGATGTCGATTTGGCCCCGCAGGGGCAGGGCGTGAGAATGCACGGCGGTCCCGTCGGGCAGGGCGCTGACGATGCCGTTTTCGGCGAGGGTGACGAACACCGGGCGCCCGTTGTGCCGTGCGAGTTCGACGGCGCGCGGTCGAACGGCGACGGGGTTTGAGGTGGGGTCCTGTCGGGTGAGCGATGCCAATTCGGCGGCGTTCATCTTGAACACGACCGGGGGGAAATCGTGGAGTCCGCGGCGGCTGTCGGCGAGGATCCAGAGTTCGGGCCGGGCCCGGGCTGCTGCGCCGACCGCTTCGCGCACGCGGGCGGTGACGACGCCGGTATCCGGGCGATCGACCTGGTCGAGGAGAATCAAGGCGTCGAGGGACGGGGCCAGGCGGTGAAGGGACGCGATGAGGGCGGCCTCGACCGTGAGGGGCGTGGGCGTCCAGTTCTTACTGTCCAGGCGGTTCAATTCGACCGGGGCCGCCCCTGGTCTGAGCATCAGGGGCTTGCAGTAGGTGAATGTCCTCCGGTCGGGGGTGACGAGCAAATCGTCGAGCACGACGCCGCGCAGGGCCCGGAGGGCAGCTTGAAGCTCGTAGCCTTCGCCATCGGTGCCGCAGAAGCCGATGGGGTGGAGGGTGCCGATGCCGAGGGCGACCAGGTTGTTGAGGATGGTGCCTGCAGCGCCGGGTTGGCTGCGGACGCGGACGACGTTGTGAACGGGGAGGCCGGTCTCGATCGAGGTCTCCGCGCGGTCCGGATCGATCTCGAGGTACCGGTCCAGGCAGAAATCGCCGAGCACGGCCACGCGGAGGCTGGTGTAGCGATCCGTGACGGCGCGGAAGCGATCGGGGGTCATGGGGGTTGCGGCTTGGCGTCGGGCGTCAGGCGGTCAGTTCACGGTGCAGGTGGTGGAGGAAGGCGATGTTGTCGCACTGGACGTACGTCATGCGGCCGCCCATGCGGGAGTAGCTCTTGCAGAAGCGGAGGTAGTAAGCCGGATTATCCCTGGGCGGCTCGCCGGCGGTCCAGTCCCAGCGTCCGCCGTCCTGGAGGTCGACCACGGTGATTGCGTGTCCCTGGACGATGGGCCTGCCGGCTTGGACGCGGAGGTGGTTGACGCAGCTGAGGGCTTTCTCGAAGACCTGGGGTCCCATGATGGCGGAGCCGATGGAGAGCACCACGCCACCGTCGAGGGTATCGACGGTGGCTGCGAACCGCCGGAAGTCGACGGTGGCCGCCCGGCCGATCACCGCGCCGTTGAACATCGGGTGCGTGGCGATGATGTCGTAGCCGATGCCGGGATGGACGGTAAGGGGGACTTCATGGCGGAAGGCGTTGGCGAGCACCGAGGCGTTGCGCCAGCGGTGGAGCAGCATGAGCGGTCCGGGGCTGATGGGGAATTGCCGGAGAGCGGCCAGGAGATCGGCGCGTGCGGGTGCCAGCGGATCGGAGGGGTTCGCGACGAGCGCCCGCTCGACGTCGTCGGCGCTGGGCACGGTGGTTCCGTCGCGGTAGATGAACCGGCCGAGCGCCTCGCCATAGCCTTCGCCGCGCACGCCGCCGAGGAGGAGTGCGAGATGAAGGTAGCGTCCGGTCTCGTCCCAGGTGCCGAACGTGCCGGTGGCGACGTTGGCGCGGACGCTTTCCGTGGAGCGTCCGAGGAAGGCGAACTCCCAGTCGTGGATGGTGCCGGCGCCGTTGGTGGCCAAGTGGGTGGCCCAGCCGTGGTCGAGGAGCCGGACAAGGAGCAACTGGCCGCCGTTCTTGATCAGGTGCGCCCCGTAGATCACCAGCACGCCGGCTCCCTGCCGGCGCGCCTCGCGGATGCGGCGTGCGCAATCGCGGACCTGTTCCGACACGGCGTCAGGGACTGCCGGAGGATCGTCCGCGGGTTCGACGAGGATGTCCTCGAGCCGGGTCAGGCTTTGGCGCGCCTCGAGGGGGAGGGGGCGGAGTCGGGACCAATCGAGCGGCGCGGGTTTCATGCTGGAGTCCTCAGGATTCGGTCGAGGAGGGCGCGTGCGTCGCGGAAATCCGGGATCACGACATCCGCGCCGACCCCCAGCAGGCGCTGGCGTTTCCATTCATCCATGCGTCCGGAGCCGTTGGCGGCCTCATCGCTCGCCACGGCGACGGCCAGGCCCCCGGCTTCCTTCGTGTTTTGGATTTCGACGTAACCGTCCCCGAACGCCAGGAGCTGGGATCCCGGGATTTGATGGTCCCGGAGGATCCGGTCGATGACCATTTTTTTGGAGAACTTCCTGTAATCGTCGAGCGCTCCGTAGATATGGGAGCCGAAGAACGGCGTCAGGCCGAGGAGATCGGCTTCGCGCCGGACGAACACCTCATCGGTGCCGCTGGCGAGGTAGAGCGGGAGGTTGCGGCGTCGCAGTTCTTCGAGCAGCGACCGGCTGCCGTGGACCAGCAGGTCGTCGGGTGCGGAGCGGCCGGATTCGAGCGCTTCGATCCGGTGGCGGATGCGGACTTCGAGGCGTGTCAGGTACTCGTGCTTGTACCAAAGGGGATCGCGGGGTGTACCGCCGCGTTCGCGGACCCGGTCGGCCAGCTGGATCATCTGGTAGATCGTCTGTTTGCCGTTGAGCCGCATGATGTCCTCGAAGGCGAGCCTGGCCAGGTCGGCCTCGGTCTCTCCGGGCCGGGGCGGCAGCATCTCGACGAACATGGGGACCATGACGTCCGGCCAGCCCTGTCGGATGAGCGAGAGCGTGCCGTCGAAATCGAAGAGGACATGGCTGATGCCCACGCGCGGGGCGAACCCGGGTGCGAACTCGACCAGGCCAAGGAATGGCGATGCAGGAACCATGCGAATCAGCGGGACCTCTTGTGGCATGAAAGGCCGGCGATGGCAAGGGGTTGCGTGGCGACCCGGATGCTCGCCTGACGCCTGCGGCTTCGAGGCGAAGACCCGGTAGCGAGGCGCGCCTCAGACCGATGCAGCATCCAGTCCCGAGGAACGGTGCCGCAAACAAGGTGACAGACTCGTAGTCTCCAGTTCACGCGAGTTAGGCGAGGATCCGGGGCCCGAATCGGACGTTGACGGTTGGCGGGGGGCGCCCTAGAATGGCGGCAGCAACACTGGGAGCAGGCCCCGAAGGCGAATTTCGGGGTTTTTTCATGCCGGTGGGGCGAGGTGCAGGGCTATGGCAAACACAATTCTGGTGGGCGCCCAATGGGGCGATGAAGGCAAGGGCAAGATCATCGATGTCCTGACGGAGGAAGTGGACATCGTGGTACGAACGCAGGGCGGGAACAACGCGGGGCACACGGTGTTTCTGGGCGACACGAAGTACGTGCTGCACCTGGTGCCCTCGGGGATCTTGCGTCCGCGCAAGCGTTGTGTGATTGGCAACGGGGTGGTGGTGGATCCGGTGGGTTTGGTCGAGGAGATCGATGTGCTCGAGGGCCAGAGGGTTCGGGTGAAGGGCCGGCTGTTTATCAGCGAGACGGCGCATCTGGTGCTTCCGTACCATCGGGAGCTGGACGCCCGGCGTGAGATCCGGAAGGGGCGGCAGAAGATTGGGACGACCAAGCGGGGGATTGGGCCGGCGTACGGCGACAAGGCGGCGCGGACGGGGCTGCGGGTGATCGACCTGATGCATGCCGAGAGGTTTGCGGGGCAGCTGCGGGAGCGTGTGCGGGAGAACAACGCGGTGCTGAGGGCGTGGGGGGCGAAGGGGCTATCCTTCGAGCGGGTGCATGCGGCGTATCGGGCGGCGGGGGATCGGCTCCGGCCGCTGGTCGCGAACACGATGATACTATTGAATGACGCGATTGCCCGGGGTCAGAGCCTGTTGTTCGAGGGGGCGCAGGGGACGTTTCTGGACGTGGACCACGGGACGTACCCGTATGTGACGTCGTCGAACACGACGGCGGGGGGTGCGTGCACGGGCTCGGGGGTGCCGCCGCACCGGATGGACCGGGTGGTGGGCGTGATGAAAGCCTACACCACGCGGGTGGGGGAGGGGCCGCTGCCGACCGAGAACCCGGAGATTGCGGACTTGCTGCACGCCATGGGGCGGGAGTTCGGGGCGACGACGGGGCGTCCGCGCCGGTGCGGGTGGTTTGACGCGGTGGCGACGCGGCATGCGTGCCGGGTGAACGGCATTGACGAGCTGGCGGTGACGAACGTGGACGGGCTGGACACGCTCGAGACGATCCGTGTGTGCATTGCCTACCGGGCGGGGCGGACGCGGTACGACCATGTGCCGAGCGACGCGGAGGTGCTGGCGGCGTGCGAGCCGGTGTACGCGGAGTTTCCGGGGTGGCGGACGCCGACGCAGGGGGCGCGTCGTTGGCGCGAGTTGCCGGTGCGGGCGCGGGAGTACCTGCAGGCGCTTGCGGAGCTGTCCGGGGCGCCGCTGGGGATTGTGTCCGTGGGGCCGGCGCGGGCGCAGACGATCTTCCGCTAGCCCGCGGGTTTCGCACTGTTGGGAGGGGAGCATGACGGTGTCGCATCCGCACTTGAGCGCCGAGGCGCGGGCGGTGTTGCCGACCCATGTGGCGATCATCATGGACGGCAACGGGCGGTGGGCGAAGCAGCGGCACCTGCCGCGCGTCGAGGGGCATCGGAACGGGGTGGAGTCGGTGCGCGCGGTGGTTCGAGCGGCGGGGGAGGTGGGGATCAAGTATTTGACCCTGTACGCGTTCTCGGTCGAGAACTGGAACCGGCCGAAGGACGAAGTGGACACCCTGATGAAGTATCTGGCGCGGTACCTCAAGAACGAGGTGGGGGAGTTAAACCGCTGCAATGCGCGGCTGGAGGTGATCGGGCAGGTCTATCGGTTGCCGGAGTTTGTGCAGGAGCAACTCGCCAGGACGCGGGCGGCGTTGGCGAAGAACAACGGTCTGACGCTGATTCTGGCGTTGAGCTACGGGGGGCGGACGGAGCTGGTGGACGCGGTTCGGAGCCTTGGGCAGCAGGTCAAGTCGGGAGCGATCGAGCCGGCGGAGATCACGGAGCAGGTGCTGGCCCAGCACTTGTACACCCGGAACTACCCGGACCCGGATCTTCTGATCCGGACCAGCGGGGAGCAGCGGCTGAGCAACTTTCTGCTCTGGCAGGTTTCGTATGCGGAGTTTGTAGTGACGCCGGTTTTGTGGCCGGACTTTCGGAAGCCGCAGTTCTTCGCGGCGATCGAGGAGTATGCGCGGCGGCACCGTCGGTTTGGCGGGGTGAGCGGCCTATGAAGGGAAAAAGGGCTTTACAGTGGGCATAGGGAGCGCTTAACGTCGCGAACTTACATTGGTGAACGGACGACAGTATGGAAGCGAAGAAATCGACAATTGTTGAATTCGGGCGTCACGATCGCGACACGGGGTCGGCGGAGGTTCAGATCGCCCTCTTGACGCAGCGGATCAATCAGTTGACGGAGCACCTGCAGAAGCATCGAAAAGACCACAGTTCGCGCCGGGGATTGCTGATGATGGTGGGGCAACGACGACGGTTGCTGGACCACTTGAATGGCACCGATGCCAATCGTTACGCGACCGTGACCCGGAAACTGAAGCTTCGCCGGTGACCGGCTGAGGGTTTCCTCTCGTTCTTGCACCCGTGAACAAGGCGGTCGGTTCCTCCCTTCCGGGGGGGAAGAGTCGGCAGTGCGCTCGCCGGCTCCGCCCGACGATCATAGAGCGTTTCAACTCCACCCGCTGGCTTAGGGAAATTTCATTCAGCCTCTTCAGTCGCCGAGGCGGTTGACTGAAGTTCCTCGAGGCCGGCGGGTCTTGTCAGTTCGCATATGTCAGAGAAAGTAGAAGTCAAGGTAGGTTCAGGCACTATTCACATCGAGACCGGCCGGTTGGCCAAACAAGCCGACGGCGCGGTCACGGTTCAACTGGGCGAGACCATCGTTGTGGTGGCCGCCGTTGGCGCGCTCACGCCGCGCGAGGGACAGGAGTTCTTTCCGCTCACGGTGGATTACCGGGAGAAGGCGGCCGCGGCCGGCCGGTTTCCCGGCGGCTACTTCAAGCGGGAGGGCCGCCCCACGGAGAAAGAGATCCTCACGTCGAGGATGATCGACCGGCCGATCCGGCCCTTGTTCCCGAAGGGTTGGTTCAACGAGGTGCAGGTGCAGAGCATCCTGCTGAGCGCCGACGGCGAGAACGACCCGGATATTCTGAGCATCATTGGCGCTTCGGCGGCGCTGATGGTCAGCGACATCCCGTGGGCGGGCCCGCTGGGCGCGGTCCGCGTCGGCCGCATCAATGGCCAGTTTGTCGCCAATCCGACCCACGCCCAGCTCGCCGAGTGCGACCTGGATCTCGTCTATGTGGGCAGCGAGAACGAGCTCGTGATGTTCGAGGGTGCGGCGAACGAGATCCCGGAGGCGGAGTTCATCCAGGCGCTCGAGTTTGCCCAGGCGGCGTGTCAGCCCTTGATTGCGGCCCAGAAGGAACTGGCCGCTCGCGTGGGCAAACCCAAGCGGGCCATCACGGTCAGCGCGGTCCCTGACGACATTCTGGCTGCGGCGCAGGCGCTGGTCGGCAACCGTGCGGAGACGGCGCTTCTGACTTCCGGCAAGCTGGCGCGGGAAGACGCGTGGCGGGCAGTGATCGAGGAGGTCGGGGCGAAGCTCACGGAGCAGTTTGGCGCGGAGAAGGTCACCGCGGGGCTGATCAAGGAGATCGCCTACGTGTTGCAGAAGGACGCGGTCCGCCGGCTGGTGCTCGAGAAGGGCAAGCGGCTGGATGGCCGGGGCATGGATGAGGTTCGTCCCATCACGTGCCAGGTGGGATTGCTCCCGCGCGCGCACGGCTCCGCGCTTTTCAGCCGGGGCGAGACGCAGGCGCTGACGCTGACGACCCTGGGGACGACGGAAGATTCCCAGGAGCTGGATGGGTACACGGGCGGCGAGACCGAGAAGCAGTTCATCCTGCACTACAATTTTCCGAACTTCTCCGTTGGCGAGACCGGCCGCATCAGCGGTCCGGGGCGGCGGGAGATTGGGCATGGGGCGCTGGCGGAACGGTCGATTGAACCGATGCTGCCGCTCAAGGAGTTCCCGTACGCGGTGCGGGTGACGAGCGAGATCATGGAGTCCAACGGCTCGACGTCGATGGCGACCGTTTGCGGCGGCACGCTGGCGCTGATGGACGCGGGCGTTCCGTTGATCCGGCCCGTGGCAGGGATCAGCGTCGGGCTTTGCACCGAGTACAACGCGCAGGGCGAGATCGCGCGGTACAGTCTGCTGACGGACATTCTTGGGGCCGAGGATCATTTCGGCGACATGGACTGCAAGATTGCGGGGACGGAGCGCGGCATCACGGGTTTCCAGCTCGACCTGAAGCTGAAGGGGATTCCGCTGTCGCTGATGGCCCAGGCGGTCGAGAAGGCGCACGGGGCGCGGTTGCTGATCCTCAAGATCATGGCCGATACCCTTGGTGAACCGCGCAAGGAGCTGAGCAAGCACGCGCCGCGGATTCTCACCGTCAAGATCAACCCGGAGAAGATCGGGCTGTTGATTGGTCCCGGGGGCAAGAATATCAAGCGAATCGTCGACGAATCGGGGTGCGAGATCAACATCGAGGACGACGGGACGGTTCAGATCTACTCGAACAACCCCGAGGGCATGGAAGTCGCGCGGAAAGAGATCGAGAGTCTCTCCGCGGAAATCGAGGTGGGCAAGATCTACCGGGGCAAGGTTGTCACGATCAAGGAGTTCGGCTGCTTTGTCGAGGTGTTCCCCGGCAAGGACGGGTTGGTTCATATCAGCGAGCTCGCGAACTTCCGCGTCAAGAAGACCGAGGACATCGTCAAGATGGGCGACGAGATCTGGGTCAAGTGCCTGGGTGTGGACGAGAAGGGCCGCGTCCGCCTCTCCCGCAAGGCGGCGATGGAAGAACGCGACCGGGCCGAGCAGGACAAGGATGGGGCGCAACCCGAGGCGGAGGGTTTGAAGCCTGAGGATCGGGGGCCGTCGCCTGAGGAGCGCGGGCCAAGGCCCGAGGAGCGCCGTCAGTCGGCCGAGGATCGGGGATCGAGGGCGGACGATCGCGGGTCGCGGGGCGACGAGCGCCGGCCGCGGGGCGAGGATCGGGGCCGCCGGTTCGAGGATCGGGGCCGCCGGTCGGAGGATCGGCGATCGAGGTCGGACGACCGGGGACCGCGATCGGACGATCGGCGATCAAGGTCGGAGGAGCGGGGACCGAGGACCGAGGAGCGCGGACCGCGATCGGACGACCGCGGGCCGAGGACCGAGGACCGTGGTCCGAGGTCGGAGGAGCGGGGTCCGAGGCCGGCGGCACCGTCGGGGAGCGCATTTCTCGTCCGGGTGATGGCGGCGGCGATCTCGGCGGACACGACCGGCGCAAAGTCGATTGAGGTGGACGCGGACGATTTCCACAATGCCAGCGACTCGGAGCGGGCGACGGTGCGGAACATCTGTGAGATGTCCGGTCTTCAGTTGATTCTGAAGTGATCGCGGGCCCGGGCCACTGGAGGGCGCTATGGGTGAAGACAAATCAACCGCTGTGCCGGTGGCGGCGCCGCCGCTGAGGCCTTTGGGGTTGACGGTCAAGCTGGCGCCGACGCCGCGGGGGCGGCCCCGGTATGCGGTCACGATCCGGGATCCGGGCGGGGCCGAAGTCGTGCTGGCGGACCCGCGTGCGACCCGGGCGCTGGTGGCGCTGATGAACATGCACGCCGTCATCGGGGGGGCGGCCTGTCATTGGGGGGGGCCGTCGGCCTACGCGGAGGTGATGGCGGCGATCCACGGCATACTGTTCTCGGTGACGGGCCGGGAGTGGCACGAGGCCTACAACCTCGTGAACGACCCCGGCCACGCCGAGAACGGCCTGTACGCGCTGCGGGCGAACTATGGATTCGACGGACTGACGCTCGAATCGCTCAAGGGTTTTCGGAGTTTGTCCAGCAAGCTGACCGGGCACGGCGAGTCGCATCTCAACCCGCAGGGCGTGCTGCTGAGCAACGGGCCGCTCGGGTCGGCGTTGCCCCAGGCGCAGGGCTTGGCGATTGCGGACCGGCTTGCCGGACGGGATCGGGTGACCCTCGCCGTGGTCTCTGATGGCGCCGCGATGGAAGGCGAAGCGCGGGAAGCGTTCGCGGCGATCCCGGGTCTGGCGGCGAAGGGCCGGCTGGCGCCGTTTGTGATGGTGGTATCGGACAACGATACGAAGCTCTCCGGCCGGATCAGCGGGGATGCATTCAGCATGCAGCCGAGCCTTGCCGCGCTGGGCGCGCTGGGCTGGCAGGTCGAGCGGATCGAGAACGGGCACGATCTGGCGGCAGTTTATGCGGCGTTGGTGTCCGCCATCGCCCGGGCGCGGGCGCATCCGGAGCAACCGGTCTGTCTTTGGGTCAAGACCGTCAAGGGTTACGGGGTGAAGGCGACGGAGCAGAGCGCCTCGGGCGGCCACGGGTTTCCGCTGTCGAGCGCGGAGGCCATCGTGCCGTTCGTTGCGGAGGTTTACGGCGGGAATCCGCCGGAGGACCTGGCGGCCTGGGCCAGGAGTCTTCGGGCTGATTGGGAGGCCCGGCAGGCGGCGCGGGCGGCCCAACCGGCTGCGACGGCGTCCGCGGCGGTCAAGAAGGACAAGGTCCAATCGGGGATTGGTCGGGGCGTGATTCGCGCGGCCCAGGCGGGGTACCCGGTTTTCTCGGTATCGGCGGACGTCCAGGGGTCGACGGGGCTCAGCAGTTTTCAGAAGACGTTCCCGGAGCGCTGGATCGAGGTGGGGGTTGCGGAGGCGAACATGGTCAGTGTGGCCGCCGGCCTCTCGAAGGCGGGGTACATTCCGGTGGTGGATGCGTTTGCCCAGTTTGGGGTGACCAAGGGGAATCTGCCGCTGACGATGGCCGCCTTGTCGCAGGCGCCGGTGATCGCGGTGTTTTCGCATGTGGGCCTTCAGGATGCCGCGGACGGCGCATCGCATCAGGCGACGACCTATTTGGCGGCGGTCGGTTCGATTCCCCACACGGTGGTGGTGGCGTGCTCCTGTGCGGAGGAGGCGGAAGCCTTCATGTTTCAGGCGATCGAGCGGCAGGCAGCGGCTCGGGTTGCGGGGGCGGATGGCGAGTCGGTGGTGTTCTTCCTGGGGCGCGAGGCCTATCCGGTGCGTTGGGCAGCGGAGGCAACCTACGTCTGGGGGAAGGCGCAAGTGCTGGCCGAGGGCAGGGACGTGGCATTGATCGGGTGCGGCGCTCTGGTGGGGAAGACGCTTGAGGCGGCTCGATTGCTGGCGGAGGGGGGTGTTGGGGCGACCGTGATCAACCTGCCGTTCATCAATCGGGTGGACGTGGCGACGGTGGGGGCGGCGGTGAGCGGCTGCGGGGGGAGAGTGGTCACGATTGAAGACCATCAGGTGATCGGGGGAATGGGCGCCCAGGTGGCGCACGCCCTTGCCTGCGCGGGCATTCCGCACCGGATGCGGTCCCTTGGGATTGACGGTGAATTTGGGCGGTCAGCCTACGTGGCGGAGGAGTTGTACGTCCGGTACGGCCTGACCACGGCGGCCCTGGTGTCGGCGGCACAGTCCTTGCTGAAGTAACAACGGGGTTGTCAGCCCCGGACACTTGAGCGAGAGTCGCTTGGTCTCGCCGCCTGGAAGAAGGAGGCGTCGCTATGCCGAAGACACCGAAGTTCCTTAAGGGCCAACTGCTCCTCGACGGAGGCAATCTCCAGGGGTCATGGTTCAGTCGGACGGTGGTGCTGATCTGCCAGCACGATGCCGAGGGGGCCTTCGGTCTTGTGCTGAACCGGGACAGCGGAAACAAAGTCGGGGACGCTGTCGTGGCACGCCTGCCGGACGCGCTCAAGGAGTTGCCGCTTTTCGTCGGCGGCCCTGTCCAGCCTTCCGCCATGAGTTTTCTCCATCACGATTTGTATTTGCCGGAAGCCAACGTTCTGCCCAGCCTGAACCTGAGCCATTCGCTGGACGAGCTGATCGAGCTGGGCGATTCGTTTTCCGCGACCCGGCGTCTTCGTCTGTTTGCCGGGTACGCCGGGTGGAGCCCCGGACAACTCGAGGACGAACTCCAGCGGGATGCGTGGATTGTGCATCCGGCGAGCATCGACCTGGTGTTCCATGCCAGCACGAGCGAGCTCTGGAAGTTAATACTGCGGCAGAAGGGCTGGGAACAGCGGCTCCTTGCGGATTCGCCGAACGATCTATCGTGGAATTGACCGTCAGATCCGGACCTTGAACTGCTCGCCCCGCTTGAGGGAGAGGGCGAAAGCGGCCATCAGCTCGGGGATTTGCTCGAGGTCCTCGAGGCTGACCAGTTCGACCGGGGAATGCATATAGCGGTTGGGCAGGCTGATGAGGGCGCTCGGGATCCCGCCTCGCGTCCAGAAGATGACGTCTGTATCGGTACCGCTCGTGGCGGACATCGCCTCGTGCTGCAGCCGGATCTTCTGCTGGCGCGCCACGGATTCGAGTCGGCGGACGATCTCGGGATGGTTGCAGCCGCCGTGGGTGAGGGTTGGGCCCTTGCCCATGCGCACGTCGCCGTGGCTGGTCTGGCTGACGGTGGGGTAATCGGTGGCGTGGGTGACATCGACAACCAAAGCCGCATCCGGTTTGAGGGAGTAGGCGATCTGACGGGCGCCGAGGAGGCCGACTTCCTCCATGATATTCGAGACCGCGCTGACTTCGGCCTTGAGTTTTTTGCGCTGACCCGAGAGCAGGCGCAGGGTCTCGGCCACGGCGAACGTGCCGATCCGGTTATCGAAGGCGCGGGCGATGGCAAGATGGTTCCGGAGCAACTCGAACTCCTGGGTCAGGGTGATGGGATCGCCGATTCGGACGAGGGCTTCGGCTTCCTTGCGGTTGCGAACGCCCAAGTCGACGAAGAGATCGCTGATCTCGGGGACGCGTCGGTCGCGGTCGTTCTTGGTCAGGTGGGGGGCGACGTTGCCGATCACGCCCAGGACCGGGCCGGCCTGGGTGTGCACGACCACCCGCTGCGCGCGCGTTACGATCGGATCCACGCCCCCCAACCGGCGCACATAGACATACCCGTCCTTGTCGATGTGGTTGACCGTGAGCGCGATCTCGTCCGCGTGCGCCGCCAGCATGATCCGCGGGCTGCCGCCCTTGTTGAAGACCGCCACACAGTTGCCGTAGGCATCGGAGAACGTCTCGTCGGCGTACTCCCGGACGTAGCCGAGCCAGACGCGCTGGCCGCGGATTTCGTGGCCTGACGGGCTCGGGGTGTTGACGAGCGTGCGAAGAAACTCGAGGGACTTGTCGCGCATGGGCGGAGTATGCCTGCGGTTGGGAAAAAAGGGAAGAGGGAGCCGAGGCCTGCGCGCGCGGGGAGAGCTTGGGCGAAGGCCGGAGTCCACCCTCCCGCACGGCCGTGGCGACCGTGCGGGGGGTGTGGCGTTACGCCATGGCGGGCTCAGCGCACGATGACGCGGTAGAAGCGGCGGGGTTCCGTGGCGGGGACGGAGTACGTGCCGGAGGTGGCACCAGGCACATCGGCCCATTCCCCGGTGATGGCAGGTGCCTGCTGCAGGGTGCCGCCGTTGGTCCAGGTCAGCGTCAGCTGTCCCGAGGCGAGGGTAGGCGGGGCGATGACGGGTCGGAGGACCTCGGCGGGCAGGGGGTAGATTTCGATGAAGGCGATTTTGTTGTTCGAGGCGGTGGGGCCATTGCTGATGCTGAGGCGTCCGTCCTGGACGGTGATTGCGGCCTGGCCTTCGAACCAGAGCACGGCGCTCGTGGGGGTGCCGGTGACGAACGTGACACCCTCGGCCGTCAGGTCGTACACGCTGTTGATGTTGTCGGACTCGCCGGCGACGGCGTAGACGTTGTAGCGGCCGTTGGGGAGTTCGATCTCCCAGATCCGCCCGGCCGGGAGGTCTTTTTGCAGGTGGTTGAACGTGTCGTAGCGCTGATCCGGTGAGATCACGTTGTCGCGGTTCCGCGCGTAAGCGGTGTTGTCGGCGTCCCATCCGTAACTGAAGCCTTCGCCGCGGTCGGCGAAGACGTAGCCGTAGTCGGCGAGGTAACCCTCGGGGATTTCGACGCCTTCGAGTTGGAAGTTGACCATGACGACGGGGATACCGACGGTGAACCGGACGGGGCCGGCGCTGGCGACGAGTCCTTGGGTGTCGGTGGCGACTGCGGAGACGGCGTAGCGTCCGCCGTAGAGGTTGTTCAGCGGCCACTCGAAGGGCGCCGCGGTGTCCTCGCCGAGTTTGGCGCCATTGGTGTCGTAGAACTCGACCCTGGCGATGGTGCCACCGGTGACTGCGGCGTTGGCTTTGACGATGAGGTTGAGGGGTGTGGTGGTGAAGTGCTGGTCTGGCGTGGGTTGGGTGATGGTGATCCACGGCACCTGGATCTGGGTTGTGCGGCCGGTGTAGGACTTGATCGCGCCGGGTTGGGAGCGATCATTGATCAAAGTGCGCCGCTGCGTCACAGGATCGAGCGAATAGAACTCGAGGCTGGCGCCGCCGTCGCCCTCCCACCAGGTGAGACGGATGGGGTAGAGACCGGCTTCGAGGATCTCGAAGGCGAAGATCGTCTCGCCGCCCGGCAGGTCTTCGCCCCGGCCACCGTCAAGAACTCCCAACCGGACGGTGTTGGCCGCGTTGTCGAACACCGGCCGGCAGAGGACCTGGAAACCGTCGTCGCTGCGCACTCCGAAGTAGTGGATGCCTGCTGTCAGCTCGAGATAGGCGGTGGCTTCCATGGCGATGTTATTGGGGTCGAGCGAGAGAAACAGGTCGATGTAGGGGAACGGTTCGTCGGCGGGAAAGTAGCCCTCCGGGTTTCCGGCCTGCTCGTAATTGAGCACCAGCGCGCTGGCGAGCCCGTCGCCGTTGGGGCCGGCGGCCTCGTTCGCATACGGGAGTTCGTAGTCGGGGTCGATGATGAGGTCGGCCAGATGCTGGTCGGCGCGTGCGACGGTGTTGGCGAGGGTGAAGGCGGTGCCGGCGAAGTTGGCGTTGGGCGCCTTACGGATCTTGAGGTTGAAGCCGTTGCCCGTGCCGGTGCCGGGCGCGGTGCCGAAGGCGGCAGGGACGGTGGGCAGGGCGGAGGCAACGGTGAAGGTCCACGAGTACGATTGTGCCGCGGCGTCCGAGTTGTTGAAAGTCAAGGTGACCGTGTGGATCGCGCGGGGGGCGAGCATGCCGGGCGGGTCGAACTCGACCGTGGCGCCGCTGGCGGTTGGCGTGACGGTGACGGGCGTCGCGGCGGCTCCGTCGAGCGTGAGGGCGACCGAACCCGGGACCACCTGGGTGGTGCCGTTGATGATGGTGGCGCCGATGACGGCATCGGGGGCAACCCCGGCGGCGCCGGGGGGCGGGCTGACCGTCGCCGCGTAGGCGGGTTGGGTCGCGCCGGAAGCGGGCACGAGAATGAGGAAATTCAGGGCGAGATCATAGCGGGCGCTCGACGCGGTGAGGCGGAGGGTGGCCGGGCCTGTGAGTTGGAGCACGATGGCGTTGCCGGCGGCGTCCACGAGTGGTGCGTAGGCCTGGGGCGTGACGGTGGATGGGGCGAGGGTGAACGTTCCCAGGGGCTGCAGGACCTGGGTGGTCGTGCTGGCGCCGGACAGAACCCGGTCCAAGCGCACGGCTTGCCGGGTGGTGGTCGTGCCGCGGAGGTAAACGTTGTAGGCGCCGGCGGCGAAGGGACGCGTGTAGTTGATCCACTCGCCGGCCTGGAGGTCGGCGACCTGGTAATCGGTGGCGCCGACCGAGGTGAACGTTTCGCGGGCGACATCGGTCGAGGGATCGATATCGACGGAATCCGTGATTCGATACTGGTCTGCCAGGACCACGGCGGTGTGATCGTAGTAGTCGATGCCGGGGGTGCCGGTCAATCCGGCGTAGGCGTTCGGGGAGTAAGGATCGACGTAACTGCCAGATCCGTGATTGTAGTCCTCGGCCTCGATGATTGCGGCGGTTGCGGCATTGAAGGTATCGAAGGCGATGGTGATGGTGGTTGTTCGGTCCGCCTGATCGCTCACGCTGATTTCAGCCATGTAGGTGCGATTGGGCACAAGGGAATTGTACTTGACCGTTCTCGCGGTGGCGGTGCCGCCGAGGGCTAGGGCGGATGAGACGTCCTGGCCGTTGAGCTTGACGACGATGTCCGCCGGCTCGATCCGGTTGGGGGAGACGGTGGTGGCGGTGAAGGACAATCCGCCTGCGGGGTCGTAGAAGAGGGTGTTGTTTGCGGGGGTGAGCTGGCTGATGACGGGCGGGTCGTTGACGGGGTTGGGGAGGCGGGTGACGACGACGCCGTACATGTTGCGGCCCGAGTTATTCGGGGCGTAGAGGCTGAAGGTGCCGGGGGGCACCTGCTTGACGTAGACCGAGAACCACTGGTCGAGGTCATTGTCAGTGGCTTCGTCGAAGCCGACCTCATCGGGCACGTAGGGGTCGTTGTTTCGGTTGAACCCGTTGAGCACGGGCTGGAATCCCTCGGAATAGAGCCAGGTCATATTCACCCAGTACTCGAGCTCGTAGCCGTACTCGGGGGGCGTGAGATTGTCGCCATCGGCCAGCCGGTTATCGATCAGCATGTAAACGAGGGCGTCTTCCGAGACGGTCACGTCCAGTTGATAATCGGGATTGTCCCGGTTGTCGTTGCCGGACATGATGTAATCGCCGCCGACGAGGTATTGGGGGATGGGGACGGCGGGGTCCGCGGGCCAGTATCGGTGGTTGCGATCCACGTAGGCGGGTGCGTTGTTGCCAAAGGGCGGGACGGTGACATTGGCGCCGACCGTGAGTCCGGGGACCGGTTCGCCCGCCTGGGTGCACTGCCAGGTTACGCCGGTCCATTTGGCGGTGATCGTGTCGGTGGCCTCGTTATCGCCCCCGGTTTCGACGACGCTGGTGATCACGGCCGCCCTGGGCGTGGCCGTCAACGAGAGCCCCAGGAACAGCAGGCCCAAACCCATTCCCCGGATCGTGTGTATTACGTGCGTTGGATTCATCGTGGCATCGGTTTTGTGCAAGTGCATCCGGACGCTGGAATGCCCCTGCGGCTTTGTCTGGCTGATGGGCGGGAGCGTAGCGAAGCCGCCACCGGCCGCAAGTGAATTCTGGCGATCCTGATCCTCGCCTGACGCGAGTGACGGAGAGCCCTTGACAACGGGAGGCCATGGCGGACTGTCACGGCAACACATTCCAGTCGAGTTTACATGAAACGGGGATTACGGCAGCGGGCAGGGTCATGGTGGCGTTGGCTGATGGTGGTTGCGGTGGGCGGGAGCGTGATCTCGTGTCGTCCGCCCGAGGATCAGTCCGAGCATGTGCAGTTGGTGTTGAACACGCCGACACTCGAACCGACGACGACCTTCGAGGTTCGGTTCGAGGAGCCGATGGTCGACGCGGCGGCGGTCGGAGGTCGGGTTGATCCGTCGCCGCTGGTGATGTCCCCGCCGCTGCCGGGTGAGTTTCGATGGCTGAGCACCCGGAGCGGGGTGTTTACGCCGAGCGCACCGCCGGCGTTGGGGACCGGGTATGAGGTGACGCTGCGGCCAGGGCTGCGGACGGCCGACGGCCAGACGAGCCGGGCGCGGCTCGACCGTTTCTTCCAGACGCCCGGGCTGGAGGTGATCCAGCCGAGCCGCGCGCCGAGGCCGCAGGCGGACGCCGCTGCGGAGGTGGTGTATCGGGTCTGTTTCAACACCGAGATCGCGGTGGATCGCGCGGGGCGGCACTTCAGTTTTCGGGATTCGGAGGGGCATGTGGTGGGGGCGACGGTGCGTCCCTTGAGCACGAACGAGGTCTGGTCGTATCGGCGTTACGGGCGGATTGGCGAGCACGCAGGGGGGCTGCCGCTGACGTGGCAGGAGCGGTTCCGGTCTGGGACGTCGGGGACCGACGCCGAGCCGGAGGCGGGTTGTGGGCATTGTGTGATGGTATCGACGGCGCGGCCGCTGGTGCCGGGGAAGGGTTGGGGACTGGTGATTCAGGAGGGATTGCCTTCACGGGACGGGCGGCTGCGGCTGAGGCAGGCGGTGCGGTTGCCGGTGGGGGACGTGTTGCCGTTCGAGGTGCGCGCCATCGAGGCGCACAGCGGGCTCGAGGGGGAGCGGACGCTGGTGGTTCGTTTCTCGAAGGGGCTGTCGGACGGGGTGACGTCGACCAATGCCGCTGAGTGGATCCGGATCGAGCCGGCGCCGGGGCGGATGATGGCGCAACGGCGCTGGCGGGAGCTGGTTTTCAGCGGCGATTTCCGCCTGGGGACGGACTATCGGGTGGCGGTGCGATCGGGGGTTCCGGGGCCGTCCGGCTTCGTGCTGGACCGCGAGCACGAGGCGACGGTGCAGTACGCGCCGCTGCCGGCGCGACTGCGGTTGACCGAATTTGCCGGCGAGCAGTATGCGGCCGGCCATCGGGAGTTCCCGATCTGGTCGGTGAACTGCGACAAGGTCCTGGTACGGGCGAAGCGGTTGGACGCGGGCAGTCTGGTGCATGCGCTGCGGGGGTATCGCAGCTACGACGATGTGGCGCCGGAGGCGGCGAGGGCGGGGGAGCCGCATGCGGGGCTGGACTACAACGTGGTTCCCGGCTGGACGGCATGGGCGAAGGAGTTCACGCCGGGCGCGGCGAAAGACGTGGGGGAAGTGACCGTGTTGCGGTGGGACGAGATTCTGGGGAAGGGGGTAGCCGGTCCGGTGTTTGTGTGTGCGGAGTCGGTTCAGGATCCGGGGCATGGTGCTGCGCGGGTGGGGGTTCAGGCCTTGATGCAGGTCACGGATCTGGGTGTGGCATGGAAGCGGGCCGGGGATTGGGCGTGGGTATTTCTTTTTGGGTACGAAAGCGGACAACCGGTGGGTGGAGCGACGCTGCGGGTGGTGTCGTCGGAAAACCGGGTGGTTTCCGAGGGAAAGACCGATGCCGCCGGGCTGGCGCGATTGGCGACTTTGGGGGACGGGGAATGGCTGGTGGTCGAGACAGGTTCGGACCTGCGTGCCCTCGAGTTGAGCCGGGTCAACCTGTGGCCGCATCAATTTGGAGTGGCGTATGGCGATGGCTACGGGGAAACGCTGGGCGCGGTCGAGGTGTTTCCGTTTACGGATCGCGCGGTGTATCGGCCCGGGGAGGTGGTCCATTTCGAGGCGATACTGCGGGAGCGGGTGGATGGGCGGTTAGGGAGACCCGATTTGGCGGCGATGGCGCTGCGCTGCTACAACGCGCGGGACCAGAGGGTGTTCGAGACCAACCTGACGCTGACCGCCTCGGGTTCGGTGGCGCACTCCTTCCGTCTGCCGTCGGCGGGGCGGGGGAGTCATCGGCTGGCCTTGGTGTTGGGAGAGAACGAGGTATCACATGCCTTCGAGGTGCAGGACTATCGTCCCAACGCGTTCGAGGTTGACCTTACCGGTCCGGCGGCCTTCAGGGCCGGAGAAGCGACGTCGGTGGGCGTGCGGGCGCGGTATTTGTCCGGGCAGGAGTTATCCCGGGCGACGGTGCGGTGGTGGTTGACCGGTGGTGACGCCGCCTTTGCCCCCGATGGGCTCGAGGCCTTCGCATTCGGGATGGCGGGGGGATCTCCTGCGCTGGGTATGATGCCGGCTTCCTTTTCGGCCGAGGGCGAGGGCGTTCTCGAGGGGGGGACAAACGCGCTGGTTCTGGCCTTCGAAGTGCCGGTGCATCCCAAGGTGCCTCAGCCTCGTGCCTGTGAACTGGTGGCCGAGGTGACGGACCTCAATCAACAGACGGTGCTCGAGCGCAAGGCTTTCGTGCGTCACGCGTCCGAGTTCTATCTGGGCATCCAGAGGCCGGTCTCGCCGATCCATGCGGGTGAACGGACGTCGTGGGCGGTGGTCGCGGTGCGGGCGGACGAGCAAGCCTTGGGGGAGACCGTGCCCGTCTCGCTGACGCTGAATCGGGTGGTATACAACACCGTTCGACCGGCACTAGCGGGCGGGGTGATTGGTTTTCAGAGCGACGCCGAACTGGATCCCGTGGCACGGCTCGAGGGGACATCGCAGACGCTGGTTCGAGTGGGCACGGGCTGGGAGGTGAAACCCGGGCCGGAAGCGTTTCCAGTCTTCGTGGTGCCGGAGCCGGGCGAGTATCTGCTCGAGGCACGGGCCCGGGATGGGGCGGGTCGGGACGTGGTGACCGTGCTGAGCTTTGCGGCATTGGGGGCGGGGGAGATGGCGTGGGACTATCGGAACGAAGCCCAGCTTGATCTTGTGCCGGACGCGGAACGCCATCGGGCGGGGGAGACGGCGACGCTTTTGGTTAAGAGTCCGTTCGACGGGCAAGCGTGGGTGACCGTCGAGCAGGAAGCGGTGCGTCGGATGTTCGTGACCAACCTCGTGGGCAACGCGCCGGCCATTGTGGTGCCGCTGGCGCCTGAAGACGCGCCCAACGTTCACGTTTCGGTGCTCCTGGTGCGGGGTGCCGGGGGGAATCCGCACACGCCGAAGGTGCCGGAGTACCGCTACGGGTACTGCCGGCTGACGGTGGACCGCGCGGACAGTCGTCTTGATGTGGCGGTGCGTCCTGCGGAGGCCGAATACCGGCCGCGGGAGAACGTCCGTGTCGTGGTCGAGGTCCGGGATCACCTTCGATCGCCGGTATCTGATGCTGAGGTGACGGTCTTTGCCGTGGACGAAGGGGTGTTGGGGCTGACGGGGTTCACGACGCCGGACCCGTGGGGTCTGTTTTATCGGCCGCGGGCCACGGAGGTGACGTCGGGAATCACCCTGCCGTTTCTCATGGCTGAGGATCCGGCGCAGTTCAGCTATCAGAACAAGGGTTATGTGGCCGGCGGCGGCGGGCGCGCGGCGGCACGTCAGAAGTTCATGGCGTGCGCGCACTGGGCATCGTCGCTCCGGACGGATGTGAAGGGCCGGGTCGAGACTGCATTCGAAGCGCCGGACAACCTCACGCGGTACCGCATCATGGCGGTGGCTCACGCGGGGACGGATCGGTTTGGGAATGGCGCGGCGCCGATTACGATTCACAAGCCGCTGATGATCGAGCCGTCGATGCCGGAGTTCGCGCGGGTTGGGGACCGGCTGGTTGCGCGGGCGGTGGTATTGAACCGGACCGACGCGTCCGTGAAGGCCGACGTCACGCTCGAGACGGATGGGAAGGTGACGGTTGCGGGGTTGGCGGGGGCGGATCGCCGGAAGGCAGTGGCGCTTGCCCCGGGGGAGAGCCGGGCGGTGGATTACCCGGTGGAAGCGGTGTTGACGGGGGTCAGCGAATGGCTGTGGCGGGCCGAGGCGCAGGCGGCCGAGGGGAGCGCGGCGGGATCGTCGGCCCCTGGTGTGTTGGGGCTTGGGGATGCCGTCCGATCGACGCTGCGCATCGATCATCCCGGGCCTCTGCTTCGCGAAGTGCGGGCATTCCGCTTTGACGGGGGCGACACCAATCTGCTGGCCGGGGTGGACCCGCAGATCCTCGAGGGGACGGGGACGGTGGCTTTGGTGCTGGCGCCATCGCTGCTGGTGCAGGCCGGCGAGGCGGCAAGCCAGCTGTTGCATTATCCGTACGGCTGTGTCGAGCAGACGGCTTCGAGCCTGCTGCCGTGGGTTCTGTTGCGCCAGGCGCCGGCGGCGTTGAGGGGGCATCGATCGCTCGAGGAGATGGATCGGGCGATCGAGGCGGGAGTGTCGCGGATATTCTCGATGCAAGCCGAGAGCGGTGGTTTGGCGTACTGGCCGGGCGGGGGGGAGGCGGAGTTCTGGGCAAGCGGTTATGGAGCGGTGGTGCTGAGCCAGGTGCGGGAGCGTGGGGTGGCCGTGCCCGAGGGGCCGTACACGGCGTTGCTGGACTATCTTTCGGGGCAGCTTCGATTGCGCGGCAAGGTCGGGGTTGGGTTTTCAGTGGACGGCAGTTGCCTGGCCGTGTGCGCGCTGGCGTTGGCGGGGCGCGCCGAACCGGCGTATCACGAGGGGCTGTTCACCCGCCGCGGCGAGTTGTCGGCAACGGGCTGTGGGTGGTTGGCGGCGGCGATGGCGCTCTCGGGTGGGGAGGGCAGCGGATCCCACGTGGACGAGCTGTTGTCGCTGGCGGAAAGGGCGGCCGATCGCGAGTCCGGGGATTACACGGGGCCGGACACGGCGTGGGCGGTGGCGTTATGGGCGGGAACGCTGCGGCGGCCGCCGCACGGCGGAGGGGCGGCGGCGGCAGCGCAGCTGATGCGCGGGATGCAAGGGGGCCACTGGGGGACGACGCAGGGCAATGCGTGGGGGTTGCTGGCTTTGAGCGGGCACGAGCGTGCGGCCGAGGGATCCCGGAGGGGGGCGCGTCTTCTCAATCTGGTGGCAGGCGGTGAGAGCCGGGTGATCCCGCTGGGGCCGGACGACGTGTACGAGCATGCGATGACGCTGCGGGAGGCGCAGGGCGTGGTGCGTCTGTTGGACAATCCTCGGGGGCCGGTGTACGGCCAAGTGACGATCGAGTCCCAGCCTTTGGTCTGGCAGCAACCGCGCCAGGATCGGGGCTTTGTCCTGCATCGCCGGTACGACCGGCTGAGCGAGACGAATCAGCCGGTGGCGACGGCTCGGTGGCGGGTGGGCGACCGGGTGTTGGTGACGCTGACACTCGAAGCCCGTCAGCGCGGGCGGTTTGTGGCGGTGGACGACCCGTTGCCGGCGGTGTTCGAACCGGTGCGGCCGGAGTTTCGCACGCAGGGCGCGGTGGGACAGGCGACGCTGGCAGCGGACTGGGTCAGCAGCCATCGCGAGCTGCGCGCGGATCGGGCGCTGTTCTTTTGTGACCATCTGCCTGCGGGCTTGCATGAGATCCGGTATCTGGCCCGGGTGCGATGTGCGGGGACGGTGCGGGTGCCGGGGGCAAAGGCGGAGGAGATGTATCATCCGGAGCGATTGGGTCTGACCGAGAGCGGGGAGGTCGAGGTCGACCCGTAGGAACAGCCCTTGCCAGGGGGGGCTGGGTGGACTACTGTAATCCCGCGAATGGCGTTGAACAAGATCCCGACAAGTTTTCATTTCATTCGCCCGCCCCACGCGCCAAGCGGACGCGATCCGGGATCGGAGGCGTCCTGGGCACCGAACACGGATGTCTACGTCTCCGAGGCGGGTTTGGTGATCAAGGTCGAGCTGGCGGGGCTGCGCCGGGAGGATCTCGAGCTCACCGTCGAGGCGAGGCGACTTCGGATCCGTGGGGTCCGAAGGGACTGCCGCGGCGAGGCGCCGTGCAAGTTTGTGGTGATGGAGATCAATTACGGGCATTTCGAGAGCCTGATCGAGCTTCCGGAAGGTTACGACGCCAGCGGCGCTCGCGCTGTCTACCAGAACGGCTTCCTGCGGATCGACGTGCCCTCGCGGGAAGTCCAACCGCTTCCGCCACGGTCGGTTCCCATCGAGTCGGAGGACGCCTGAGGAGGCGTTCCGGATGGGGCTGGGGCTTTGCGTGAACTTTTTCCTGTCCGTTTCCGTCTAAGGGGGGGAGCAGACGATCCAGCGAGTCATGTTGCGTCCCGACACCGATCTCATCAGCATTGAAGGCTTGCCCGACGGAGGGGTGGAATCCGGGGCTATCCGGCCGCCGGGTCCGGCCTTGCCCGACGTGGTGCCGGTGCTTGGGCTGTCGGACATTGTGATTTTTCCGGGGATGATCGTGCCGCTGCTGGTGGAATCCGCGCCGAGCATCCGGCTGATCGACGATGTGGTGGCGGGGGACCGTTTTGTGGGGCTGGTGCTGCAGCGGAAGGCGGAGTTGGACAATCCGGGGCCTGAGGACCTGTGGCCGGTGGGCTGCCTGGGCCGTGTGATCCGGATGCTGAAATTCCCGGACAACACGGTTCGCGTGCTGGTCGAGGGGTTGCGCCGCGTGCGGACGGGTGCGTACGAAACGCGGGAGCCATATTTGCGTGCCCGGTACGAGGTGGTGCCCGAGCCGGCCGACGATTCGCTGGAACTGGTGGCGTTGTCGCGGACGGTGCGGGAGCGGTTTGGGGAGGCGATCACGCTCTCGCCGGCGTTGAACGAGCAGGTGAAAGTGGCGGCGCTGAACACGGGCGAGCCGGGGCGGTTGAGCGACCTGGTGGCGGCTCACGTGAACCTGAAGCTCGAGGAACGGCAGGCGCTGCTCGAGACGGGTGATGTCAAGGAGCGGCTCAAGCGGCTGGTTCCCTGGCTGCATCGCGAGGTCGAGGTTCTGAAGCTGGGCTCGAAGATCCAGCAGGAAGTGTCGACCTCGATGTCGAAGAGCCAGCGCGATTTCTTCTTGCGTGAGCAGATCCGCGCGATCCAGCGGGAGCTGGGCGAGGACGAGAGCGCGAATCCGGAGCTCGATCAGCTGGGGCGGTTGATCGAGGCCGCGGGCTTGCCGGGCGAGGCCCGCCGGGTTGCGGAGAAGGAGCTGGCACGGCTCCGCCAGATGCCGTCGGCGGCCGCGGAATACACCGTGGCGCGGAACTACCTGGATTGGATCGTGCATCTTCCCTGGGGCCAAACGACCAAGGACGAGCTGGACCTGCAGAAGGCCTCGCGGTTGCTGGACGAGCAGCACTACGGGCTGGGGCGGGTGAAGGAGCGGTTGATCGAGTTTCTCGCGGTGCTGAAGCTGCGGGAGACGATCCGGGGTCCGATTCTCTGTCTGGTGGGTCCGCCCGGCGTGGGGAAGACCTCGCTGGGCCGGAGTGTGGCGGAGGCGCTGGGCCGGCGGTTCATCCGGATCGCGCTGGGGGGGATGCGGGACGAAGCGGAGATTCGCGGGCACCGCCGGACGTATGTGGGCGCGATGCCGGGCCGGATCCTGCAGAGCCTGCGCCGGGTGGGCAGCCGCAATCCGGTGATCCTGCTGGACGAGCTGGACAAGGTGGGCTCGGACTTCCGTGGGGACCCCTCGGCGGCGCTCCTCGAAGTGTTGGATCCCGAGCAGAACACGGTCTTTGTGGATCACTATTTGGATCTGCCGTTTGACCTGTCGCAGGTGTTGTTTTTGACGACGGCGAACTGGCTGGACCCGGTGCATCCGGCGCTTCGGGACCGGCTCGAGGTGATCGAGCTTCCGAGCTACACGGCGGAGGAGAAGGTCGAGATTGCGCGCCGGCATCTGGTGCCGCGGCAGTTGGCGGAGCACGGGCTTCGGGCCGGCCAGGTGCGTTTTTCGGACCCGGTGTTGCGGCGGCTGATCCGGGACTACACGCGGGAGGCGGGTGTGCGCCAACTGGACCGGGAGCTGGCGGCGCTGGCGCGCAAGGCGGCGCGCCGGTGTGCCGGTCGGGCGGGGGGCGGGCGTCCGTTGGTCCTGCGGGCCGGGGCGCTCGGGACGTATCTGGGCCCTGCGCGGTATCTGGCGACGAGTGCCGAGACGATCACCGAATGCGGGATCGCCATGGGTTTGGCTTGGACGCCCGTGGGGGGCGAAGTGCTGTTTGTCGAGGCGACGCGGATGCCGGGGACGGGTCGGCTGGCGCTGACCGGTTCGCTGGGCGAGGTGATGAAAGAGAGCGCCCAGGCGGGGCTGAGCCATTTGCGCAGCCAGGCGCGGTCGCTGGGCTTGGGCGGCGTGACCTTTGCGAAGGAGGATCTTCACATCCATGTTCCTGCGGGAGCGACGCCCAAGGACGGCCCGAGCGCTGGACTGACCATTGTCATGGCGCTCGTGTCGCTGTTTACGGGGCGGCGCGTCCGATCCGACCTGGCCATGACCGGTGAGATCAGCCTGCGGGGTCGGGTATTGCCGGTGGGCGGCGTCAAGGAGAAGGCGCTGGCGGCAGCGCGCGCTGGTCTCCGTGGGCTCATTCTCCCCGAGCAGAACCGCAAGGACTGGGCGGAGGTGCCGCCGGAGGTGCGCCGGCGGCTGAGGGTCTCTTTCGTGCGCACCATCAGTCAGGCAGTGCCGCTCGCGTTGCGGAGGGAAGTGCCGGCGCGCGCGCGGCGGCGTCGGCGGTTTGCCGGGCGGAGGTACATTTCATGAGATACCGAAGCGCGTTCGGGCGGCACGGAAGCGGGCTAGCCGGCATGTTTCACACCCTCGCTGTCAACGCGCAGCCGGTGCCGCTCATGGCTGAGCCGATGCGGGCCGGGTTTCCGGCTCATCGTTCCGGTTATGAGAAATCCGGGCTGGGTTCTGTCGGTTGCAGACCCCGGCGGCGCGTGCGGCATGGAGTCATGGGGCGGTGGGGATGGTTGTGGGTGGCAGTGGTGCTGATGGCCGGAATCATGGGCGCGGGGGCCGGCGAGAGCGCGGCGAGGCCGGATGGCCAGGCGCTGGCGGCGGAGCTGCGGCGGGAGCGGCCGGCGGAAGACCTGCAGACGCGCGGCGTGCTGCGACTCCGGGATGAGGAAGGGCGCTGGGGAACGCCGGTGCCCGTGACGCTGGACGTCAGGACGATCGGTTTGCAGTGGCAAGCCGAGTATCGGGCGTTAGGGACCAACGGCGAGCTGCGCGAATTGCTGGTGGTGCTCCACGACGAGACGCAGCCGACGCGCTATGATTACACCCGGCGGGTGGCGATATCGGGCGAGGGCGGGTCGGAGACGTTGAATTTGCGGGGTGAAGCCGCGGAGATCCCGTTTGCGGCGTCGGAGTTTTGGCTTGTGGATTTCGGCCTGGAGTTTCTGCACTGGCCGGGGCAGCGGATCACCAAACACGAGATGCGCAAGGGGCGATCCTGCTGGGTGCTCGAGAGCAGCCGGCCGGTGACGAACTCGAGTGCGGGCTATGCCCGTGTGCTGTCCTGGGTTGACATCGAGCACCACGGCATCCTGCGTGCCGAGGCCTATGACCGGTCCGGTCGGCTGATGAAGGAATTCTCGATTGGCGGTTTCAAGAAGGTGGACGGCCGATGGCATCTCAAGTCGATGGAGATCCGGAACGAGCGGACGGATGCGCGGACGCGGCTCGAGTTTGACCTCGAGGTGCCGGAGCGGGTCGAGCCGGGGGCGAAGTAGACCATGTCGAGCCCCAGGCGGTTGGCGAGGATCCGGGTCCCCTACGGTGTTTTGACGCGATAGAACTGCGGAACGGGAGTCTCAGGCAGGGGCGCGGCGACCGATCCAATCCCGGTTTCGGCAGCGGCGGGGATTGAGACGAGATCCTGCCAGGGGCCGACGGGGGTGGCGGCGGCGGACTGGAGGGTGTAGGTGCGGCCCGCGACGGCCTTGAATTGGATCTGGATCTCGGGCGGATCGGAGGTGGGGGCGGCGATAGCGATGATCTCGAGCCGGCTGCGGGGGTCGCGCGGGTCGGTTCCGGCGTCGAATTCAGCGCGGTTGGTGAGTCCGTCGGCGTCGGGGTCGGCGAGGTCGCCGCTGACGGCGGGGTCGAGGCATTCGAGGGGGTTGAAGTGCTGGCGTTTCCATTCGGCGTAGGTGTCGGCCGTGACGGTGACGGCCAGCTCGTCGGAGGCGGCCAGGGAACCGTCGGAGGCGGTGAGTTGGAGGACGTAGGAACCGGGCAGGTCAAAATGGGCGGAGGTCCGGGGAGCGTTGATGGGGGTGAATGTGACAGGGCCAGGTCCGCTCACCACCGACCATGTGACGGCGAGCTGGCCGGGTGGGATGGGCAATCCGTCGTCGGCCACCTGCCCCTCGATCGAAGCCGGAGCGGGGAGGAGCACGGCCTGATCAGGGCCGGCGTTGGCTTGGGGGGAAGCATTGGCGGGGTAGCCGGTGCCGGTGAGGTACAGATCGAAACTCAGGTCGTTGTTGAGGAACGAGGGGCTGGACTTGTGGATGCTCACGGCGAGGAGATTCGTGCCGGCGCGGAGGAGAGCGGGATCGACGGCGCGTTCGAAGAATGTGGTTTCGTCGGCGCCGCTGACCGCACTGCTGGCCCGGGTGGTGGACGAGATGTTGCCTTCCGGCATGTTGCTGCGGAAGACTTCGGTTCCGTTCAGATAGACGACGCCGCCGTCGTCGCGGCGCAGGCCGACCTTGAGCGTTGCGACCGAGCCGGGGTTGGACATCGGGAAGGCGCGTCGGAAGTAGGTGGTGATGTATCGGCTGAAGATGTTCGGGCCGTAACTGACCGTCGTGGTCTCATCGCCATCGCCATACCCCAGCTCGGCCGCGCCCGAGGACCAAGCGGCGTCGTTGTAGGTGAGAGCGGTCCACGCGGCGCCCAACTCGGTTCCCCGGTCCCAGTAGCGCCAGGTGGATTTTTGGGGGACGAGCGTGAGGGGCACGGTGGTGCGCTGAACGGTGACGAGAGTCTCGGCGGTGGCGTCGAGGGCGCCGTCGGTCGCGGTCAGGCGCAGGACGTAGGTGCCGACGCCGGGGAGGCTGACGGCGGTGTGCGGGGCCAGGGGGGACTCGAACCAGGCCGGAGTGGGGCCGCTGACGAGGGTCCAGGCGACTGCGAGGCCTGCGGGGGGGAGCGGCAAGTTGTCATCGGTCACCGTGGCTTCCAGCTGGACGAGGACCGGGAAGGAGGTGGCGGTGAGAGCCTGGTTGGCGCCCAGTTGGATCCGGGGCGGGCGGTTGCCGGTGTTTTCGAGGCCGGGCGAGGGTGAACCGGGACTGGCGCGCCAGTGGATGGGGTCGTTGCCGTAGCCGGCGAGGACGAACCGTTCGAGGGAGGCGCCACTGTCCGGGGCCACGGTTGGCCAGGGCGCGCGGGAGCGGTAATCGACTTCATCGATGACGATCTCGGGCAGAATCGGCTGGCCGACATCGTCCGTGACGGGCGCGTCCGGACGCAGGAGCTGGATGCGTTCGCCGTCGTCCTGCAAGGTGCCGGGGAACGGGCCGAAGATGGGGACTGCGGACGGCACGCGGTGCCGGGTGCGGAAGACGGCCGGATCACCGGAAACGACCAGGAGCAGGCCGTTGGGGGCGAGCTCGGTTCCGGGCGGGAAGGCGAAGCTGATGCCGTTCAAGCGCCACGTGTTGGCAGGTCGATCCGGATCATAGAGGGGAACGGGGTTTGCCGTGACATTCTGCAGCTCAACGAACTCGGCGTCGCCGGCCCGGGGCCGGTGGTGGATTTCGGCGATGACGACTGGGCCGATGCGGGGGCCGGTGTTGGGGTCGCCGAGGGAGCTGCCGGTTTGAGCGGGGTACTGGGCTTCGCCGGTACTCAGGATGTGGCGTCCGAAGGAGACGCCGTTGGCGGCGGCGCCGAAGGCGAAGCCGTGGCTGTAGCCGGTGAGGTTCCCCTGGGCATCTCCCGAGTAGAGGTAGATTTCGTCGCCCAGCGCGCTGAGCGCGAATGCGGGCGGCTCCCCTGGGGTGGGGTTGAAGTCCGACTCGTCGAAAACGAGGTAACCGTTGGCCGGGATGACCGCGGCAGCGGGGATGCGGAACTTTTTGGGGTACGTGCGTTGGTCGGTGAGCCACCAATGACCGACGCCGACCGGGAAGGCGTTGGGGTTGTGGAGTTCGACGGCATCTTGCGAAGGGGGGTCGGTATGGCTGAGCACCTCGCTGACGACCACCGTGGGGATGTCGAGGGGTGGATCGTCGCGCCCCGGTGAGCCGCCCGGGGCGCTGCTGGCGCGCCACCAGGACGGGTCGTCCGGGCTCTCGTTCAGGTTTGGATCGCGCGGGACGAGGGAGAACCCGGCGCCGTCGGCCCCGACCGGCCAGGGCTCGGCATCGCCGTAGCGCACCGAGACGATGGGGGTTCCGACGGCGTGGGCGAGGGTGAGGCGTTCACCGGAGTTCGCGAGTTGTCCGGTGAACACGCCGTCGATTGGGACGCCGGGGTAATGGCGGGCGAAGGCGTCAGGATCGCGGACGAGGACGGCGAAGGCGCCTGGGGCGAGCCGTGCGCCGATGGGGAACGTGAAGCCGACGCCGCTGTCGAAACGGACGCCGCTCAGGTCGAGTTCTTCCGAGCCGACGTTCTTGAGTTCGATGAACTCGAGGGTGTCGTCGGGGGCGTCCTCGACCTCGGGCGGGTGGTACATGATCTCGGTGATGAAGAGACTGGTGAAGGTTTGGATGAGCGTGAAGTCTGCGGCGTTGAGGGCGCTCCAGGTGTTGCCGCTCAGCACGCGGGCCTTGACCTCCGCGGTTTCGTTCATGACCAGCGGTCCGGCGTAGGCTATGGCGCGGGGGGAAACGGCGCCGCCGCGCAGGCGGGGGTCAGACCCATCGATCGTGTAGTAGATTGTTCCCGCGGGCGCAGTCATCGCGAGCGCGAAGCCTGGATTGACGTTGCCGCCGTGCTGGCTGAAGGCGGGGGCGACGACGCCGGGGTAGAGCCCGCCGGTGCGGAGCTGGTTGAGGACCACGGCACTGCGCTGGGGGAGGTGAGTGTTGAGGACGGTATTGACGGCGCTGAGCCAGTCGGCCCGAGTGAAGGGCGTGGTCCGTTGGGCGTCGCCCCAGCGGGCGGATTCGCCCACCACGGCCCGGTCGATCTGGTTGATCCGGTGCAGGAACAACTCGCGCGCGCGGCCCGGGGTCAACAGACCCTGGTTGAAGAAATGGCGATGGACGTGGTCGGCGACGCGCAGTCGGAACTCGGCGTTGGCCTGGAGCTTTTGCCAGACCCATTGGGGGTTGCTGTAGACGACGGACGAATTGCCGGCGGTGAAAGGCCCCATGCGGTTCTCGTTCACGTTGAGCAGGGTGTGTTCGGCGTCGTGAACGAAGAATCGGAACCCATCAGGGCCCTCGCGGTTCCGGATGGCGAAGAAGTTGTTCGGCCGCTCGTTGCTGAGGAAGTTCGAGATCGGGGCGTCGAGGTTGCCGCCGTAGAGGATGACGAGCATGTAGTCGATGAGATTGGGGACATCGATCAGGTTCTCGAACGCGGGGTTGCGGCTGCCGTCGGGGTTGTTGCCCTGGACGAACTCGAAGGCGGCATCGGAGGCGAAGCCGGCCTGGGCGAGCTGGTAGAGCCGCGTCCAGGCTTCCAGGGTGCCGTCGGTGGCGCCGACGGTGTAGGGACCGGCCTCGACCTTGAGGACATCGTAGTCATCGGCATTGCCGCCGTAATAGGTCTCGGCATAGGACGCTTCGGGGCGCTCGCAGGTGTTGAAGAGGCCCCAGTACTGGCCGTTGAGGTAGAGGTGATAGAACTCGCCGCGCTCGCCCTGGTGTCCCATGGCCAGCTGCAGGTCGCGGCTGAATTGGTCGCGGACGAAGATCCCGCGGCTGTCGCCCTGGTAGCTCCACGAGTAGTTCTGGAAGGTGCGCAGGTCGATGTTGTCGAACGTATCGGTGCCGGCCTCGCCGAACAGCGGGTATTCGAGCTTCGCCGCGCCGTACTCCTGGCGGAAGAAGAGCCGGAAGGCATGCTTGGGGTTATCCGTGCTGCGGCTGAAGCCGCCTCGAATCCGAGCGCCGGCATTGACTTGGAAGCCTTCGGTGCCGTCCGGGTTGAGAAGTTCGAGCGAGCACGGCCGTTCCCAGGCGCGGCCGTCCTGCCCCGGGTTGGCATAGATCCCGGTCGCCGGGTCAAACAGATCCGCCAGGTCCATGACCAGCGAGAAGGTCGGGATGGCCTTCAGATCGTCGCGGAGGGTCGGGGCGTACGTGGGGTGGTTCACAATGTCCGGGTCCATGCCGTAATCGACCGTGTTCGCACCCCAGTTCGAAGGCCAGCCGGGGGGTGCCGCCCCGGTGGGCGACTGCCTAACGACGTCGTCGACGAAGAGGTAAGTATGGGTGGCGACGGGCGACGGTTCGTGTTGCTCGGCAACCGCGACTGCGCGAAGCGTGGTGGTGCCGGCGACGCGGATCGGGGCCTGGTAGACCAGGCCAGTGTCGGGAGTGGGCGGGGTGCCGTTGGTGGTGTATCGGATGGCGGCCCCCGGGGTGACGGACGTGAGCTCGACGTCGAATGGGGCATCGTGAAAACCCCGCGTCACGCTGAATCGCGGAACCGCCGCGAACCCGAGCACACCCTCCCCATTCAAGCCGCCCGGCGTTGGTCGGACGAAATAGCACGGGGCGGCTGGCACGACCCGGTGCTCGACCAACTCCGGCCGGAGCAGGAACGTCGGGTCTGCCGCCGAACGGTTGAGGCCGTGGATGGCGAGCACGTTGATCCCGGCGACCAACCGGTCGAGGTGCGCAGACAGGTTGAAGTCCTCGAACACGAGACTGAGGGCAGCCGGCCGGTCGGCGGTGGCGGTGGCGTCCCAGGCGGGCATCTCGGGCGAATTGCGTCGGGCCACCTCGTTGCCGTTAAGGAACGCGACGAAGCCGTCGTTGTACTGGAGGCGCAGCGTGAGGGATTCGAGCGCAAGCGGGTTGTCCAGGGCGAAAGGGATCCGGACATAGGCGGATGCATTCCGGCTCTTCATGGCCATTTCGAGGTCGGTGGCGATCAGCGCGCGCAGGCTGCCGCCGCCGCCACCCGCCACGGGGGTGGAGCGCACGGCCAGGCCGCCTGCCGCGGTGTCGCCCACGAGCCGGAAATCGGTTGAGTTCCAGGCTGTGCGGTTTCCTGGCGCGGCAAACAGCTCGACTTCGGAGCCGCCTCCCCGTTCGTAGAACACCAGCCGGAGGGGGTAATCTCCGGGGGCGGGGACATTGAACACGCCCAACGTGTCGCCCGGCCCGCGCGGGTTGGGGTAGGAGATCTGAAACGAGCCGACGGTCAGGCGGAAGCCGTCATCGCTGTTGACGCCGAAGGTCCAGGCGCCCGCGGCGGGAAGGGTGACGGTGGCGGTGATCTCGACGACGAAATCCTCGACATCGACACCGCCGGCCTGGCCGGGGAAGGGGGAATTGCCGCCGTAATGGCCGTCGCTGCCGGTCCCGAAGTAGTTGATCCGGTCGGCGTTTTCCGAGACGACGCTCACGTGTTGGGCTGGGTTGGCCAGGACGGCATCCGCGGCTGCCAGGCTGTCGACGACGGTACTGGCCTTGGTGTTCGACACCGCGAAGCCGGCCACTTCGGTCTCGTAGCCCACCCCCGTGGGGCCGCTCGTCCATGCGGAGTGATCGAAGCCGGGTTGAATCCAGGTTGTGCCCAGCGCGTCGTCGGCCGGGATCTGCACCCAGGCGGTGGCCCCCGTCGGCACGAGGACGTTGGTACTCACGAGTTGGCCCGGCCCGTAGGACACGTCGCGGAACTGCTCGGGGAACTGCGGGGCGAAGCCCGAGGCGATGGTCGTGCCGTCCGGCAGAATGAGAGCAAGATACTCGCCGGCGGCGTTGAGGCTGAAATTGGCATGCAGCGGAGCGCCCGGCACGGCGCGTTGTTTGCCCGAGGCGAACACGATGAGAAAGCCTTTGGGGTCGATGGTCACCGCAGGCAGTCGCCACTTGGTGAGGCGCGAGGGGCTATCGGTCAGGTACCAGCCGTCGAGGTTCACCCCGGTGGCGCCGGGGTTGTAGAGCTCGATCCAGTCCGAGTAATCGCCGTCTTCGTCGGCGAGCGTGCTTCCGTTGCTTGCCACGAATTCGGAGATGATGACCTGGCTGCGGGCGGAGAAGAGGCCGAGGCTCAGGCCGAGGGTCAGGCACAGGGCGGCAGGCATCAGTTTTTTCACGGGTGGATGGAAAGGCAGGGTGCGGCGCCAGCTTGGACCTTGGCGCACGCGCGGAATGCAGGACCTGAAACAACGCAACACACGAACCCTAAAGTAGCAGTATTCGCGCCCGGGAGCCCGCGGGTTACAGAGAAACTTCAGATTGTCGCAGGGGGCGGGAGAAACCGGCGCGGGCAGGAGCACGGCTTGATCGGGGCAGTCAGGGGAACGGGCGATTGGCGGATGAGCCGCGGTCTGGTTGACTGGGCGGCGTGAAGGAACTGGCGTGGCGACCCACGGGCAACCAAGACCCCCGAGGCCTACTTGGGCGGGAGGGTGTGTGCTTCGGGGTGCGCCTTGGCCCAAGCTTGTGGCGTCA
>JAKQDD010000014.1 GCA_029556615.1 Verrucomicrobiota bacterium | reverse complement strand
CACGCGCAGACGGTAGTGACGGACACACGGACGCCCGCCGCACTGTTCCGGGTCGAACGTGATTCGCTCTGCGTGTTTCATGTCCCAAGCGTATCCGAGGAGGCGCCATTTGCAAGGCCCTCAAGCCAATGACTGCCCCGTGCCCGCCGATGACGCCCTGATCGCCGCCCAATACTCCCCGCTTCCCTGCCATGATGTGCTCGTGGTCGAACTCCCCTACGCGTGGACGGGCCAGACTCTGCCCCGGCTTCTTGTTGTACCCACCCAGGGCGAGACGCTCTCGGATGGGTTCACCCTCTGGTGGGAGCGGGCGGTCAACAGCTTCGCGGTGGCGGGCGAGGGCCAGGTGTTCGGCCGGCGAGGAACGCTCAACGCCGCGCTCGACGCCACCGGGTTCCTCTGCGCCGAGGGTGGCCCGGATGTGACGTTCACGAGCCCCGACGACGACCTTGACGACATGCCCTTTGACGAGGGCGTCGGCACGCGCCGGTTCCTGGTCTTCATCGGCGACGAGATCCTGCTTGGCTGGGAACCAACCCTGGTGAGCGCCGGCCGGTACACGGTCAACGTCCTGCGGGCGCAGCTTGGCACGACGCGCGGGCAGCACGACGTCGGCGCCGAGTGCTGGTGCGTGCAACTGGCCGAACTGCCGCTGCTGGAATGGTCCCCGCCCAAGGATGCCGCCTTGGTCGGCCTCAAAGTCCAGCCCCGGCTGCTCCACCGCGAAGTCAGCCTGGCGGACGTCGCCAAGATCACGCACGCAGTGCAGCGCCGGTCGCTCCGGCCCCTGGGACCAGCGAACTTGACCGCCAACGGCGATGGCGCGCACCCGACCTACGCAAGCGGCCAGAACGTCGTCCTGGACTGGACACTGACGAGCGAGGCACGAGCCGGGAGCGATCCCGAGGTGGACCTCGAATGCCGGGCCGACCAGGCCGTGCTCGAACTCTGGGCCGGCGGCGTCCTGAAAGCCACGTTCACCGTCAGCCGGGAGGGACCCTACACGCTCACCAACGCCACCCTGATCGCGGCTCTGGGCGGCGAAACCGACTTCACGACCCGGGCCTACCTCGCCTTGGGCGGCTACCGCAGCCTGGACTTCGACTCGATCACCGTCACCAAAGTATGAACCGGAACCCCTTCACCTCCATCTGCGCTGTCGGCGTCGCGCTCCTCGGCCTGGCCGGGTGCGCTCGCTTCAGCGTTACCCAGATTGATGAAAGCCCCAATGAACGCACCATCACCACGCGCATCTCGGGCACCGCGTTCTTCTCGAGTGCCCAGACGGTCTCGAAGATCAAGGCCATCCAGACCGACAAGACCCAGAGTTTCGGCTCCGATGCCCTCGGACAACACGGCGCCACCAACGTCGCCGAAACCGTCGACGCCCTGACCCGGCTCATTCAGTCCCTCCGCCCGACCCCTTGAAAGGACCCCCATCATGTCCACGATCCCTTCACACTCCCGCCTCGCCGACGTCAGCAACGCCGCCCTGTTCCGGGAACTCACCGCCGACAACTTCGCCATCCTCGCCGAGGAGATCGGCCTGCGCCTCGCCACCTACCAGAACGGTGCGCCCACCACGATCATCGGCCCGCCAACGGCCGGGACGTTCGCCCTGGCCGAGTTCTGGCGCGACGCCCTGGGCGGCGAGTGGCGCTGCACCGGGGCCGGCACGCCCGGGACGTGGCTTCAGATCCAGCCGGCGGCGGTGACGGCGGACCCGGCGAGCGGCACGATCCCGACCGGATACCTCATTTGGAACGTGTCCACCGGCCACATCAAGCGCCACGCCGGCGGGTACGTGTGGGAGGTGCCGGGGGCGTAGGCACAGAACGACGGGCTTGCAGCAGGGCGCGGGTTTCGGCTATGGTCGGAGCATGACGCAAGTGAGCCGGCCGTGTGGCGCGAAGCGCGTCCACGTTCTGCAAGGGGGTGCCCAGCACATCCTTGTAGAAGAAGGCGATGGCGTTGAAGGCTTGCTCCTGCCCGCTGGCGGCGACATCATGGCGCTGGGCCAGAGTCGTGAGGAACTGTTCAACTTTCTGCTCGTGGCTGAGCGTCGAGGGAGTGTCCTCCAGAGCGGCCACGTAGCGCCGCAGCCAATGGACGTCGCTGGCCTCGGTGGCGAGCGCCTTTGTGGTGCCGGCGAAAGACTTTCCGCACTTTGCTGATCGCTTCACTGGCAGTCATATACGAACCTCCTTGCATTCAATATACGAACCAGCCATCCTGTAATCAACGTCCGGCGAAACCACCCACTGTGAAGTCATGGAAGTAGGGAAGAGCACTATGAAACCCACCATCCGTACCTCCTCTCTCGTTCTAGTTCTTGCAGCACAATCCACCGCCCTTGCGGCCTTGCCGGACCTCCGCCGAGCCGAAGCACAGGCAGGCATTTGGGCGTTGGTCATGCTGGCCTGCCTTATTGCTTCTGTAGTGTTCTTGGTGTTTCGCCTAAGGGCGCGAAAGGAACCGGAAAGGAGAGAGAAGGCAAAACGGTCACTTATCGGCTTGGCCGTTTCAGTTGTTACATTGCTGCTCTGTGCGATTCCGTTCGCCGCAGCACGCACTGAAGCACAAACACAGGCGTGCCTCATCAATCTCACCATGATCACAAAAGCCAAAGACCAATGGGCACTCGACAAGAAGAAAACACCCGAGGCTGTTCCAACTTTCGGGGAGCTCAGTGAGTATCTTCGCGTTCTGCCGTGCCCCGCTGGTGGTAGTTACACAATCGGCAGGGTTGGCGATCTGCCACGGTGTTCCGTTCACGGAGACGGTGGCTCATCAGTGGTCCGACAAACCCGGTGAGGACAGTGGCGAGACGCATGGAGCCGAACAAGATCACTGCAGCGAACGCGGGCGGGCCGCGTTCGTGGCCAACGCGGACGCCTTGGGCCGCCCGCGTCGCTTAGTTCTCTCATTGGGCGACAACACCCGCCATAAAGTGATAAAAGTAGGGAAGAACACTATGAAACCCACCATCCGTATCTCCTCTCTCATTCTAGTTCTTGCAGCACAATCCACCGCCCTTGCGGGCTTGCCGGACCTCCGCCGAGCCGAAGCACAGGCAGGCATTTGGGCCTTGGTCATGCTGGCCTGCCTTCTCGCTTCTGTAGTGTTCTTGGTGCTTCGCCGAAGGGCGCGAAAGGAACCGGAAAGGAGAGAGGAGGCAAAACGATCACTAGAAACACAATCTCCGACGGATTAACGCACTCATCGTCCCTTCGGGGCGATAGTTTCGCTGCGCCGTGGACGGCAACTTCACGCTGGTGTTGTGTCTCACGCCGGAGCAGAGGGCAACGATGCAAAGACACAGAGAGTTCCCCTTTGCGTGGTGACTGGACGGCCCAGAAGATTTCGAGCGCGAGAACGTGACACCGACCAGACGGGCATTCACTGCGTTACCGTGACTCTCCACCCCGCTCGAGAGTCCGAAGTGCCTCCTCTGCGTGCCAGTCCCAGTAGACATTGCTCATCACCCACCACTGCCGCCATGTTCTCGGATTCTCATTCAACTTCTCCTGTGTTATCGCATTTAGCACAGCCGCCACCTTTGTCGCGTTCACGCTCGCCTTTGATTCAAGCGCTTCAATTAAGGACGGCACTGCCGCAAGCCCTATTCCCGTCAGCATTTCACGGACAGCCGTGCCTAGACTTTCCACGCTGCCGTTCTCTGGCATCGCTTCCGACTCGGCTCGAAGAGCGATCTCCCCGCGTCCCCGCCTGATGACTTTTGTTCTGTCATCCAAGAGCAGAACCATGTCAGAGACATATATGGCTGCCTTTGAGCCCATTGCGCCTAACGCCGATATGGCAGCCACTCTATCCTTTGCATCGACTGACCTTATCAGCTTACGATAGTCCACAGAATTCTCTCTATGAGCGCCCACATTGACTGCCTCACTTACCACCGGCGGATAGCCGGCAATGTCACGCTTGCCAGTAACGTGGTCCGTCGCTATTACGATTGGCGCCACAAAGTCCACAGCCTTCCCTCCTTTGCTGACCCCCCAAATCTGCCGCTGGCTACGGTCAACGTTACCGGCTTGGTCCAAGCTCTCGAAACGAAATCCTATTGAAGCCACTGGAGGCGCGTCCTCGAACGGCTTAGCCTCGAATCGTCGGCGTGTGGCCCCTCCCCCCGGCGCATCCGGATCCCAGTCCAGGAAGTCTGACTCATACACCATCCAGTCGGGTAGTAGCTGCCTTACGATGTCGATCAGCGGCTCGGGACCCGAGACCATTTCCAGGTAAACGCAGTTGTCGAAGGCGCCCGACTGAATGCTTCTGACACTACTCGGCAGCGCACACTCTCCCTGCTTGTGAGCAGGGACGAGCAAAAGGGTAGTACAATCCTTGTCAAGAAGGACTCCATCGTACGAACTGAAAACGTGATTGCTACTACTCACTGTTATGTTTGTCAAGCTGTGGCAGCGGGCAAACACGTATGAGCCAAGGTTCGTGACGCTTGCCGGAATTGTCACCCGAGTCAGGCTGGCACAACCCAAAAATGCGCGGTCGCCGACAGACGAAAGGCCATTGGGAAGCAGGATTTCAGTAAGGTGCGCGCAGTCCCGGAACGCATGCTCAGCGATGTGCGTGACACCGGCGGGGATACTGTAGCATCCTCGCTTTTGAGCCAGACATCTGACAAGGACGGTTTGTTCTTTGTTTAGCAGAACGCCGTCAAGGCTGCTGAAGACGGGATTACCTGTGCTAACTGTTATTGAGGTCAGGTTAGGGCATCCGTCGAATGCCGAGTTTGCGATCCGCGTGATGCTTTCAGGAATTAGGACATCGGTTAACAGGACGCAACGTGAGAAGGCTCGGTGCCCGACAGTGATGACACCGTTGGGGATGATCACACGCCGGAGACTTGAGCATCCATAGAATGCGCCGTCGCCGATTGCCACAGTGGTTCTACGCTTAAAGGTGTCCGGTATCGTAATGTCAATCACGGGCCCCGTGTACGGTCTGCGGCGGCCCTTGGTGATAAAGCCAAAGTGTGTGATGGTAGCAGTCAGCCCATCAAGCTCGTAGTAATAATGGGGCGTGTCGGCAGCGTTCCCCATAGTGGTTGCAAGCATGAGGAGTAACGGCAACACGGCTCGCCCGCTGTGGCACGCGAGGTAGCGAATCGGTAGTAGGCGGCAAGTGGCGAAGAGCGAGAGGGTCGTTGTGCGTAGGGCTTCAGTGGGTGCTGAGCGAGGGGCTTCGGCGTAGGCCGTGAATACTGCTCGCCCGAAATGAAGAGACTCAACATTGTGCGTTCGTTTCATAACTGGGTTATGTCTTTGCACATGCGTGCCTTACGGGGCCCTAACCTTGGTACTGCCTTCCGTCGAAAGATGCAAGCTTGGTTTTTCGGATGCGCTCGCTGGCGGCTGAGGCATTTAGGCATTCTATTTGATTAGGTCGTACTCGTCTGGGAGCGGGTTTGGCACTTGAGAGATTCAAGCTCTGGGACCGAGTCGTCGTGCCGGCAAAGTCGGGCCTTGAACCCGCCCTCACCGGCCCTCTCGACCGCCGAACTGTGCCTCATCCGAGGAGTTTGTGTTTTCTGCGCAAGTCCCTGCATTTCAACAGGCCCCCGCAACTCCGAATTCGGGTCGTTCCCGCCAGGCTACGACCCCTCCCTCCAAGTCCCCGTCGCTTCCGTGCCATTGCACCAGCGGAGCGCTCTCTGTCCAGAGCAAGTGTCTGTACACGAGTATGTTGCGGCGTAGGTGCACGACTGAAATCCCATGGGGAAACCCGATGAGAAACGCTGCCCAACGGCGTCAAGGAGGTGGGGGTGGGGCGGGGTCTGGGGCAGCGCCCCAGGGCCTTTCGACGCAAGTCCTTTATCTTGAGCCAAACACAACCTTTTCATGATGACCCCGAAAAGTTTGTGTTTGCCCCTGGTTCCCAGGGCGAGTTGTTCTGGCGGCGTCAACGGGTCTCGGCGAGGCGCGCCCCCCAGCGCATGCTGCTCTAGCCGAGGCACTTGTGAACAACCGCTTGGCGGTTGTTCAAGCCGCCGGAAAGAACTCGCCGGGGCACGAAGTGCCCCCACCAAACACAACCTTTTCGTGATGAGCCGGGATTTGACTTTGAGCAACATACGGCCTAGATTTGCTACATGAAACCTTGCGCCACGAGAAAACCGGTTACTGCTTCGTTCTTCGGGATTCTCGGCTTCGGTGCAGTGCTTGTTGGTTGTACTCTTTCTGGCGAACTGTTTCGAGCGAGCGCGGCTGATCGCGCTGGCAAGGACACTTGGGGCCCCCTAAAAGAGCACGAGGCTTTTGTTCACAATGCGGCAGTCAAGGCAGATTCAGCGATCCAGAATACAGAGGTGCGTGTCGTATTCAGCCCCACAGAAACACTTACGTTCAATCTGGATTCCGAGAGAGCCTGGAAAGCGCGAGGGCAAGAGGCCGCGGTCCAGGTAATGGATTCAGGTGTGAAATTTGGTGCTAACTTTGTCCGAGGGGGAACAGCAGCCTACTATATATCGAAATCCACCGTAAATGCGATGGGCGGCCAAGGGCAGGAGGCATTGCATTTCGGAGCCGAGGCAGCCAAAGAGGCGGTGATTGAACATGTGGCGCATGCGAAGGACGCTCCAGTCCCGGCTCAATTGGCTGCAAAGGCTTATAGTGCTGTAAGCGCCTTTAACGACTTCAATACACTGAAAAACGACTACCGGGACTTTGAGCGCATGCGTACTCAACCGATCACAATCGAGGCACCGATACGAGTGGACATTCAGGACACTCTTACCAGAACAACAATTCGCGGGCGAGTGAGCGAGACTTTTACTCCAAAGAACACTGGAATCTACGGATACGGCATTAACGATACATACCAGATTGAACGCCGCCTCGTGGAACCGGTTACCATAACGACCTTTACGGGAGTTAAGGATACACCGGTCATCCAGAGAATGAACGTCGTGCCACTTGAGGTTGTGAAGCCCGTCAGTACACCGGTTATCAATAGATACGATACCATGATGCTCAACAGCACGCGGCTTGGGATTGACGCTGGGTTCAATCGGCTCAGCATGCCTTCATACACACCGTCGTATACTCCATCTTATACACCACCATTTAACTCGTTCCGCTAACAGCATGCGTGCCTGCCTGACTGGGCGCCTATCCTTACTTGCAGTCCTTGCGCAAAGCATCGACAGTTGGCCCATCGATCTCGCCACTAGGTTTCACCCCCATGACTTTCTGCCACGCCTGCATTGCTTGCCGGGTCTTCGGCCCCCATATGCCGTCGACCTCACCATTATAGTGCCCTTGTTGTTGCAGATAATGCTGCAATGCCTTACAACTCATCAGCCCAAACTGCCCGTCAATCTCTCCCCCATAGCAGCCCCGCTCCTTCAAGAACCGTTGCATGCCTTGCTGGGGCGATTGACCTTGCGGTTGCGTTGACGCTTCCGCCGTTAGTACTTCCATGTTTGTTTTGGCGGTCGCGTTATTTGGGTTTCGCTTTAGCGCATTCTGATAACACGCTGCCGCCTGTGCGTATTCACCCGCCTGATGAAGAGCTGTTCCAAGGGCACTCCAAGCCCGGTCATTGTCACTTTGTATACCTACTGAGGTCTTTAAGCACTGAATGGCGTTATCTGTCCGTCCAAGGGCGTATAACGCCAGGCCGCTGTTCATCCAGACGATTGCATTCGTCTTGTCGAATGCTAACGCACGCTCGTAGCATCTTAAGGCGTCAGCATACTGCCCACTCCCATGCAATGCCGCGCCTTCGTTCACCAGCTCCCGGGCGACATATTGTGCTGGTTTAATACGCTGTGGTATTTGTCTCGGAGTGTGCACTGCAGCCAACGGATACTTGAACAACCACCATTGAAGTTCAGGCCATTTCATGACGTCGTCCATTCGTGCTAAGCCGTGAACGGCGGCGACCACCCACATCATGCCCCGCAAGCGATTAAAGGACACATCATATCTGCAAAGGTCCTCATAGTGCATCGTCGCGTCGCTGGCAAAGGAGCTGGCTGCATGGTCTGACGCGCATCCGTCCGCAGGTCGCACGCCTACGGTGACTCCCCTAACCAGACACACCCCGTCTCTGACCGATATAGATGGCTGGTGAGCGTACAAGGTGAACTGTGGCGATTGGCAACTTGCTGCCGATTGTAGTGCAGTACTCGTGTCGTCACTATAGTATTCCCAGTACGTCTTAAAACCAGGAACATTCGTGAAGGAGAGCGAACCAGCAATTGCGTGAAGCCTAGCACATGCGTCAATGAGCGTTAGGCCGAACATTGTGTTGTCGGTTGCTGCATAATACTCAACACGCTCTTCTGACGTACCAGCAATAGGGTGTATTGCGATTCCAGGTGTTGTGTTATAGCGCAACACAGACCGCATGGCGACTACCAGGTCGTCCAACGTTAACGGCGCCCAGCCGGCGGGTTTGTCCCCGACAATAAACAAGTCGTGTGCCGTAGTATCCCACACAAATCCGGAAATCCTGGTTAGGCCTGCTAGGGTGGCCACTTCCGGTTCTTTTTGTCGCCAATTGAGTCCAGCATTGTGAATCCTCTTCAAAGCGACAGACAGAGAAACGCAGAACCTCGTGGTGGTCAGCGCAGGGGTATCATCGTCGACGCGATGGAGCGCGTTATGGGTAGAATGCCCTCGGGCTGGCGTCGATGGAGTTGTGTGTTGGAAGCTCTTGCAGCCAACGCATACGGAAAGCAGTGCAACTGCAATGAGAGCGAATGTTACCGAAACAGCTATGGTCTCTGAAGGCGGCTGTAGGTCTGTCTGTGCGTTGGCAGTCGGCGTACAACGTGGTCCGGGGCGACGCGCAACGTCGCCGCCGGAGCAGCCTGATCGCGCGCTACGGATGAATACAGCGATCCTTTTACATTGTCGGCCCTGAACTGTTAGACGCATTGTTGTACCTCCGGCATGTGTCTGCCAGAACCATTGGCTCGACTTGGCGCGAAACGCAACCGTAAAGCTAGCCGGCGCTAAAAACTGATAGCGGAACCGCCAGCACCCATGCCTTGGTTCCGGTAAACTCTACAGTCGTATTGTCCCTCAGAATAGGCTGCCAGACTTGAGGTGACAAGCAAAATGCGGCGGCAGGCAGGCAGAATGAGGCAGAATGCATGGGCCTGAACAATCCTTGGAAGTTCCGTGGGGCCGGTGGAATGAGAGCGGTTGCGCCGTTGGTCGGTGAACCATCGGTTTCGGCGCCTCGCACGGCCGCCCCGCTCCACCGTCGCGGGTCGTTCTTCACCGCCCTCAAGGCCATCCTCGCACGGTCGCCATCGGCCACGTCGCCGATGGCCATTGAACCTACCCTCGTCCGGCCCTCTCAGCCGCCGAGATGTTTGGCGATTGTTTGGTTGTGCGCCCCGGTGCGCCCCAGTGCGCCCCAGTGCACCCCACTTTTGCGCGGATTCAAGAATCGTGCCAAAACCGGGGATAACCCGCTGAAGGCCAGTGGCTTAAGTGCTTGATGATCAACGGCGGTCGGTTGCGGTGGCGGATTCCGAAAAGGTGGGCGTAGGATTATGAGTACAAAGGTCCGTTGTTCATATTTGTGGTGCACTCCCGCGCCTGGGAGCGTGGAGAAACCGCATCGGCCGATTGAACGTAACGAGAGGCAAACAAGCTAGCGAGGCGCGCCTCAGACCGATGAAACATGCAGTATAGAAGAACCGTGGGAGGGTAGCGGAGCACCCTGCCTCGGCGCCTCGCACCTTGGGAGTCCTCGACGACCGGGAAGACCATGGAGATCGGTCGCCTGCCGGTCGAAAGTGGCACGGACCCACGCGTCGTCGATCCGGATCCATCCTGTGCATCCTGTCTTCCTTGCCCCCGCGGGTCTGAGGGATCTCGTCCCCGAACCCGCAGGCACTTCGCGACCGAATCAACCTTGACGCCCGAAGGGGGTTCGAGGACGCTCCGTCCGACTCGAATCCCACCTGCGATGAAGCCCCCATCTCCTTCGCTCTTGGTTCTCGTTCTCGCGACCTTCCTCCTCGGCTCAACGCCGCTGCGATCGGCGGAGCGCCACGTCTGGGGTGACAGCCCATCGCCTCAACCTCCCTTCGGCAGTTGGGCGACCGCGGCACACGACCTGCAGACGGCGGTGGACGCCGCCGCGGACGGCGACACGGTCTGGGTGACCAACGGCGTCTATGCCAGCGGCGGTGCGGCGGCTCCCGGCCAGACGGTGCTGAACCGCGTGGTCGTTGCGCCAGGCATCACGCTGCTGAGCGTCAACGGCCCGGAGACCACCGAGATCCTCGGGTCAGGCCCCACCGGCCCCGGCGCGGTCCGGGGGGTCTATCTGGCCCAGGGCGCGGCTCTGCACGGGTTCACTGTGAGGGACGGCAGCACCCTGGCGAGCGGACTTGCCGTTGATCAGCGGGGCGGCGGTGTCTATCTCGAAGGCCAGGGCACCGTATCCAACTGCATCATCCGCGCCAACCATGCGGCGACGCGTGCCGGGGGACTGTATGCCGCGGCAGACGGCGGGCGCATCCTCCACACCACGGTGGCCGGGAACGAAGCCTCCGAGTATGCCGGGGTCTATATGGTCAACGGCGGCGAGGTCGCCCACTGCACCATCGTCAGCAATACCGCGGCGGGCAACGGAGGCGGTGTCGTTTTCTGGAACCATGGGACCCTTTCCGATTCGCTCATCGCCGTCAACACCGCCTGGGACGACGACGGCGGAGTGTCTTTCCGCAATCCGGGGACGGGCTCAGTCAAGCGCTGTGAAATCGTCGGCAACTACGCCCTCAACAGCGCCGGGGGGGTCCACCTGCGGGCGGGCCAGGTCCTTGCCGAATCGACCGTCCGGGACAACGTCGGAGACTGGGAAGTGGGGGGTGGCGTCTTCTGCCAGCAGGGGGGAACGGTAACGAACTGCATCATCCTGGGGAACACCGCCGGCTACGGAGGGGGCGTGCGTCTCGAGAAGGGAGGGCGTGTGGATCGGACGGTCATACGGGACAACTACGCGTGGTACGCAGGCGGGGCCGTCCATTGCGAGCAGGGCGGCGTCCTGGCGGGTTGCCACTTGTTCAACAACTGGTCGCGGGAGCTGGGCGGAGGCGTCGTGTTGAGCTACGGCGGCGTGATCGAGGGCTGCGCGATCCTGAACAATCACGCCGAGTTCCAAGGGGGCGCGATCCTGTTCTACGGCCCGAAGGGCATCGTGCGCCAGTGCACCCTGACGGGCAACTCCGCCGGGCGTTCGGGGGCCGCCTGGCAGGGCGCCAACGCGGAGGTCACGGTGATCAACTCGATCGCCTGGGACCACGTTGGTCTCGAGCCCTTCAACGGCGCCGTGGGCACCAACCGCTTCAACTGCCTCGAGAACTGGACCGGCGGCGGCGAGGGGATTCTCAGCGTGGACCCCAAACTGACCCAGGGCTACCGCCTGGCGCCCAACTCGCCGTGCCGCGGCGCGGGGTTGGCCGGGGTGAGTGCGGGCACGGACATCGATGGCGAGGCGTGGGCGTCGCCGCCCTCGGTAGGTTGTGACGAGCCCGCGGCAGGCGTCGCGACGGGGTCCATGCACGTGCAGTTCGTCGCGCCGCAAGCCGACTACCGCACCGTCCGCGTCGCCGCCGGGTACGCCTGCGAGTTCGCCGCCCTCGTCACCGGGCGGGCAGATCGGATCGAGTGGGATTTCGGCGACGGCGCGACGGCGGCGGACGGCATCAAGGTGCGGCACGCGTGGGAGGCACCGGGCGATTATCCGGTGGTGCTCACCGCGTTCAACGCCGACCACCCCGCAGGGGTATCCGTCACGAATGTTGTCAACGTCGAGGCGCCAGGCGTGTGCTACGTCGACGCCGCCGGGCAGAATCCGGAACCGCCGTACGCGACGTGGGCGACGGCGGCAACGAACCTCCAGGATGCCATCGACGCCTGCATCCTGGGCGGCACGGTGCTGGTCACGAACGGCACGTATCGCGGCGGACCGTACGAGAAGGCCGAGAACCGCGCGCTGCGCAGTCGCATCGTCATCACCCGCGACCTGACGGTCCGCAGCGTCAACGGGCCGGCGGAAACCGCGATCGTTGGCGCCGGCGACTGGAACGGCTCGCGCCTGGTCAGCGGCCCGCACGCGGTGCGCTGCGTGTTCATGAACACCGGGACGCTCTCGGGCTTCACGCTCGCCGACGGGCACACGCTCACCAACGGAACCTACTCGGGGACCTGGGAATACGACCAGAGCGGCGGCGGGGCCTTCGCGTTCGGGGGCGTGTTGACCAACTGCATCGTCAAGCGCTGTAGCGCCCATGTCTGGGCCGGCGGCGTCATCGGCGGCACCCTGTTGAATTGCACGATCGAGGGCAATTACGGCGCGAGCACGGCCGGCGGCGCCATGTTCGCCACGCTCCACAACTGTGTCGTCACCAACAACGTCAGCCGCGAGTGGGGCGGCGGCGTGCATGAGTGCCAGGTGTCCGACAGCCTGCTGGTCAACAACCGATGCGGTGCGGTGGGCCAAGGCGGCGCCGGCGGCGGCGCGGGCAATTCCACCCTCGTCCGCACCGAACTGCGAGGGAACAGCGCCAACTGGGGCGGCGGCCTGAGCCATGGGACCGCCATCGATTGCACGTTCCTGACGAACGCGGCTGCTTACGGCGGCGGAGCGAACGTCGCCCAACTCAACCGCTGCGTGCTGCGCGGCAACTCCGCCACCGGCAACGGCGGCGGCGCCAACGAAGGAGCACTCGACCACTGCCTCCTCGAAGGCAACACGTCGGTGGGCTACGGAGGCGGTGCCGCCTTCGCCACCGTGCTGAACTCGATCATCCGGTCGAACGCCGCGACGGGCGGACGCCAAGTCGGTGTCGGGGGCGGCCTGCTCGTGGGCAGCGGGCGCCCGGCACGGAACTGCCTCATTCTTGGGAACCAGGCCTGGGGCAGCGGCGGCGTCAGGTTCTGGGATCACACTCCGGTCCAGCACTGCACGATTGTCAGCAACAGCTTCGACTACGGCGCTGTCTCCGGCCCCTACGCCGGCACGCTCGAGAACTCGATTGTCTGGGGTCAGGCCGACGCGGTGACGGCCATCACGACCAATCGCTACAATTGCCTCCAGGGCTCGGCCGCCGGTGGCGAGGGGAACTTGAACTACGATCCCGGGTTCCTCGATCCGGCAGCCGGCGACTTCCGGTTGCGGGCGGACTCGCCCTTGATCGGCGCCGGCATGAACCTCGACTGGACCGACAATGCGATCGATCTCGCCGGCAGCCCGCGCCGTATCGGCGAGCGCCCGGACCTCGGCGCCTATGAAGTGGGCGCGCTCACGGTCTTCTTCACTGCCGACCGCACGCAGGGGATCCGCGGCCTCACCAACATCACCTTCACGGCGAGCGTCACGGGAACGAACGTCACCGGACTCACGTACCGCTGGGACCTCGATGGCGACGGCGCACCAGAGGTCGAGGGTGTCGGGTTGGCTCAGGCCGTGCATACGTACCCCGCCCCCGGCGCCTGGGAGGTCTCGCTCGAAGTCCGAAACGCCGCGGGTGAAACCGCCCGCGCCACACTGTCCGGCGGCATTCGCGTCTACCCGCCGGTCGAGGCGGATTTCGCCTCGACCCAGCGCCGGTGGTCGGTGCCGGTCACCGTCCAGTTCACCGATCAGTCGCGCCATGAACCGCAGTCGTGGGCCTGGGATTTCAACGGCGACGGCGTCATCGACAGCACGGAGCGCAACCCCTCCTGGTACTACACCAACACGGGCAACTACACCGTATCGCTGACCGTGAGCAACCACTTCGGGGCGGGAGGACACAGCGTCTCGACGATCACCCGCACCAACTACGTCCAGTTGCCGGACACCGTCCAGGTGGTCTGGTACGAGGCGGATCCGCCCCGGGGGCCCGTCGGCCAACCCGTCCGGTTCATCAACCAAACCACCAACCTTCACGGCACGGTCCGTTACGCCTGGGACTTCAACAACGACGGCGTGATCGACAGCCGCGAGGAAAACCCGGTCTGGACCTTTGACTCGACCGGCTTTCAGTCCGTGTGGCTGACCGTGAGCGACGACACCGGCGAGAACACCCTCGCCAGGACCCAGGGCGTCCGGATCTATCGCCCGCTCTATGTCAATCCCGCCTCCTCGAATCCAACCGCCCCCTACGACTCGTGGGCCACTGCCGCCCGCACCATCCAGACCGCCATCACCGCCGCTGCGCCGGCCGACGTGATCTGGGTCACCAACGGCGTGTATGCCAGCGGCAGTGTCCGGGCCGGTTCAACAACCGACAACAACGCCACCGCCTCCTCGTGCCTGAGCCGCGTGGCGCTGACCCATGCCGTCCGCGTCGAAAGCGTCAACGGCCCGGCGTCGACGCGCATCGTCGGCGCGCCCAGCGCGGACCTGGGAGGGTTCAGCAGCAATTCCGTCCGCTGCGCCTACCTGGCCGCCGGGGCCGAGCTGGTGGGGTTCACGCTGACCAACGGCTTTGCCGGCGGCTCAGGGCCCTGGGGCGACACCTCGGGCAACGGCGGCGGCGCGTTCCTCGATCGCGGCGGCATGATCTCGAATTGCGTGGTCGTCGCCTGCGCGGCGATCGGCGACGAGAGCAGCCGCGGCGGTGGTGACGGCGGCGGCGGGGTTTTCCTTAACCAGGGCGGGGCGGTGCGCTACTCGACAATCGTGAGCAACCGGACGGACTACGGGGATGGCGGCGGGGTCCACGCCAACCTGGGCGGCACGATCGAATTCTGCGAGATCAGGGCCAACACCGCGGGATCCGAAGACGAGGAATGCTCCGGGGGCGGCGTCTTCCTCAAGGGCGAGGGCGCCGCCATCCGGGATTGCCTGGTTGAAGGCAACACGGCGAATGAGTTTGGCGGCGGCATTGGCCTTTACTGGGCGGGGGCCGCTGTCGAGCGCTGTCGTGTCTACCGCAACCACGCGCCATACGGCGGCGGTTTGGGCGCGCTCTACGGCGGCCAGCCCGCCCACCGGGTGGCGAACTGCGATATCGCCTTCAACCTCGCCAGCGAATGGGGAGGCGGTCTTGCCTCCCAATCGTCCCGCCTCACCCTCGACGGCTGCTGGATTCACGAGAACATCAGCGGGTCAAGCGGCGGCGGCCTTGCGGGCGACGGCGGAACCCTCAACGTGGCCAACTGCACCATCGAGCGGAACGAGGCGGTGAACTCGGCCGGCGGCGTCACCGCCGGCACGTGCGTCAACTGCATCGTCCAGAACAATCGCCTCACGGGCTCCAACCCGACCCGCGGCACCGAGAACTATGTCGCGTCCGCAGTGGTGCTCAGGAATTCGTGCACCCGGCCGCTGCCGGGGTCGGGTGCGGGCGATGGCAACTTCAGCGACGACCCGCAGCTCGCCGGTCCCGACGGGCCGCACCTCCTGCCTGCCTCCCCCTGCATCGACCGGGGGATGATCTGGACCAATCTCCTGGCCCTTGACATGGATGGCGAACCGCGCGTCTGGCCCGTGGGCGGTTCGTTGGACGTGGGGTGTGATGAATTCGTGCCGGGCGGCCCCGCGGGACCGCTGGCGGCAACCCTGCTGACATCCCTGACCAACGCCGTGATGGGCGCCCCCCTTGACTTCCGGGCGGAGTTCGCCGGTTGGCCCGGCGGGCTCGAATGGCGGTTCCAGCAGCCGGACGGCAGCACCGTGGTCGTCACCAACACCAAGGACGCCCAGCACCGCTGGACAGCTCCGGGCGACTACCAGGTGACCCTGTGGGCGACGAACCGGACCGGCGAAGCGTCGAGCACGGTGACGGTCCGCGTGGTCGAGGCGTACACCAACTACGTCTCGCTGGCCGGCAGCCACCTCGCCCCGTTCGACTCCTGGGCCACCGCCGCCACCAACCTCCAGGCGGCCGTCGATGCGATGGACCATGCCGGCGGCACCATCGTCGTCGACGACGGACCCTTACCGATCCCGACGGAAGTCCGCGTCGCCCGGCCGCTCGTGCTCGTCGGCCGGACCGGGCGCGACTCCACCACGCTCATCGGCGTGCCCCGCGAGGTGGTCACCGAGGAACTGGATCCCGACACCTGGGAGCTGATCACAGTCACCAACCTCGTCAGCAACCGCCTGCTCTTCGTCGACCACGCCGAGGTGACACTGCGCGGCCTCACGTTCACCAGCGGCCAGGCGCATGGCTACCAGCCCCACGGCGGCGCTGTCTGGCTCGAAGGACCCGGCCGGATCCTCGACTGCGCATTCTTCGGAAATCAAGCGGCTGAATGGGGCGGCGCGGTGTACATCGATGGCGGGACGGTGAGCCACTGCGTCTTCGCAGGGAACCGCGCCTCGAGCGGCGGCGGCCTCGCCGCGGTCAATGGCGCGCGCGTGCTCGAGTCACGTTTCGCAACCAACAACGCCGGCCAGCGCGGGGGCGGCGTCCTGCTCGCCACCGGGGCGGAGCTTCACTCGAGTGAATTGACCGGCAACCAAGCCCTCTACGGCGGCGGGGTCGCAGGCTTGGATGGCGGGCCCGTGCGGTCCTGCGAGATCCGGGGGAACACCGCGGGCCAGGCCTATGAGCAGGGTTTCGAATGGGAGGAGTACCTCGTCGGCGGCGAAGGCGGGGGCGCGCACGGGGCCCGGCTCGAGGACTGCGAGTTGGCCAACAACACCACGGTCCACGGCGGGGGCTGCTTCGGAGGCAGTGCCTACCGCTGCATCATCCGCGACAACGTCGCCACAGGGAACGGCGGAGGCGTCCGCGCCGACGGGTTGACCGTGATCGAGAACTGCGCCCTCCTTGGCAATCTCGCGGGCGGCAGCGGCGGCGGTCTCTGGCTGCCGGCCGGCGGGGCGGCGCGGCATGTCACGGTGTTCGAGAACAGCGCCGGCGATCTCGGCGCCGGCGTGTTCGCCGAGGCCGACGCCGCCATCCAGAACTCGATCTCCGCCCACAACCAGGGGCCGGCCCAGAGGAATGCCAGCGGCGGGACGTGGTCGCACTCGTGCGCCGACCCAGCGCCGCCGGGCGAGGGCAACTTCGCGGATGACCCGCGCCTGGCCGGCCCAAGCGACTTCCACCTGCTGGCCAACTCGCCTTGCGTCGACCGCGGCGCCCTGCTCGAACTCACCGCCGACCTGGATGGCGAATCGCGTCCGTGGCCGGAGGGCGGCGCACCCGATGTTGGCTGCGACGAAGTGAAGTTCGGCGCGCTGGACGGGCCGCTCGCGGTGGCCATTGGCGGCTCGATCACCCAGGTGGTCGCCGGCACCACGCTCGACTTCGGCGCCGACCTCCAGGGCCGGGTGCTGGGGAGTCTCTGGTCGATCCAAACCAACGGCGGCGTCATCCGCCTGAGCGATGCCTGCGCCGCCCGCGCAGCGTGGCCGGCGCCGGGCGATTACCTCGTCACGCTCGTCGCGTCCAACCAGGCGGTCACCGTCAGCACCTCGATCACGGTGCGCGTGCTCGCCGCGTTCACGAATTACGTCTCTCTCGCCGGACGTCACATCCCTCCATTCCTCACCTGGGAAGACGCCGCCACAAACGTCCAGGCAGCCGTCGATGCGGCGGTCGCCGGGGGCACGGTCCTCATCGGCGATGGCCGCTACGTCGGCGCGACGGAGGTCAAGATCGACAAACCGCTGACAGTCCGCGGCGCGAAGGGACGGGATGCGGTCACCATCGACGCCACCGGCAACGGCTCGGGTCGGTTGTCCTGGGCCGACGTGCCCGACCCGCACGCTTTGGTCTCGACGCTCCTCACCCGAGGAGATCCGGTGTCCGCGTTCCTCCTCGGCCAGCTCGCCCCCACCGCCGGGCGAGGGTTGGCCCGCATGCTGATGTACGGTTACATGACGCTCGAGGATCAGCGGCTCGTGCTCGAAGGCCTGAATGCGATCCTCGCCGGCAACTCGATTTACGACGAACAACGCTTCGCCGGCGTCGCGCTCAGCGCCGAAACCCAGACGCTGCTCGCCCTCAACCCGGACGGCGCGCTCCGGTTGCGGCTGAATCGCCTGCTGCTCAACGACGCGTTCCCCAGCTTGGTCGGAGCCATCCGGGGCGGCAGCCGGTGTTTCTCGCTTTGGCACCCGGCCGCCCGCCTTGAAGGCCTAACCCTCGCCCGCGGCCGCGCCTGGGGCGATGAACCGTCCGCCCCGCTTCTCATCACCGGCCGGCCGCAACTGATCAACCTTTCTGCCCTTGTCCAACGCCACGCCGAACGCGGGGGCGCAGTATTCCTTGCGGCGGGCGGGACGGTGCGCGACTGCCGGTTGGTCGAGAACGAGGCGAAGAGCGGCGGCGGGGTGAGCTTCAACGGCGCGGGCACGGTCGAGGACTGCGAGTTCGTGGGGAACCAGGGGGGTGGTGCGTACGGATTCCACGGCGGTGAGGTGCTCCGTTCCACGTTCACCGGGAACAGCGCCGGCATCGACGGAATCGACGTCCGGGTCCGGGACTGTGCGGTCGTGGGCAATCCGGGCCGGGGTGCCGGGATCCAGGGCCTGGCGGGTCTGGTCACCGGCAGCACGTTCGCCAGCAATCACCTCGGAATCCTGGTCACGGGCGGGACGCGCCTCTCGGATTCGCTCGTCCAGGGCAACACCGGGGGCGGGGTGCGGTGCCAGACGGGCAGTGTCGTGTCGAATTGCATCGTCCGCGCCAACGCGCCTTGGGGCCTCGACCTTGTGGGCGGCGCCGCAACCGATTGCCGGATCGAGGCCAACGAGTCGACAAACGCCAACGGCGCGGGCGTGCTGCTCCGCGCCGCCGGCGCGATGTTGGAACGAAGCGTTGTGCGCGCCAATCGCACGGCCCGCAGCGGCGCCGGCGTCTTCTGCGAAGCCACCGGCACCGTGCGCAATTGCCAGTTGCTCGACAACGAGGCCGGGGACCGCGCGGGAGGCCTGTGGCTCGGTCCCGGCGCCGTCATCGAGAACAGCGCCCTGCTCGGCAACCGCGCCCTGGGAGCCGGCGGCGGCCTCTACGGCCTGACCAACAGCGTGGCGCGCAACTGCACGGTCGCCGGCAACACCGCCACCCAACACGGCGGCGGCATCTTCCTTGAGCCGGGCGGCGCGGCGCGCAACAGCATCATTCAGTTCAACGACGCCTACGCCGGCGCCAATTGCGGCGGCGGCGTGTTCCCCAACAACATGATTCCTCCCGGCGCCTTCGAGTACTGCTGCGCCTCCCCTGCCCCGCCGGGCCCGGGGAATCTTGCTGCCGATCCCGGCCTGCTGGGGCTGCGCAACCCGCACCTTGCTTCGAGCTCGCCGTGCATCGGCATCGGGCACAACCGCTACGCCAACGGCGTCGATCTCGACGGCGACGCGCGTGTCCTCCCGGCGTCCGGCCGCGTGGACATCGGGTGTGACGAGTGGACCGGGACGGAGTCGGGACCGCTGGCAGCCGCGTTGACCGCGACGTCCGACCGCGCCGTCGCGGGCACGCCCCTCGAGTTCCGCGCCGCCCTCGACGGCCGCGCTCAGGGCTTTGCATGGATCGTCGAAACGCCCGAAGGGGTTGAGATCCTGCCCGCCGTGACGTCCTTGCACCGGTCCTGGGCTCAACCGGGTTCTTATGCCGTCACGCTCCGGGCGACGAACACCGCCGGGGCCGTGTCCTTCACGACCAACATCCTGATCGCCGCCGATTCGCTGGCGTTTGTCTCGCCGACGGGCACCCACACCCCGCCTTTCGAATCGTGGCTCACGGCCGCCACCAACGTCCAGGCCGCCGTCGGCGCCGCCTGGCCCGGCGGCACGGTGTGGATCGATGACGGCATCATCCTCGAACCGGCGGAGGTGGTCGTGGACAAGGCGTTGACCGTGCGGGGACGCCACGGACGCGACCTCACTCGCATCGATGGTGGCGGCGCCCATCGCGTCTTCCGATTGGCGCATGCCCAAGCCGTGTTGCGCGCGCTCACCATCGCCAACGGCCTGTCCGACCGCGGCGGCGGCGTGCGGGTCGATCGCGCCGGCCAAATCGTGGATTGCGCGATCACCGACAACCGCGGCATCGAAGGCGCAGGCCTTTACCTGGACGGCGGCGGGTTGCTGTCGGGATCTCAGGTGCGGGACAACGTCGCACTGACCAACGCCGGCGGCGTCTTCCTGCGCTACGCCGGCCAGCTTGTCGACAGCGAGATCGAGGGCAACCGCGCCGGGGACACCGGCGGCGGTGTCTGCCTGCAGGACGGCGGACGCCTCACCCGGTGCATCCTGGCCGGCAACGCCGCCACCAATCGCGCCGGCGGCGCCTACCTGCTGCGCGGCGGCACCTGCGAGTCGAGTCGGATTTCGGCCAACACCGCCGCCCGGCGCGGCGGCGGCCTCTTCCTCGACGGCGCCGGCGTGCTCACCCACTCGATCGTGAGCAGCAACGTCACGTTGCTGCCGTATGACGAAAGCAACTCGGCGGCCACAGGAACCCATGGCGGCGCCGGGGTTTACCTGACCGGCACGGCGCAACTGGACAACTGCCTGCTCGTGGGCAACGCCTCGGCCCACCGCGGCGGCGGCGCCTTCCTCCACGCTGGCGGGTTGATGATCAATTGCACGCTCACGGCCAATTCGGCCGCCCGCTTCGGCGGCGGCATGGCGGGCGGAAGACCGCGCTCGGTCTTCAATTGCATCATCAAGGCCAACACCGCCGGTTACGGCTGGCAGGACAACTTCGAGGAGAACGGCGACGCTCTGGTCCATTGCATCACCGGCCACAGCCGGTTCTTCGCGCCGGGCAACAACTGCATCGACGCCGATCCACAATTCGTCGACCCCGCAGGCGGCGATATCCGGTTCAAGCCCACGTCGCCCGCTCTCAACGCCGGAACCAACGAGCTGACGTCCACCATGACCGACTACGTGGACGGCCAGTGGATCACCCGCACCAATGTGGTGGGATCGGTGGGCGACGTCGACCTCGACGGCCACATCCGCATCACCCGCGAGGTGGTCGACATCGGCGCCTACGAGTTCCAGTTCGAGCCCGTGGCCTTCACGCTCGCCAACGCACTGCTCGTCTGGCCCGGCACCCACGAGATCACCTGGATCCAAAATGATCCGGAAACGCCCGTCGATCTCGAGGCCTGGAGCGAGGGCCGGGTGTTCATGATCGCCTCCGGCCTGGTGCATGCCACCAGCCATTCCTGGAACACGACCACCATGCCGGATGGCTTCTGCGACTTGCGGATCCGGGCGCGATCGGCTGCGGGCGACGTCCTGGGCGAAGACCGCCGGAGCGTCTTCATCAACAACGCGCTCGCCTGGCACAGCGGCGGACTGACCGAGAGCACAGCCTGGGGCTCCGAAGCCGTCCACTTCGTCACCGACGAGCTCTGGATCGGGCCCGGCGTCACACTCACCCTGGCCCCGGGCGCCATCGTCAAGTTCGGACCCGGCGCCCGCATGCGGGTCCTCGAAGGCGGCGCGCTTCGGGCCCCGGCCACCTTGCAGGCGCCGGTCATCCTCACGTCGTTCGCGGATGATACCGTCGGCGGCGACAGCAACCTCGATGGCTCCGCCACGGTCCCCCGGCCGGGCGCCTGGGCCGGGATCAGTGGCGAAGGCGGGATCGTCGATCTCACCGAGGCCGTCGACCTGCGTTACACCCAATCCACCACCGGCGGCACGCTCGAGGCGAGCGAAAGCTGGCTGGGATCGCAAGTGCACACCATCACCGAAGACCTGGTGATTCCCTCCGGCGTCACGCTGACCATCAACCCGGGGGCCGTCGTCAAGCTCGCGGACAAGTGCAGCATCCTTGTCCAGGACGGCGGACGGTTGCACGCGGCCGGCAGCACCGCCCAGCCAATCGTCTTCACGTCGGACAAGGACGATACGGCTGGCGGCGACACCAACGGCGACGGCGATCAATCGGCCCCGGCGGCAGGCGATTGGCAGTCGGTGTTCGCCGACGGCGGAACCGTGATGCTCGATCACGCGACGCTGGCCTACGGGGCCGGCACGCCCGACGGCCAGTGGGATCAAACCGGCGTCCTCCGCACCCGCGGCGCCGCCCGCGTCACCGTCCTTAACAGCACGCTCCGCGACGCCTTCTTCGAGGGGCTCTCGATCTGGGGCAGCGCGCACGTCGCCGTCACCAACACCGTCATCGCCAATTGCGACCGCGGCGCAATGGTCGATGCGGGCGCCACCCTGCAGTTGGTCCACTGCACCCTCGCCGGCAACCGGATCGGCATCTGGGGACATCGCGGAGCAACGGAGCTTGTCAATTGCATCGTCAGCCACAGCCTCGAAGCCGGCATTGACTGCGTGCTCGCCACCCCCCTGACCGTTTCCTACACGGACGTCTGGTCGCCCACCGCTCAGAACTATGTGCGCACGACCGACCTGACCGGGCAAAACGGCAATGTCTCCCGCGACCCGAAGTTCCGCGCCGCCGAGACCGGCGGCTACCAACTCGATTACCTCTCGCCCTGCATCGATGCCGCAGACGGCCGCCGCTCGCCGGAGCTGGACGCGCACGGCCTGGCACGGTTCGACGATCCGCGCACGCCCAATCGCGGCCTGCCCGACCTCGGCGGCAAGTTCCCGGACATGGGCGCGCACGAATTCGCCGAGACCGCCGGTTCGGATGTCGACCTCGTCGTCACCTCGGTCCAGGGCCCGGCGCGCGTCGTTGCCGGCGAGACCGTCACCGTGACCTGGACCCTGCGCAACGCCGGCACGAGGGCCGTGACCGGTTCCTGGCACGACGCCGTGAGCCTGTTGGATGACCATGCCCCGGCAGACAGCGCGCTCCTGGGCGAACAGGAGTTCGTCGCCCAGGGCCAATTGGGACCAGGCCAGGAATGGACCGTGACCCGCTCCTATCGCGTGCCCGGAGCCACGGAGTCCGCCTACGCCTGGCGCGTCCACACCAATCGCCGCGGCGAGGTCTTCGAGGGATCCAACGCCACCAATAATGTCGGACTCTCCCTCGGCCCCGTGTCCCTCGCCGTCCCCGAACTCCGGCTGGGCGAAACCAACCGGGGGACCTTCACCGCCGCGGGCCGCAGCCTGCTCTACAAGTTCCGACCGCCCGCCGGCCGGACGGTCGGCGCCTCGATCCGCCACGAGTACTCGCCGGGCGGCAATCTCTGGCAGGGTGGCGTCCAGATGCTGGCTGCTTTCGGCCGGGCGCCGACGTTCGGCGACTACGACGCGGAATACCTCGACTGGCAGGCTTCGAGCTCGCTGCTGGCGATCGATCAGGCCCGCGACGGCTGGTACTACCTCAGCCTCATTCCCCGCTTGCTGCCGGCCCCTCCCAAACCGTTTGCGCTCAACGTCGGGTTGCTCGAGGACGTCACCGTGACGGAAGTCAAACCGCCGGCGGGCGGCGACTCGGGTGAGGTCACCGTGGCCCTGCGCGGACAGGGGTTCCAGCGCCCGATGACCGTCTCCCTCAACGGCCCAGGCGGACGGTTGCCGGCGAAAGCGCTTTATTACCAGAACTCGACCCGGGCGTTCGCCACGTTCGATCTCCGAGGCCAACCGCTCGGCCCGCGCGATGTCGAGGTCGGTTTCGGCCTCACCCGGCGCGCCCTGCCGGGCGCGTTCACCGTTGAACCCGGCCGGCCCCTCGCCTTCGAAACGAAGTTCCTGGCGCCCGAGTGGGTCCGACCCGGCCGCCGCTATTCGGTCACCCTCGTCTATCGCAACGCGGGCAATGTGGATCTGCTCGCGCCCTTCCTCGTCCTCCGCTGTCCCGCCGGCATCCTGGTCGGCGGCAAAGTCAGTTGGGTCGGCGTCACCGCCCTGAGCGCCACCAGCCCGGACGGCCCGCCCGGCATCCTCCGGCCCGGGGCCGAGAACCGGATCATGATGAGCGGACGGGGCGGGTTTGGATGGGATGACAACGAATGGCGCTGCGAGTACTACCTGCATGAAAACCCCCAGCCGGTCGACTGGACCCCGATCGAAGTGGCCCTCCGGGGCCTGCTCGTGAGCGAAAGCCGACAGCGGGCCTTTGACTCGTTGCGCGAGAACTGCCCCACCGCCGGCGATTTTGTCGCGACGCTCGCCTCCAATCAAAACCGCGGCGGGATCGGCTCGGGAGGCTGGCAGTCGCTCCGCAAGGCGTTACGCCTCACCCTCGTCGACATGGCCGACGACCTCGATTGCTCCATCGAAGGTCACGTATTCCTCGGGTCCGAAGCCAACCCGCTGTCAGGCGCTCAGGCGGTCGCCGTCGGCCTTGACACCACCAACCGCTACTACGCCGCATCGCGCTACGACGGCCGAATCCGGTTCTACAACGCCCAGCCCGGCACTTACCAAATCGAGTTCGCCGATCTCCTGCCGCCGGCCGATCCGGCGACCGTCCGCCTCGCGGAGCAACAACTGGCCGGACTCAAATGGGTTCTGCCGGAAGGCGGCGCCATCCGCGGCCGCCTGGTCTATCCCGCCGACCTGATCCCGCCCGAGAACGCGGTCGTCTGGGCGGCCACGCCCCTCGAGAACTTGCGACGCCAGGTCGTCGGTGCCGACGGCGAGTTCACCCTGGCCCACCTCCCCGATGGCGAATACCGGGTCTGGCACAGTTCCTCCCTGGTGCCGCTGACCGAAGTGGGCGGCCTCCTCGTCACCAACGCCGGGACCGCCTACGCCAACCTCGTGTGCCTCGCGGGAGGCACTCTCACCGGACGTTTGTCCGACGCCGCCAGCGGCCAACCGCTGGCCGGTCTTTCCGTTGTCGTCACGACCGCGCGCAGTCGCACCGGACTGTCCGATACCAACGGCGTCTACTCGATCACGGGTCTCGAGCCCGGCACTCACACCGTCGCTGTGCATCGTCGCAGTTGGTTCGCGCCCGCCGCCTCGAATATCGTCGTCACCGCCGCCGGAACGACCATCCTGGACTTCCCGTTGCACCGGACAGCTGCCCTCGCCGGCACGGTCACGGACGCGCGAACCCATCAACCGCTCGGCAACGTCACCCTCACCGTCCATGCCGCCGGCCAGGGCCTCGCCGGCGGCGCCGTCACCGACGCCGCAGGCCGCTGGGCGCTCACCAACCTGGCCGACGGCACGGTCTGGCTCACCGCCACGGCAGCCCGCTACGCTCCCGTCACCAACACCGTCACCCTCGTCGAGGGCCAAACCACCGAACACCCGATCGCCCTCGAACCCGCCGCCGCCATCTTCGGCACCCTGACCAACGCCGCGAATGGCCAGCCGGTCGCAGGGGTGATCGTCCGCGCGGTCTGCGAGGACGGCACCACCCAATGGGCCGCCACGGACCAGGCAGGCCAGTATTGCCTCGGTCCGTTGCCGCCAGGCAAGGTCGCCACCTTCCTCTCCGGGGGCTCCCACCGCCGCGGCTTCGAGTTCAATGGAGACGCCACCGCGTACCAGAGCGATTTCGGCCTCGCCCTGGGCGCGATCGAAGGCCGGGTCATGGACGCGACCGGTACCCGCCCGCTTCCGCTGGCCACGATCCACCTGCGCTGCGACGGCGAGACCGTGCTCGAGTCGTCGGCCGACATCGAGGGTCGTTTCCAGTTTCCGTATGTCGCCCCGGGTCTCTACGCCGTGAGCGCCGTGGCGCTCGATCGCACCTTCCCGGTCCTGTCCAACGTCGCCGTCACCGCCGGCCAGACCCATGCCCTGCCCGACCTCCTTTCGGGCGGCCTGTCGCTCCAGGTCAACGTCCAGCCCCAGACCGGCGACCCGCCCACCAACGGCGTCGTCCTGCTGTCGGAACCCAACCCCTATGGACTCGGCAGCCGTGGGTGGTGGGGATCCGTCGATACCGTCGGCCGCGCCTTCCTCACCAACCTGGCTCCCGGAACTTACCAGATCTCGGACCTGGCGGTGGGCCTCGCCCCGGACATCACCTCGGTCGATCTCCCCCAGCCGGACAATCGCCTCGACTGGACCTTGAGACCCGGCGCGAGCCTGACAGGCCTGGTCCGGCACGCGGCAACGCAACAGCCGTGCACCAACGTGAGCGTGACGCTCCTCCACCCGGCCCTGGGCTGCGCCTTGCGAAGCGTGCAAACCGACCAACAGGGCGCATACGCGCTCTACTCGATTCCTGCCGGCGCGTTCGTGCTCGCCGCCCGGGACTTGTCGTCAAGCAACGCCCTCGCCACCGCCGTCGTTCGTCCCATGACGTTCGCGGATCAGGAGGCTGTCGCCCTGAACCTCCATCTGGCCGAGCCTGCCCGACGCATCGTGGGTCACCTCTGGTCAGTGGAGGAGAGCCTGCCCCTGGCGGCGGACGTGCTCGTCCTCGATAGCGCCGGCACCCTCCTCGCGCGCACGACCGCCGATCCCGTGGGCGCGTTCACGGTGGGCCTGCCCGAAGTCGACGCTGTCCGCATCGTGGTCCGCGCGCCCGGCTTCCGACCGTCCCTGACGGAGGCCGCATCCCCCGCCGGAGTCACCTCGATCGAGCTGCCGGTGGAAATGCTCTGGGCGGGCGTCCAGCCGTCGGTCGCGCCAGCCTCGCCCCAGGCCAACCAGGCCCTCATCGCACGACTGCGCCCCGGCAGCCGGCCGGCGCCGCACGTCGCCGGAGTCATCATCTCTCTCGTGCTGCGCAACATCGATGTCGCCGCCGTGCTGGGCGATGCGGCCGAGTTCGCCGACATGGTCCGGCAGCAGGTCCAGAGACTCCTCGAGGAGCTCTTTGCCGAGCCGACCGAGGACGTGGACAGCACCCTGTGGCCCCCCTCGATCAAGGAGAAGATCAACGGGTGCCCCACCGCCAAACACTGGTTCGACCGCTACCAGCACCAGCTCGACGTCTGCACCCTGGCCCTGGACGGCTGGCAGGAGGAATACGACGCGAGCATCATCGACAACCGGGCCAACCTCGGTCTGTTCTCGATCAACCTCCTCAAGCTCCTGGGCAGCATCGCCCAAGTCTTTGATAGCTCGGGCAAACTCGCCGCTGGCGTGTTCATCGAGGGCATCCCCGACATCCTTAAGAAGATCATGAACCGGTTCTCCGAGAAGGAGTCGAGCCTCGCCCTCAAGGCTTATCTCGCCGGCGAGGCCGTCGTCAAGAAAGCCAGCCTCGCCCTGCTGGGCAACAAACGCGCCACGCTCGAGAATCTCTACGACAGCATCGCCAAGTCCGGACTCGATCCGGTCGAGATGAAGAAGCAGCTGGACAAGATCCGCCAGGAGCTGCTCGACCTGGAATACCAAATCGACGATGTCACCGATGCCATCGCCAGCCTCGAAGCGCGTGTCGCAGAACTCGAGACCAAGATCGCGGACTTCGTTGCCGAGATCGACAAGCTGCAAGCCCGTAAGGACCTCTTCCACCATCTCGGCGACGCCTTCACGCACCTCAAGAACGCCGTCTCCGCCGACGTCGGAACGCCCCCGGCCGTCCAGTGGATCTCCTCGACCGGCTCCGGCATCATCCAGGGCCTCCCCGCCTTGACCCAGAACTTCTGGACCGTGTGGAACGAGGCCTGGCAGAGCCTCGACTTCGAGAATGTCCTCGGCTTCATCGGCAATCTCACCGGCTTCCTGGATACCGTCCAGACCTTTGCCGAGTTGTCGGGCAAGAAGGAGATCTTCGGCAAGGCCGGCAAGTACCTCGACCTCATCTCGAACGCCGCCAGCGTGCTCGTCGAGGCCAAGATCGGCATCACCACCGGCCTCGCCCACTTCCAGAACCTCATGGACGCCCGCAAACGCTACGCCGGCGCCGTCAGACTCCGGGACGAATTCCGCGGCAAGATCCTCGAAGCGCTCGCGGACTGCCGCGACGAGGAAGACGACGACGAGGGCGACGACGAGGAATGCCCGCCGGGTTTCATCTGCGACGGCGACGGCGACGACGGCGACACCATCAAACCGCGGCCCGCCGCCAGCTCCGATCCCAACGACAAAACCACCGTCGGCCACGGCAACGCCGGCTTCGTCCCCCCAGGCACCCTGCTCGCCTATACCATCCGCTTCGAAAACGTCGCCACCGCCAATGCGCCCGCCCAGGAGGTCACCATCACCGACCCGCTCCCGCCCGAGCTCGACTGGACAACGCTCGAGCTGACCGGCGTCGGATTCAACCACGTCGAACTCGACATCCCCGCCGGCCAGACCGAGCTCAACGCCGTCGCCCGCGTGGCCACGGACCCCAACCCGGTCGGTGTCCGCGCCGCCTTCGACGCCAACACGGGCGTGATCCAATGGCATCTCGAGTCCGTCGACCCCCTCACTGGCAACCTGCCGGAGGATCCATTCCACGGCTTCCTGCCCCCCAACACCACCAACCAGATCGGCGAAGGCTACGTGTCCTACCTCATCCGCACCCGCGCCGACCTCCCTCATGGCACCGCCTTCACCAACGGCGCGCGAATCGTGTTCGATGTCAACGCGCCCATCGATACCCCACCCGCCCTCAACACCATCGATGCCTCCGCCCCCGCAAGCCTCATCACCGCCGAAACCACCGACTCGTCCCTGCGCAACTATCGCTTGAGCTGGACCGGCAGCGATGGGATCACCGGATCCGGACTGGCGAACTACACGGTCTATGCGTCCGTGGACGGCGGATCCTGGGAGGCCTGGCTCGGGCCAACCACGGCGGCCGAGGCCCCGTTCCAGGGCCAATGCGGTCATTCCTACGCCTTCTACAGCGTCGCTCGCGATGCCGCCGGCAACCTCGAACCGCCTCCGTCCGTCCCCGATGTCATCCTCCACCTCCCCGCCAATACGCCGCCCCTCCTCGACGCCATACCCGACACCACCGCTCATGTCGGCCGCCTCCTGCTCATCACCAACCGGGTCGTCCATCCCGACCTCGATCAGGCCGTCGCCTTCAGCCTCGCCCCCGGAACACCACCCCGCATGACCATCGACCCGCTGACAGGCGTTCTCCGCTGGCGCCCGGACTGTGGCGATGGCGGCGCCGAATTCCCCGTGACGGTGCGGGCCACCGACGATGGCTGCGGCCTGTTGGCCTCGGCCCGCTCCTTCCGGATTCGCGTCACCGAGTGCCTCCAGGTCGATCCCGGCGACGCCGCCGGCATGCCCGGAGACAGCGTCTGCGTGCCGGTCGACTTGATCTCCGGCCTAAGCCTGACGAATCTGACGTTCGTGGTCCAGGTGCCCCCGGACCGGTTCACCAACATCACGATCCATGCCGCGGCACCCGAGGTCGGCGAAGCCCACATCGACAGCGTCACCAGCACCCAGATTGTCGCCCGGGTCTGGGCCAAGCCCGGCGCCTCCCTGCGCGGACCGCTCACCCTCGCCCACCTCTGCGTCACCCTGCTCGGCGGACAGGGCTCCGCCTTCGTCCCCGTCGAGATCGCCGACGTCATCGGCCACACGCTCGATGGCACGGAAGTGCCCTCGACTGCCGCCAGCACCGGCACCGTGCGCGTCGTCGAGGATGAACCACTCCTCGAAATCGAGCTCGGATCAAGCGCATCCGTGATCCTCCTCGTCTATAGCCGGCCGGGCACCATGCACCACCTCTGGCAAACCTCGGACCCTGCAAGCGGCCCCTGGACAGCTCTCCAGACCCTCGTCTCCAACCAACTCGTCGAGCGACTCAGCCTCCCGGTCGAGCCCGGCGCCGCACGCTTCTATCGCCTCCGCCGATCAGGAGCCGATTGACCCATTCGATCAGCGGTGGGGACGACGGGACGATGGGGTCGCATCTAAATAGTTGACAATTCACGCCTGAGCGGTGGAACACAGCGCTTGCGCTCCGGCTCATCCGCCAGCCTCGGACTTCCGGATCTCGCGGATCTTGTGATGCACCTGAGTCTGGAGTAATCGAGGGCTCGGGGAGCAAAGCGTCGACACCGAGGACCTCGTAAACCAGCCGGAGGTTGGTCGTAGGAAAGAGGGTTTCGGTGGCGTTGAGTTGAACGCACAAGGCCTGAACAATCCGGGCCAGCATGGGATTGGCTGGATCGTGGACTTGGACCGTCAACGTCCCCTTGTCGCGGTCGGGCAATAAATTGGTGATGATGAGTTCGAGCGGTCACGCGGTCGGGCGACGGAAGCGCAGGACAAGCGGTTCCGCGAGATGCAGGAAGACCGGACCGGCGAGAAGGCGCTGACCAAGTTGGCCGAGATCAAGACCGGCCGGGAGGTGACGTTCCCCAAGCTCGCCGACCTGCCCCGGCACTGGGACGCCATCCCGCGGCGGAAGCCACCCGGCGCCCTCTACGCCCGCCAGTGCCGGATCACCCTCGAACGCTTCGCGGCGTTCGCCAGGGAGCATCAGCCCGACGTCGAGGAGTTCATTGCCCTCAAGCCCGAGACCGCGAGGGCGTACATGGACACAGCGCGGCAGAGCCGCAACCCAAGCCCTGCGGAGGCAGCACGGGGCGTGTCCTCGAAGACGTGGAATGACGCCCTCAAACTGCTGCGGGCCACGTTCAAGCACCTGCACCCGCACCTGACCGACGGGATGAACCCGTTTCACGGTCTGGTGACCAAGGCGACCGCGACCGTCAACCGGGAGCCGTTCACGGTCGAGGAACTGAAGGCGATCACGGAAGCGTGCACGTCCGACGACTTCATTCGGCCCGTGATCGTGACGGGGATGTGTACGGCGATGCGCCGCGGCGACTGCTGCCTCCTGAAGTGGGACGACGTGGACCTGGCCGCCGGCTTCATCACCGTCAAGACCGCCAAGACGGGAGAGACGGTGGACATCCCCCTGTTCCCGATGCTGCGGGAGGAATTGGAACGGGCGCGGGGGGCGACCGGAGGCAAGGGCTATTGTTTCCCGGCGCCGGCGGAGATGTACCGTACGAATCCGGGCGGGATCACCTGGCGGGTGAAGCAGGTCCTCGCCAAGGCGTTCGAGACCGCCCCGCCAACGCACGCCTTGCCGGTCGAGACCCTGGAGACCGTCCGGGCCAAGGGCTTCGCCTGCATCGACCGCCCCGATGCCACCTCTAAGGCGGAGAAGATGCATGCGGTGTTCACGGCGTACATAGACGGCAAGACCCTTGACCAGGTCATGACGGCGACGGGCTGCAGCCGTGGGTCCGTTTCCGGCTACCTGAATGAACTGGAACGGGAGACGGGTTGCGCCATCGTGCGCGGCAACCGGCGGGCGCTGAAGACGGACGGGCTACAGGCCGAGCGGGAGAACGGCAAGCGCCGGGCGTCGGTCCGGGACTTCCACTCCTTCCGCGTCACGTGGATCACCCTGGCCCTGGCCGCCGGCGTTCCGCTGGAACTTGTCCAGCGCGTCACCGGCCACCGCACCGCCGAGGTCGTGATGAAGCACTACTTCCGGCCAGGGCGTGAGGACTTCCGCGCCTCCATCGTCAAGGCCATGCCGAAGATGCTGGCGGATGGGGGACGGCGGTCGGCCAGGGAGGAAATGCGGCAGATTATCCAGCGGGTCACGCCGAACACATGGAAGCGGGACAAAGCGCGGTTGTTCGATCTGGTCGCTGAGCTCTGAACCTGCCTGGTCGAGTCGAATGGTGCCTGTTCAGCGGATCAAATCTACTGGACTCCGCACCCCTATTCCCGGCTTCCGCATCAGGTGCGTGTAGATCTGCGTCGTCTCCACGCTCTTGTGCCCGAGCAGTTCCTGCACGGTCCGGATGTCGTAGCCGGCGTCGAGCATCTGGGACGCGAACGAATGCCGCAGCACATGCGGCGTGACCCGCTTGTTCAGTCCCGCCCGCCGCGCCGCCTCCTTAATCGCCCGCTGAAAAGCCCGGTCCGACACATGATGCCGACGCCGCACGTTCCCCCGCGGATCCCAGGTCAATTCCTTCTCCGGCCACACCCAGAACCACGGCCACTCCTCGCCCGCTCGCGGGTACTTACGCGCCAACGCCTCCGGCAGCCAAACCCCAGCCACCCCCGCCCGCCGGTCGGCCTCGTGCCAGGCGCGCATCGTGCCCAGGTGCGCCCGGAGCGGCTCGACCACGCTATGGGCGAGGGGAACCAGGCGATCTTTGCCCCCCTTCCCACCCCGCACCGTGATGATTTCCTGCTCCAGATCCACGTCCTTCACGCGCAACCGCAACAACTCCATCAACCGCAACCCGCCCCCAAAGGCCACCTTCGCCATCAGGGCCCAGCCCGGCGCCAGTTGGGCCAGCAGCGACTCCATCTCGCCGCGCGTCAGCCAGGTCGGAACGTGGGTGCGAACCGGCGCCCGCCGGTAGTCCGAGAAATCGCCCAATTCCTTCCCAAACACCTCGCGTAGCAGGAACACCACCGCGTTGAGTGCCTGGCGCTGGCTGCTGGCGCTCAACCGCTGGTCCCCGGCCAAGTGGTCCAGGAAGACCTTGATGTCGTCTGCCCCCCGCTCTTCCAGTTGCTGGGAGCCCAGGAAGCGCGCAAACCGTTCCAACCAGACCAGATAGCTCTGCTCGGTCCGGTAGGAATAGTGGCGCCGACGCACGGTGGTCAGAAACGCCCGCTTCCAGGCCGGCATCGCGGGGTCGAGCCCGCCGGATGCGTTCGGTTCAGCCACAGTCAGGCCAGGCTCGGTTTCGCGCGCGGGACCCGATTCTCCCGCGCCGCTGGCCTGGGCTGCTTTGGCGGTGCGGAAAAACCACCGCAGGGCCTCGCGCCAGCTCTCCAACTGCCATGGTTCCGGGCTCTTGGACTGCTGCGCCCAGGCGATGAAATCCCGTGCCGTCTGGTGATTGACACCGCCGCGCCCCCGCTGGCAGAAACTCAAGTACCACCGCACCGCGATCGCCCAGCTCTGCCGCTGCCGGTCGGACAGCCCGGCCCGTTCCAGCCACTGCGCCCAATCGGGAAAATGAACGTCCTCCATGTTGTCGGTTTTGCCGGCTCAAAAATCGCCGGATAAACCGACCAAACTGTCGGTTTATCCGAACCGCAGCCCTGACTGCGTGGACCCGGCCTTACCTCCTTAACCGTTGCGCAGTAGACAACTGCATCCTTGACTCGTCAAGCAGGAAGTGCTTCTGTTCGCCACCGATTCCGACAGCCGTTAACGTTCGCGCGACCGCCCGGATAAACCGACAAATCTGACGTTTATTAACACTGTTGGGCTGCAATGGCCAGGCGCACATCGAAAGTAATATTGCTTGTGGTTGGAGGCGTTCTCATTTCTGGTTGTGCCCACAAGGCTCCCCCTGCCGAGGCGCCCTCGCGTTCTGTCGCTTCACAGTTGCCACCTCAGATTCAGGAAGCGAGAGAACGACTCAGGGGTAAGCCGCGAAACCACATTCGGCAGATAATGATTGAGCACTTCGGTCCTGCGCAGCGTGTTGATTACGTCCGTGGAACCAGTCTTCCGATTGACCAATGGGACATCGCGGGTGGCGAGTTGGCTTTCAATCCGGTGGTTGGTCCCACGTTCACGCCGAAAGGCCAGGAGAGAATCTGGCTGCACACGACTCACAACCCGGTGAGAAAGAATCTGCTTGGGAGTTACGAGATGGCTAGTTTGGCAGCCGATGATCCGGACGCGCAAAGGTGCTGGCTTGGAAATCTCCAGATCGAGCCGGATTTGTCATACGCCTACAAGGACAGCGGACAGTTTCCCGAGAAGCGCGCACGCCAAGCCAGCAACTTCTTCTATCTGCACCCTGCAGGCACCGTCGAGATTCAGTATGCCGCTGGTGTAACCGACGAGGGACTTCTGGAAGCTCTGCCGACCGATACCGTGGTTGCTTGGTTGCACTTTCGGTCTAGTGACGGGCGCGCACGCCGGACCTTTACCATTTCGACAAAGGCGCCGGACCGCCACCTTGTGTTTGGGGCTTCAGCACCACTTTCGTTCGACATGGACAAACGTTGGGAGAGTGATTGGGAGTGAGATATGCCGCCCAACAACAGCATCCAGCGGACCGGAGCCAGCCGTTCAGATCACTGTCAATTCATTGCTCAGCGGCGGCTGGCTCCGGCCGCTGATGCTGGTCGTTGGACGAACGTGTGAATGCCCGCAAACAATGGCACTTGTTGTCCATCGGCGTAGTGCTGCTGGGAATCGCGCTCACGACAGGTTCGATGTGGGCAGGCATTCTTGATCCGCTGATATTTGACGCGTCAGGCAATGAACGGTCGAACGGATTGTTTCCGATTCTATCCCCACTTCTCCTCAGCCTTTCGATGAGACTGCATTTCGGCTGGTATCACGGGTCGTGGCTCTTGTTGGCTGGGTTGGGAGGGATGGTATTCACCATACCTGAGAATCGCAAGATGCTGGGTCATTTCCGCGAGCGTCGTTTCTCTGCGGCTGCTCTCGCAGTGACACTTGGCGCTCATTTAATGATTGTGGCGTTTTCCATCCAGTTCTTTTTCGTCCCAGCCGGGGAGTCCATTCGTCCGATGGGTTGGGCGATGTTCATGTTCCGGATCGCGGCACCCGCATTTGTGCTTGGTTTGCCGTTGGCTGTTGTATCACTGGTGAAGGAGAAGCCGAAGATCTTTGGCGCTTTGGCCGGCGTGCTGAGTTGCACGCCATTTTTCTTTTCCAGCGCATTCCTTCACCTCGCCGCCGCCATATAAGGCTTCGAGGTGTCGCCATGATTTCGTCCAACAAACCGGCTGCACCGAACGCCGGGATCGCGTGTCACTTGACAACCAGATATCATTGGCCCGGCGTCGGTGAGCCGGGACGTTCGCCGCGATAAATGACGCCGAGCGTTCTCAACAGAGTCTGCGCTTGTCCCGTTGTGATTTCATGGGTCATCGGCGCGTGTGTCGTGAACGGTTTTGTGCTGACCCGACTCATTAGCATTGCGTCCGACTGGCAGGGGATGCTGCTTCTCTTCCTCGCAATTGTCGCGGCGACCGGCCTTGGGTTATTCTTGCGTATGTTCACGTGCTGGCCCTGGATCAGGCCCATCTGCAGCAGGATCAACCGAGCCCCTCTTAAGGTTGGTGACCGCGTCTTGGTTTTGTCGCGGCGTCACAAGGGAACTACAGCCCACGTTTACGAGATCACCACCGGACAGGGAGGATGGGATCTTGCACGGCTGGACCTCGGCCCTGCACACCGAGAAAAGTGTACAGACATTCATGAAGAGTATTCCGTCCTCAAGATTGACGGAGAACCAGACGGTCCAGCGAACGGGAGCCAGCCGATTCGCGCTGACACCAATCAAACGTCATCGGCGGCTGGCTTTCGTCGCTGACCTTTGCGTTAGCCCGCAGACTACACTATGAAGCGAATCGCTATTCTCTTGGTTCTCGTAGCCCTATCTGGGTGCAGCAAACGCACCAAGATCGAACCCGCAGATCTGAGCAAGGAGGACAAGGACGCAATGGTTGCGGCTGTTTACAGAACGGGCATTCGAACGAGCGGCCTGAGCGTTTACTACGTGGAGACGTTTATCCGCGGGAGAGACAGTTGGCTACATGTTCAGTTCACAGACGCCAAGGAGACAAATGCTGCGATTCGTCCGGTCTTCGATCTTGTGAAGACACCTGGCGGCTGGAAAGTCTTGGACAGAAGAGATGAGTAGCAAACAAGCATGGGCTAACAAGCAGATGCACACGAACCGCCGCTCCGCGCTTCAGTTCGCACGCGCCTTGTTCTTCGGACGCTGGATTCGCAGCCAGCGCCCGCTTCCGGCGGCGGTCGGTGATCCTGGTCGTTCGGCATCAGTCGTGTGGTTCACGCCGACCTGCAAATAGCGGCTCATGTTTCGCAAATGTCGCACATGGTATCCGCCGACCCGCTTCGTATTCTATCCGCTATACCGGCGACTGCGGCGCCGCTGGAGATTGCCGTGCGTCGCTGCCTACTTTGCAGTGTGGACTGTCAGCGGATTCTTGCATGGCGCAGTGCTGTTGGAGTTCGGGAATCCCATCCCAGCGGTCGTCTTTACATTGCTTTTCATTGGTTTGGGCATGGCAGGAGTTGGAGCGATTACTATAAAGAACAGAAAACGAAGACTGCGAGTTGCAGAGTTGGTTGGTCGCACTCTGGACCGCTCAACTGCCGAACCAGGTCACGGCACCGAACACGGGCGGGCCGCGTCAGTTTCCAATCCGGGCGCTGTGGGCCGCCCGCGTCAATGAGTTCTGGCCTTGGGCTTATTGCCGCGCATGAGTGACTACAAGCCACGCTGGAAGACGCTCATCGCCCTTCTGGCGACGTTCTTCGTCATTGTGCTTCCAGCCATATGGTTTTCGGCCATGGGATAAATGTGGCTTGTGGAGCATGGCCTCAAAATCGATACGGCAGCCCAGCCGGAGAGCGTTGTGGATCGACTGGTCGTCCTGCTGCTGGTGCTGCCCATGATACCCTTGATGGTGCTGGCCATCTATATTGCTGGCATCCCATGGATGTTCATCATGTCGCGCAATCTCCCGTGGGCAGATATCGAATACTTCACAGGCAACAAGGGTCCACGGATTCCGGTGCTCTCCGATTGGTCTGATCGGTTGTGGCTGCGCATGATTGCGAGCAGGAAGCCGGAAGGCCCAACAAGCGGGTCGAGCCCATGACGAGGAGCGCGCTCACGTTGTGGTTGAACTCGCACACCGCAGGCGCGCTCCTCGTCATGGCTCACCCTTGTCGTTGGGCCAAGCACCCCAGACCTTTGCAAGCAAGCTTATGAGAACAATACATGCCGTAAAGGTCGCCACGATTCTTCCAATCCTGTTTGCCTCGGCCAATCCCATCGTCAACGGGGACTTTCAAACGGGAGCACTGGTGCCCTCCACGAGCGCTTATACCCAGTCGGCAGATAAGCTCCCCGCGCAAACGTGGGCGATCACCTCATTCGACACCTTGAATCCCAGTTGGACCGATTTCCGCGATCACACCACTGGTGATGCGAGCGGGTACTTCATGGTTGTCAATGGTTCAGCGACCGGAGGTGGACCTTCGTGGTCGCAAGAGATTGTGGTTCTTCCCAATACCCATTACTCATTGAGCGGCTGGTTTGCCTCAGTCAACGCAGCGGCTCCCGCAGCACTGGAGTTTCGCGTTCGTGACGCCCCGGGTGTGATCGCCACCTATGCCTTTCAATTGCCCAACACGGCCGCGGTGTGGACTAACATGACCTGCCAGTTTAATAGTGGTTCAGCGTCTGTGCTCACGGTCGAGGTGTGGGACACCACCGCCCTGGCCTACGGAAACGACTACGCTATTGATGATCTGAGCGTGACCGTCCTGCCACAATTGCGCATTACTGCATTCCTGCCATTGCAGACGACACTCTCCTGGTCTACCAACGCGGTAGGTTTTAGATTGGAGACAGCCCTTTCCCTGCCCGCCGCGTCTTGGACCGCCGTGACCAATGTGCCAGCAGTTGTTGGCAGCCAGTTTACCGTAGCGGTTCTCGCGACCAACGCGCAGCAGTATTTCAGGTTGCATCACCCATGAATCCTGAGCCCAACCACTCGGTGGAGGCGAACCGCCGCCCCCTCCTTCGCTCGAGGGTCGAAGCCAGCTCGGATCCCCCTTCTCCGCTCCACCGTCCTTGCCGGCGGCGGTCGGTGAGCTTGGTCGTTGGGCTTGTCGGCGCGCACTGAGACAATGAACACCTTGCCGCTTCGATTCAAGGATGGACACCTCTTTGTCGAGATAGGCGGCGAGCTTTGGCTTCTCGACACTGGCGCACCGACTAGTTTCGGCACGTGGCGCAGCCTCACCATTTCTGGAGAGAGGGCCAATGGGGTCGCATCTGAATGGCGCTTAGTTAAGGCCCAGGTATTTTGGATGTGCGGGCCGTAGCTTGGCGGGAATGTAGTAGCGGTTTTGGTGTTGGATTTCGCGAAAGCGGTGACGGTGACAGGTCAGACGGGGGTAGGGTTTGGGGCGGCGTTTGACGGCGCGGGGTTCGCGGCGGCCGGGGCGATGAGGGACGAGGTCCGAGGCGATGGTCAGGAAGAGTTGGGCGAGCAACTGGCGGCGTTTTGATTCGGAGCGGGTTTGCAGGAGGGCCTGAGCGCAGCAACGACAGGCGGCGAGGGTGCCGGCAAAGCTCAAGCGATCGGGCGGCACGCGATGGCGGCGGGCGGCTTCGAGCATGACACGTCGGGCCAGATTGTGAACGAGCCGATGAAGGCGGATTTCCCGGGCCACCGTGTTGGGGGTTCTGCAACGGAGTGGGTCCATTTGCAGGGTGATCTTCAGGTCGCGGAAGGCCAGTTCCATCCGCCAGCGCCGTAGGTAGAGCAAACCGAAGGCCTCCAGGGGATAGCGCTGGGTGTCCAAGAGCGTGGTGACCAGGGCGATCTGCGTGGTGCGGAAGCCTCGGACCTGGAGGCGAGAGCGCACCAGGCGCAGTTCCAGGCAGGCGGGCAGGGTGATCCATTCGGCCACCGAGAGGGTTCGTGGTCGACGGGGCGGTTTATTCCAGTGAACGAGGCGTTGGCCCCCTCCCAAGCAACGGCCACGGCGAAAGTCACGACGCCGGGTGCCGCGGAGGCGGAAGACGGCGTGGAGGGAACGGGCTTGGCATTGAGCCAGCAGGCCCCAAGTGCAGAAGCCCCGGTCGCCCAAGAGGAGTTGGCCGGGCCGCAGCCACTCCCAGAGCTGCTGAAAGAGCATGAGTTCATGCTGAACCCAGGTGCCCGTCACCCATCCGCCAATCATCCCGGTGGCCAGGGAGAAGAGGGCCACCAGGCGCAGAATGGGGAAGCCGCAGCCGGGACGCTGGACCTTCTGCTGCGGATAGGCGGCCTGGTTCTCCGGGGTGTCCGGCGCGGTGAGCGTGGTGCCGTCGACGACTTGGACATCCAGGCCGCACCAGAGCGCGCCAGCGCTCAGGGCCTCCTGTGCCTCGGAGAGCACGGTGCGGTGGATTTGATCCAGGCGCTCCAAGGGGAGGGAGGAACGGGCCTGGCAGTAGGGGCTGGTGGTTTCGGGAGGCACCGGACGGTTCAGGAGCCGGCAACGATCCCGGGCTTCTCGGACGGCCTCGCGGCAGGAGGCGCCGGCGTGGGCGATCTGCCACAGGAAGGTCCAGAAGGTCAGCCGCAGGTTCCAGAGGCGATCACGGGAATGGGGTCCCTGATCCTCCTGGGCCAGCAGATGCCGCGGGATCCAGTCTTGGAGCAGGGCTTCCCAGGCCTGGAGGGCGGGGCCGGTGGTGGTGCGGAGGTGATGGAGCTGGCGGGCGAAGAGGGGGGCAAAGGCGGGGAAGTCGGGGGTCATATAGACAGAGCTTATACTGTCCTATTGACAGCGTGTCTATACTATTCATCATGAAACGTTCCTCCCCTCCCCCGACGGACCTGCCCGCGGCCTATCGCCGGTTACGCCAGCGCCTGGGCCGCATCGGTTGGATCGCCTTGGGCAGCCTGCTGGAACGGGGGCAACCCGGCCAAGGTGGCCCCCGCCACCAGTGGTCACGGCGCGTGGGCCACAAGACCGTCACGGTGGCTCTGAGTGTCGAGCAATTCGCCTGGCTCCAAGAAGCCATCGCCAACCAACGCCAGGTTTGGGATATCCTGCTTCAGATGCAGCAGCAGACCCTGGCCTACATGTGGAAGAACCTCCCCAGCACCTCCCGACGCAAACGCCTCTCCAAGAAAACCTTGGGCCTTAACTAAGCGCCATTCAGATGCGACCCCATTG
>JAKQDD010000101.1 GCA_029556615.1 Verrucomicrobiota bacterium | reverse complement strand
CGGCGGCGACGTCGAAGTCGTCGTCGGTGAGCTTGCCCCACTGCTCCTTCGCCTTGCCCTTGAGCTGCTTCCAGTTGCCTTCGATGCGATCCCAGTTCATGGCTTTCTCCTTTTCTCTGTCGTGTCGTGCGCCACGGGGGGCGCCGGGTTTGCGGTCGATCGTGTGTCGTCCGGCGAGACCCATCTTCCGCGATCGGGCAGGCACGCTGAATAGGACGAAGGCGTTTGCATTTGTAGGAATCGATGAAGGGATGAGTTGGTGACGCCATGGGCACGCGAGGCCAACAGCCGCCGACATGGGGCATGACGGAATCGTCCTACACGCCTTTCCGCCTCGTCGGACAGCGCCCGCGAGAGCCGTGTCCTATAGTGAGCTTGCAACCCGCTCGCGGGGCCAACCCGCAAAAACACCAGAACTCTCAGGAGACCCACCATGAAGCACACCGCCGCCACTCTCGCCCTCTCCGGCCTGCTCGCCTTCACCGCGGTCGGCTGCGCCGTCACCCGCGACCAGTCCACCGTGGGCGAATACGTCGATGACGCCACCGTCACCACTCGGGTGAAGGCCAAGTTCGCCGAGGATCCGACCGTCAGCGCCATGTCGATCAGCGTCGAGACGCTCAAGGGCACCGTGCAGCTCTCCGGCTTCGCCAAGAGCACCGCCGAGCGCAACCGCGCCGGCGAGATCGCCCGCAGCACCCCGGGGGTGAAGGCGGTGAAGAACGACATCGCGATCCGCCCGTAAGCGTCGCGGGACGATTGCTTTGCGGAGGGGGCGCGAGCCCCCTTCGGCCGTTCACGCCCCGAACCCGGAAGGATTCGCACGCGGGCGGAAGCAGTGCACGGCCGCGCCCGGAAAACCGTGGCTAAATGGATTCCCGCCAAACTTCGTCCCCCACCCGTCGAGCCATGCCATCCGCGTCCACCACCACGCCGAGCCGACCGTCCACGCCCGTGTTGCTGGCGGTGCTGGCGCTCGTGTTCGTGCTCGGGGTGGGCTGGATCCTCCATGGGCAGCGCCAGACCGAGGCCGCGCACGCCGCGCTGGAAGAGCTCGAGGCCCACGCCGCGCAGCTCGCCCGCCTCGACGCCCTGCTGCTGCAGGTGCTGGAGGCGGAGTCCGGTGCGCGCGCCTATGTAATGAGCGGGGACGAGCACTACCTCGCCGCCTACATCGACGGCCGCGAGCAGGCGAGCGACACGCTCGCGGCGCTGCACGCCGGCTTCGCGGCCGACCCCGCCGCGCTGGCC
>JAKQDD010000082.1 GCA_029556615.1 Verrucomicrobiota bacterium | reverse complement strand
CAATCCCTACTTCAGCCCCTTCGTCCCCTTTTACGCCGGAGTAACGGCCACTGCCGCATGCTACCAGACCTACGATCCCGAGCGCTTCTCCGAGGAATCAGCCCGCTGGGCCATTGATTTCGTGGACAACCTGGCCGGCCTCCGGTTCCAGCCGGCGATCGAGGACGTCCGCGCCGTGCGCGATCCATGGGAGGAAAAGATGTTCGCCCGCCAGACCGAGGTGGAGGCCGAAGCGGTCCGGCTGCACGGGCAGGATCCGGCGGCGGCCCGCGATTACCTGACCCGCTATTGCGTCGGCTTGCAGGAGGAAGTCCCTCCCATGTTCCGGCAACTCCGGGAAACGATCATCACGAAATATACAAATAACCGGGAATAAGAGGGAGGGGGATGGGGGTGGTGAATGGGTGAATGGATGAATGGGTGAATCGGTGAATCGGTAGATCGGTGAATCGGGAGACGGATCAACCATCAACGATCAACCATCAACCGTTCACAGGGACAGACCGCGGAGATCGAACGCGGCCTACGACTTGGCCAGGAGCCACGGGCGCACCGGGGAGGCATCGAGGTCGCCCAAGGGGAGCGGCGCGACCCAGAGCCGGTACTCGCCCGGCGGCGCCGCGGTGAGGTCGAGGTTCTCCAGGAGATAGATCCCGGCACCGAACAGAATCCGGTGGGCGGGCGCCGTCTCATCGCCGAAGGCGTCCACCGACGGCGTGTCGATGCCCACGAGACGGACACCGCCGTCAGCCAGAATACGCGCCGCGGCCGCGGTGATGAAGGCGAAGGGGCCCTCGAACTCGCGCCCTGCCGGTGACGTGCCCGTTTTGAAAAGCACCCGCTCGGCCCCCAGCGACCGCCGGGCGGCCGCCTCGTCCACGGCGGCCCCGGCGGTGTCCACCACCCGGACGGGACCGCAGCCGAGCGCCGGCGGAAAGCTCCCGATGCCCGGTGCGCCGGTCAGCATGTGCCCCGGTGCGTCCAGATGGGTGCCGGCGTGCACCGACAGAGCCAGGCGGGACACGCGCCAGGTGATGTCGCCGACGGAGTTCCGCTTCGTCTCGACCTCCACCGCGCGGTCACCCGGCCACACCCGGGTGGCGGGTCCCAGCGGCCGGCTGATGTCGATCCAGCGGGCGTCCCGTCCCGGGACATTGGCGTCCGTCATCTCTCACCTCCGCGGCGACGTCCCACAACCAGCACCCCTCTGTGCGGTCGTCGCTTCCGAATTGTACGCGAGCCGCACCAGCCGGCGCAACTGCTCACGGCAACCCCATGACGGTGGTCGAAACCCGGCCGGCGTCGAATCCGTATGCTCAGGCCAGACGACGGAATCCATCTGCCACAATCGACACCCAATCGGGAGGACACCATGAAACGACCTCTGATGTTCGCGCTGCTGGCCCTGGCGCTGCTGGCGCCGGTCCTGGCCGACGGCGAGGCGCCGGCGGAACCGGCCAAGGGGAAGCCGGCTCTGCTGGTCATCGACATCCAGAACGCCTACCTCGGCTATGTCCCCGAACAGCACCGGGGCATCGGGATGTTCATGATCAATGCCGCCATCGACCTGTTCCGGAAGAATGGTTATCCCATCATTTACGTCTACCACACCGATCCCAAGCAGGGCCCGCCGCCGGGGTCCGAGCCGTTCGAGTTTCCGAAGACTGTCCCCGTCCAGGCGGGCGATCTGAAGGTGATCAAGAACTATCCCAGCGCGTTCAAGAAGACCGATCTGGAGAAAATCCTGCGCGACCAGGGCGCGGACACGGTGTTCCTCTGC
>JAKQDD010000072.1 GCA_029556615.1 Verrucomicrobiota bacterium | reverse complement strand
TGCCAGGCGCTCGGTAAGCGCCTTGGTCACGGCGGCCACTTCCTCGGCCACCTCAACCGGCAGTTCTGCGACCGGCTCGGCCTTGGTCACGGCCTGGCTGTTGATGAACTCGTCCCAAACCTGTTTCAAGCGGGAAGGGTTGCCCCCGCCGACCTTCTGGCGCAGCGCAAAGCCGGTGATGTTGCGGCCAGCGGCTTGCAGCTCTTGACCGGCTTCAATGATCTGTTCAGGTGTGAATTCAGCGGGGCGCATGGCGGGTTCTCCTGTCGAGTGATCCAATGCCCTCAGTATAACATAACAAACAAAGAAATAAACAAATAGACGAACAAACAAATAAAAGATTTTCTCCGGTCGCGCACGTCGCCCACGGCCAGCGCCAGGGCGTGACAGATGACCTACGGGGCCAGCGGACGCGCAGAAACGCCCCAGGGGCGATTTTCAGGCGGCAGGGCAGGGGGGAGGGTCGGCAATGGTCGAAAAACGCCACCACGGCCCCGGAAAGGCGGCCAGCGAGGCAGGCGAGACGGCCTTTATGCCCTCGATGTGGTCGGGCGCAGGTCATCCGTCACGGTCTAGGCCATCTGTCACCGGCCTGGATGGTCTGCCGCGCCAACGAGCGCGGCGGGGATTCCCCTGGTGTTCAAGCGGATGGCGGGTCAAGGGTCGGAATCCCGGCTGGTGCGGCCCGCAGCCCGGCACGGGCGAGGACACGGGCCGGGATGGAGAGGGGCGCAGCCCCGGCCCTTGACGCGACAGGAGCGCCCCCAGCCTATCGGCAAGGGGGAGGAACAAGGGCGTAGCCCGCTGGGCCTGCCCCCGCAGCCAGTCGGGCAAGTACCGACGCGGGAAGCCCTGAAACCGAAGCGGTTTCAGGTCAAGCCCGAAGGGCGCGAAGGCGGGCGGCGGCAAACCGACGAGGCATGTTCAGCGCACGGGCGGCGGCCTCCTGCTTTTTCTGCCAAACCTTGCGGCGGTAGCGCACCGATGCGGCTTGTTCTTGGCCTGGGCGGTGGAGCTGCGACCGGGGGACCATCCGGCCCCCTCTGGGGGCCTCGACAAAGGGGAGGGGGGGCCGGCGAAGCCGGGGGAACCCCGTAGGGGTGCCCCTTGCCCGGTTTCGTTGCGCGAACTTTTCCACAGCGTGCGGGGGCCAATTACCGGTTAAGAATTACAGGAAAAACTTAACGGCAAACCTTACAGGTTTTGGGGGGGTCCGATTCAGCGTGCTAGGGGGGGT
>JAKQDD010000054.1 GCA_029556615.1 Verrucomicrobiota bacterium | reverse complement strand
AGACTCATAGTCTCCACACGTGTTTTACAAGTCGAGGACTCCACGCCTTTTCCCAGACTGCGCTGGGAACATGGGCTTCGCCTGCGGCGAGCAGTACCGCCGGATCGCGCGGGCAACATCGACAACATGTTGGTAGATATTGTCTGACAAGGGGCTAGCCGAGCCGCCCGGCCAGATCGGCGGCCACGGCCTGAGGATCGGCGGTCGGGGCCAGAAACACCCACTCGACCGGCAGCTGATGGCGAAACCAGGTCATTTGACGTCGGGCATACTGCCATGTCCGGCGCCGGATGACGGCCACGGCCTCCTCGATCGTGCAGCGACCACGCAGGTGATCCTTGAGCTCGGCGTAGCCAATGGCCTGCATGACGAATCGGTTCTGTTCGAGGCCGGCTCCGAGAAGGCGGCGCGTCTCGTCGACCCATCCTTCAGCGATCATCGCATCGATCCGGGCGTGGATCCGGCCGCGCAGATCCTCCGGAGCGCGCGTCAGACAGAACGCCGGAGGCCATCGGGGGTCGCCCCCTCCCGCCGGCCCGGCCGTCCAGACCGCCTGTTGGGCGGAGAACGGACGGCCGGTCAGCCGGATGACCTCGACCGCCCGGACGATCCGGCGCCGGTTCCGCCGGTCAATCCGCGCATAGGCGGCCGGATCTCGCGAGGCGAGCTCGGAAAGCAGCGTCTCGATCGGCATGGCCTCGAGTGTCGCCCGCAACCGGGCGTCCGCAGGCGGCGCCTGGCCGAGCCCGGCGAGAAACGCCTTGAAGTAGAGGCCGGTCCCCCCGACGAGCAAGGCGACACGCCCCCGCCGATGGATCTCCCGGACGGCCGCCCTGGCGCATTCCGTGAACTGGGCGGCATCAAAGCTCGCGTCGAGCCCCACCACGTCCAGGAGATGATGCGGCACGCCGAGGCGATCCGCGGCAGACGGCTTCCCCGTGCCGATGTCGAGTCCCCGGTAGACCTGCATCGAGTCCACCGACACGATCTCCGCTCCCAGACGCCGGGCGAGGGCCAGGGCGACAGCGGACTTGCCGACGGCGGTTGGGCCGGTGATCAGGCAGGTCTGGAGCGGACGGCTGTTCACCCCGCAACAACGGATCGGCTCGAGGGGGCGGCCCCGGTTTCCTTGCGCCACGAAACCCAGAAGAGGAGAAAGACGCCCACGCAAATGGCGCTGTCGGCGATGTTGAACGCCGGAAAGCCGACCTCGCCGTCGCCGCCTCGGGGATGGAGATAGAAGCGGAAGAAATCAATGACGTGCCCGATCCTGAGGCGATCCGTGAGGTTCCCGAGAATCCCGCCATAGATCAGGCCGTAGGCGATCTGACAGATCCGCCGTTGCACCTGGAACTGCTTCTGCGTGGCCAGCAGCACGATCACCGCAAAGACCGAGATGACCGCCAGGAGGGTGTTGTTGCCATAAAACAGGCTCCAGGCAGCCCCGGTGTTGCCCCAATGCACGAACTTGAAAAAACCGTCGATCACAATCCGCTGGTCCGCGTAGCTGAGCAACCGCAACACCAGCAGCTTCGTGACCTGGTCGGCCACATACACCAGCAGCGCCAGCAGCACAATCCGCACGGCCGCAGCCGGCAATCGGAGCCTCGTCTTCATCGGGTCTCCCGGCATCGCGCCCCGGGAAGTCCGGGTCCCTCGAGGGTGGCGACGGCCGCCGCGTACTGCTGGGTATGGCTGAGGCTGAGATGGAGCTGCTTCCCGCCCAGGCCCTCGAGCAGGCGTTGGCCCCCCGAATGCAGAATCACATACGGCTGGCCCGAAGCACGGCGCGCCACCTCGACTTCCTTCCAGGCGAGATGCGCCCCGACACCCGTTCCGAAGGCCTTCGACACCGCCTCTTTGGCGGCGAACCGCGCTGCCCAATGCGGGGCCGGATTCGCAAATGTCGCGCAGTACTCCTTCTCCCCCGGCGTCAGGATCCGATCGAGGAACCTCTCGCCCAGCCGTTCGACCGCCGCATGAATTCTCGCGACTTCAATGATATCAATGCCGACGCCAAGGATCATGGTCGGTGCCGGGCCCAGTCACCCGGGGTAGCGGGCCATGAGGACCAGCATCTCCTCGACGGCCTGGCGCAGGCCGACGCCGATCGATCGGCTGACGATGCTGTGGCCGATGTTGAGTTCCACGAGGTGCGGAACGGGTTCGAGAGCGGCGACATTCTCGTAGTTCAGCCCGTGGCCGGCGTTGACGCGGAGACCGAGCCCGTGGGCCTGCCGGGCCGCGGCGATCAGCCGATCGACCTCCCGGGCCCGGCCGGCGGGATCCCTGAAGTGGCCGGCAAACGCGCCGGTATGCAGCTCAATCGCCTGAGCTCCCAGGCGAGCGGCGGCCTCGACCTGGGGTGGATCGGGCGCAATGAAGAGGCTGACCTCGATGCCCGCGTCGTTCATCCGCTGCCGGGTCTCGGTGAGCGGCCCAACCTGGCCCGCCACGTCCAAGCCGCCTTCCGTGGTGACTTCCTCCCGTCGTTCCGGAACCAGACAGACAATGTCGGGATGCACCTTCAGGGCGATCTCGACGATCTCGCGGCAGTTGGCCATTTCGAGGTTCAGGCGGGTGCGCAGGCTCTCCCGCAGGCGCCAGATGTCCCGATCCTGCATATGCCGCCGGTCCTCACGCAGGTGGGCGGTGATGCCGTGAGCCCCCGCTTCGAGGCAGAGCGCGGCGGCGGCGACGGGATCGGGCTCGCCTTCCGGACTGCCCCGATAGCGGGCTTCGCGGACGGTGGCGACGTGGTCGATATTGACGCCCAGGCGGAGCATGAAAGTGTGAAAGAGACTAGCGAGGCGGCGCCTCAGCCCCAACCAAGTCCGCGATCCCATGAAGCCTTCCTGCCTTTCCGGGCCCTCTCTTCCGCGCCTCGCTAATGGAGAGTCCTCGACGGAAGGAGGGATGGCTTGCAACCGGAGGGGCCAAACTTGATCTGTTGACTACATGTTTCACAAGTCGAGGACTCTAGCGAGGCGGCGCCGCCGGCGCGTTGGTCGTCGTCACCCGGGATGGCCGGGGGGGAACCGCGCGGTTCGCGGACGGCGGCCGGAGTGGAGCGGGCGTCGCGCGCGTTGCCGGGGCGGCGTTGGTGGCGGCGGACTTCCGCGGCAGCTCGCCGCGACGCTGCAGCAGCAGCGGCCCCGGCGGCGGCTCCGTGTACCGCGGGAACTGCGGGTCATCCAGCCACCGCAGCAACGCCATGATCTCGAACCCGGTGAGCCCTATCGAGGAGGTTCGCGTCACTCGGAGCTCGCGATCCGAGACGCGCGTGATTTCCGTGCCCGCATTGCCCAAGTGGCGGCTCACGTTGGTGTCGACCATCCAGAGCTGGACCGGGCTGTTGGTGGGCGGCGGCGCGTAAAGGGACAGCATGCGAAACAGGCCGCTGATATTCCGCCAGCTGACGATGCGTTCGGCGGTGATTTCCCAATGGAAGAACACCTGGTTGGTGTGACCGACGATCTGGGAGAGCAAGGCTGCCGGAGCCGGACTCCCGAACCGGGGGAGGGGGAACACGCCCCCCATGACGAAGTCCGGGTCCTTCTCCGAAGCCCTCGAGACAAACGGCTCGGCGATGGGCAGACCGACCCACGCGAGACGTTCGGCCTTCGCGTCATAGCGGTAGTTGCCGCCGGTGACATTGGGCAGCAGATGCCGGATCAGCTGGGGGGTCAGGGGCGACCCCTGCGGCAACAGGCGGGCGTAATCCGGCAGCTCCCAGGCAACGAACGTGTGAAACGGCACCTCGGCCAGCGACCAGCCGTAAAGCTGGTCCGGTGCCTGCGACAGACCGGTCAGCTTCCAAAACGGAAGCCGCCCCAGCCACGCCGGGATCCCCCGCGCCGCCGCGAAACTGATGAGCGGCTCGCAGATGGTGTTCGTGGGAATCCGCCACGGTTCGAGCTTGAGATCCAGCGCCGCGGGAAACAGCAGGCGACCCTCGGTGCGGACGCTCGTGCGTCGTCCGGAGCAATGCAGGTCCACGTCGGGCCAGGGCAGGTCGCGGGACCAGCCGCGGGCGGCGGCCATGGCGTCCAACCGCACCCGAAGGCCAAGCCAGTCGTCCGCATCCGCTCCGCCGGGCCGTGCCGTTTGTGCCGCCAGGCTCGCGAGGCTCGCGGACGCTCCCGCCGCCACGCTGGCAAGGGTCCACTCCCCAGCCTGGGCGCGACGCCAGACCACGCCCCCCTGCGACCCGCGGATCTCCTCGACGGACAATCCCCCGGCGCTGACCTTGATGGCGTCGCCCCCGCCAAACGCCTTGGCCAGGGCCGACCAATGGGTCTCCCAAGCCGGCCGCCGCTCGGGCCCGAGCCGGACCGCCACGGCCAGCTCGATCGGCCCGTCGGATCCCGCCCGGTATTCGCCCCGCGACTCCACCGCCAGCAGATCGTCAAGCAACGGCCGCACCCAACTGGCCAGCGGCGGGGCCGAAGGCGGCCGATTGGTCAGGTACCAGCGCTGCGGTGTCTGTGCGAGCTTGTCCAGGGTGTCCCGGACCAGCCGTTGTGTCGCCGACTCGGCGAGCAGGTTCCGCACGTCGGATCCGCGGGTCGCGCCTTCGAGGCGCGCGGTTCCGGCGAAATGCCACTCGACCCATGGGTTTCCACCGGGAACGGACCCGCCCGAAACGCCCGCCTCAGGGCTCGAGCCCGCCGCCTCGAGGGCCATCGGAATCAAACCCAGCGCCACAACACCTGCAAGAATCGCCAGCCGTCTCATAATCTTGACCCGCTCTGATTGCCAAATCCCCGGTTCCTTAGCAAATCCATTCAGCCGGTGACCCGGCGGGCACAGCCACGCGCAACGCCCGCGGCAGCACACCGAATTCGACCGGCAACCGCCCGGCGTTGTCCCCATCGACTTCGAAGGGCAAGTCGGCTGCGGAGCGGAGCGTCAGCCGATCCGCTTGCCAAAGCGGCGGCGGCCCGCCCGGCAGGGGTCGCCGGAGGAGCCACGCCACCCCAAAACGGACCAGCAAAGCCGTCGAGACCCGCGGGAAAACCCGGACCTCGAGCAGGCCATCCCGGAGATTGGCCCCGGGAAACATCGGCACCTCGCCCCCGTAGTACCGGCCATTGCCGATCAGGACCAGCGCCCCGGCACTCTGGGTCGTGCCCGACTCGACATGGATCACCGGCTGCGGTCCCCGCATGGCCCGAAACCCGGCGGCAACGTACGCCAGCGGACCGACGCTCTTCTTCCATTTCCATTCCACCCGCTCGATCGCCCTCGAGTCCAGACCCGCGCCGGCCAGCTGGACGAACCAGCGCCGCCGCCGCTCCGGACCCGTCCCCCAAACAGCATAGGGGAGATCGACGCGGGTCTCCGCCTGCCCGCGGGCCGTCTCCCAGGCCGGACCCAGGGCCAACGGCAACCGCAGCTCCCGGGCGAACACGTTGATGGTCCCGAGCGGGATCACTCCCACGCGAACCCGATCGAGCCCGCCCTCGCTGGATCCGATCCCGTGCGCCACCTCGCTCACCGTGCCGTCGCCGCCGGCGGCAATCACACAGTCGCAACCCTCCCGCACCGCTTCCTGCGCCAGCGCCGGGGCCGTCCCGGGACCCGTCGTGGGTTTCACGACGCAGTCGCGCGCCAACCGCGCGAGCGATTCCCGGAACCGCTCCGCCTTGTCCCCGCGAGCGGTCGGATTGAAGATGACACACGTGCGCATCCTGGAGTCCTCGACTGATGGAACTCGCGGTCAACTGGTCAAGTGCCGGCTTCGATTCCAGGCCTTCCCTGCCTCCGTCCAGGTCTCCACCTGAGCGAGGCGCGGGATTGGGGGTGGGGAGGACAGCAGGGTCTTCATGAGCCTGGGGACTTGGTTGGGTCTGAGGCGCGCCTCGCTGGGACACCGGCGGACTGCGCGGACGACTCGGCCGCAGCCGCCCCGGCGGTCTTCTGCGCCAGCACCGCGCAATTCCAGGTCGCGAATTCGCGCACCACCGGGATTCGCGTGATCCACGCGAGTTCGGTGTAGTACCGCGGCGCCACGGCCAGCACGGCCAGGCCTGACTGCCGGCGCAGCATCCGAAGCGTCCGCCCAATGTACGTGGGAAAGAGGTTCTGATACGGCTCCAAAAGCCGGGGACGCCTGACCCAGCGGTCCCAGAGGGCGGGACCCCGGCGTGGACCCAGGTAATGGAAGGGTGAGAAATCGTGGCCCCCCCACGGCGAGAGCCAGTTGGTCCAGCTCAAATAGAGCCTCCCCCCAGGCGTCAACAGCCGGGGAAAAGCCTCGAGCATCGCTTCCGGCCGCGCCAAGTGCTCGAGCACATTCGAGCAGACAACCACGTCGTACGCCCCCAGGAGGGTCGGATCCTCGCGATCCAGGTCGATCCGCCGGTACGCGGCCCCGGACAGGTGCTCCGCCAGTCCCTCGCCGGAGTCCGCAAAGACCACACCGCAGCCCCGAGCCAGCAGTTCCGCGCCGAATATCCCCTGGCCACACCCCAGATCCAGCACCCGCACACCCTCGCCCAGAGGCGTGCCATGGCCCTCGAGCCAGCGGATCGCGTCCCGCGCCTGCAGCCGGTAAAACTCGCGGTCCGCACCGTGCCGCCAATGATGTCCGATGAGCCGGTGGAGGATCACAGCGGGTGATTCGAGCACGATTCCCGCCTCCGCGCCAATCCCGAATGCAGGACGCTCCACGTCACGCACCCGTGGGCCAGATAGTACGTGGGCAGTATCAGCCCGTTCCAGTCCCTGAACCCCAGGAACTCGCTGAACGAGATGATGGTGTCCGAGAACACCACCAGGGCCATGCCGGCGACATACGCCCAATACGGTCCACGCTCGAGGCGCATCCCGCAGGCGGCCGACAACACCACACACGATATCAGCAGGTAGCCCAGCACCGCGGCCGACAGGGCCGGACTCCGAATCTCCGGCCGCAGCCACACCGCATAGTACGGCAGGTAGACACCCAGTAACACCGCGAGCGCCCGCAGGCTGGGGCGGCCCTGCGAACCGGCGTACCCCAGGTAACCGCCGTGCGCACAGGCAAACAACCCAATGCCCATCAGAAAATACCCCTCGCGCCCTCGGCGATGCGACAGGAACCAGTCGCCGGCGGCGGAAAACGCGAAGGCGGCAACGACCCAGAACAGTCTTCGGTGCCGGCCCAAAGCGCCCCTGTGCACCCAAAGCAGAGTCAGGGCGCAGCTCAACGGGACGCCAAGCTTCGCAAAGCTACTCCCCGTCCGCAGCGCGATCGCGGCGAGAACCAGCGGGATGACCAGCAGCGCGTCTTCCCCGGGCCGCCCGACGGGGTCGTCGGCGGGCAGAGGGGTTCCGTTCATAGGAGCAGGCTTGCCGCGAGCTCAACCCGGCGGCCTTCGAGACCAGCGGCAGCCACCGCCGGAGGTCGGGGGGCAGTCGGGATGACGCTCACGATCGCCAGGGGCGCACGCGCTTCAAATCCGCCAAAACCTCCCGGGTCAACTGGGCGTCCTCCGCGATCTGCCAGTCGAACATCCCCACGAGGATGAAGTCGGCACCGCCCTCGAACGCATACCGGAAGCCTTGGGCCGGCGGTATGGCGCCCGCGGCAAGCACCTTGAAGGCGATCCACGGTTTCTGGACCGTGAACATGACGTCCACCACCGCCTCCGGGTCGCTGCACCAGGAGTTGTCGTACCGCCCCAGGTCGTCCGTTTCCCCCGGCTTGGGCGCCGTGTGGTAGGCGTGGCTGTGGAGCGTCTTGACGTAGAAATCCGGGTTCAGCTTGGCCTTCTCGCATTCGACGATGGTGGCGAGCCCGTGGGCGCCGACGCCGGCGATGCATTGGCGTTCGCGGATGAAGTCCAGCAACCGGGCGATGACGTCGAGTTTCCCCTGCGCCACCAAAGCGTCGGCGACGTCGCCCGTCACGTGAATCGCGCTGGCACCGAGATCGGCCGCCTTCTGGATCTGGCCAAAATCGCCGTTGGGATTGATGCGCACCTGGGCGATCCACTTCATCTTGCCCCCGCGCTTCCAGTGCTGCTGGAGATGGGCGATGCCGTCCTGGACCCAGCTGTTGATGACCGTGATGCCGTGGATCTCGGCCAGCTCGAGCGTCTCGAGGATCTTCGCGTCGGTGTTGTACCGCTTCATGAGGTGGGAGACGTACGCCAGATCGCGCGAGTGGGCATAGCCGCCGATCAGGTTGCCCCCCAGCATCAGCCGGCTGAATTCCATCCCCTGGATCTTCCCCTTCGGCAGCGTGCCCTGCACCGGAGCCAGCGGCCCCGTGGGCCCCGCCATCGGGGGCGTCGGACTGACCGGAGGCTCCGCCCCCAGGACAGCCGGCACCGTCGCCCCCGCCACCACCGCCGCCTTGACAAACTGCCGCCGATTCAATGAAGCGCTCATCTCAACTCCTGTGGATTCATCGCTGACTGCTCCCCGAGCCTGGCGAGGCGCGCCTCAGACCAAGTCCAGTCCTCAGCCTCGTGAACGCCTTGCCGCCCTTCGAGATCCCCTGTCCCGCGCCTCGCCATCATAGAGTCCTCGACGGAAGGAGGATAGGCCTGGAACCCCAGGGACCGGAACTTGACCTGACGACCACACGTTCCACAAGTCGGGGACTCTAGCGCCGGCACCAGGTCTGAAAAGGCTAAAGTGCTGGCCCCGGAAGGCCCAAGTCTGGGCGCCAACCCCGTCCGTAGCCGCGGCCGTCCGGCGCTTTCAGCTCCTGATGGCAAACGCCCGGGCCACAGGCGTTAGGGCCCCGATTGACCCCTTGCGCGGATCCGATAGCCCGCTAGAGTCGCGCCCGGACCGAACTGCATGAAAGAACCTGCTTCCCGTCCGCCAACGGCCGATCCCAGCCACGAGACGGAGTCGATCTATCGGCAGGCCATCTCCGCCGCGATGGCGGTCCCCTATCGCAAGGACCTGGCCGGCCGACGGTATACCTTCATGGGGGACGGCATTCTCCGCCTTACCGGGTACACGTCCACCGAGATGACCCCCGATCTCTGGGAGAGCCTGATCCGCGAGCGGATCATGCGCGGGGAGGGGGCCGGCTTGGACGACCAGCAGGCGATCCGCCTGGCCGACGACGGCAAGCTGTTGTACTGGCGCTGCGACGCCCGCATCACAACCCGGTCCGGCGCCGAACGCTGGATCAACGACAGCGCCGTCCAAGTCCTCGGACCCGATGGCCATTCGACCGGCTCGGTCGGCATGCTCGTCGATATTACCGAGCGCAAGCGCCTCGAGGAAACCCTCACGGCACTCGTCAGCGTCGCGGTCTCCGGCTCCGGCGAGGAGTTCTTCCGAACTGTGGTCCGACGCGTGGCGCTCTTGTTCGGAGTCAAGGGAGCGTTCATCGCCGAGGTTGTGCCCGGCGAGACGCCGCAGCTCCAGACCCTGGCCTTCTGGGTCGGCGACGGTTTTGCCGCCAATGTCCGCCAGGCGCTCCAGGATACACCCTCCGCCCGCGTGATTGACCTCTGCCGGCACGTGCACGTGCGCGACGCCCGGGCCCGGTTCCCGACCGATCCCCTGCTGGCGCGCCTCGCCATGGACTCGTTCGCGGGCTTTCCCCTCGTGGACACACGCGGGCAGCCCCTGGGGCTGCTGGCCATCCTGCACGATCAGCCGCTCTCGCTCAGCGCCGCGGAGCGGGACACCATGAGCCTCTTTGCCGCGCGCGTGGGGGCGGAACTCGAGGGCGTGCGCGTGGCCGCCGCCCTCGAGCTCGAGCGCGGCCGGTTCGAGAGCCTCTTCGAAAACACGCCCATCGCCATTTGGGAGGAAGACCTGAGCCTGCTGCACGCCTGGCTCGAGGATCTGCGCCGCCAGGGCGTGTCCGATCTGGGCGCGCACTTGAACGCCCGGCCGGACCTGGTCCGCCACGCCTGGGGACTGATTCGCGTCCTGGGCGTGAACCGCGCCGCCGTCGAGATGAACGCGGCGAAGGACAAACAGCAGCTCATGACCAGCCTCGACCACGTGTTCACCGACGAAACCCGCATCGCGTTCATCCAGGAGCTCGAAGCCTTCTGGCGCGGAGAGACCGTGGTCGAATTCCTGTCGAACGGCCGGCGCTGCGACGGTCAGCCCCTCGATGTGCTGGTCCGCACCCAGGTCTTCACCCGGGGCGGACAGCCGGATTTCTCCCGCGCCGTCGTCACCGGAATCGACATCACCGAGCGCCGGCGCAGCGAAGTCGTCCTGGAACGTCAGCGCAGGGTCCTGCTCGAATTGGCGTGCAGCCAGGCGATCGCCGCCGGCGATTGGCCTCAGGCCCTGAAGGAGATCACTGAAGCCGGCGCACGCGGCGCGGATGTGGCGCGCGTCGGCGCCTGGTTCCTGAACGAGGATGGCACGGAACTGACGTGCGCGGATCGGTTCGACGCCGCCTCCGGACACCATACCGCCGGCGAATCACTCCGCGCGGAGGAGTACCCGGCCTACTTCCAGGCCTGCGCCACGCAGCGGATCATCGCCGCGGCCGACGCCCGCCGGCATCCCCAGACCTCAGAATTCGCCCGGGGCTATTTCACCGAGCAAGGCATCGTCTCGACACTGGATGCGCCGGTCCGGAGCGCAGGACGGTTGGTGGGGGTGATCTGCATGGAACATACCGGATCCTGCCGGTCCTGGCTCCGGGAGGAGGAGGCGTTTGGCGCGTCGCTCGCCGATGTCGCCGCCCTGGCCCTCCAGGCGCGGGAACGCCGGCGAGCCGAGGAGCAGAGCCGCCACCTCAATGCCGAACTCGAAGCGCGTGTCGCCGCCCGCACCCGGGAGACCCGCCGCCAAGCCTTCGCCATGGACTCCGTCGTCGAGGGCATGGCCATCCAGGAAGGCAGTTGCTTCGTCTACCTGAATCGCGCCTACGCCGAGATGTTCGGCTATGCCATCGGTGAACTCCTCGGGAAACCGTGGCAGTCTCTCTTTGACGATGCGGAACGGCAGCGAATCGAGTCGGTCGCCAGGCCGCTGCTCCAACGCGACCGGCGCTGGCACGGGGAAACCACCGGCCGGCGCAAGGACGGGACGACCATCGACCTCGAGGTGGACTTGACCATGATGGAGTCGAACAGCGTCGTCTGCGTCTGCCGCGATGTCACCGAGCGGCGCCGCGCCGAGGCCGCCCTCCGGGAGACCGCCCGGCGATTGGACCTCGCCACCCGCTCCGGAGCCATCGGCATCTGGGAGTACGACCACGAGACAGACCGGCTCTGGTGCGACGAGCGGGTCCGCCAGTTCTACGGCCTGAGACCCGACGAGGGAACAAGCCTCGACGACATTCGGCGCCGCATTCACCCGGATGACCTCCGGCGCCTGGAGTGGGAGCTCCGCGAGGCGCTCCGCACCCAGAAACCGATCGAAACCGAGATCCGGATCATCCGGCCCGACGGCCAGGAACGATCCCTCAAAGGCAGCGCCATCATCCTCTCCGGCGACGATGGCCGCCCCCAGCGCGCCATCGGCGTCCATTATGACGTGACCCCCATGCGCCGGACGGAACAGGCCCTGAGGGAAAGCCGCGATCAGCTCGATCGCGCCAACGAAGCCCTCCGTCACGCCTCGCAGATGAAGGACGAGTTCCTGGCCAGCATGAGCCATGAACTGCGCACGCCGCTCACTTCGATCCTCGGCCTCAGCGAAACCCTCGAGAGCGGGATCCACGGCCCGGTCACCGAAGCCCAAGGGCGGGCCCTCCATACGATCGGCGAAAGCGGCCGCCACCTGCTCGAACTCATCAACGGCGTGCTCGACATCGCCACCATCGAGACCGGCCAGGTCGTCCTCCGACGCCAGACCAGCCGTATCGAGGAACTCTGCCGGTCCAGCCTCCGCCTCGTCGAAAACCTCGCCCGCCAGCGAAACCAACGGGTGCGCTACAGCGTCGAGCCCGTCGATCTCCACATGGACGTCGACCCGCTCCGCCTTCGGCAGATCCTGGTGAATCTGATGAGCAACGCGGTGAAGTTCACTCCGCCGGGGGGCGAGTGGGGCCTCGAGGTGCACGCCGAGAAGACCGAGGCCCGCGTGGTGTTCTGTGTCTGGGACAAGGGCATTGGCATCGCGCCGCAGGATCTGGAGCGCCTGTTCGAGCCGTTCACCCAGCTCGACAGCAGCCTGGCCCGCCAGTATCCCGGCACCGGCCTCGGCTTGACGCTGGTCCACCGGATGGTGGCGCTCCACGGCGGAACCGTGCATGTCGAAAGCCAGCCGGACGCCGGCAGCCGATTCATCGTGCGCCTCCCCTGGGTCGCGTCCCAGACCATGACCGCCGCCACGGAGGCCGAACCCGCCCCTCCGCCCCGGCCCGCCAACGACCCCTGCCGCAGCCTCCTCATCGTCGAGGACAACGAGGAAAACGCCGACTTGATCGCCGATTACCTCGAGGCCTTCGGCTACCACACAGTCCGGGCCCGCAGCGGCGCCGAGGCGCTCGACGTCATCACGAGCTCACCCCCGGCCCTCGTCCTCATGGATATCCAAATGCCGGGCATGGACGGCCTCGAAGCCATCCGCCAAATGCGCGCCGCAACCGATCCGCACGTCGCCCGAATCCCCATCCTCGCGCTCACCGCCCTGGCCATGACCGGAGACCGGGAACGCTGCCTGGCCGCCGGAGCCAACCAGTACCTCGCCAAACCCTACCGCCTCAACCGCCTGCTCGCCGAGGTCGAGGCGCTGCTCGGCCGCGTGTCCACCAGCGATCCCCCCTCATGAACCTGACTGGCCGGCGCAACACCCCGGCGGCATGCGCCGATCGACTCCGAAAGAAAGCGGCGGCTGCGTTGCCGCAGCCGCCGCGCGACGATTTCGTGGCAGGGAACGTCAGGCAGATAAACCCGGCGTCACGAGGCAGGACAGAGTGGACTTGTTGGCGCCCGCGATGATCGCGGGAACCGAGGGCCTGTGCCGATACCTGTCGCTGGTGTTCGGTCTTGTCATCGACCCAGATTAGAGCAGTGTACATGCCAACTTCGCCCGCTCGCCGCAAGATCCCCTGCGATGACTCCGAGGCGCGGGACAAAGGCCCCAGAGAGCAAGAAGCAGGGGGTGAGGGAGCTTCTGCTGCGCAGTTTTTTCACACCGCCTGCGCGTGTCTTGCTCGATGACACCCTGCCTGCTCCCGGGACAGAGCCGGTCCGCGATGCAATGCCGTCGCCGCGGCCGTCAGTGCCGCGCTGAATCTGCCTGCGAGCGGGCGGTGCAACCCGGCAGCTGGGGAATTCTGTCGCGCGCCCGCCCAGCGTTCGGGAACGATTTGGCGCTCGACCGGCAGTCTGCGGGGGCGGTAGGTTCTGTGCATATTACGTATGACCGACCCCCGCTACTCCCGACTGGCAGACTTGCTGGTCACCTACTCGATGGCCCTGAAGAAGGGCGAACGCGTCCTGCTCGACATGATCGATGTGCCCGACGAATTCGTCGTGGTCCTGATGCGCGCCGCACGTGCCGTCGGCGCGATCCCGATCGTCGAGGTCCGGCACACCCGGGTCAACCGCGAGGTGGTCCGCGACACGGATCCGGAACACGCCACCCTCGTCCGCGATCTCGAGATGTACCGGATGAAGCGGATGCAGGCGTATGTGGCGATCCGCGGCTCGGCGAACGCGAATGAGGCGTCGGACGTCGGCAGCGACCGGATGCAGCTCTACATGAAAGCGCTGCGGCCGGTGCTGGACCAGCGGGTCAACCGGACCCGGTGGGTCGTCTTGCGCTGGCCGACGCCGAGCATGGCCCAGGCGGCGAACATGAGCACCGAGGCGTTCGAGGATTTCTACTTCCGCGTCTGCACCCTCGACTACCGCCGGATGGCCCAGGCCGTCAAACCGCTCGAACGCCGGATGCGACGCGCAGACCGCGTCCGGATCAAGGGGCCGGGCACCGACCTCGAATTCAGCATCCGCGGCATCGGCGCCGTCCCGTGCAGCGGGTTGCGCAACGTGCCCGACGGCGAGTGCTATTCCTGCCCAACCCTGCGCTCCGCCAACGGCGTGATCCAGTTCAATACCCCCACGCTCTACGGTGGCACCAAGTTCGAGAATATCCGCCTCGAATTGAAGAACGGCCGGATCGAGAAGGCCGCCGGCTCCCAGGAGAAGAAGCTCAACGAAATCCTCGATACCGATCCCGGCGCGCGGTTCATCGGCGAATTCTCCCTGGGATTCAATCCGCACATCCTGAACCCGATGTGCGACATCCTCTTCGACGAGAAGATCGCCGGCTCGCTCCACTTCACCCCGGGCCAGGCGTATCAAGAGTGCGGCAACGGCAACAAGTCGGCCATTCACTGGGACATGGTGCTCATCCAGCGACCCGAGTGGGGCGGTGGCGAGGTGTGGTTCGACGGAGAGCTGATCCGGAAAGACGGACGCTTTCTGCCGCAGGATCTGCAGGGCTTGAACCCCGGCCGGCTCAAGTAGCTTATGATTTCCCTTCTTCCCCGCTGGGCGTGGCGCCTCCTGCTCTCCGGGGGCGCCGTCGTGGCGGCCTGCGCCGCCGAGGACCGGCCCCTTATCAAGCTCCGCGCGGTGCCCTTCAATGAGGTTCGAGTCGCGGACGCCTTCTGGTCGCCACGCCAGGATCTCAACCGCCGGGTGACCATCCCGGTGAACCTCAGCAACCTCGTCGAGGCCGGCAACATCCGGAACCTCGAGCTCGCCGCCGCCCGGAGCACCACCGGCTTCACCGGCCCGGTGTTCATGGACTCGGATGTCTACAAGGCCCTCGAAGCCGCCGCCTGCTCGCTGGCCACGCATCCCGATCCCGCCCTGGCAAGCCGCCTGGATGACCTCATCGCCATCCTCGCCAGGGCCCAACTGCCGGACGGTTACCTCAACAGCTACTTCGTGGTCAAGGAACCGACGCAGAAGTGGAAGAACCTGCGGGACTGGCACGAGCTCTACTGCGCCGGCCACCTGTTCGAGGCGGCGGTCGCCCACTTCCAGGCCACGGGCCGTCGCAATTTCCTCGACGTGGCCGTCCGGCTGGCCGACCACATCGATGCCGTCTTCGGCTCGGCGCCCGGCAAGCGGATGGGCTACCCGGGACACCCGGAGATCGAGCTGGCGCTGGTGAAGCTCTGGCGGGTCACGGGCGAGCGCCGCTACTTCGAGCTGTCGCGGTTCTTTGTCGAGAGCCGCGGGCGCAAGTTCTTCGCGGCGGAACACAACACGCCTCTCGACCGCTACGACGGGTCCTACTGGCAGGATGACGTCCCGATCGTCGAGCATCGCAACATCAAAGGACACGCCGTCCGGGCCGCCTATCTGCTCGCCGGCGCGACGGATATTGCCGCCGAAACCGCGGACCCGGCGCTGCTGCGGATGCTGAACCGGGTCTGGCGCAACACCGTGTTGCGGAATCTCTATCTCACGGGGGGCATCGGCCCGAGCGCCCACAACGAAGGGTTCACGGTCGACTACGACCTGCCCAACGCCACGGCCTACCAGGAAACCTGCGCCTCCGTCGCGCTCGCCCTCTGGAACCACCGGCTCGCCTTGCTGTACGCGGACGCCCGATATGCCGACGTCGTCGAGCGCTCGCTCTACAACGGCGTGCTGGCCGGGGTGTCGCTCGATGGCACCCGGTTCTTTTACGTCAACCCGCTCGAAAGCGCCGGGACCCACCATCGCTCGGCATGGTTCGGCTGCGCCTGCTGTCCGCCCAACGTGGCGCGCACCCTGGCATCTTTGGGCGGTTATGCGTACGCCGTGGGACCAGACACCCTCTACGTGAACCTCTACGTCCAAGGCGGCGTGCGCACCTCCGTGGGCGGACAGGACGTCGAGTGGGCCGTCACCACCGACTACCCGTGGGAGGGCCGCGTCAAGCTCGAGCCGAAGCTCGCCGCACCGGCACGCCTGGGATTGGCCCTCCGTCTCCCGGCCTGGTGCGCCGCCCCCAGGCTCTCGGTGAACGGCGAGGCCGTCGCCACACCGGCCGTCGAGCGCGGGTACGCCCGCATCCTGCGCGAGTGGCGCTCCGGCGACGTGGTCGAGCTGGACCTGCCCATGCCCGTGCAGCGGATCGTCGCCCACCCGGGCGTTGAAGCCAACCGAAGCCGCGTGGCCCTCCAGCGGGGCCCGCTGGTCTACTGCCTCGAGGCCTGCGACCAGTCCGTCCCCCTCGCCGGCCTTTGCCTGCCGGCTGATGCCGATCTCGCCTCCGCACGGGACGCCCAGCGATTGGGTGGCGTGGTCGTGGTCACCGGCAGCGCCGCCGTGGCTCCGGACCTCGACTGGACGGGCCGGCTCTATCAGCCGCTCCCCGCGCCCCGCCGCGTTCCCTTCACTGCCGTCCCTTACTACGCCTGGGACAACCGCGAGGCGGGCGCCATGCGCGTCTGGCTCCCCACCACGCCGCCCATCCCCAAAGCCGGCGGACCCGAAACCGCCGCCGAGGTCTCGCTTTCGTTCGTCAGCGGCAATTGCCAACCCCATGCCGTCAACGACGGCATCGAACCCAAGAACTCACGACAACACCCCGGCGCGCTCTGTCATTGGTGGCCCCACAAGAACTCGACCGAATGGGCCCAGTACACCTGGAAACACCCGCGCACCTTCACCGGCGCCCGCGCCTACTGGTTCGACGACACCGGATCCGGAGCGTGCCGGCCGCCGACGGCATGGCACATCGAGTACCTCGACGCCGGCTCCTGGAAAGCGGTCCCCTCGCCCTCGGGTTACCCGGTGACGCTCGATCGCTGGTGCGAGGTCACCTTCGCGCCTGTGACCACGACCGCCCTGCGGCTCGTTGTCACGCTCCAGCCGGATTGGGCCGCCGGCGTCCACGAATGGACGGTCACCGAAGCCGAGGAGGATTGAACCCGATGAATCCCAGATCCCTGCACCGGTCGTGGCGCACAGCCATCGCCGTGGCCTTGGCCTTCGTCGCCTGTGCCGCCGGTTCGGGCGCCGAGCCCGCCGGTTCCTCGAACCTCGTGTTCCGGCCGCAGCCCGACGGCGGCTTCCTGTTCGACACCGGCCTCCTGCGCGGACGCCTGCACGCGGCGGGGAAATCCCTCGGACTCACCGAGGTCACGCACCGCCCCAGCGGCACCCGATTGGACCGGGGCAACGGCCTGCTCAGCCACTACCGCGTCTTCACCCGCGGCAAACGCTACGGGCCCGGGGCGTGGGATTGGCCCAGCACGACCCGTCAAGTGGATCCCGCCACCGTGGCCGTCGAATGGCCCGCCGGGGATCGGCCGTTCGTCCTTGAAGCCCGCTACCGGCTCGCCGCCCCCGACCGGATCGAGGTCGAGACGTCCGTCCAGGCCCGCGCCGACCTGGAAGGCTTCGAGGTGTTCCTGGCCTCCTACTTCGATGCCGCCTTCACCAACGCCGTCACCCGCGTCAAGACCCCCGGCGGCCAAGCCGACCAGGAGGCCCTCCCCGCCTTGGGCACTTGGCTCATGTACCCGCGCGATGCCGCCGCCCGCCCCCTGATCGAGGACGGGCGCTGGACTCTCGAGCCGCACCCGGTCGCCTGGGTGTTCCCGGCCGACTTCGCCGGGCCCGAAGCCACCGTCGTTCGGCGCGCGCCCGCGGCACACGTCGCCGTCGCCCTCAGCAGCCCGGCCAACGACTGCGTCGCCGTCGCCATGCCGCATCAGGCCGAGGGCCATTACTCCGCCTATTTCTCCCTCTTCGGTCGCACGCTCAAGGCCGGAGAAACCGCCCGGGCACGCGTCACCCTGCGCCTCGACCCGGCCGAGAGAAGGTAGGGCTCGGCGCCCGCACCCGCGCGTCCCCCGTCCGTAGCCGCGGCCGGCTGCGGCACCTCAGCTCTCGAGGAAGGCGGCGTGGACGGCGCGGGTGGCAGCCTCGGCCTTCGCCAGCTCGACGGTCACGGAGATTTTGATCTCGCTGGTCGAGATCATGTCGATGTTGATCCCCTCGCGCGCCAGCGTATCGAACATGCGGGCGGCGATGCCCGAGTGGCTGCGCATGCCGACGCCCACGATCGAGAGCTTGCCGATGCTTTCGTTGGCGATGATTTGCCGGAAGTTGAGCTCTTTGCGCAGGGCCTCGATGACCTTGTGCGCCTTGAGAAGGTCGGGCTTGTCGACCGTGAACGAGAGATCGGTCGTCGGCGCGCCCGTGCCATGGCTCACGTTCTGGATGATCATGTCGACGTTGATCGCGGCCTCGGCCAGCGCCCGAAAGACGCGGGCGGCGGTGCCGGGTCGGTCGGGCACACCGGTCAGCGTGACCTTGGCCTGGTTCTTGTCGAGAGACACGCCGCGGATGACGACGTCCTCCATGCTCTTGGTTTCCTCTTTCACAATCGTGCCTGGGTTGCCGCTCAAACTCGATCGGACCTCGAACGTGACCCTGAATTTCTTGGCGAACTCGACGGAACGCAGTTGCATCACCTTGGCGCCGGCGCCGGCCAGTTCGAGCAGTTCGTCATAGGCAATCTCCTCGATCTTCCGGGCCTTCGGAACAATCCGGGGATCGGCGGTGTAGACGCCGTCGACGTCGGTGTAGATCTCGCAAAGGTCCGCCTTCAGGGCGGCGGCCAGCGCGATGGCCGTCAGGTCGGAGCCGCCCCGGCCCAGCGTGGTGATCTGGCCCTCGGGGGTTTGGCCCTGAAAGCCGGCGACGATCACCACGTGGCCGGAGTTGAGCAGGGCGTGCACCTTCCGGGGGGTGATGTTCTGGATCTTGGCTTTGGTGTGGACGCCGTCGGTCACAATCCCCGCCTGGGCCCCGGTCAGCGAGACCGCCGGCACCCCCATCGCATGCAGCGCCATCGCCGTCAGCGCAATCGTCGTCTGTTCCCCGGTCGCCAGCAGCATGTCCATCTCCCGCTCGCTGGGCAGGGGCATGATGTCCTTGGCCAGCCGGATCAGGTTGTCGGTCACGCCGCTCATGGCCGACACCACCACCACCAGCTGGTCGCCACGCTGGCGATACGCCGCCACCCGGGTCGCCACGTTCTTGATCAGCGCCGTGGTGCCCACCGAACTCCCGCCGTACTTCTGAACGATCAACGCCATGAATTACCTGTTCGTCTCAAGGTTCCCGGGAGACGGCCCTCAGGACCGGCGCCCATCACGATAGTGAAGCGATCTTCAGCACAAGCATCAAGCCCAGGCCAAAAGGTACTCCCGGAACACCGCCCAATCCGCCGGCAATCGATCGTACTCCTCCGGGAGCCCGTCGAGAGCCGCAAGCGCCGGCGGCGGCTCGGGCCGGAAACCGAGAAGGCTCTCCATTTCCGCCGGGAACTTCGCCGGATGCGCCGTTTCGAGAACCACCGCGGGGCCTGCCGGGGAACCGGCAGCCTGGTACTCGAGCAGCCCGCGCCAGCCCACGGCTCCATGCGGCTCGAGCAGGAGCCGTCGCCGGGTCCACGCCTCGAGGATCGTCTGGCGCGTGGCGCCGTCCGAGACGCTGATCGAGAACAAGGCCCGCCGCATGGCCTCGAGATCCGGCGCCCCATGGATCCGCCCGGCTTCGTCCATCCGGCCGCCATAGGCGGAGACGAGCCGGGCCAGGTTGCTCGGGTGCCCGACATTCATCGCGTTCGAGAGGCAGGGACGCGAAGGAACCACCGGCGTGTACTCGCCGGTGGCCAGGAACCGCGGGAACTCGTCGTTGGCATTCACCGGCACGACCAGCCGGCACAGCGGCAGCCCCATCCGCCCCGCCAGCACCGCCCCCATCATGTCCCCGAAGTTCCCCGAAGGCACCGAAAAGACGATCGGTTCCTCCGCGGCGACCAGCCGGGACGCAGCGTAGAAATAGTAGACGCTCTGGGGCAGCAGCCGGCCGATGTTGATCGAGTTGGCCGAGGAGAGCGGGAGCCGCTCGAGTTCGGGGTCGGCAAAGGCCCGCTTCACGAGCGCCTGGCAGTCGTCGAACGTGCCGGCCATCGCCACGGTCCGGATGTTGCCCCCCAGGGTGGTCATCTGCCGCCGCTGGCACTCGCTCACCTCGCCCTCGGGAAACAGGACCAGCACCCGGATGCCGTCGATGCCGTGGAACGCATTCGCAACCGCCGATCCGGTGTCGCCACTCGTCGCGGTGAGGATCACGACCGGCCTCCCGGTCTCCCGGACAAAACCCCCCAGCATCCGCGCCATCATCCGGGCCGCGAAATCCTTGAACGACGCCGTCGGCCCGCGGTCCAGGCGGAGGACGTGCCGCCCCTCGTCCACCCGCTCGATCGGAACCGGGAAATCGTAGGCTTCCCGGCAATAGACAGCCAGCAGCTCCTCCGGTATCGAGCCCAGCGCATACGGCCGCAGCACCCGAAACGCAATCTCCGCGTACGTGAGCCGGGCGAACTCAGCCCGGTCCGACGGGCTGAACACCGGGCAGCGCTCCGGTTCGTACAAGCCGCGATCCGGGGCCTGACCGGCGAGCAGCGCCTCGCGGAGCCCCACGGCGGGCGCCGCGCCGTTGGTGCTGCGGAACCGGATCGCACTCACGCGAACGTCTCCACCCGCAGCACCACCGGCGGCGCCTTGACGGCCGCCAGACGCCCCATCTGCCGCAACGCCCGCGCCATCGACCGGTTCGGCGCATCGTGGATCATCAGAATCAACGGGACGCTTCCCCCCGGATGGCCCTCCGGCTGGATGACGGACGAGATGCCAATCCGGTTCCGGCCCAGGATCGCCGCCACGCGGGCCAACACCCCGGGACGGTCCACCACCGCGAGCCGCACGTAGTACCGCGATACCGCATCCGCCAGCGGCAGTACCCGGCCCTTCGAGGCGTGCGGGACAAACGGCGGAATGCGCCGCGGCGTCTGGTGGATCCAGTCGCGGGCGGCGTCGACAAGATCGCTCAGCACCGCGCTCGCCGTGGGGTCCTGACCCGCCCCGCGCCCGTAAAACAGGGTGTCGCCAACCAGATCCCCGCGGACGAACACAGCATTGAACGCGTCCTGGACACTGGCCAGAACATGCGCGTTGGGCACAAGCGCGGGATAGACCGCCACGACAACCGGCGCCTCGCCGCCGGTCCGTTCACTGCGGCGATCCGGCACGCTCTTCACCACCCCCAGCAGCTTGATCGTGTAGCCCAGCTGCCCCGCAAACCGGATGTCCAGCGGCGTCACCCCCCGGATGCCCTCGACGTGGATCTGGTCCGGACGGACCCAGAAGCCGTGGGCCAGCGAGGCGAGAATGCCGACCTTGTGCTGGGAATCCCAGCCATCGATGTCCAGCGACGGCTCGGCTTCGGCGTAGCCGAGCCGCTGGGCCTCCTTCAGCACCTCGTCAAAGCCCGCCCCCTCCTGCTGCATCCGCGTGAGGATGTAGTTGCAGGTGCCGTTGACGATCCCGTAGAGGTGGGGAATCCGGTTGCCGACAAAGCCGTCGCGCAGGGCCTTGATGATCGGGATCCCCCCCGCAACGCTGGCCTCGTAGTAGAGATTCGTTCCCGCCTTGGCCGCCGCCGCAAATAGCGCCTCGCCGTGCGCCGAGAGCAGCGCCTTGTTGGCCGTGACCACCGGCTTCCCCAGCCGGAGCGCCGTCAGAATCATCTCCCGCGCCACGGTTGTGCCCCCCGCCAATTCGGCCACCACGTCCACCCCGGAATCCTCCACCACCGCCCGCCAGTCCGTCGTCAGCATCGACTCCGGAATCGCCACCTTCCGCGGCTCGTCGAACGCCTTCACCGCCACCCGATGGACACGGATCCGCACCCCCGTGCGGGCAGCCAACAGATCGCCGTTGCGATCGAGCGCCCGGAAGACGCCGCCGCCGACTGTCCCCCCCCCAATGAGGCCCACGTTCACCTGCTGCATAAGAACAGGAAGATGGCGGATAAGCCGGTTCCATGACAAACCCTTTCTGGCAAGCCCGGCGCGCCAGGAGGAAACCCGCGGGGGACGCATGAACAAACCCGGGGGCCCGAGCGTCACAAAGGGAAGCTGGCGTGTCGTTGAAGCCCCGTCCCTGATCCTCGCCTAATTTTCTGAAATCGCGAAAAAAGTCAGTGTGGGCGCACATTTTCTGTTGACATTGAGCTATAGATATTCTATAGCTCGTGGCGAATGGCTGCACGCTTGCCACTCCAAGCCAAGACGCCCTTTG
>JAKQDD010000049.1 GCA_029556615.1 Verrucomicrobiota bacterium | reverse complement strand
AGACTCATAGTCTCCACACGTGTTTTACAAGTCGAGGACTCCACGCCTTTTCCCAGACTGCGCTGGGAACATGGGCTTCGCCTGCGGCGAGCAGTACCGCCGGATCGCGCGGGCAACATCGACAACATGTTGGTAGATATTTTCTGACAAGGGGCTAGCGAGGCGCCACCGCCTCAGGCCGATGCAGCATCCAGTCCATAGGAACGGTGCCGCAAACAAGGTGACAGACTCATAGTCCCCCACTGCATCGAGTCCGCGCGCCGGTCTTTCCCTCCCCCTGCAACTACGGGGATGCCTGTCCGCCGCAGCCTTGGCGGAGGCGGGAGAGGGGTGCCGGCCTCGGGTTGACTGTGAACCTGTCCCCCTATCCATCCTGCGGGGAGAATGCGGGGAGAATGCGGTTGCGGGGCTGGAGGGCCTCTGACACGCTCCCGCCCATGCATCGTGCGCGGATCAGGTTCTCCGGCCTGTGGCGATGGGCTGGGTGCGGGCTTCTCGTGCTGGGGACGGGCGGCGCGGGCCCCGGCTGGCTCCGGCCGGCGGTCGCGGAGGCGGACGCTGCGCCGCAGCCCGCCGCGCCGCAGGCCGTGACGGCGGAGGAGCTCGGATTCGAGGAACTCCTCTTCGTCAAGCGCAAGCCGTACTCGTCGGATCACTACTACACCGACATCAACAACGGCACCAGCCCGGACCGGTTCGTGCCCGGGAATGGCCTCTACCGCTACAACCTGCGCACCCGGGTCGAACGCCCCGTCGTCACCGCCGCGCAGTTGCCCGGCGGCGCCGGTCTCATCGGCAAGATCAGCTTGTCCTTCGATGCGCGGAAGGTCCTGTTCGATTTCCGCGAAAACCCGCGCGCCGGGTTCCGGATCTGGGAGATCGGGGTGGACGGCACCGGTTTGAGGCAGGTCTCCTTCCCGCCGCCGGACGAGGCGGAGAAGGCGGCCCGGTGGGCGCCGGGTTGGCATACCGACGACATTCACCCCTGCTATCTGCCTGATGGACGGATCCTGTTCTCATCCACCCGGAGCGAGCACACGGTGTTGTGCGGCGGATCGTCCCACCTGGTGGCGCCGAGTCTCCATCGGATGAACGCCGACGGCGCCGGGGTCGAGCCGTTGACGATGAGCCCGGTGAGCGAGTTCTGCCCGGTGATGCTCGACGACGGCCGGGTCATGTACCATCGATGGGAGTACATCGACAAGGGCGCGCGGGTGGCCAAGACGGTCTGGGCCATGAACCCCGACGGCACCGGGTCGCGGGAACTGTTCGGGCTCGCGGAAGACACCACGACCGTCTACATGTTCCCGCAGCCGATCCCCGGCCGCGATCACCAGTTCGTGTGTGTCGGGACCTGCCACTATCCGCAAGGCGGGTGCGTGGGAGGGATTCTCCTGGTGAACTACGGGATGGGCGTGCGCGAGCGCGGGCCGGACCCGAGCGACCCGGCCTATGTGCAGGCCGATCCGCGGTACCCGGTGGTCAACCTGACGCCCGACGTCTTCGTGCAACGGCGCACGGAACCAGGCTGGTTCTTCCGCACCGCCGACGGTTCGTTCGTCCACGATCCCACCGGGCGCCGGGGACACCTTTACACCCATCCGTTCCCGGTGAGCGACCGGCAGTTCCTCGTCGCGTACAAGGTCAATCCCTCGGACCACTACCAGCAGGCGCCGAACGCCTACGCGCTGTGCCTGCTGGACGCGGATGGCACCCGGCGCGTGTTCCACGCCGATCCGGCGCTCTCCTGCTGGCATCCCACGCCCGTGATCCCGCGGCCCGTTCCCCCGGCCATCGAATCGGCGCGGAACCCCCAGTACGCCGCGGCGGGCCAGGCGGTGTGCATCCTGGCCAATGTGCAGCACGGCATGCAGGGGGTCGCCCCGGGCACGGTGAAATGGCTGCGGATCAACGAGGCGCTGCCGCGATACTGGTCAACCGGCCGGCGTTGGGATCCGTCCGTGAGCAGTTCGAGCTGGAAAGCGGCCCTCTGGCCGCGGGTTCAGTGGGGCGTGGTACCGGTCGAGGCGGATGGCTCGGCCCATTTCGTCGTGCCCGCCAACCGCAGCGTCTTCCTCCAGGCGTTGGACGTCGACTTCCGGGAAGTGCAACGGGAGCGCACCTACGTGCACTACGCGCCCGGCGAGGTCCGGTCGTGCACGGGTTGCCATGGCTCGCACACGGAGGGAGCGGGCGGCTCGTCGCCCCCGCTGGCCCTGGCGCGGGCGCCGAGCGTGCCGCAGCCCCAACCCTGCGACCAGGTCGAGAACGGCGGCGACGGTCTGGCCGGCCAGGTCATCCATTATCCCGCCGACATCCAGCCGATCTGGGACGCCAAGTGCGTTTCGTGTCATGGCGCTGGAAACCCGGCGGGCGGCGTGCGGCTGACGGGCGAGAGCACGCTGTTCTACAGCACCTCCTACGAGGAACTGGCGCGCAAGGAACTGGCGGGGCCGATCATCGCGGAGTTCACCTCCTTCACCCGCGGCGACCAGGGCAACTACAACGGCGCTTACCTCCCGCCGTTGAGCCTCGGCAGCCCCCGGAGCGCGCTGATCGCCCTGCTGACCCAGCCGGGGCATCCCAAGAACACCAAGGACGATCACTCGCGGATGCTCACGCCGATCGAGTTGATGATCTTGAGCCGGTGGGTCGACAGCAATTACCAGTACTACGGCAGCTACTACGGGCGCCAGCACCCCCAGTGGACCCAGGCCGACCCGTCGAATCCGGCCTACGACCCGGCAGACTTCCGTCGCAAGGCCACCTTTGCCGAAGCCGTCAGCGACGTCGCCCCCGCCTGGCATCGGTAAGGGATGGCAGGTTTCTTCTGAGGGCGGCGCTGACTCCGGGGCGCGGGTCGTGGTCCGCGGTTGATCCGCGGGGAGGTTGATCGGTTTCGCCCCACCCGCTACGCTGCCGGCGTGACATCGCGTCGGCGCTTCCTGACCGCGCTCGGAGCCGGGCTGGCCTCGGCACCGTTGGCCACCTCTTGTGCCTCGCGCCCCTCACGCGGTGGCGCCACCCAGCCCATCCGCGGCAGTTGGATCAGCATCGGGTGGGATGACCGGCGACATTTCTACTGGAACGACCCCTGCCTCGGCTTCACCGCCGCGCAATGGCAGGCCGCGGTCAGGGACGTCGCCGATCTCGGCATGGGGTACTTGGTCCTGCTGGCGATCGCCAAAGGCGGCAAGGCGTTCTACGACACGCCCCTGTTGCCGAAGCTCGACATGGTCTGCCCGGATCCCATCGAGGCCATGCTGGCCGCCGCCGACCGGTGGGGCGTGAAGTTCTTCGTCAGCAGCGACTGGTACGGTGAATGGGACGCTCGGGCGCTCAGCGACCCCGACCGGGCGCGCAAGCGCTTCCAAATGATGGGGGAGATCGCACAGCGTTACAGTCATCACCGCAGCTTTCACGGTTGGTATTGGCCCAACGAAGCCTGCCTCACCCCCTACTACGCCGACTGGCTCAAGGCCAACCCGGCCGTCCGACGGGGGCGCTAGAGTCCTCGACTTGTGGACTATGGGGTCACCAGGTCAAGTTTGGTCCCTGCCGTTCCAGGCCTTCCCTCCTTCCGTCGAGGACTCTCCATTAGCGAGGCGCGGAAGAGAGGGTGGGCAGGCACAGCAGGGTCTTCATGAGTCTGAGGACTCCACTGGGTCTGAGGCGCGCCTCGCTAAGGGTCTGTTTGTGTCCAGGAGGTTGAGCCGCAGCCGGCGCTGGCGCGCGGATTCGGGCGATGGGCTCTTGATTTGCTGATGACAAGAGACCCGCCTTGGGCTAGGCTAAACCCAGTTCCTGACATGGACAGCGAGGAGCGCCGGAAGCAACGGCGCCCCGCTTGGACCTCATGAAGAAGAAACCTGTCTCCGCCCGCTGCGGCCTGCTCGCCGGCGGCAATTGGATCATTGATCAAGTCAAACTCATCCACGTGTTCCCCCAACCGGAGCAATTGGCCAACATCCTTGACCAGAGCCAGGGGACCGGGGGCGCACCTTACAACGTGCTCGTCGACCTGGCCCGGATGGAGGCTCCGTTCCCCCTCGTGGCGGCCGGCCTGGTGGGCAAGGACTCGCTCGGCGAGCGCATCCTGGACGACTGCAAGGAGCTGCGGATCGACGCGCGCCATCTCCGGCAGACCGCGGAGGCCCCGACCTCGTACACCGACGTCATGACCGAGGTCCAAGGGGGGCGGCGGACCTTCTTCCATATGCGGGGCGCCAACGCCCACTGGAGCGGGCTCGACCTGGATTTCGACCGGCTGAAGGCCCGGATGTTCCACCTGGGTTACCTGCTGCTGCTGGACGAGCTGGACAAGCCGGATCGGGCCTGCGGCACGAAGGCAGCGGCATTGCTCGCCGCCGCCCAGGCGGCCGGCCTGCGCACCAGCATCGACGTCGTGAGCGAGGACAGCGACCGCTTCACCCAGGTCGTCACCCCCGCGCTGAAGTACACTGACTATTGTATCGTCAATGAAATCGAGGCGGGAAAGACCACGGGGTTCAAGATCCGACAACCGGATGGCACCCTCGACACCGTCTCGCTGCGGCACGCCGCCGGCGCCCTCCTTCAGCTCGGTGTTCGGGAACTCGTGGTCGTTCACTTCCCCGAAGGGAGCTTCGCCCGAACGCGCAAGGGCGACGACTACTGGCAGCCCTCGCTGAAGCTGCCGCCCAAGGCCATCGCCGGCACCGCCGGCGCGGGGGACGCCTTCGCCGCGGGCGTGCTTCTCGGCCTGCACGAAGGCTGGGACCTGAAGAAGTGCCTGGAAACAGGAGTCTGCGCCGCAGCCGCGTCCCTCTCCCATCCCACCTGCACCGGGGGCATGAAGCCGCTCCGGAGTGTCCTGAGCCTCGCCCGGCGATACGGGTTCCAGCAGCCCCTCGAACCCGCCGAGTGACCCGGCTTCCCGAGCCGGGCTAGAGTCCTCGACTTGTGGAATATGGGGTCAACAGGTCGAGTTTGGCCCCTGCCGTTCCAAGCCTCCCCACCTTCCGTCGAGGACTCTACGACACCACACTAGGCGCGTTCGAGGTACTTGCCGGTGCGGGTATCGATCCGGAGTTTCTCGCCCGTCTTGATGAAGAGCGGCACCTGGACGGGGATCCCGGTTTCGAGGGTGACGGTTTTCTGGACGTTGTTGGCCGAATCCCCGCGGATGCCCTCCGGGGCCTCGACCACCGTGAGCACGACCGCCGCGGGGAGTTCGATCTGGACGGCCTTTTCCTCGACGAAGGTCATCGTCACCGTGGTGTTCTCGACCAGGAAATTCGCGGCGTCTCCCACCACCTCGGGCGCCAGCGTGACGGTCTCGTAGGTCTCCGGATCCGTGAACACGAAGTCTCCGGCATCCTTGTAACTGAATTCCATTTTCCGCGTCACGAGCGGCACGACCTCGACCCGTTCCGTCGAACTGAACCGCACATCCGACGACTTGCCGGTGCGCACGCTGCGCAGCGTCGCCTGCACGAAAGCGCGCAGGTTCCCAGGCGTCCGGTGCTGGGATTCCTGAACAACGCAGACATCCCCGTTATAGAGGATTGCCATGCCTTTTCTGAGATCGTTTGCTGATGCCATAATTCGCCACCGCCGCCGGCACGCCTTGCACCCGCTGCACGGAACCCGGGACCCTAACCGACGCCGACTCGAATGCAAGCGTTGATTTGACCCCGCAAGAGGGACCCCTTAGGTTCGAGGCATGCCTTCCGAAACGTCGGGGACGGTGCGCCTGGACAAGTGGCTCTGGGCCGTCCGAATCTACAGGACCCGCTCGCTGGCGATTGCCGCGTGCCAGGCGGGCCATGTGAAGGTCGACGGTCAGCGGGTCAAGCCCGCGCGGCCGGTCCGAGCCGGCGAGGTGGTGACCGCCGCGGTCGGCGAGATGACCCGGACTGTCAAGGTCCTCGGCCTCCTCGACCGTCGGGTCGGCGCCGCCGTTGTCCCCGAGTATCTCGAAGATCTCACGCCGCCATCGGAATACCAACGCCGGGCCGAGCCACGGGTTCAGCCGCTGTTCAACCGGCCGCGCGGCTGGGGTCGTCCGACCAAGCGGGATCGCCGCCTGCTCGAGCAGGTGATGCGCCCCGCGCCACTGGAGTGAGCCCGGCGGGGCGCGCCCAAATCCGCGCGTCAGCGCCTTCGCAGCGCGGCGACCCGCGGGACCGTCGGAGCCGGGCGCCAACGCGAACACTCTGGGGTTGGGTTGCGGCCAAGCCGCGCTGCGTCCTGAGCCGCTTCCATTGACAGGAGTTGGGGCGTTGTAGGAGAGTCCCCTGCGGAAATGAAACCAGGCACGATGTGGATTATGGCGGGTGTGGTGGCCGCTGTGGTCTCGCTCCGGGCGGCGGACGTTAAGGAGAACTGGATGACCCACTGCGCCCGATGCCACGGCGCGGACGGCCGGGGCGACGCCGAGACCGGCAAGAGGCTCAGGGCCAAGGACTACACGGATCCCAAGGTGCAGGCGCGATTGAAGGACGAGGCCATGATCCGCATCACCCGGGAGGGGAAGAAGGAGCGCGGCCGAACCGTGATGAAGGGGTACCTCGGACCCGACTTGCTGACCGAGCAGGAGATCAAGGATCTCGTCGCCTACATTCGCAGGTTCAAGAAGTAGGGGTCTGTCGCAGCCCCCAAGCGGTCATTCCGGCTCCTGGTGCCATCGGACGGCGAGGGTGTGGGGGATGCCGAGGTGATCCAGCACCCGAGCGACCACGGTGTCAACGACCCCGGTGACGGTGGTCGGCCCCCCATAGAACGAGGGGTTGGCCGGCAACACGGTGGCCCCCGCCAGCGCCAGCAGCTCGAAGTTCCGGATCTGAACCAGGTTCAGCGGGGTCTCCCGCGGCACCAGGATCAGCCGTCGCCGCTCCTTGAGCATCACGTCCGCGGCGCGCTGGATCAGGTCGCCGCTCAAGCCGTGTGCGATCCGGCCCAGCGTGCCCATGGTGCAGGGGATGATCACCATGGCGTCGGCGGCGTTCGACCCGCTGGCAAAGGGGGCGTTCATGCTGTCGACCGGGTGCACGATGGCGCCCCCGGGGATCTGCAGACCCCCGGGGAGCTCGCTGCCGATGACCTGGGCCGCGTAGCGGCTGAGGATGACGTGGATCTCGTGCTGGCGCGGATCGAGGTGATCGAGGAGTCGCTGGGCGTACAGACTGCCTGAGGCTCCCGTGATGGCCACGACCATGCGCATGATAGATCGGCCTGAGGCCCGCCGCGCTAAAGTTTGACGTCTTCCGGCCGGACTTCGAGGCACTCGTCGTGATCCTCCCAGAGCACCGCCGGATACACCTCGGCCAGCTTGGGGACGAGTTGATGCGCGGCGAACGCGAGCAGCGTCTCGATCTTGGTGGCCGCCTCCTCGAAGGCGCCATCGTAGTCGCGGCAGCGCTTCTGGCGCTTCTCATCCCAATGGGCCACCTCGTGGACCGGGCCGTACTCCTCGGCCCAGCTCCGGATCAGGGGCTGCAATTCCTGCGGGATCTCCTCGAAGGGTACCGCGGTGCCACTGCAGTGGGGGCAGAGCAGCCCCGACTCGAGCACATCCCGACTCAGCAAGGGGAGGAGCGGCGCCCGACAGCACGCGGCCTCGGCATACGCGGCAGGGATGGCCACCAGCCGCTTGAGCCAGATCTGCCGGTCATGGCCCACCTGCGCCGCGAGCCGGTACGAGGCCACCAGCGGATGCGACATCCGCCAGCCCCGCCCCTCGAGTTGACCCAGCGTCTGCGACATCCAACGCGCCAGCGTGACGTCGTCGAAGTCGCGAAAGATGCGGCTGTACTCGATCCACAACGCATCCATCGGGTTCTCGGGTTCGTGAGCCATTCTGGCCGCAGGGTACTGCGGCCCGCGAAACTGCCAAGCCCCGAGTTCAAAGAGGAGCATGCCCCCCGCGTGACCGTGATCCGTTGCCTGCCCGGTGGGGGAGGACGGGATGAACAGGATGAACAGGATGGACTGAGAGGATAGGGGGACAGATGGCATGAGAGCTGGTGGACGCGCAACAAAGTTGCTACGTCCACCAGTGATATGCGTAAACGAACGACCGTTTCTACCGCTCAGACTGGCGGAGCGCAAGGCGCCAGCGACCGTAACGGCCTGAACAGGGCAGC
>JAKQDD010000035.1 GCA_029556615.1 Verrucomicrobiota bacterium | reverse complement strand
AACGGACGGGCTACAGGGGGCACAAGCCCCGCGGAGCGGGGCTGGAGAAGGAGCGTGCCCAGACGCACGGTCTCGGGCCCATTCACCGCCAACCCACCGCTTGGCTCCGGCTCCGCCGGGTTGGGATTACGAGCACGACGCTCGCCGGCTCACCGATTCACCGATTCACCGTCAGACCTTGCGCAGCGCCTCGGCGAAGCTCTGAAAGTACGGCACCTCGGGGAAGATGCTGGCGAAGACGGCCGGGGCGATGGCCATCGTCGCCTCGGCGTCGAGGCAGTAGCGCATCCGGGTGAACTTCCCCCGGAACGCGGCCACGTCGCCGGCGGCGTCCTTCTTGCGGATGATCACGTCGGCCAGCAGCCGGGCCAGCTCGGTGAAGTCCGCCGGCTCCATCCCGAAACGGGTCATCTCGGACACGCCCATGCGGATGCCGCTCGGATGGTAGAACGTCTCGTCGTCGGGGAGCGCCTGGTAGTTGGTGATGATGTTGTTGGCCTCGAGGCGGGCGGCGATCTCCTTGCCGTCGCCGAACGGCTTGACCCGGATGACCACCTGGTGGGTGCGGGTGAAACCGTCGGCCTCGCCTCCCTCCACCGGGATGCCGGCGGCGTGGCAGGCGGCGGCGAACGCCCGGGCGTTGGCCAGCACCGCGGCCTGGTACTCGGCCTTGAAGTGGTTCATCTCGAGGGTGGCGGCCAGCATCGCCAGCAGCGTGCCCAGGTGGTGGTTGCTGGTGGAGCCGGGGAAGGAGCGGGCGTTGACCTCGAGCCAGAGCTTGCGCAGGGGCGAGCCCTTGGGCAGGCGCCCGGCGATGATGCCGCGCTGCGGGCCGAAGAAGGTCTTGTGGGTGGAGCCGGTGACCACGTCGGCGCCCTCCTCCAGCGGGTCCTGAAAGCCGGGGCCGAGGATGCCCATGACGTGGGCGCCGTCGTACATGATCACGGGCCGGTAATCGGGTGTCGCGTCCACCAGCTCGCGGAGCGGCTTCACCGGCTCGGGGTGGAGGAACATGCTCTTGCCGAAGATGATGATGGGCGGCCGGTGCTCGCGCACCAGCTCCAGCATCCGGGCCACGTCGATCCGGTAGGGATTGCCGGCCATGAGGGGGAAGTTGACCGGGTCGCCGTCGGCGAAGTTGAACAGGGCGCCGAACGGCTGGGCGCTGAGGTGGCCGCCGTAGTTCAGGTTGTTGTTCATGGCGGTGGCCAGACGGCCGGTCGCGGTCAGCTTGGGGAAGCCCTCGCCGGCGCCGCCGAGGAACTTGACCGTGGCCTTGAAGACGATCTCGTTGGCCATCTGGCCGCTCACGGGGCGGGCCTCCACCTCGGAGGCGCCGAGGTAGGCGCCGAACTCCTGC
>JAKQDD010000034.1 GCA_029556615.1 Verrucomicrobiota bacterium | reverse complement strand
TCCCACCTGAGTGGGCAACAGTTTTGCGTCCAGATCAACAGCACCCTGCGGGGGCTGGGTCTGGCGCCGGTGGAGGAACCGCCCGCCCCGGTGGTCTTCGGCCCCAATCCCGTCACCGGACTGGAGATCGTTAATGACGCGGAAGACGGAGTTCGGCTGCGGCTCAACGTCGGGGCCGTCCATGAAGACATTATGGTCTTTGGGCAGCCACCCTGCAGTGCGGGCCGAATGAAGCCCCGCCGTACCTATTACCTGGGCCTGTTGGGCCCAAGCCAGAACGGGCAAAGCGACATCACAGACCTCTATACAGCCCGGTTTGGGCGGCCCGCCCCGGGGCAGAAGGTATTTATCGCCGTGGTTCAGACCCGGAACGGCTGGAAAGGCCAAAGCCAGGTTCACAACGCCATCGTCCCGCCGCCGCCGACCTTGAAATCTCAGCAAGCGGCTGAAACGGCAAAGGTTAAGAAATCGAAGCCCGCCGTCGCCCCGGCATCCACCACCGCCCAAAAGGCCGTCTCTTCTCCGTCCTTTCCAGCTATGTACAAGGGGAGTACATCGGAAGCCCGACAGGAGCACATGGAAAATAAGCATGAGCCCCCTTTGAGCCTCCTTTGTACCCCCGTTGTACACGGCCTAATGGGAGCGTTAGGCTGGCTGGGGCTGGTGGGGCGGGTTTGGGCGCGGGCCTGAGCCAGAATGGAGGGATGGACGAGTCGCGGATGATGTAAAACGACGTTCCAAGGCGAGAGGGAGAGGACGCAAACGTTCGGCAAAGCCGGAACGGGCGGCTGGGTGTTGTCGCATGCCGTGGTTTTTGGGCGGGATGGAGCCACGGTTGGCGGAGACATTCCCCCTTCCGGGCGGAGACTGCCGCAAGGCGGCTGCTTTCGCTGCCCTCAGGGGCTGGCGGCCGTCTTGAAGCGATAGACGCTTTCGTCCCCGCCCTCTGAGCCCGAAAAGTGGTTTTAGCACGGATATTTCATCAGAGCTGGGCGAGGCGGATTTGAGGAGCAAAATGGAAAAGGGATGGGGCGGAAGCCCTCAAAATGCTGATTTTTTCGAGGTGCGGCCCCACGCCCCCTTGCCCCCGGGGTTGGTCAGCGTGCCGGGGACAGCACTCCCGAAGGTTCAGCCGCTGCCCAAGGCGCGGAACCCCTGGCCGAAGATCTTCGGGTACGGACAGGCGCTGGAGAGCCGCAGTTTCACCCGCCGCGTGTTGCGCAACACCACCGCGCCCATCTTCAAGCGTTTCAACCGGATCGTGCCCGCTTGCGCCCGCGCCTGTTCCGTCCCCGCCAAGCCCAGCGCCCGCAACCGCTCCAGCAGCACGTAGCCGCAACGGCTCAAGAGCCGCCGGAACTGATTGGCCCACCCGCCGCCGCAATGGGGCCGGTCGGCAAACAATCCCTATTGCGGTTCCTTGATCCGGTTCTCCATCTCACCCCGCGCACAATACCCCTGGTCATAGAGGGCCTGCGCCGCCCCGGCAAGATTGGTCACCACCAAACGCGGGTTGCTCCCCGGGTCGGTGGGCTCGGCCTTGACCAACACCCGCCGCGCCCGATCCCAGGTGTCGGCGGCATAATGAACTTCGCCCAAGCGTCGTTGCTGCTCCTGGGTTTGCAGGAACGCCTGTTCCGATTGCTCGATCAGCGGTTGCGCCAGTGCCTTGGTTAAGCCGATGCGCCGGTCGGTCTGGCGCAACAACGGGATGCCGCCATCGCTGGTCACC
>JAKQDD010000023.1 GCA_029556615.1 Verrucomicrobiota bacterium | reverse complement strand
TTGGCTTTGCTCGGTGCGTTCGGATAGTATAGCATTTTTACGGCTCCATTTTACGTCTGTGGTCTGGGGCTGCCCCCCAGACGCGGTGATCGCAGAATAGTGTTGGACTTCCTCCGTCATGAGGCTGACGGAGGCGGCTTGTGCGGTTGTTGGTCACTCCATCCTGGCGATGAGATCGCAGGTCCGGCAGGCCCGGGCCTCGACCGGCACCCCGTCTCGGGTGATCCTGATCGGATCCGCCGTGGCGACTCCAGCGAGGTTCCGGCCGCAGAGGCAGCAGTGCTCGGCGTACCACGCCGGATCGCGCAGGAGGATCATCGGGGACATCAGATCCTCCTACTTATGGTCGAACCTGCATGTGCAGAACCGGTCTGCCGCTTCGGGCACCAGGCCGGGATCGGGATCGGGCCCGAGTGGTCGAACCCGACCAAGACCTCGCCCGCATACCGGCACCAGATCAGGCGCCTCTCAAAGTCGTTGACGAGCCCCCAGTGGCTGCAGCAGAAGTGTTTATGGAACTCCTCGCCCGGCAGGGCGTAGGGGTCCGTGATCCCGGCCCCCTTGATGAACAGGCCGGGGCGATCCCGCTCCTGCAGCCAGGCGGTGGCCTCTTCGATCTGCCGGGCGAACGCCCGGGCCTCGTCGGGGTGCAGCTCGCACGCGGCGTGGATCGAGACGGTTCCAACCCCGGCGGTGCCGAAGGTGTCCGCGACGATCCGGGTCCTGGAATCTTCTCCGAGCGGGCGCCAGACTTTGGTCTCGCGCAGGACCTCTTTGATGTCGTGTCGTGTGCTCTTCTCGTCCATGGTTTAGTCCCCGTGGTGGGTGATGTCGTACTCTTCCGGCCGGAACCCGTTCGCCGCGAGGACGGCCCGCACGGCCTCTTCGATATCGGCCCGGGTCTTCTCCCACCGCTCCGGCTCCTCGTCCGGGAGCCAGAACCAGTCGTGGAACGCGACCTCGATCCCGAGGCTGGCGTCGTCAGGCATCAGACCCCACCTCATCCAGAAGCCCGCAGTGAGCCTCCGTCACCTCGTAGGTGTTCCCAGCCGGGTCC
>JAKQDD010000015.1 GCA_029556615.1 Verrucomicrobiota bacterium | reverse complement strand
CTGGGAAAAGGCGTGGAGTCCTCGACTTGTGAAAGTCGATGCGATTGGGTCAAGTTTGGGTCTCTGCGGTTCCAGGCCTCCCCTTCCTCCGTCGAGAACTCTACATTGGCGAGGCGCGGAAAATGGGATGGGCAGGCACAGCAGGGTCTTCATGTGCCTGGGGACTCGACTGGGTCTGAGGCGGCGCCTTGCTAATAGCTCATCCGATCCAGCTTTACCTTGCCGCGGAAGATCCAGTAGATGCTTGCCGTATAAGCGAGCACGATCGGCACGCCGATCAAAGCGATGGTGAGCATGATGCCCAGGGTCTTGGGCGAGGACGCCGCGTTGTGGATGGTCAGGCTGTTGGCCGGGTCGGGATTGCTGAGGACGAGGTTGGGGTACATCTCGAGGCCGAACAGCGCCATGAGCGCCGCCATGGCCACGCAGGAGGAGAGGAAGGCCCGTCCGTCGCGGCCGTGATGGATTTCGCGCGGGATATTGGCGATGGCGAGCATGGTGACGAGGGCCACACTGAAGAGCCAGGGCTGGGCCCTGATCCGCGCGGCCATGTGGGGCACGTAGAGCAGGGTGGCCATCGTGAAGACCGCGTAGCAAATGATGAACGCGATGATGCAGTGGTTGATCCAGCGCCGGAGTTTCTGGTGGAGGGGGCCCTCGGTTTTGAGGAGGGCGTAGATGGCGCCGTGCATGGCAAAGAGCGCCACCGTGGTCACTCCGAGCAGCAGGGGATAAGGCCGCAACAGATCCAGAAAGGACCCGGCGTATTCGCCCCGGGCGTCGATCGGGATGCCCCACGCGATGTTCCCCATCGCAACGCCGATCAGCAGGCTCGAGAGAACGCTGCCCGCGGCGAACGCGCCGTCCCACATCCGCCGCCACCAGCGCATCGGCTGTTTGCTCCGGAATTCGATCGCCACGGCCCGCAGGATCAACGCGACCAGCAGCAGCACGAACGCCAGATAGAAGCCGGAGAAGACGGTGGCGTAGACATTCGGGAACGCGGCGAACAAGGCGCCGCCGCCGGTCACGAGCCAGACTTCATTGCCATCCCAGACGGGGCCGATGGCGTTGAGCAGGAGACGGCGTTCCTCGTCTTCCCGGGTGAACAGGTGGAGCGCGCCGACGCCGAGGTCGAAGCCATCGAGCATGGCATAGCCCGTGAAGAGCACGCCCACGAGCACGAACCAGACGGTGTTGAGGTCCAGGGTTCCAGGATTCATGGGGGGGAGGGAGTCGCGCCTTCGAGCGCCGTTCAAGGCCGGCCGGTTGCCTCAGGGATTGTGGCGGCCGCGAGCTTGCCGGAGGGTGTCAGGTCCGCCGGGTCCGGCCCGTGGCTGATCTTGTCGTTGAGAAGGTACACGAACACGGCAAAGAGCAGCGCGTAGATGACCGTGAAGAGCACGAGCGAGAGGAGCACGGTGTCGGCTGTCACCACGGCCGACAGCGCGTTTTCGGTCCGGAGCAGGCCGTACACAATCCACGGCTGCCGGCCGACTTCGGCCGCGAACCAGCCGCACTGGTTGGCCACCGCCGGCCCGAGCACCGAGAGAACGAGCAGCCAGAGCAACACCCGCTGCTGCGGGAGCGTGCCGCGCCAGAATTGGACGCTGCCCCAGGCGGCGAGGCCGATCAGGCCGAAGCCGAGCGCCACCATGGCGTGGTAGAATTGGAACGTGCTGTTGACCGGCGGCCGGTCCTCAGGAGGCGTTTCCCGGAGACCCCGCACCGGCTGGTCCGCGTCCCCGTGCACCAGCCAGCTCAGCAGGCCGGGAATGGCCACGGCGCCCCGGAGCGTCTCGCCCTGCTCGTCGACCCATCCCCACAGGGTCAGGGGCGCCCGGGGGGCGGTCTCGAAGAGTCCCTCGAATGCGGCGAGCTTGGCCGGCTGGTTTTTGGCGACGCCCGCGGCGCTGTCGTGGCCGCTGACGAGCTGCAGCACGGAGGCGACGACTGCGACGGCGAACGCGACTCGCATCGACACCCGGGCGAAATCCAGGTGCCGCCGCCGGAGCAGGTACCAGGCGCTGACGCTGAGGACGAGGAACGCCCCCTGCTGCCAGGCGCCGCACACGGTGTGAAACAGACGGTCCATCGACGACGGGTTGAAGACCATGGCCCAGAAATCGGTGATCTCCGCCCGGGCCCGCAGGCCCTCGCCCACGATGTGGTAGCCGGCGGGCGTTTGCATCCAGGAGTTGGCCACCACGATCCAGATGGCACTGAAGTGCGCCCCGAGACAGACCATGCAGGTCGAGAACCAGTGCAGCGTCCGCCCGACCTTGTCCCAGCCGAAGAGCAGGATCGCCAGAAACCCCGACTCGAGGAAGAAAGCGAAGATGCCTTCCGCGGCAAGGGCGCTGCCGAAGACATCCCCGACAAAGCGCGAGTAGGTGGCCCAGTTCGTGCCGAACTCGAACTCCATGACGATGCCCGTGGCGACGCCCAGCGCGAAGGTAAGAGCAAAAACCCGCGTCCAGAATCGGGCGGCCTGATGGTAGAGCGGATTGCCGGTCCGCAGCCACAACGCCTCGAAGATCACCAGCATCACCCCCAGGCCAATGCTCAGGGGCGGGTAGATGTAATGGAACGAGATGGTCGCGGCAAACTGGATGCGTGATAGGGTCAGGACATCCATAGGACGGACAGGCTGCGCAGGCTGGCTCCGACCGTCAAGTTCGGTTTCGACTTTGTTTTCCCGGTGCCTGCGCTAGAGTCCGCGCCTGTGGAATATGGAGTCAACAGGTCAAGTTTGGCCCCTGCCGTTCCAGGCCTCCTCTCCTTCCGTCGAGGACTCTACATCAGCGAGGCGCAGGAGAGAGGGTCCGAAGAGGCAGTGATGTTTCATGGGATCGCTGTCTTGGATTGGTCTGAGGCAGCGCCTCGCTAGGTTGAAGGGCGTCTGATGTTGCTGGTCATCGACAATTACGATTCGTTCACGTACAACCTCGTGCAGTACCTCGGGGAGATGGGGGTGCGGCAGGAGGTGTACCGGAACAACGAGATCACCCTCGACCGGATTCGCGCCCTCGGGCCGGAGCGGATCCTCGTCTCGCCGGGGCCCTGTTCGCCGAAGGAATCGGGTCTTTCGAACGACATCATCCGGACGTTCGCCGCCGTGGTGCCGATCCTCGGGGTTTGTCTCGGGCACCAGTGCATCGGGCATGTCTTCGGCGCGAGCGTTGTGCGCCACACCCGGATGATGCACGGCAAGACCTCGCCAATCCGCCATGACGGCCGGGGGGTGTTCGCCGGTCTCCCGAGCCCGTTCCAGGCAACCCGCTATCATTCGCTGGTCATCCAGCGCGAGTCCATGCCGTCCTGCCTCGAAATCGCCGCCGAGACCGACGAGGGCGAGATCATGGGAGTCCGGCACCGGGAGCTGCCGGTCCACGGCGTCCAGTTCCATCCGGAGAGCATCCTGACGGAGCACGGCCGGGAGCTGCTGGCGAACTTCCTAAGGCTCTGAAGCTCGCCGCTTGACGGGACGATCGTTTTCGGGCAGGCATCGCAGGAATGAGGACGGCCCCGGCACTTGGCGAGCTCCGACAGGCGGCAATCGTGCAGACGCTGCGGACCTGTCCCTTGTTCGCCGGCCTGCCGCCGGAGGACCTGCGGGCGGTGGCGGCGATCAGCCGTCCGCGGACGCTGGCCCGGGGCGATTACCTGTTTCGCGAGGGGGAACCGTCCCGCGGTTTCTACGTGGTGCAGCAGGGAACCATCAACATCCACCGGGTGAGTGCCACGGGCAAGGAACAGGTGATCCACGTGTTTCGGGCGGGGGAGTCGTTTGCCGAAGCCACCCTGGCGACTGACGCGGGCTATCCGGCAGACGCGCGGGCGCTCGACTCGAGCCAGGTGCTGCTGGTGCAGCGGACCGAGTTCATCGCCCTGGTGCGGGGGCATCCGGAGCTGGCCCTGCGGATGCTGGCGCTGATGGGCCTGCGGCTAAGGGCGCTGGTCGCACGCCTTGACGACCTGACCATGAAGGACGTCGAGACCCGGCTCGGGCACTGGTTCATGCGGCGGTGCCCCGACCCGGACGCGACCGTGCCGGTGACGATCGAGTTGCCGATGGCCAAGCAGGTGCTGGCGGCCGAGCTGGGAACCGTGAGCGAGACGTTGTCTCGGACCCTGGCCCGCTTCCGGGCGCAGGGGCTGATCCGCGTCCAGCGTCGGAGCGTGACGGTGCTGTCCCCCGCCCGGCTGAGGGCGGTGCTGCGGGAGTGGCTGGATGGCCGATCCTCGGCCGCCTCGCGTCCGAGGCCTTCGAGTCGGCAGCGCCGCCGGGGTGCGCCTACGCCGGCGGCGGCGCCTTGACGGGCGGGGGGCCGTCCATCGCCTCGGGGTACTCGAAGACGCTTCCTTCGTAGTTCCGAAGCACGACGCGGTTCTTGTCGCGGCTGAGGATGTACTCGGGGCTCACCGGCACCTTGCCGCCGCCTCCCGGCACATCGATCGCGTAGGTGGGCAGAGCGTAGCCGGACGTGTGCCCCTGGAGTGTCTCCATGATCTCGAGTCCGCGCCGGACGCTGGTCCGGAGGTGGGCGGACCCGGCGATGAGATCGCATTGGTAAAGGTAGTAGGGGCGGACGCGGCAGAGGAGCAGCTTCTGCAGGTGCGCCTTCATGATCTCGGCGCTGTCATTGACATCACGGAGCAGCACCGTCTGGTTGCCCATCGGAATGCCCGCATCCGCAAGACGGCCCAGGGCTTCGCGGACCTCGATGGTCAGCTCGCGCGGGTGATTGGAATGGAGGCTGAGGAAGAGCGGATGATACCGCCGCAGCATGGCACAAAGCTCAGGAGTAATGCGTTGCGGCAGGAAGATGGGTATCCGGGTTCCGATCCTCAGCAGTTCGACATGCGGGATCGCCCGCAACCGGCCGAGCAAGGTCTCGAGCCGGTGGTCGCTGAGCAGGAGCGGATCGCCGCCGCTGAGGAGGACATCGCGCACCTGGGGATTGCGCGCGATGTAATCGAGCTGCCGGTCGACGTCGGGATGGAACCCGTAGCCGCTGGCGTTGCTCACCAGTCGCGACCGGGTGCAGTAGCGGCAGTAGGCGGCGCACCGGTCCGTCACCAGCATCAACACCCGGTCGGGATAGCGGTGCACGAGACCCGGCACCGGGGAATGCGCCTCCTCATGGCACGGGTCCGTGGTCTCCCGGGGCGCCACGATCGTCTCTTCGAGGCGCGGGATCACCTGGAGCCGGATCGGGCACCGCTCGTCGTCGGGGTCAATCAGGTTGAAGAAATAGGGTGTGATCGCCAGGGACAGCTTGCTGCCGGCGAGTTGGGTCCCGGCCCGCTCCTCCGCGGAGAGGCTCGGCAGCAGGCGCTCGAGCTGGGCGAGGGTTGTGACGCGGTGTTGGAGATGCCAGCGCCAGTTGTTCCACTCTTCCTCCGATGCGCCCTTCCAGGGGCCCCGCCCCGGTGAACGAAAGGCCTTCAGCGATTCCCCAGGCGCCCCGGGCATTTGCCCGCCGCCCTGCGCCGCCGCCACATGAGTTGCCGACATGGTCGCGCACTATAGAAGCGAAGGTGCACGTGTCAAGGCGCCCCCTTAGTCGACCAGTTCGCGTTCGATGGCTTCCAGGGTCTTGCCCTTGGTTTCCGGCAAGCGCGCACGGATGAAGAGAAACCCCGCCACGCAGATCGCGGCGTAGAGCCAGAACGTGCCGGCCGGGCCGAGCGCGCCGTTCAGGACCGGGAACGTGATGGTCAAGACAAAGCACGCGATCCAAAGGGACATGACCGCCACGGACATCGCAGCGCCCCGGATCCGGTTGGGGAAGATCTCCGAGATGACGACCCAGGTGACCGGGGCGAGCGACATTGCGTAGCAGCCGATCGCCGCCAGCACCAGCAGCAGCAGCGGGCGCCCTTGCACCCCAAAGTGATAGCACAATCCCAGGGCGCCGTAGATCGCCGCCAGCCCCGCCGCCCCCAGCAGCATCAACGGCCGCCGTCCCCCGCGGTCCACCACCCCCAGCGCCACGAACGTGAACGCCAGGTTCACCGACCCCGTCCAGGCAATGTTCTTCAGCACGTCCGAAATGTCATACCCGGCGGCGCGGAAGATCTCCTCCGCGTAGTTGAAGATCACGTTGATCCCGCACCATTGCTGGAAAACGGCCAGGGTGACGCCCAGCACGAGGACGCGTTTCATCCGGGGATCGAGCAGGTCGCGGAAGTTCACCCGGGCGGTCTCGTGCCGCAGGGTGGACTCGATGTCCCCCAGCGCCGCCGCCGCGTAGGCCTCGCCGCCAATCCGCCCGAGCACCGCCCGCGCCCTCTCGCGCCGGCCGTTCTTGGCCAGCCAGCGCGGGCTCTCCGGCACCAGGAACATCCCCGCCACAAACAGCAGGGAGGGAACCGCCGTCAGCCCGAACATCCAGCGCCAGGCCGATTGGCCGTACCACGACGCGCGGATGAACTCGTCGGTCGAGCCGGCCGGCAGGTTCCGCGCGATCCGCCAGTTGATGTATTGGGCGAGGAGAATGCCGAGCACAATGGTGAGCTGATTCACGGAGACCAGGAGGCCCCGCATCGAGGCCGGAGCCACCTCCGCGATGTACATCGGCGACAGATTCGACGCCAGCCCGATCGCCACCCCCCCCAGGATCCGCCATGCCACGAACACCGGGAAGGTCCCGGCCGAGGCGTTCCCCAGGGACGTGACCGCAAACAGGCAGGCAGCAAACAGCAACAGCCGTTTCCGGCCAAACCGGTCGCTCAGCCCGCCCGCGATCAGCGCGCCGATGAGGCAGCCGACGAGGGCGCAACTGTTGGCCCAGCCCCTCGACACCGGATCCGCCAGCTCGAAGTAGCGTTCGAAGAACGGCTTCGCACCGCCCACGACCACCCAGTCGTAACCGAACAACAGGCCGCCCAGGGCGGCAATGACCGAGATCAGCCATACGTAGGCCACATGGATGTGGTCCGACGCCGGTCCGGAGGAAGCTGAAGAGGTGACCATCATGGATCTGCGGCCCCGATGCTTACCCCGGAACCCCGTCCCCGTCCAGCGGTTCGAGCGCCCCCAAATCCGCGAGCAAGCGCCTCTTGCGGCTCAACCTCCTGGGCTGGACCAAGCGCCTTGAGACGCCCAGTGCGGGGTTCTCGCGGATTTGGAAGCCCGCCCCCAGGGCGGGCCCATCCCCTCCAATCCCTGGCGAGGCGCTGCCTCAGACCAATCCCAGACAGCGATTCCATGAAACACCACTGCCTATTCGGACCCTCTCTCCTGCGCCTCGCTAACGTAGAGTCGTCGGAGGCGGGGGGGCGGGTTGGGAACGGCAGGGACCGAACTTGACTTGTTGACCCCATATTCCACAAGTCGAGGACTCTAGCCGGCATATTTCATGGCTTTGGGTTAGGCGAGGATCCGGGGCGCTGGCGTGCCGGAGCGGCTCACCGCCTTGCCCTGCCGACTTGTCCCGCCGCAGCTTCAGCGGAGGCGGGTGTCATGCCCTGCCGGACCGTTCGGGGTCCAGGTGAGTAGGGCGTGCCTGCTCGCAGGCCGGTGTGCTACGGCGATGCGATCCGATAGAACCGCAAGGAGAAGCCGGTCACGGAATCCGTGAGGGTCGTCGGGCCGGACCCGAAGGTACCGCGGGCAATCACCGTCCACTGGTCCGAAGGAAGGGTCAGATCGTCGGTGACGAGGAGCCTGAAAGTCTGTCCTGCCTGGGCGCTGAAGCTCAACTGCCATCCTTCGGGCGTGGGTGACACGCCATGATCCGCGAAGACCGGGACCACGAGCGGTAAGGGGTCGCTCGGTGTGAAGACGAACAAGGTGAGAGAGTAGGGCGGGAACGTGTGGGTGAAGAGGGCGCTGACGGCGACGGTGTTGGTCTGGAGGTCGCGCAGGGCGGCCGGGCCGTTGGTGCGGACAGCTTCATCCTGCGGGATCCCGTAGGACAGGACCGTGGCGGGGGTTCGGGGGGTGAAATCGGAGAGGGCGATTTCCGTGGCAAGCGTCGTGGTGGGGTCCTTGTTGATGACAAGGAGGGTCAGGGCGCCTCCGGTCTGGAGGCCGGCGTAGGCGGACAGGAGGGGGAAGTCGCTGGTGGCTGCGAGGACGGTGTCGCCTGCGCGAACCAGGTATTGCATGAGTTTGAGAGCGCAATAGGTCGGGTATTTCGCCGCTGTCCCCGGCGGCATGATGCCGAGATCACCGGTCGTGCGCCAGCCGTACAAGGAGGAGTCGAAGTTGCCCGTGGTGTCCGGGCTGTTGCGCAGATCCCACCAGACGAAGCTGTTGAACTCCGTCTTCATGAGCGAGGCGAGGCTGTCGGCGAGGTAAAGGGCGTTGACGATGCTCGTGGATTGCCGGCCTTGGCGGCCGGCGTTGCTGTTATTCTCGGTGACCAGCAATTCGACCTGGGCGCCCGCGGATCCGAGGTAGTCGGCGAGCTGTTGCCGCAAGTCGGCGGCATCCTCTGCCCAGTTCGATGACGCCTGCAGCAGGAGGGGATCGCTCTCGGTGGCGGTGTACTGGGGATAGAAATGATGCACGAGAAAGTCCGGTGTCACCCCGAGGCTCTTGAGGGTGGAGAGCATCACGGGTGTCCAACCCCAATGCAGCGTGCCGGTGCGGGGGTTCAGCGCAGGGTGCGCGGCGTTGTTTGAGTAACTGTTTTCGCCCGGCGCCGCCACCACACCCAACTTGATGGACGCGTCGGCAGCCTTCATCAGCGCCATGTAGCCGGCGACTCGGACCGCGTACGTGTAGGGGTCGTGGGGCGGGCTGTTCGAGTCCGTCTCCCAGGAGCCGTAGCATTCATTGCCGATTTCCCAGTACTTGAACCCGCACCGGTTGGTGACGTTGGCGGACCTGACCCACGCTGCAGCTTCGTTGCTCGATCCGGTGCCGTAGTTGACGGTGATGAAAGCCTGCTGCGCGGTGTTGGTGGCCATGCGCATGAACTCGGCCCAGGACGTGACCCAGGACCAGGTGTTGTTCAGCGACCTGCCGGTGGCCCAATGGTACTCGTCGGACAACGATCCGCCAGGGAAACGGAGCACCTGGCAGCCCAGATCCCGGATCGCGTTCGAGGTCGAGGCGGTGTCAAAGTCGCCATCCCAGATAGCCGTGTTCAGGCCAAACCAGCGGCGGTCCGCGGTACGCAGCGCATTCGTGGCCTTGACGCCCACGTGAACCCGTGCAGGCGCCGGCGCCGCCGTCAGCGCAAGATCATCCAAGTAGAACGTCCCCGCGGTGCCGAAGGAGGTCAGCTGAACGCTGATCCGGTTGACATCCGGGCGGTTGGCCACGCCGAGGGATTTCAAGGAGAGGATGTACTGGCGCCAGCTGCCGGCCGGGAGCGCGCTGGGCAGCAACACGGTGGTCCCCTGGATGTCCGAGGGGCCATAGGTGACGGTGATCTGGAGTCTCTGTCCGCCGCTGGTGCCGCCGTGCGCCCAGAACGTGAGGTTGGTGTAGGGCGCCGTGCTGAAGTCCCCATGCCAGAAGGAGACCGCGGTCCAGGCCGAGTCGCTGACGCGGATCGAGCGACTCCCGGTCTTGACGGGCGTCGTGTTGGCGAGGCTGTGCGATGCCCAGCTCCAGTCCTGGAAACCGTTCAGCAGCTTGTCGGCGTAGATCGGCAAATCCGCCTGGGCCAAGCCCCGCTGGGCGGCGAACTGGAGGAACAGAAACACCGCGAGGCGAAGGCAGGATTTGCGGCGTTTGGGCATTGCAGTGGAAAGCGGATGTTCCAGGCGGGATGGTGATGACGGTTGGGGGGGGGGGCAGAGAGTCACGGTTGGCGCACCCACTCGAGGATCGAGAGGGTGGCGTTCGAACCAGGCTGGTGGTTCACGGCGCGCACGGTCAGCCGGCCTTCGGCGGTCTCCTCGGGGCGGAGCTCTTGCTCGATCCAAAGGCCTTCGACGAAGTCCTCGACCCGGGTCGCGTGGCCGGCGATGGAGACGGTTTGCCGGCGCCCGCCGCCGAAGCGGTCGGGGTCGACCACAAAGACGCGGACCCTGCCCTGTTCGCGGGCCGGGACGGTCAACTCGACTTCGACGGCGTCGTCGCCGGCGCGGCAATGGGAGACCGGGAGTCCCCATCCGTTCCAGGAGTAACCCGCGATGGAGCGTGCGCCGTAGCCTGGCTCGGCGAAGAGGACCTCGTTGGTTGGCCGGCCGCAGCGCATGTGGAGCCTGACGTGGCGGGCGCGCAGCTCGTCGGCGGCCGGGAGCGTCTCCTGGTCGGGCCAGAAGGCCAGCTCGGGTGCCGGGGCGCGCTCCACCGCGGGGAGCAGCGGCGGGAAGGGCGCATGCGGCTCGGTCTGATACCAGTAGACCGTGCTCGAGAACTGCATCGTGTTCCCCCGTTTCGAGTATTCGCGGCGGAACATCGGATCCTCGTTGGCGCCGAAGCCGATGCTGACGCGCAGGGACTCGCCGAAGCTGATGGCGTCGGGGACGAAGAACCGGTAGCCCATGGCTCCCTTCATGAAGCGGTAGAAACCGGTCAGGGGGAATTGGCTCTCTGTGGCAGGGAAGCCCCAGCTGAACCCGAACGAGTCCTCGATGCCCTGGAACTCGACGGCCGGCTGCGGCTCGCCGTCGACGTAGAACTTCTCGTTCTGGTCGACCGGGTAGCTCTCGCGTCCGGGGAGGCGCATCGTGACGTTCCAGCCCACGAACTTGCCTTGGCCCCGGGCGTCGAGGGCGAGGTAGTCGCGCGTTCCGAGGAGGAGGGCTTCCTGGCGCCAACTTGCGTGGAAGTTGCCGGAATCGGCCGGAATGGCATCGACGGTGCGATACATCACATAGGAGTAGCAGGGCATGAGACGCCACAGGGCGTCCCCGGGATCGACGGGCCCGTCGTAGACGAGTTCGATCCGCGCGGACTTGCGGAACGGCATGGGGAAGTAGGCGTTGTAGCCCCGGCGCTTGTTGACCAACGCGGTGTTGACTTCCTCGCGAAGGCCGTTCGGATCGCAGAAGAAATCGACGAGCGGCACCTCGACGCTCGGGGTTTCTTCACCATCCCAAAAGGCCCGCAGGAGAAGTTCGCGGCCCAGCAATTGCACAGGATTGCCGAAGTGACTCTGGGGCATGGCGAAGTGAACCATGGTGATCACAGCCGGTCCCGACAGGTCAGCGACGACCACCCGCTTCGAGGTGTTGAAGCGTGACGACAGTTGGTTTTCGATCCAGAGGGCGTTCTCGGCCCGGACACGGCCCGGGGTGAGGCGGCAGAGCTCCTCCCATCCGATCCCCTGCGCATGGGCCGAGAGCAGGGCGAGTCCGGCAGCCAGAAGTGACCCACGGATCTTGCGGGCGATGCCCGCACCGTGGCGAGAGTCAAAAAGTCGTGTCATGGGGGGCTCGGATGAGTGGCTTGGAAATGATGGTGCAGCCCTGAGCAGGATGTCCAACGAAATGTCGTGTGAGACCACGCTAGAGTCCTCGACTTGTGGAATGTGTGGTCAACAGGTCAAGTTTGGCCCCTGCCGTTCCAGGCCTCCCCACCTTCCGGCGAGGACTCTACATTAGCGAGGCGCGGAAGAGAGGGGTGGGCAAGCACAGCAGGGTCTTCATGAGCCTGAGGACTCGACTGGGTCTGAGGCGCGCCTCGCTAGGTTGACTTGACGGTGGGGCTCCCGCGGCGCAGAATACGTCAGACACTGCCCAAAGGCCGCCGAACGCACGAAACGGCACCGGTCACCACGTCAGTTCAACCGCAGACCTATGAAGCACAATTCCCCGACTTCAGTGCAGACGCCGCGGACGATCCTGCCCCTGATGGCGGCCGTGGTGATCCTGGGCGGAACGGCCTCTGCGGCGGTGCTGGTCGACGATTCTTGGGCGGACGGATCCCGGGCGGAGCAGAACCTGCCGTCCGAGTCGGCCTGGTATGCGGCCAGTGCCTCGACGCTAACCAGCGTGCCCGGTTCGATGACGGCGTCGATTGGCACCAGCTCGGCCTTATGGCTGACGTACTTCACGGCCGAGGGCACGCCCTCGATGCTCGGACTGGGAGAGACCCTCGAGCTGACGACCGTCTTCACGCCGGGCACTGTCAGCCCGGCCTCGACCAGTCGCGGGCTGCGGATCGGGCTTTACAACTACGCGGCAGGGGGCACGCGGGTGGCAGCGGACGGTTTCTCGACCTCGGGCGCCAACGGAACCCACGTTCAGGGGTATCTCCTCGAGGTCAACTTCACGTCGTTGTTCGGGGATGTGCCGCTCCGTCTGCGCAAGCGCACGAATCTGGGCAGCTCGAACCTCATGGGGACCAGCGGCGACTACACGACGCTGGCCACGGGCGGCGGCAGTGCCGGCGACCCGGGCTTCGTCTCCGGGACGCCGTACACGCTGCAGTGGACGCTGACCCGCCAGGGGGACGAGTACAGCAGTTGGATGACGATCGCCTGCCGCGTTCACGGGGCCGACCTCGACCTCTCGATGTCCTGTGAGGATTACGGCGGCGAGTTCTACGGCGACCCGGTGACCGCCTTCGACGCGTGCGCGTTTCGACCTGCCAACGCGGCGGACACGGCGGACACGCTGGCGTTCACGCGGCTTTCCGTCGAGGGCCCCGCCGGGATGCGGGTTGCCCCCTGGATTGTGGCGGACCCGACGGACATCGCGTTGACGCTGGGGCAGGTGGCCCGGTTCACGGTGTCGGCGGGAGGGAGTTCGCCGCTGGCCTACCAGTGGTTCTTCAATGGCCAAAGCCCGGTGCCCGGCGGCACGAACGCCACCCTGGTTCTGCCGAGCGTTCTGTATTCGAGCGCGGGCGCCTACTCGGTCACCGTCAGCAACGAGCTCGGTAGCGCCACCAGCAGCGCCGCCCAACTGACCGTGAATCCCCCGGATTTCACCGCTCCCGGCATGATCCTGGAAGACCTTTGGGCGGACGGCGCACGGGACAACGCGCCGGTGGCGCCGGACAACAGCGTCTGGTATGCTTCGAGTTCGGGATCCCTGACGCCGGGCGACCAGGTGATGGTGGGCTCCTTCCTCAGCACCTCCCGTCTTTGGGTGGGGTACTTCACGGAGAACCCGCTGCTCCCCGTGGACCTGGCTGTCGGCCGGGCGATCAAGGTCACGCTGGACTTCACGCCGATCAACGTGGCGACCTGGCCCGGCTCGGGAACATCCCGCGGCCTGCGGTTCGCCTTGCTGAATTACGCGGATGGCGCCACGCGCCTGACGGCCGACGGGTTCAGCAGCAGCGGCGGCAACGGTGCCAATGTCACGGGCTACATGCTGAACCAGAATTTCTACACCACGTTCAGCCTCGACACCCCGATGGAGCTGCGTGCACGCACGAGCCTCGGGAGCGACAACCTCCTCGGAACGACGGCGGATTACACCTCCCTTGGCTCCGGTCCCAGCGGATCCCAGGGAGACCCCGGTTTTGAGAGCGACACCGAGTACACGCTCGAGTTCACCGTCGCGCGGACTGCGGAGTCGACGGTCGACGTGCTCACGCGGATCCAGGGCGGGGCGCTCGATCTGGCTTACAGCGTCACCGATGGCGCCTACGCGTATCACCGGTTCGACGCCTTGGCTATTCGGCCCAACAACGAGGCGAACGCGGCCAGCGAGTTTCACTTCACCCGGTTCAAGGTGGAAGTGGTGGCCATCGCCCTGCCATTCCGGGTGACCGGCATCGAACAGCCGACTCCGGACTCGCTGAAGCTGACGTGGGAATCCGTCGCGCAGCGGGTCTACCAGGTGCAGTCCCGCGATGCACTCGCGTCGGGGGATTGGACCACGATGGCCACTCTCACCGCGACGGGGTCCTCGACCTCGCACACGCAAACCGGCGTGTCGGGAACCCGCGAGCGCTATTATCGTGTGGTGACTTCACGCTGACGCGCCAGTATGATCCCATTGAAACCATAACCCCCCATCATGAAGACGATCCTCCTGCCGTTGTGGTCCGCGATCCTGATTCCCTTCGCGCCCGGCCACGCCGCCACGCTCCTGCACGACACCTGGGCCGACGGCTCGCGTGCCGAACAAGGCCTGCCGGCCCAGTCCGCCTGGTACGCTTCGAGCGCTTCGTCGCTGAGCGCTTCCGCCGGTTCCTTGGTGGGCACGGCAACCAGCAGCTCACGAATGTGGCTGACGTACTTCGCCGATCCAGGAAGCGTCGCTTCCCTGGGTGTGGGGGAGACGTTGAAGGTCTCGCTCGACTTCACGCTGCAGAACGTGACCGCCGCGCCTGCGACCTCGCGCGGTATGCGCATCGGGCTCTACAACTGGAGCGAGTCGGCCCTGGCACGGCAGGCAGCGGATTCCTTCTCGACCTCCGGTCTGGGGGACCAGGCGACGGGGTACATGCTCAACATGAATGTTGCCCAATCGTTCACGACCGACAATCCGATCCAGGTCCTCGAACGAACGGACGTGGCGAATGCCAACCTCATGGGATCGACGTCCCAATACACCACCCTGGGATCGGGAGGGGGCAAGACGGGCGATCCGGGGTTTGCCGACGGCACCCCCTACACCCTCGAATTGTCCGTCATGCGGACGGCTGCTGACAGCGTCGACATCACGGCGGATTTCAGCAGCGGGACCTGGCACGCAACCTACACCGCCAGCGACCTCGCGGGGGCCGCCACCGCGTTCGATACGCTGGCCATCCGCGTCAACAAATCCACCGATGCGGCCGAGACCTTCAGTTTCAGCCGCTGCAAGGTCGAAGTCGTGCCCGAGCCGGGGGTGCTGCTCCTCCTGGGGGCCGGACTGGCCGCGCTCAAGGTGAGCCGGAATCGGCGGGTCCGCTGAACCCGATCCGCATCCGGAAGAAGAACCGCGCCGTCGGCGGGGTCGTCTGGCGCGCCTCCCACGTTTGAAGGCCGCTCGCATTGGTACCGGTGGCGGCGTGGTGGATTCCTGACTCGGTCCAGGCCTCGAGGTCCTGGGAGACTTCGACCCGATAGCTCACGTCGGTGGCGCTTGCCGGGCGGGCGTAGGCCAGCATCCCGCGCCCCTCGTCCAGGCGCAGCGTGATCCACGGCGATACGGCCTGCTCGAACGGGCCCAGCCCAAACGCGTACTTCAGCAGGTTGGGCACGCCGTCGCCGGCGGGAGACGCGCCGGGGCCGCTGAGATCCGTCTCCCGCAGTTGATCCGGCGTGAAGTGCTCGAGGCGCCAAAGCTCGAACCCGATCTTCCCTGGCCCGGCCCACCGGGTCACCACGCCGGGGACTTCATCGACGGGGTGGGCCGTATAGGGGTAGGGCGGTTCAGGAGTCGCAAACGGGGGGTTGAAGCGGAACTCCCGGGCGCCGAACTCGCGGAACGCCACGTTGACACCCGGAGCATTGACAATGCGGCTGCCAACGACCTTGACGATGCCCGCGGGCCCTCCGTTGGCTTCGAGGGTCGGATAGGAACCGGTCTTGGGCGTCTCGAAGAAGGCGGCCTCGACCAGCGTGGCGGCGTCGACGGTGGACTGGATGCCTTTGCCGCCGAGGTTGACACAGTAGAGATTGAAGACGTGCGCATTGCCGAAGCGCATCCGCGGCGTCCGCTCCGCCACGTCCTGATACCAGTTGTGGTGGAGGGTGATGTTCAGATGACCGCGGTCCGTCGCCCCGCTGTTGTCGCTGGCGCCCACGAGGTTGCACTTCTTCTGGTCGCGGAAGACACACCACGAGACTGTCACATAATCGGCGCCGCCCTTCACATCGATCATCCCGTCGTAGGCCCGCTCGAAATCGCAGTGGTCGATCCACACATGGTGACTGCCGGCCTCGAGGCCGATGTAATCCCAGCCGTATTCGTCGTACTTGCCGGTCGGGTCCGGCACCCAGAGATCGCGGAAGCGGAGATTGCGGATGATGATGTTGTGTCTTCCGGTGGGTCCCTTGCCAAGGCGGAGTGTTCCGCGGCGCAGGGTGGCGCCGTGTTTCGAGCAAAGGGTCTTATCAGAGTGCACGCGGATTTCGCCGACGGGATAGTCGGTGGGGAAGCCCCCCTGATGGTTGGCGAGCGGTGCCATGTCGATGTCCTGGGTGAGCTCGATGACCCGTGGCGCATCGGACTCGAGGTGCTGCACGAGATCCGCGAGGGTCGACACCTGCACGCGGAGGCCCGCGGCACCGCCTGTCGTGCCCCCGGCCAGCAGCGTCCCGTTGGTCGAAAAACCGTCGAGTGCGGCAAAGCCGACCAGGCTGAAATCGGGCACCGCGGCCCCCTTCAGGGGCTGGGATCCTGCCCCGATGGCAATCCCCAGCGCAACCGGCAGCGAGGCGCGCTTCAGACTAAACCAAGTCCGTGATCCCATGGAGCTTTCCTGCCTTTCCGGACCCTCTGTCCCGCGCCTCGCCATCCAGCCCTTCCTGCGAAAACAGCACCCTTCGAAATTTTTAGACAGGCTCTCAGAACCAGAAGTGCCGGTTGTTGGTCCAATCCGCCCAGATCTGCATGGCCTTGAACCGGCGCCAGTCGACATGGCCGTCCAAGAACAGAATGTTGCCCCCGGAGGGGGCGGCCCCGGACATATGGCTGCTGTTGAAACCTTTGGGGATCTTGTCCGGGTTCGACGTGAAGACTCGGGTGAACTTGTCCGTGGTTCCGCCGGGGCCCTCAGACACCACCACATCGGTCGTCAACTCGGTCAGCGAAGGTCCTGTGTTCGTGGTGGTGCCCGAGTCGTTGAGCTTGGTCAGGTAATCCTTCGGTGGAATCAGGGGAATGGGCTTCAGGGGATCCGAAGGGTCGTTGCGCTTGATCAGTACCTGGTAACTCACCACCCGGTACCGATCGTTGAAGTTCCACCAGACATCAATGTCCCGCACCGCGGTGGCGTAGCCGGGACAATAGAGGATCTTGCGAATGGCGCCCGCGTCCGTGAACGAGTCGGCGGTCTGGATGGGCAGGTCCCACAGGGCAGAACCTGCCGCCACAGGGTGGCGCGGCAGGCGGTCCTGGTTGTCGAGGGCATACACCTGCAGGGCAATGCCGATCTGACGCAGATTGCTGACGCACTGGATCCGCTTGGCGCGTTCCTTGGCGTTGGCCAACGCCGGGAGCAGCAGCGCCGCCAGGATCGCGATGATCGCAATGACCACCAGCAACTCGATCAGGGTGAACCCCGCCGTCCCCCGCCGGCCCGCCGGCTGGGAGAACGCCTGCCTTGATGCGGCGGTGCATCTCATGCCGTTGAAGGTTGGTGCAGCGTCTCGCGTCACCGGAGAGCCGCGTTGGCCAGCGCCCAAGCCATCGGGCAGAAACCGACCCTCGGACCGCCGAAGCAGTCGGGGGTCCTCTCCTCGAGCGAGGCCGGGTGACCAACCAACGGAGCCGGCGATAAACATGCCACAGAATGCAGCCGATGTCGCCAAGAAACGGAGGGTTTCGCCCGCGGGCGTACGGGCCATCCCGGAGCCGACACCGCACGCGCCGTTCAAGGCGAAGGCCCACCAGGAGCCGATGGCGGACGTTCAAGGCCCAGGCGTTAGGCGAGGATCCGGGCCGGCGTCCGGATCTTGACATTGGCGATCGGGGAGGCCATGGTCGTTCCGCAACCATCGCACCGGCCATGAAGCGCAGGTCTGCCTTTACTCTGATCGAGTTGCTCGTCGTCATCGCCATCATTGCGATTCTCGCCGGTCTCCTGCTGCCGGCCCTGAGCAAGGCCAAGGAGCAGGGGAACCGGTCCAAGTGCATCTCGAACATCAAACAGATCCTGCTCGCGACCCATCTCTACACGGGGGACAACAACGACTATCTGCCTTACACCTCGTGGAGTTCGGACTCGTTCAACGTGCCGAACTGGGCCTACACCCGGGTCGCGACGAACCGCCCCCAGCACATGCTTGAACTGGGCCTTCTCTGGCCGATCCTGAAGGAGAAGAAGGTCTATTGGTGCCCGGTGGAACGGACCAACAGCCCCGCCTTCCGCCAGCGCGACATGCAGGTCTGCAGCTACATGATGAACGGGGCGGTCTCGGCCTACACGACCGGGCCGCGCGGCCAGTGGAGCACCTACAAGCTCAGCGATTTCCAGCCGCATTTCATGCTCTATTGGGAGGCGGACGAGAAGCAGCCGTCGAACTACGACAACGTGGCCAGCGAGCCGAACGAGGGGGTCACGCAACGGCACAACACCGGGACGGTCATGGGGATGTTTGGCGGGCAGACGGAGTACATGAAGTTCAAGGCGTACTACATGGAGGCCGGCATTGGCGGCTACCCGGGCGTTCGCCCGGGGCGATTCTGGTGCAACCCCGGCTCGCGAACGGGCGATTAATGATCACGATGAACGACGCGCGGGTTGTCATCCGCCGCACCGGGATGCGGTGCGACCGCTGGTTCGCCGCGGGCCTCTGCCTGGCCGTCTGGCTGCTGCCCATCGGCTGCAGCAAGTCGTCCGAGGACGACGTCCGGGTCGCCCGCAATCCCAAGGAGGCGGCGTCGCAACTCGAAGCGGCCTTCCAGGAATCCCAGGCTGAGATTCGGGAGAGCGCCCTGGCCGCTTCCGAAGCGATGCGCCAGCAGCGCTACGAGCAGGCCGTCGTGTCGCTGCAGACGGTCAAAGCGCAGGAAAACGTCACCTTCGATCAGGGCATGGCGATTCACAGCTCGATGGTCACGCTCGAGAGTGAGTTGATCCGGGCCATCGAGTCCGGCGATCCCAACGCCCGGCGCGCCTACGAGCTCCTGAAGGCCATGAAACGCAATTGACGGGAGCCCTCGGCTTCTCCGGGCGAACGGGCCCGCCTCCTCGAACCGCGCCGCGACCGCGTCGTGATCTATCTGGTTCTCATTTCTGTTGTCTGGGCCTTTTCATTCCCTCTGATCAAGGGGGGGCTGGTTGCGCTGGATCCGACCTTCGTGGCGTTCGCGCGCATGGTGCTCTCGCTCCTGGTGTTTCTGCCCTTCTGGAAACCGCGTGTGGTCGGCCGGCCGGTGGCGCTGCGCCTGGGGCTGACCGGCGCCGTCCAGTTTGGCCTGATGTACATGGCCTACATCACTGCTTTCCAGTTCTTGCCCGCCCACACGATCGCGCTGCTCACGACCACGACGCCGCTGTTCGTGACGTTGTTCCATGATCTGCGTGCCCGGCGCTTCAACGGCCTTTTCTTCGGCGCGGCGGCCATGGCGTTCCTGGGCGGCGCGGTCGTGAAGTACCCCGATCAACCCCTGGCCGCCAATCTCCAGGGGATCCTCCTCGTCCAGCTCTCGAACATCGCGTTCGCGTTCGGCCAACTCGACTACAAGCGGCTCGCGGCGGCGACCAGGGGCTGGAACGACCGGGAGGTCTTTGGTTTTCTCTATCTCGGTGCCGTCGGCGTGACGGCTCTGGCTGCGGCGTTCACCACCCCGTGGTCAAGCCTCCGCGTCACCGGGTCCCAGGGGCTGATCCTCCTGTACCTGGGCGTCGTGGCCTCGGGCGTTGGGTTCTTCCTTTGGAACAAGGGGGCCAGGCTTGTGAATGAGGGTACCCTCGCCGTCCTCAACAACGTCAAGATCCCCCTGGGCATCCTCGCGTCGTTGATCCTGCTGGGGGAACGCACGGACTACGTGAGGCTGCTCATCGGGCTGACGCTGATGGGCGGCGCCGCCCTGCTCTGCGAGCGGCGGGGCCGTTGAGATCGACGAAGCCGCGGGAAGGGGCATCTGCCATGGCGGTGCGGATTCCTCGGATGGCTCTTCGGCAGGTTCAGAAATGAAGACCGTGATCGTGATCTTTGCTCGATACCTGCGAGGCCGGCGCGAGGCTCAGGAGAGGTCATTACCGGCTGCGCCTCTTCATGGTGCGACGCAGGGCGGAGCGCTCTGCACGGCGTTGCCCTGCTCAGAAGTCCACGCGAAGTCCGATCACCACCGTCGGCCTGCTCTCGTCCGGATCGAAGACGTAACCGGCGACGTCCAGCTGCTTGAACGTGAATCCCACCATCAGCCCGCGCTGAATGTCGCGATCCGCGTCGTACAACCGCGTGCGTTGTGTCACCAGCCCGAACCGAAACCAGTCCGTCGGCGCCATGGTCAGTTCGGACCAGTTGTAAAAGAAGCTCCCGGATGAATCGTCCGTGTCGAACACATACTGACCTTCACTGTAGAGCTCAAGTTTCCGCCAACTCAACGAGCCCTTGCACCCCGGGGCGATGCCCGTCGTGTTGCCGAACACGCCGCCCAGCATGGGTGTCAACTCCCACTCCAGCGTCTCGCCCCCGCCGAGGTTGTATCCCACCCACGCCGAGCCGGTTTCAAGATCTTCATAGTTGTAGCGTGCTTCCAGGTGCAGCCACCCCCGATCGGCGCTGAACGTGGGCTGAACATACTCCCGCTCCGCGGGAACGAAATAGCTGTAGGCCGAGACCGAGAAGGACCAGTCGCTTCCTCCGCCGGGCTCGTTGGTCACCGTCGTCTGCGCCTGGGCAAACGCCGCCCCGAGCGACACGCCCGCCAGGAGGAACAGAATCTTGGGCATGGGATCAACCTCCAAGGGCGATGGTCAGGGCGACGAGGATGCCGCCGAGCACGACCATGGCGACGCCGACAAGCCAAGGGGAACGGCCAATGCATCGCCCGTAGGCCACCCCGGCGAGAAACAGCATCACCATGGCGATGGCGTTGGAAATGCGCATCGCCAGGGCCGCGTTCTGCAGAAGCACAAAGGGCAAGGCCACCGGCAACGTCGACAGAAACACGAGCAGGAACACGCCGGCCGCACCGCGCCAGTCCGTGGCGCTCAACCGGCTTGTCCCGGGCGGCTCCGGCAATTGCCGGAGCCGCTGGCCGAGGGTTTTCAATTCCGCCGGCTGAATCACCCGGGCGATCACTGCAGGGAGCGCGCTCGCAACCAGCCGCTGGGCCTGATCGAGATCGCCGGCGTCACGAACGGCACGAAGCGTCTTCAGATCCCGCCCCTTCTCGGCAAGACACCCCATCAGATACAGCACCCCGTCGATGATCCCCCAGGCCAGATTGCATCCCAGTGCGCCAATCAGCATGGTCCGGACATCGTCGCGGCCTGCCTCCGCGACGCTGAGCGAGCCGGTGAACGTGAGAACCATGATGAGCCCGAACAGCACTTCGGCAATGCGCTCACTCGGTTCCAGCACGCGTTTCGAGGACTTGATCGGATCGTCACGCATACGTTTCCAGAGGCGGATTGTCCAGGTCCCAACACATCAGGCGGCACTACGGTGTCCGCGGTGGCATCCAATAGAGCGTCATGGCGAAGATCAGATAGACCATCATCACAACCACGCCGACGAACCACGCCGCACGCCCGCTGTTGGTCACGAGTGAGACCGTGAGCGTGGCAAGGAGCATCATGACGATCGCCCCCGGCCAGAACTGCAGATCCATCGGCGTCGGGCCGATGACGTAGCTGACCAGGACCAGCACCGGTGCGACAAAGAGCGCGATTTGGGACGCGCTGCCCAGGGCGATGCCCACGCTCAGGTCGAGCCGGTTCTTGCGAGCCCCGGCAAAGGCTGATGCCATTTCCGCCGCCCCCCCCACAAGCGACACGACGATGAAGCCCACGAAGGCCGGGGTCATGCCCAAGGCCTCCGCCGCCTTCTGCACCGACTCGACGAACACCTCGCTCACCAGCGCCACCAGTACCGTGACGCCGGTCAATAGGGTCAGAGCCAGACCCATGGGCCACGGCGTCTCCCCAGCCTCTCCACCTTCCGCACTGGCGAACAGCTCGCGGTGGGTGCGGAGTGAAAACAGCATGCCCAGTCCGTACGCGACGATCAGCAGCACCGCCAGACCCACGCTCAGCTTCTGGGTGAATCCCGCGCCCGCCGAGGAATCGGCCTGGGAGACTGCCGAGGGAATCAGCAGCGCGATCGTGGCCAAGAACAGCAGTCCCGCCTGCGTCCGGGCACTGACGCGGTTATATTCCTGCAGGTGATGCTTCAGACCGCCCAGGAGGAACGATGCGCCCAGCATGAATAAGCTGTTGGTGACAATCGCGCCGGCAATGGACGCCTTCACCAGCATGTACTGGCCGGCGCGCAATGCGGTGAGGGCGATGACCAACTCGGTGAGGTTCCCCAGCGTGGCGTTGAGCAGCCCCCCCACCGAATCGCCCGTCTTGGCCGCCACCGATTCGGTGGCGTGACTGAGCAGGGCCGCCAGGGGGACGATGGCCAGGACCGACAGCACGAAGAGCAAGGTGTGCGCCTCGGGCTTGAGCTGCTGCGCCGCGAATACCACGGGCACGAAGATCAGCAGCCAGAGCAGCCGGTTGTGCCGGAGTTCTTTCAGCAGATGTTCCATAAGGTCATGGCGGGGTGGTGCGGGCACTGATCGAGGATGCTGTTCACCAAGGTGCTCAGCACGCTATCGCGCCGCTGGAGTTCCTGGTAGATCGCATCCCGGTTCATCGGGCTAGAGTCCTCGACTTGTGAAAGTCGATGCGATTAGGTCAAGTTTGGGTCTCTGTTGTTCCAGGCCTCCCCTTCCTCCGTCGAGGACTCTGATGAGCGAGGCGCGGAGGCAGGGTGCCCCGCTGCCCCCCCCACGGTTCTTCAGGACTGCATGTTTCATCGGTCTGAGGCGCGCCTCGCCGGGCTTTCGGCTCCTGATCGATTCGTCACTGGCATGTCATCCGTCCCCTCATGATTTCACAGGATGTGCCCTTCCGGCTCGGTGCGGCATCGGCTTTACGGGCTTGGTTCCGATCGAGGCATGCCGGCCATCGACCGCGAGGTCAAAGGACCCGTGGCGATCCATTCGCCGACAATCCGCTGCCCGACGGCCAGCAAGGTGGGGCCGATGAAGACGCCGATCAGACCGAAGGTCAGCGCTCCACCGAGCACCCCGATGAGAATCAGGACAAACGGCATGTCGCTGCCCTGGCTGATCAGCCAGGGCCGCACGAAGTTGTCGACGGTGCTGACGCCGACGCCCCAGACCAGGACGAACACAGCCCAGCCCGTTGCGCCCTGGTGCAGCAGCCAGAGCGCCGCGACCAGCATGATCAGGAACGGTCCGGCCGGCACCACGGACAAAGGAAAAACCATCATCGCCAGCAGACCGGGCCCGGGCACGCCCGCGATGAGCAAACCCAGACCGGCAAGCACGGCCTGCACCAGAGCCGTACCCAGAATGCCGTACACCACGCCGCGCACCGTCTCGCCGGCCAGATCCAGCAGGCGCCCGCCCCGCTCTCCGGCAATGCGCGCGACCCCGGCGCTGAGTTGGGTCGCGACCGTTGGACCGCTCCGGAGCAGAAAGAACGTGACGAGGAGGCTTAAGGCGAGCTGCAGCAGCCCTTGGCCCAGCAGGAAGCCCGCCTTGAGCAACCAGGCGCCAGCCGGCTCGACCAGCCGCTTTGTCTGTTCGAGCCATTGGGCGCTGTCCGCCTGCAGGCTCTTCCACGACTCCGCCGCGGTACGACCGACGACCGGCGTCTTCTCCAGCCAGGCCGGCGGCGCCGGCGGACCGACATCCAGCCAGTGTTGGGTGGCGGCGCTGAGCGCCCGGACGTTGTCCGTCAACGTAACCCCCACCAGCAGCAACGGCATGAAGACGACCCCAACGATCCCCAGCACGACGAGCAGTGCGGCGAGACCGCGCCGGCCGCCCAGCCCGTTGAGCAGGCGTGAATACAACGGCCAGATGGAAAAACTCAGAATTCCCGCCCAGACCAGCGCGGGAACAAGCGGCAGCGTCACCAGCAGGCAGCCTCCCAACAGCACAGTGAGCGCCAGCCACCCGAGTCGCTGTTCCGCGGCCTTCATGGGGCAATGCGCAGGTCGCGCAGGACTTCGTCCACCGCCGCTTGGATGTGAGTGGCCCGAGCGCTGGCGGACGCGTTGCGGAGCACGGGGCGCGTGGTGTATCCGCGCTTGAGCAGCTTGAAGCTCTTCGAGTCGATGAGGTCGATGACCAGCGTGCCCGCCTCGAAGTAGTTCGGGTTCTTGCTCTTCGTGTATGCGGCGTGCGACCTGTCGAGGAGTCCTTCCAGGTCCTCCCGGTCACCGAAGTAGTCGGTGACCGGCGCGGTCGAGGCGTTGTTGCCAACAATGAGCAGGTAGCCCACCGTGACCTCTCCAATGCCCTCCGTCTTCGCGAGGCCCCGCTTGGCCAGGTTCTTGGTGACGGCCTCCTGGATCATCGTGTGGACAGGCTGCCATTGGGGAGCGGGCGGAGCGACCGGCCTGACGAAGCTGAAAGACCGCGCGGCGATCGGTCCGTGGCCCACCTTGGCCGGCGTGGAGGAGCAACCGGCCAGCACCAGCGCAACAACCGCGAGGCAAAGAAGGCCATTGACGACGCCCCGCGGGCTTCCCCGGAGCGGCCCTGACTCCCGCCCCTCCCCCCGTCCGGTCGAGAGAGGGGGGCGAAGACGGGGGAAAGAGAACGGCCTGGGCTCATGACCGACGAGCAGTGCGGAGAGGATTCGGTGACGTTTCATGGGAGGGTTCACAGACGGCTATGGGGGTGCGGTTGGGCTTGGGGTGGCGAGCGCCGGATGAGTCTGTTCGCCGTGTGTTGAGTGAAGTTCAGAGTCAGTCGGCTTGGATCACGGTGCGGAGCGCCGGCATTTCCGACGCGATGTTCAAGTCCATAAACAGCGCCATCTGATGCTCGACCTGGAGGAACTGCGCGGCGCGGGCGGGCGAAACCGCCTTGGCCAGCTTCTTCCGGTACTTCTTCCACAGGTCGAGGCGGGCCTGCACATTCTTGAGCCATTGCTGGGCCATTCTCTCTGCAGCCACGTTGTCGAGTGTGCCCTTGGCACAGCGGTCGCCGAACTCACGGAGCAAGGCGATCTTCTGGCTGGCCACGGCGGCCAATGCGTGCTCGTACTGGCGATAGAGGGGCCAGAACTTCTCGGCTTCCGGGCCGGTCATCTGCAGGGCCTCGTTCAGCGTCCGGATCTTGAAGGCGTTGACGTCGGAACGGAGAACCTCCAGCACGGCGCGCAAGTCATCCGGTTCCGCGGTCGCGGTCGGGGTTTGGGCGAAGGCCATTCCGGTGCCGGCCGCGACGGCGGTGGCGACGAGCAGGGAGCAGAGGGTGCGGTTCATGGGTGTAGTCTCAGGTGTGTGGTTTCTGTTCGGAGCGCGTGGATCTGGGACGCGATTACTCGTTGAGTTTTGAGTCTTTCCAGTACTTGGTGCCCTGGACGGTGGCCTGGAGGGACAGTCCGCTCTCGGTGAACTGGTAGACCTCCATCCCGCCAGCAGTGACAACGGCAGCGGAGGTCTTGTCCCCGGCCTTGCCGCCGGCACGGGCATCGCTCGTGGCCCCGACCACAACCGTGCCCTCCTTGAAGTCCACGTTGGCCTTGGCGCCTCCTTCGACGGACACACCCGTGTCCTTGTACTTGGCAGAGGCGTCCCCTTTGCCGCCGAACTGCCACCCCTGCTCGACAAACTGCCGCATCACCTTGGCGTCGTTGAAGATGAAGATCACACGGAGGTCCTTGACCCCCAAACCCACACCGCCCCCCAGCGAGGCGACCCCCATGTACGTGTCCTTGCCGCTCGCGTTGTCCCGGAGCACGCCGTAACCCCGACCCGAGGCGAGCAAGAACAGATTCATGTCCGTCTGCTTGAAGGTGGCGTAGCCGGCCGCCTTCTGCAGGCGGTCCCTCAGTCCCGGCTTCGTCTTCTGGAGCTCGGCCAGCATCTCCTCGCGCTGCTGCTGGACAACCCGCCGCTTCTCCTCGGGGGTGTCGCCCTTGGGGCCGAAGAGACCGGCGCGGGCGGCGGCCGGCAGCCATAGGGCAACACAACCCAACAGCGTCAACCCCAAGCGACCCGCCCTCAGCGTAGTGGGTTTCATACGGGCTGGGTGTTTTCTGCGTGCTTCTCCACTCCGGAGCAGCACCCCAGTTCACCGGACTTCCGAGGACAACGCGGTCTCCATCTTCTCCATTTCCTTGAGGGCGGACTTGACGGCTTTGTCGACGAATTGATGATTCCAATTGGCGCTTCGGACCGTGCTCTTGATCGCCTTGACACCACCCGGTGTCACATCCGAAGCCAAGGCCTTCCGGATATCACCGAGGTCGGAGAGGAGGGGCGCGAACTTGTCGCCGGCCGACCGGAGCGACGCCTCCACCTTGTTGTACGACGCCTGGACGGCGTCGAGCCGTTTCTGTGACTTCTTCCGCAAGGACGGGTTGCCGATGCTATTCACGGTGTTCTGCCAATCCCGGAAGTACTTTCTGCCGTCACCGGCCATCCACTCGACCCGCGTCTTGGTCCACCCGGCGGCCGCCTCGGTCCGGGACACCTCCGAGCAGTAGGTGCTGTAGGCGGGACGGAGGTCGCCTTGGGTTTGTCGTGTGAGCGCGTTGATGGCTTCGAGCGTGGCCTTGAGTTGGGCGTCCGTCCGGCTCGTTTCCGAGCGGGCGTCCTGGATGCTCTTGGCGAGTTGTTCCTGGCTGGCCTGCGGGGCGGCAGTTAGCAGGGTCATAAGGCCGATGAGGAGCAGGGCGTTCTTCTTCATAGTGCTGCGTGTCTGTGGGGGTGGTTTACGGTTTCCAGGTCCTGCCGTCATCGACTCCAGTCATTTCAGGGGCGCGGCGGCAGCAAATCATGACTTCCGGTTGTCGAGTCTATTTCATGCCAGCGCCGGGTGGCGGTGTCGCTGGCGCGGCGAAGCTCCCGCCGAGGGAAAGATGGAGGTCCACTCGCTGGGCCAACTGTTCGCTTTGGACGCGCAACAGCGCGAGCCGGGCGGCATCGAGGCTGAGTTGTTGTTGCTGTACCGACCGCGAGTCCGCCTGGCCGACGCGGTGGCGGGTCTGTGCCAGATCGAGCGCACGCTGGTTCTCTGCCAGCGCCTGATCGAGGAACGGACGTCGTTCGCCCAACGTCCGGGCGGCGGCCAGGGTGTTCTCAACGTCTCCAAGAGCGCGCAAGGCGATCCGAGCGTATTCCGCCACGGCCTGTCGCTGCTCGAGTGTGCGGATCTCGACCTGCATCTTGAGCGCGCCGCCCTGATAGAGGGGGGCCATGAGCCTTGCCCCGGCTCCGCCGGTGGGGTTCTCAAAATCCTCCTTCAGCTGGAGTATTGCGCTGTCAATGGCTGCGACATTGGCGTTGAGGACGAGTCGTGGCAGCTGCGCGGCCTTTGCCTCGCCGACGCGATGAAAGGCGGCAGCGACCCGGCGCTCGGCGGCGATCAGGTCGGGGCGGCGTTCGAGCATTTCCAGCGGCAGACCGGCGGGAATCGGACCGGGGAGCGAGGGGAGGTCGCGGCGGGCTTGAAGTTCCGCTGCAGGATAGCGGCCCAGCAGCAGCTCCAAGGCACGCAGGGTCTGCTCATGGGCGAAACGCACTTGCCGGGCTGTGTCCTGGTTGGCGGCCAAGGTGGCGCGCGCCAGCGCGGCCTCCTGCTCACTGCCAGGACCGACGCGATGCCGCGTCGCGGCGAGGGTCACCAACTGCTGTGCCGCCTGGACCATGTCCTCGGCGATCTGGAGCTGCAGCCAGGTTTCGCTGGCCGTGAACCAGCTCTTCGCGATCGTGGCGGCCAGGGATTGCCGACTGAACTCGTAATCCGCCTGCATTGAGGCGTGCGTCGCCTGCGCGGCGTTGCGTCCATAGCGCATCCGGCCCCAGAGGTCCGGTTCCCAGGACGCGCCGAGCGATACGCCTTGCAGGGCGGAGCTGACATCGCCGCCACCCATGTTGAAGCCCCCGGTACCGAAAAGGCTGACGGTGGGACGCAGGGCGGCATTGGCCAGGCGCACGCATTGCCAGGCCTGCTCGACCCGCGTAGCGGCGACGCGCAAGTCGGGACTATTCGTCATCGCTTCGGCGACCAGTGCGGCCAGTTGGTCGTCGCCGAACGTCGCCAACCAGTTGTCCTGGATGGCATTGGTCGACACGACCGCCGCTTTCCATGCGTCCGTCAGGACCAGGTTGGTCAGCGTGCCGGACTGTCGGCGAATCTCGGTCCGCGTGGGCGGCCGATGGGTGGCGCAGCCGGCCAGAATACCGGCGCCAACCGCCGCCGCGAGGAGCAATCCTGGGAATCGCATGGTCGCCTCAGTGCAGCTTGAGGATCAGCCAGTCCAGTTTCGCACTGATCCGCACCAGGACTTTGCGCAGGATATGGATCGCGTGGCCGCTGTCCGTGAACACCGCGCCCGCGCCGTGTGCGCCCGCGGCGAGGAAGAGGTCCCTTTCCCGGGCGTCCGGCAGCAAGCGGACCGCGAGGCAGTTGGGTGGGACAGGGGCGACGCCCCCAGCCACATTCATGGTGCCGATGGGCAACTGCCCCTGGGCGGTGGCCCACATGATCGAGTCGACCTTGCACTTCACCACGCGGCCGGGGTACATCTCAAAGGCGACCTCGGCCTCCTGGCCTGGCTCGATCCGGCGCACCTCGTTCTGGCGGTAAATGGCCAGAATCCACTGCTCGTCCTCGACGAAGTTCATGGCCGGTGTCATCGGGAGGGGCACGGCCATGGCACCCGGACGCAAGGTCAGCGCCACCACGGTGCCATTGGCGGGGGCGTAATACGTGGTCTGGCTCAATTCCCACTTGGCATCGGCCAGCTGCGCCTCGGCGCGGGCGAGCTGGGCCTTCACGTTGGCAACTTCGTCCTGATCCCCGTCGGGAGTCTTCGCTGCGAGTTTCTCGCGAGCCTGGGCTTCGGTGGCCACGATCGAGGCGAGTTGGCCCTCGAGGTTCTGCACGTCGGCCTGCGCCTGCTCGTAGTCAAACCGGTTGCCGGCACCGGAGTCCGCCAGTTCCTTGAACTGCAGGAGCCGCTTGCGGGAGAGTTCGAGTTTCGACTCGAGCGCCTCCTTCTGGCCGGTCGCGCCTTTCAACTGTTCCTTGAAGTTACGGGAGTTCGCCTCGGCCGTGACGAGCTGGACCCTGAGTTGGGCGGTTTGCGCCTCACAATGCCTCACGGCGATCTCGTAAGGCGTAGGGTCGACTTTGAAGAGGACATCGCCCTTCCGGATCGGGCGGTTGGGCTCGATGGGCACCTCGGTGACCAGACCGCGCACCGGGGGGTTGATCGGGACCACGTAGTTGACGACCCGCACGTCGTGCGAGGAGGGCGCGACAACATTCAACAGCAAGATCAGCACGGTCAGCCCCAGGATGGGCAGCGTGATGACGATGACCTGACTGACGATGTTCCACGGCAGCCACTTGAGCTTGAAGAAGATCAGCCAGACAAAACACGAGTAGATGCCGAGCAGCAGGATTTCCATAGGTCAGGCCTTTGCTCCTTTGGCGGCCGACGGATCCGCGAGCTGGCTTTCCAGTTCGGCGACGCGCTGCCGCAGCCGCTGGAGTTCCTGCGGATCGCCCGGGTCTGGCAGGCGCGCCGTGTCTTCGTGTCCATGAGGCACCTTGTCGGTGCCGTAAGCCAGCCGATAGAGGACCGGTTTTGAGTAGGCCCACAACCAGGCCAACGGCCATAGCATCCCCCCAAACAGCAGCGACAGCAGGCAGAGCGTCTGGATGGCTTTGGCCTGCGGGTGCTCCCGCTTTTCCGCGATCTTCTCCGGGAGGATATGGACGACCCAGAAGACCGCGATCCCCACCATGGGCGCAATGACGAGCACGACCCACGCCAGCACATCAGCGACTTTGTCCAGCGTCTCCCCCTTGAACATCGAGGCATGGGCGTGCGCCGGCAGCCACACGAGCCAGGTCAGCAGAGCGCCAGCCGCGCGGAGCAGTGACAAACGGGGAACGGAGAACAACGGCGAAGCGTTGCGGCAGGAGTGGCGTCTGGTCATGGGCATGCCCTGGTTGCAGGCTGATGTTCGATATCGAGGCTGAGGCATGGGTTCATCGGATCAGTTTGTACTGCATGCTGATCTGCAGGCGGTGATCATCCCCGGAGTTGCCGTTGCGCGCTTCCTTCACGCCGTAGAGATACTCGAGGCCCACGTAGAAGTGCCGTGTCGGCATCCAAACCAGGTTGGCCTGGGCATAATGGGTTTGGTCGTAGGCAAAGGCGCCCTGATCCGCTCGGTTGTCCAACTGCACATAGCCGTAGCTGAGGGTGGACCGCCACCGCTCGCTCCACTGGTGGCGATAGCCCACCATCGCCCCCCACGCCGTGAGCAGGTGAAGGTCGCCCGAGGCGTCGACCACGCCGGCACTGCCGGTGGGGAGATCCTGGATGTATCGGCCGATGCCCTCGCCGTAACTGAGGCTGGCGATCAGGCTGTCCGCGCCGAACGTCTTCAACGCTCCGGAGCAATTCACACCCCACCCCAGCGCGGAATCGTCGGGGCCGGCATTGTTGTCATAGGAGAGACTGCGCAAAACGCCCCCGAGTTGCACGTGGCCCGGCTTGCCTTCCCACCGCCAGTGTCCCGCGAAGTCGGGCATCGTGTTTCGGCCCTCGGCGCCCGCAGGGAGGTTGCTCAAGTCGCTTTTGGGTTGCTCGATGGCGAACGCCGCATACATCGCTTGCTTTTGGATCGGAAGCGTGTACCGCAGCTCGGGTTGACGGAGGACGGGCAGGACTCCCGGCCCCTCGAAGTCCAGCGTGTCCGGGTTCGCATCCGGGTCGTAGAACGTGGTCCAGGTCTGTCCTACGGTGAGGTTCGCCAGCTGGCCGTAGCAATGGCGCAGCCGGTAGTCCATCGAGGGCTCGGTGCTGTTCCCAAAGAAGTCGTTCTCGTAGTAGATCTTCAAGGCGCCCAACCGGGTCGGCGACCGCAACTCCAGATTCAAGCGGGTCTGTTTGGCGTGCATCGCGAAGTGTTCCCCTTTGTCATAATCCGCTTCGCCCTCGACCGGAATCCTGGCGGTGATGAACATGTTCGGATTGCCCATCCGGGTGGAGTCGACGATGGCATCGAGCTTGGCGTAGCCGCCGAGTTTGACCCACGTCTTGGTGCCCAGGAGTTGCATGAAGCCCTGGTAACTCGGGTCGAGGGGGGCGTTCCCGGGACGCGGCGCGCTCAGATCCTCTTCCTTGACCGTGTCATGGTAGGGAATCTGCGTTGTGCCATCCGAGAGGTCACTGGGCGGCGCCGGCGCTTTCGGCGTCACGTCCGCGCCTGGTGGCGTGGGCTGAGGAGCGCCAGGGGCAGCCGGCTCCGGCCCCACGGGTTGGACCGGGGGCGGGGCAGCCTTCGGCTGCCGTTCCAGGTCCGCAATTCTGCGGTTCAGTTCCCGGATCGTCTGTTCCATCGATTGGACTGCGGACCGGAGTTGCTCGAGGTCGCCGGAGCTTTGCACTTGGGCGAGCCCGGACGTGCCGGCGGCCAGGAAGGCCCCAATCAAGGCGAAGGTCTTCAGGGGTGAGTTTGGCTTCATAGGCTTTCGATGCGGTCGGTGGCGTTGATCGTTTTCCCGGGTTCAGCACTGTCCATGGCTCGTCGGATAGGGTTCGCGGACTTGCTCCGGCATGGGTCCTCAGCGCGACATTAACAGGACGATCACCGAGCCCCAGGTGGTGAGGAGCACGTGCGCCACGGGCACCGCCCCGGCATAGCCTAACACGGCGATGGGACTTCCGGCCTTCTCCTGCACTGCCGCCAGGCCGGGCGTGAACGTCTGCGCGCCGGACAGCGCTCCCAGGATCAGCAGGGGACTGGCCTTCAGCACGTACCGGCCAAAATAGAGCCCCGCGATCTGCGGCACCAACGTCACGATCATGCCGCCGATCAGGAGACCGAGGCCGGCCTCGCGGACAGCGGGTAGAAACTCCGGCCCTGCCCCCAGCCCGATCATCGCGACGAAGCCGGACAGCCCGATCGATTGCATGAACGCCACCGCCCCGTCCGGCACGCGACCCAACAGCGGGCGCACGGAGCGGATGTAGCCGGTCGCCACGCCGGCGAGCAGCGTGCCGACGCTGGTGCCCAGGAAGATCTTGGTGGTCCCGGCGGGCAGGAAAACCGTGGCGCCCAACGCTGCCCCCAGGAAGATGGCCAGCCCCACGGCCACGAAGTCGGTGGTGTCGAGCGGGCGCACGACCGATCCCATCCGCTTCGCGACGCGCTCCACCGCGGACTCGGAGCCGACCACGCTCAACAGGTCGCCCCGCTCGATCACGGTCCGGGTCCCGATCGGGATCTCCTCCGTGCCCCGGGTGATCTTGCGCAGAAACACGCTGTAGACCGCGTCGTCGCCAGCGATGCTCGCCAAGGTGCGTCCGACGAATTCCTTGTTGCTCACGAACACATCGAACGAAGCGACGGGCAGGTCGAGCAATTCGCGGTCGTTCACCTCGACGGCTTTCTCGCCCAGAACCCGCACGAGCACATCGCGCTGGCCGCTGATCGCCAGCACATCGCCGGCCTGCAGGACGGTGTCCGGTTTCGGAGTGAGCAACTCCGTCCCCCGCCGGAGGCGTTGCACAAACAACCGTGCCTCCGGGATGATCTTCTCGGCCTCAACGACCGTGTGGCCGACGATGCGCGCTGTCCCTTCAAGCCGGTAGGCGCGCACTTCGAAGGGGTGCCACGCCGAGGTGATGCCGTCCTTGGTGCGCGTGACCCCATATTCCGCCTCGACCTTGCTGGCTTCCGCCCGGAGGTCGATCCTCAGGATCTTCGGCCCCAGCGTGCCGCAGATGTAGATCACGCCAAACGCGCCGAAGACATAACAGAGCGCATCCGCCACCGCGATGTGGCTGATCAGCTTGTGCTTCGTCTCGTCCGGCAGCGTCAGCGCCTGGATGGCCTCGCTGGCGGTGCCGATGGCAGGAGATTCCGTCAGCGCGCCGGACACGAGACCGGCCGCGAACCCCAGATCCAGCTTCAGGAGGCTGGCGATGGCCCACGCGGTGAGCAGACCGACCACCGGCACGAAGGCCCCCAGGACGCCGAACCGCCAGCCCGCCCCTTTCATCGCCTTGAAGAATTTCGGCCCGACCGAGTAGCCGATGCCGAACATGAAGAGCAGGAAGAGGATGTTCTTGGCCATGCCCGTGACCGGTACCTTCACAAACATGCCGATCAGAATACCCGCAAGCAGGGAGCCGGTCGTGCCGCCGAGGCTGAAGCCCCGGAACTTCCGGGTCCCCACCCAGTAGCCGACCCCCAGCGAGAGATAGACCGCCAGCTCGGGGTTCTTGGTGAACAGTTGGGTCAGCCAGGCCATAGCGGAGCCATTACTTCGAGAGCACCATGGCGAAGTAGCCGAAGACAGTCAGCAGCACCCCGGAAACCGCATAGCCCACCGGGAATCCCACCCACGGCACACTGCTGTCGATCTCCTTGGACGCTTCCCGCGCCGGCCCCGAGTGCGAGCGCGCCCCGGCGACGCCTCCCATGAGAACGGCCGGGTTGATCTTCATGACATGATAGCCGATCGCCCAGGTGAGGATGGGTGGAATCGTGCTCGCAATGAAACCTGCCAGGAAGATGAACAGCGCGATCTTGCCCGTCAGCTGGGCCAGCAGCGTCGAGCCGGAGTTGATGCCAACGATGGCGATGAACGTCACCAGACCGAGATCTTCGAGGATGTTCCGCGCCGCGTTGGGGGTGCTGCCAAAGAACCGCAGCCGCGACACGATGGACGAGACGAAGATGCCCGAAAGCAGCAACCCGCCCGCACTGCCCAAGCCAACCGAGAAGCTCCCCACCGGCACGTTGATCAGCCCGATGAGCAGGCCGATGACCATTCCCACCGCGAGGGTCAACAGGTCGGTGGCCGTGCTCGGGCGCGCGACCTTGCCCGCGAGCGCGGCGAGCTTGTTGACGGCGCTCTTCAAGCCGGCCACAAACAGCACATCGAAACGCCGGAGCTGCGTTTCGGCGCCCAGGGGAATCGGCACGCCGCCTCGCTCGAGGCGCAGCACCTGCAACTGGCCGGCGAAGTCCTCGTCGCGGAATTCCTTCAGAGCCCTGCCTTCAAGGCTCTTGTCCGTGACAAGGACTTCCGCCTGGTCGATCGGGATGTTCAACGCGCTGGCGTCGGCCACCTCGGGACCAATCAGGCCCATGTTCGAGGTCAGATCCTCAATCCGGCCCCCGAGCGCGACGATGTCACCCGCCTGCAAGACTTCCTCCGGAGCGGCGCCGATCGACTCGCCCCCGCGAACCACGTTAAGGATGCGGTATTGCGGGTGCTGCCGGCGGAACTGGGCGATGGTTTGACCGATCGTGGCTTTGTTCTCCAGCCGGTAGGCGCGGAGACCGGCGGGGCGGTAGCCCGTGAGACCGGAGTCGTCGACGTTGGCAACGCCGTTGGCTGCCTCATACTCCTTGGCGGCCTTCTTCGCGTCCACGCCCCACCAGCGGGGGAGATACTTGCAGATCAGAATGATGCCGACCGTGCCCCAGATGTACGTGACGCCGTAGCTGAGCGCGATCATGCCGGAAACGGCCTCGGCCGTGGTGCCATCCGGCAGCTTGTACGCGCCCTGCGTCACCGCCATCTCCGCGGTGCCAATGGCGGCGGACATGGTCTGGGAGCCGGCCAGAATGCCGCCCGCGGCGCCGGCGGGCAGGCCGAACCACTTCGCCCCCAACACGACCAATACCAAGCCCATGAGGCTGCACCCCACGGCGAGGATGGTGAACTTCAAGCCGTCCTTCTTGAGGCTGTTGAAGAACGACGGACCGACACGGAGCCCGACCCCATACATGAACAAATAATAGAAGAGCGACTTGGCGAAGTTGTTGAGCTCGAGCTTCACGCCATAGACGGACGCCCAGGCGGCGAGGCCGCACCCGACCACGACCGCGGCGGCCACCATGCCGAGGCCGTAGCCTTTGACATTGAACTTGCCCACCCAGACCGCCATCCCAATCGTGAAGAACAGCAGGATGAAGGGGTTGGCCTTCAGGAATTCGAAGAGTGCTTGCATGAGCGGTGTCCTTTCGGGAGAGACGGTGCCCGGCGGCTTACTCGGCGGACTTCCTGGTGCTGCCGCGCAACTTCTCGGGCTTGATGAGCTTCAAGCCCTGGGCGGCGTGGTAGCCGTGGATCTCCTTCACGTCCAGCTGGCGCATGAAGGCGATCGTGTCTGCCGTGATCACCTGGCCCGGCACCATGATCGGGAAGCCGGGAGGATACGGTATGACGAAGTTGGCCGAGACCATCTCCGGCCCCTTCTTGAGGCGCTCGTCCACTTCCTTGCTGGCCAGCTTCACGAACTCGCAGTTGGCCTCTTCGTACGCCATGAAGAAGGCGGGCCGCATATGCCCCTCGTTGCTCGCCCCTTTCGGGCGGTCGCGGAAGGCGTCATGGAACCGGCTGAAATTGGGCAGGTCAGGGACGTGGGTCATCAACGACTCGACCCTGGCGTCGAAGGCGGCTCGGCCGCCCTGCGCCCGCTTCTGCTCAATCTCGCGCGCCAGATCAACGAGCGCCTTGATCAGCAGGGCGGCGTCGCTGTGCGTGTTGTTGATGTTGACCTGCACCAGGACGCTGTTGCGCGAGGTCTTGTTGATCTGGATGTCGAACCGCTCCGCCAGCAGGCCCTTGAACTGGGTGCCGTCGAATCCGGCAGCGCCGCAGACCAGCGTCAGCCGCGTGGGATCCAGAGCAAACTCATCCTCGTCCCACGCCTTCACCACGTCGACCCAGGTTGAATGGGGCGGACCGTAGTCCTTCAATCCGCTGGTGCGGAACTCGGCGGGGATCATGTCCTCGGGCGTGGCCACCCGGAAGTATTTCGAGATCAACGGATGCGAGTTGACCGCGCGCCGGACGCGCAACGCAATGTCGGTCATGCGCAAGGTGAGGCCATAGCCCTCGAGCTCCATTTGGCGTCGCGCCACGTCCAGCGAGGCGATCAGTTGCAGATTCGGCGACGTCGAGGTGTGGGCAAAAAACGCTTCCTCGAACGGACCTTCCACCTGATGGAAGTCCTCGTCCCAGACGAGCATCATCGAGCCTTGCCGGAACGCGGACATCGACTTGTGGGTCGAGTTGGTCTGGTAGACCCGGATCCGGACCTTGTCGGGATCGGGCAGCAGGTGCAGGTCCAGCAGTCTCGGGTTCTTTGGGTCGAGTTTGCCGACCTTGGCGGCCCATGCCCGGTATTCCTCCCGGTACGCCGGATCGCGATAGCGCTCGGTCAAGGCGGCGGCGGCACCCATCCCGGTGCGCCGGCGGTGGAGCGGGCTGAACCGCGCGAATCCAAACCAGGCCTCGTCCCAGAGGAAGATCAGGTCGGGCTTGATCGCCAGGCATTCCTCCATCACTCGCCGCGGATTGTACATGTGCCCGTCGAAGGTGCAGTTCGTCAGATCGATGACCTTCACCCGGTCGAGTTTGCCTTCCGCCATGCACTCGAGGAGCGCCTTCTTGATGGTCCGCAAGGGCACACCGCCGTACATGGAGTAGCGCGTGAGGGGGAACGCCTCGACGTAGAAGGGTTGTGCGCCGCTGAGCACCATCCCGTAGTGATGGGACTTGTGGCAGTTGCGGTCGACAATCACGATGTCGCCCGGTTTGCACACGGCCTGGACCACGATCTTGTTCGAGGTGGACGTGCCGTTCGTTCCGAGGTAGACGCGCTTCGCCCCGAACGCGCGCGCTGCCATCTCCTGTGCCCTCTTGATGGTGCCCGTCGGTTCGAGCAGGCTGTCGAGGCCGCCGGTCGTGGCCGACGATTCGGCAAAGAAGATGTTGGTGCCGTAGAACTGGCCGAAATCGCGGATCCAATCCGACCGGAAAACCGACTTTCCGCGGGCGATCGGCAGCGCGTGGAACGTGCCGATAGGGCGCTGCGCGTACTTCTTCAGGTTGTCGAAGTAGGGAGTCTCGCAACGGTCCTTGACGCCGTCGAGAATCGACAGGTGGACTTCCATCGGTTCCTCGACGTGATGAAACACGCGTCGCACCGGCGCCAGGTCCTCGCTGCCTGCCAGGGCTTCCGCCGTGCGATCCGATAGCAGGTAGATGTCGAGCTCGGGTCTGCATCGCTTGATCGCCTTCGCCAGCACCGTGGCCATGGCGCCAGGTTCGATGCTCGATCGGTCCGTCGGGAGGTAACGCGCAAGAAACGACTGCAGATCCGGCATCTCCAGACGCGAGCCGTACTGGAATCCGTCCACGATCACCACGGCTTGCAGGCCGTCATTGACCAGCACCGCGAGGGCGGCGTCCTCGAAGCTGCCGGCCTGAACCACCTCGTACTGGAAGGCGTCGTCCGGACGTCGCAGGCGCCTCATGTCCGCTCTCGCCCGCTCCCAGGTGGCCGGATCGGCGGGCGTGACGATCAGCACCTCGAAGCCCGGCCTCTGCGCTTCCGGCGTGCTGACGTCGGGCGGCAGCGCTGCCTCGAGCGGTCGCGTGGCGCTTTCGCTCGCAGGATCCCAGGCAGCATCGCTCCGCCGGTAGTCGCCGGTCAGCAGCGCGCCCGACACTTTCTGGATGAGACGCGCGAACGTCGCGGCGTCACGCTGGGCCATGGCCTCGCCGATGGCGGCCAACAGGCGCGGGCCAGGATATGCCCAGCATTGTTCGAGCCGCGTGGTGGACTGCAACAGCCGTGCCGCCTTGCATCGCTGCGTTTCGGCCAGGGCGCCCTGGGCAGTCGCCCAGGCGCGGCTCAGCGCGTGCAGTTCACGCCATTGGTCCGTCCGATTGACCGCCGCCGCGAAGATGGCGGTCATCTCCTCACGGCAGGGTTCCTCGGGGCTCGGGGTCTGGTTCGTCTTCATGGAGGGCAGGGTCTTGTTCACGGTTTGTTGAGTCTCTTGGGTTGTTGAGGCAGTGGAGAGGCGTGTGGTGCGGGAGGATCCGTCACGTTCGGCGTGGGGTTGCCCGGCCCGGACAGAATTTTGTCGATCGCCGTCAGCAACTCCGTGGCGATGGCCCGTTTCACAACGACGCCATCGGCCCCGGCGTCCAGAACCGCCCGGTGCACGCTGGGTTCGTCATGCACGCTGAGCACCAGGATCTTCAATTCGGGACAGCGGGCCCGGAGCTGCTCCAACCACCGGAGATTATCGCCGGGGGCCAGGGACAGGTCCACCACCGCCAGAGTCGGTCGAAGCCGTCGCGCGCTCTCGATGAGGGAACTCTCGTCCGCCACCATCACGACAGCGTCGAAGAGGGTTTCGAGCATTCCCCGCACGCTCTCTGTCAGGCCATGGTGCCGGTCTGCCAGCAGCACGCACTTGATGTCTTCTCCGCTCATGGTCACCCGGTTCGCCTGCCGGGAAGCGCGTTCCCTCGTATCCACGCACTGCTCGGCGAACCGGAGACTGCGATGCCGGCGAGACTCTGTGACCTCGGAGAAGTACGAGGTTGGCCTCTGGAGAATTACGAGGGGGCCGGGGAAGGGCTGAAGGTGCTGCTCTCAGCCCTTGATCAGATGGCCACGATGCCGTGCTTGATGGCGAAGTGCAGCAACTCGGCGCTGTTGTGCAGACCCAGCGCCTCCATCATCGTGTACTTGTGGAACTCCACCGTCCGGGCCGAGATCCCCAGGGTGTCGGCAATCTCCTTGGCAGAGCGACCTTCGGCGAGCAGTTGGAGAATCTCCCGCTGACGCGGTGTCAGCTTCGCCACCGGATCGGTGGTCCCCTGCGGTTCATCCCGGATGGCCCGGAGCACTTCCCCCGACAGCGCGAGCGTGATGTAGGTCTGGCCCTTCAGGGCCGCGTGGATGGCAGTGACCAACTCCGCGGGGGCCGAGTGCTTGAGCACGTAGCCCAAGGCGCCAGCTTCCAGCGCACGGCGGGCGTAGGCGACGTTCCGGTGCATGGTTAGAAAGACCACCCTCACTTTCGGATTGTCCTTCTGCAATTGGACGAGCGCCTCGATCCCATTGAGATGCGGCATCGTGATGTCTGCAACAATCACGTCCGGACGCAGCTCCTTTGCGGCGGCGATGAGGGTCCGACCGTCTTCCACCACGCCGATCAGGTCGAATTCCGGACTGAGCAGGCTCTTTACACCCTCGGCCACCATGCGGTGGTCGTCAGCGAGCAACACACGCGGACGCTTCATACAGAAGAACCCCTCGGTCGTTGGTCTCCAGCCTTCTCCCCCAGTGGCACCCACGCCAGGATGGTCGTGCCCTGGCCGGGCGCGCTCTCAATGTCCAGTTCGCCGCCGAGCAAGTGGACTCGTTCCCGCATGCTTGCATGACCGAGGCTCGGTCGTTCGCGCTGAAGCATGGGGTCAAAGCCGCAGCCGTCATCGTGGACCGCCAACTGCAGTCCGCCGTCCCAACCGCATACCGAAAGCTCGATTGCCCGCGCGCCGGCGTGGCGTGCGGCATTCCGCAGAGCTTCCTGGGCAACCCGAAACAGGCAGAGAGCGACCTCAGGGGGAACCGACTCCTGGAGGTCCAGCACTTCAACGTCGATCCGGACGGCGCCCTGCCGCCCCAGACGTTCCGCTTCCGCCTTCAGCGCCGCCGCCAGCCCAAGGTCCTCCAGAATCGAAGGGTGCAGGCGGTACGAGAGGGCATGAACGTCCTCACTCAATCGGATCAGTTCATCCCGCACCGAGCGCACGGTCTCGTTTCGAGACGTCGCGGATCTCCCGGCTTCGCCTCGCCCGACATCGATGGCCAGGCGCGCAAGGCGCTGGGTGATGTCGTCGTGCAACTCGCGCGCCAGGCGCGAGCGCTCCTCTTCCTGCGCCTGGATCAGGCGCGCGCTCAAGTGCCGCAGTGCCTCCTGGGCATTCCTCGCCGCGGTGACGTCGCGCGTGAGATAGAGAACCCCTTGGATCTCCCGTCGGGGTCCACGCAAGGGGGCCGACGTCACCTCGACAGTGAATTCCGAACCGTCGCGCCGCACGGCCGTGGCGACCTGCTCAGAGGCTTCTTCGCCGCCCAGGAGACTCGTCAGGGCGCGACGGGCTTGTTCGCGGTCTTTCTCCCTAAACAACAAGGGGACAGGCAAGCCCACGAGCTGCTCCGGAGCGCTGTAACCGTACAACCGGGCTTGGGCGGGATTGGCGTCGAGAACACACCCGTCGGGTCCGATCACGAGTACTCCCAAGGGGGACGAGTTGAACAGTGTCCGGTAGCGCGAATCGCTCGCGGCGAGCGCGAGGTCGAGCCGCTTCTGATGCGTGATGTCGCGCATGACCCCGACGAACAGGACTTCATTATCCAGACGCCTGGGCTGGGAGAAACCACGGATGTACAGCTCCTTGCCGTCCGGAGTGACGAATCTCGCCTCGGTCTCCCAAGGGCGGACCGAAGCGATCGCCTCCTCGATGGAATCCAGCCACTGCTGCCGATCCTCGGGGACGACGCACGCCGTGAAGCGTTCGAAGAAGGTGTCGAGGGGCTCCACATCCAGGCCAAAGACGTCCCGTGCGTGCCCGGCCACATAATACAGGCCCCGCTGCCCGTTGTCGCGGGCGTAGAACTGAAAGACCGCCCCCGGGAGATTCAGCGCGATACTCCGGAAGCGCTCCTCGCTCCTCTGCAACTCCTGGTCCGCCCGCTTCCGTGCCAGCGCGTTGGCGAAAATTTGCGCCACCAACTGAAGGCGATTCACAACCGCCTCCGGCCAGTCTCGTTCCTTCCTCACGGTGTTGAAGGAGAGGGCGCCCAGAACCGGTCCTCCCCCGGCCGACAGCGGGACCGTCAAGCTGGCTCTGACCCCGAAGTGGCGATACACCTCCACGTCCCGGGCCGCCTCTGCGGGGGCCTGGTCGACGGACGCGAGCACAACGCGTCTCCCGGCCCTCACCTCCTGCAGGGCCCACGGAAAGTACTGTCGTGCGCTCATGGACTCAGGCACGGGCGGCCCTTCCACTTGCCGGTAAAGGTGCGTGAGCACGAGATCGCCGGGATCCGTCATGGACCACTGCCAGAGTGAAGACAGATCCAAACTGAGACACGCGCAAATGCTGCGCTGGGCGTTCTCAATCTCACGATCCACGTCGCCGGAGGGGAGATGAACGAACTTGGTGGACAAATTGGCGATCAGCGTTGCCACCGCCTCCGCCTCCCGTCGCCGGGCCCGGTTGACGAGCAGGCCCGTGATCAACGCGGTCTGCAGGCAGAGAAACGCTGCGCCCCCCATAAGACGCCCCCGGTACTTCAACCAGAGTTCCGGCTCGCGGTACTCGATGAGGCTCCCCTCGGGCAGACGTTCGGCGCTGATGCCCCACCGGGCCAGTTCGCGCCAGTCGTACACGGGCTGCGAGGAGTCCAGGATCAGAGGCGGTAGGGTCTCGGTCTTCTCGCCGTGGAGGATCCGGATGGCCACTTTCGCCACCTCCGCTCCCACCCGGCTTTCGTCATAGAGTCTGCCCCCCACGATGCCCTGCCCGAAATGGCTGCGGAAGTGGGCATAGATCGGCGCGTTCGCGGCGGCGCGGATCATCCTCAGCGGTTCGTCCTTCTCCTGAGGCACCTGGGCGGCATCCACCAGCACCATGCAATAAACGATGAAGGAATGCTGGGGGAGCGCCCTGACTCTCTCCGTCATCTGCTGAACCGAGAAGGTATCCAGCCAGGTGAAACTGAGGCGGTTTGTGAAGACCTGCCATTCGCGACGACACTCTCCAGCCCAGAATCGTTCGATGGGGGAGGCGCCGAGCGCGACCACGACATTGGTGGTGTCGGGTTGGAGTTGGAGCACATCCTCGATCAGATGTTCCAAGTGGATTTGCTGCGTCACGAGAGTGGCGTTGGTTCGCAGGGCGTTTGAGGATAGCGTGCGCGGTTCGACGGCAGCGAAGAGGATCGGCGTCCGGGTGAACAGCCTCATCCGGTATTGCGCCACAAACTGGGCTGCGGGGGCGCCGAAGGGCACCACCACATCCACCGGACGGCTGACAAGCCGCCGCTCGAGGTACTCGACGAAATGCCCTTCGAAGTCGGCGTCAGCGCCTTGGGCCACATGCTCCAGGGACACTTCGTCAATCTCCAACGCTTGCCCTGCTCCCCGTGCCAGCGAGATCCTGAAAGCGGAGATGGCGCTGCTGAAAGGCGCCACATCCCTTCCGAAGGGGTTCAGGATGAGAACCCTTTTGGGGACGGCTCCCAGGGCGCTCCACGTCATCAATGCGCAGAGAAACCACCCCGCCCGGAGGCATTGCCATCGTCCAGCGCTTCGGGCGGGCCTCATAGTCTGATGGGCAGCGTACTGCGAACTTCGCGTTGCAGCAAGCTGGACGTCGAGCGTTGACGTCGGCGGACCGACGGACAGGCGGGGCGATGCCGGTGGTGTGGCCCCGTGCGGCCTGCAAGGCGACACGAGCGCCGGGGCCGCCTCACTCCGGCTTGCGGAGACGGTAGAACGCCGCGACGCCAGCCACGTGGTTGGTGACGACGTTCTGGCCGTCGGCGACAACCGGTGGCGGCGAGGCTGGCCACCAGCTTGCTGCGGGCAGCGCCGTCGCGTACTCGAGGGAATACCCGGTCGCGCTCGAGGGCCAGGACAGCACGATGCCGTCCGCCACCTGCCTGACGCTGATCGCGGGGGGAGGCGGCGCGGGAAGCGTCGCATGAGCCACGATTTGCCCGGCCGCCGACCCGGTGACCGGCGTGCCGCCCAGGTCCAACACGAGATTGGGCATGCTGATCGTGTACGTGAGCTTGCGGTTTCGTCCCCCCAGGTCCGTGATCGTGCCGCCGGCGGTGTTCAGCTCCACGATCCGGCCGAGGTCCGCCTGCCGCACGTCCGGCACCGGCTGACCCAGTCCCAGAGGCAACTCGAGCCCATCAACATCCGCCAGCGCCGAAGCGATTCCGAACCGCGTTGTGTTGGCCGCGAACGCCCCATTCACGATCGGGATCGGACCGGCCACGACATTCGTGAGGTCGAGCTGGACGCCGCGGAATGCGGCGTAGGCCACGTCGAAAGTCAGGATCAAAGTCCCCCGCACCCGACCGCCGAGGGCGGCGGGCGCCGTGCTGGTGTCCGTGTAATTCGTCGTCGCCGCATCCCACTTGGCCGGGTTGGGTCTCAGGGACGTGCCGTCGAGGGCGTGCAGCGCGTGCTGGCCGCCGAGGAAGACAATCGAGACGCCCTCCGCGTAGTCCGTGACGATCTCGCCGTCGAGCGCGGCGCGGCGTCCGCCCGCATCGGTCCATTGCGACGAGCTGTTGGCGTCCCGCATCCGCAACGTGACAGTCCCCACGTCCGGCAGGTCAAAACCCTGATCCGGGATCGTCAGCCGGATGTAGCTCGACGCCGGATCGACGTCCCACGTGACAACGTCCGCGGATGCCCAGCGGGATGCCAGGAATACCGCGGCGAAGCAGGCCATCAGCGCCCCCCATGGGCACGACGGCAACATTGCGGGCGGTCGGCAGAACAGGCTCGACGACCCTCTCACCCTGATGATGTTGTTCATTGATCGAGATCGATCGTGCCCAGTTTGCGGATCAGAGGCCGGCCGCCGGCGTCCACGGGACCGCCCCCGCCTTTCGTCAGCCAGCGCTTCGCCTCGGGCGAGGTCGCATGCCGCCACAGGAAATCAACAATGGGCGTCGAGTTGTCCAAGCCATGCGGATGATGCTTCACGCCGGGCTTGGCGATGAGCGTGATGTCGCCCCCCAGCCGGCGGTACCGCTCCGCCACCAGGCCCGTGTTCTCGTCCCAGGGCACAACCTCATCCGCATCGCCGTAGACATGGAGCAGCGGGACCTTCGCCTCGGCCAGCGCGCGGAGGTTGTCCACTGGGTTGCCCGCGTAGGCCAGGGCTTCCGCCTCCGACACAAACCCGTACCGATCGAGAACGAGCTGCCAGTCGCGCGGGCTGCCCGGTCCCTTGCCCTTCCCTCCGGGCCAGCTCTTGAAATCGCACACCGGCGCGTCCCCGTAGATGCAGGCCGTCTTGTCCGGGTTTGCAATCGCCCAGTTGTAGCAATACAGCCCGCCCCGGCTCAGGCCCACCAAGGCAGGCTTGGGCGACAACCCGTAGCGCTCCGTCAGTTCCCGATACAGCCCATTCCACTGCCGCACGGCCTCGGGACAGCCCAGCATGTCCGGCACGCTCAGATAGACCACATGAAAGCCGCGGCCTAACAATGCGAGGTCCGGGTTGGGCTTGTGCCCGAAGAACTCGCCGTGCCAGACCCAGGGCCGACCGGGCGCCGCGATCGGCGGTGCCACGACCGTTGCCGTCTTGCCTGCCACATCGAAGTCGTACCGGGCGAATCCGTGCCAATCACTCAGCCGGCCGGGGAAGGGGGAAGCCTGAGCCCGGACGCGGGCGTCCAGGTCTGCCGCCTCGCGTTGGGCCTGTTCGAGCGGTTTGCCCGATGCCATGCCAGGTCGCCGATGGCCCACGTGCGACAGCCAGGCGTCCTTCAGCAGGCGCTGACGTTCGGCCACACCCTCGAGAACGGCAGCGGCACGGGGATGCAGCCTGCCCAACGCCTCCGTCCGATCGCCGTCCGTGACCGCGCTCGAGGCACCCAGGAACCGCAGAATCTCCCGCGCCATCAGCCAGTGGCCGTCCGGCCCCGGATGAACGCCATCGCCGGCGAGGGTGAACGCGGGATCCGCCCGCCGGCGTTCCGCGATGTACCGGTTCATCGGGCCGTGAACGTCCACGACCTCCCACCCCGCTGCCCGCTGGTCCATCAACCATGCAGTGTAACGGTCGAGCACGTCGTTGTAACCCTCGTAAGGCAGCGCGTAAGCCTCGCGCCCCGCGGGCAAGGTCCTCCCCCGGATCGGGACCGGATCAAACACCGGCGGCGTGACGTGAAGCACCCGCGCGCCCGCTCCCTCCGCGGCTTTCCGCAGACGCAGGATGCCATCCTTGAACTTCGCGAACTTCTCCTCGCTGAAGGGATGATAGATCCCGTCGTTCATCCCGTAACAGGCAACCACCAGATCCGGCCGCACGCGATCCAGCAACCGGCCCAGCCGTTCGTGCAGGTCCGGCCGCGGGAACTCGCCTCCGGCGTGCCCCGGTTCGCTCAGACCGGAGACTGTCTCGCTGGGCAGCCCCAGGTTCAGAATCTCGACGCGCGAGTCCGGATGACCGATGCGCATCCAGCACTCGACCCAGTCGACGAACCCGCCGGCGTAGGTGATGCTGTCGCCCAGGAACACGATCCGGCGGACGTGGGGGAGGGAATCCGCCGTTTGATCGGTTGCGCCGATCACGCCCAGCATGCCTGCAGCCGCCACGCCGACGGAGAGCGCCCCCACGAACTGGCCGAAGCAGGTTCTCAGACAGGCTCTCAGGATCAACCGGGCTCTGGTGGCGGCATGCATGCTCGTCAGGTTCGAATCTCGTCCGTGGTCCTTCGGATGCCCGCGACGCTACCGCTACGACCGAGCCGGGATCAAGCTCCCTAGCGAGGCGCCGCCTCAGACCTGGTCGAGTCCCCAGGGTCATGAAGACCCTGCCCTGTCTGCCTATCCTCCCCCTGCGACCCCGGAGCCGCCTGTCCGCCGCAGCCTTGGCGAAGGCGGAGGGGGAGGGATCGACGGCCTGCACGCCGAAGCCTTGGCGAAGGCGGGAGAGGGGTGCCGGCCTCGGGTTGACTGTGAACCTGCTATGAGAGAGTCAAGATCTAAAACCCGAATCTGGTAGCCGCCGTTGCCGCCCCGACGGACGTTTGCTGTGCTTTCAGCTGATCGCAGACGGCTTCACGTTGGCGTTTTGCGTACGGGTCAAAGCCCCCCCT
>JAKQDD010000013.1 GCA_029556615.1 Verrucomicrobiota bacterium | reverse complement strand
TTGACCCGTACGCAAAACGCCAACGTGAAGCCGTCTGCGATCAGCTGAAAGCACAGCAAACGTCCGTCGGGGCGGCAACGGCGGCTACCAGATTCGGGTTTTAGATCTTGACTCTCTCATAGCAGGTTCACAGTCAACCCTAGCGAGGCGCGCCTCAGAGCCGGTCGAGTCCTCAGGTTCATGAAGACACTGCTGTGCCTGACCACCCTCTCTTCCGCGCCTCGCTAATGCAGAGTCCTCGAAGGCAGGGGGGTGGGGTTGGAGCGGCAGGGGCCAAACTTGACCTGTTGACCCCATATTCCACAAGTCGAGGACTCTAGCGAGGCGCGCAAGAAACTCGTTGACTGGGGTTGGCGGGGTTACACCCTGGGGCATGGCTTCCGAGCAAAGCTCGTGGGCGCTGGTGGATCTACTGATCGTGGCCCTGTATTTCGCGGGCATGGCGGCGATTGGGATTGTGGTGCATCGGCGGGCGACGCGGCGGTTGGACTCGTACTACTTGGCGGACCGGGCGGTGCCGTGGTGGATGCTTGGGCTCTCGGGTTGTTCGAGCTACATCGACGTGGGCGGCACAATGGCGATGGTGGGGGTGTTGTTTTACCTCGGGCTGAAGGCGGTTTGGATCACGCACATCTTCTGGGGCTGGTTCATGATCTGCCTCTACATGGCGTTTCAGGCCAAGTACATCCGGCGGTCGGGCGTGATGACCTTTGCCGAGTGGAACCGGACGCGGTTTGGGGACACGCGGGCGGCGGAGGCGGCCCGGATTGCGGCGACGGTGTTTCTGCTGGTGCTGATGGTGTGCAACCTGATGTACATGGCGGTGGGGACAGGAAAATTCGTGGGCGAGTTTCTGCCTTTGCCCCAATGGCAATCGTCGCTGATCGTGTTCGGGGTGGTGGGGGTTTACGTGACGTTGGGGGGGTTCTTTGGGGTGATCCTGACGGACGTGTTACAGACCGTGCTCATCGCGCTGGGGGCGGTGGTGCTGAGCATCATGGCGTTTCAGGGGGACGGGGCTGCGGTGGCGGCGGCGGCGCGGGATGCGGGCTGGAGCTCGCTGGCGCCGGGCTGGTCGCTGTGGCCCGGCTACGCTTCGGAGGTGCCGGCCGGTTACCGGCATTATGCGGCGTTCGGCCCGGTGTTGCTCGCGGGCTTTTTATGGATGGTGTTTCGGCTGTTGGCGGGGCCGAACGTTTGGGATTTCCAGTTCTTTCTGACGACAAAGGGTCCGCGGGACGCGTCGCTGGCGGCGGGGCTATGGACGGTGGGCTACACGCTGCGCTGGTTTCTGGGGCTTGCTTTCCTGGTATTGGGGATCCGGCTATTGGGGTCGGACACGACGTTTGACGCGGAGAAGATCATGCCGTTGGTGTTGAAGCATCTGCCGGTGGGACTGCGGGGGGTGTTCATGGCGGTGCTGTTGGCGGCGCTGATGTCGACGCTGAGCGCCATGATCAACGTGACGAGCTCGGTGGTGTTGAACGACATCCTCAAGCGGTACTGGGCGCGGGCGTTCACGGAGCGGGTGCTGGTGCGGATTGGGCAGGCGGCATCGCTGGTGGTGATCGTGGTGGGGTTCCTGTTCAGCCTCTGTTTCCGGGATGTGGTGTCCGCGTGGGAGACGATGATCTTCGTGGTGGTCACGATGATCCTGGTGCCGGCGACGATGCGCTGGCACTGGTGGCGGTTTGGGCCCCAGGCGTTTGTGGCGAGCATGGCGGCCTCGGCGGCGTTCATCCTCCTGCAGAAGCTGCTGGCGCCCGAGTGGAGCATCAGCGTGACACTGACGGTGGACGTCCTGGTCAGCCTGCTGTTGAGCCTGGTGTTGGGGAGGATCCTGCCGGCGGCGGACCGCGAGGTGCTGGTGGCGTTTTACGCCAAGGTCCGCCCGTTCGGCTGGTGGGGGCCGGTGCGGGCGGAAGCCGAGGCGCGGGGGTTGGTGCCGGTGGGCGATCCGATGCCGCGGATCGATCTGCTCAACGGGTTCATCACCGCCGGGTTTCAGCTGGCGCTGGCGCTGGCGCCGTTCTATCTGTTTTTGCGCCAATGGCGGCCCCTGGCCTTCTGGCTGGCGGTCCTGGCCGCCCTGGGCGTGGTGCTGTATTTCACGTGGTACAAAAACCTGCCTGCTGCGGAGGAGACATGAGCCTGCCGACTTTGCATCTGATCTGCAACGCGCACTTGGATCCGGTCTGGCAATGGCGCTGGGAGGAAGGGTGCGCCGAGGCGCTCTCGACGTTCGCCACCGCAGCCGAACTGTTGCAGGAGCATCCACGGCTGGTGTTCAATCACAACGAGGCGGTCCTGTACGAATGGGTGCGGGAGCACGACCCCGGTCTGTTCCGCGGGATCCAGCGCTGGGTTGCCGAGGGCCGATGGTGCGTGAGCGGCGGGTGGTATCTCCAGCCGGACGCGAACCTGCCGGACACGGAATCGATCATCCGCTGCGTGACGGTCGGGCGGCAGTTCTTCCGGACGCATTTTGGCGTCTGCCCGCGGGTGGCTTACAACTTCGATTCCTTCGGACACAGCGCGGGGCTGCCGCAGATCCTGCGCCTGGCCGGCTACGACTTCTACATTCACATGCGGCCGCAATCTCCGGATCTCGAGCTGCCGGCCGATTTGTACCGGTGGCGGGGGTTGGACGGATCGGAGGTGGGGGCGCTGCGGATTGTGGTGGGGCTGTATCATACCGAGCGTGACAACCTGCGGCAGCGACTCGAGGCAGGGACGGCGCTGGCGCTCGAGCTGGGCCGGGACGTGCCGGTGTTTTGGGGACTGGGCGATCACGGGGGCGGCGCCACGCGGCGGGACCTCGAGATCATCGATGCGTTTGCGCGGGAGGAGACGCGGGTGCAGGTGCGGCACAGCACGACGGAGCAGTTGGCCGAGGCCCTGCGGCCGCATCTTGGGGCGGCGCCGCGGGTCGAGGGGGAGCTGCAGCGGGTTTTCACCGGCTGCTACACGTCGCTCTCCCGAGTGAAGCGGCAGTCGCAAGCGAGCCTTGGCGGGTTGGTCCAGGCCGAGGCCCTGAGCGCCGCGTCCGGATGGAAGCACGGGCGCGCTTTCCCCACGCAGGCGTTCGAGCGGGCCTGGCGGCGGCATCTGTTCAACGATTTCCACGATATCCTGCCCGGGTCCTGTGTCGAACCGGCGGAGCAGGATGCGCTTCGGTTCTACGGTGAGGCGGAGAATGTGGTGCGCAGCGTGCGGCTGGGCGTGGCCATTGCGGCGAACGAGGGCCCGTTGCGGCCGCTGTGCGTGCCGGTCACGGTGTTGAACGCGAACCCGGGGAGTATCGAGGGGCCGATCGAGGTCGAAGCCATGGCGGATCTGCGGCCGAAATGGCATGGGCAATGGCACTTCCGGTTGTTCCGCTTGGACGGCACGGAGCTGCCATGCCAGGAAGAGCCGCCCGAGGCGTTGTTGCCGTTCAACGGCTGGCGGCGCAAGGTGAGTTTCATCGACACGCTGCCGCACGTTGGGATCAGGCACTACGAATTGCGGCTCGTCGAGGGGCAGGCGGCACCGCTGTCGTCCCGGCCGGCCCTGCTCGAGCACGCTCTGGACCCGGGGACGGGCATGGTGTCGAGCCTGCGGTTCGGTGGGCTCGAGTGTCTGGCGGGCTCGTTGTTGGAGCCGCTGGTGGTCGAGGATCTTGGGGACTCGTGGGGGACCGGATGCGGGAGCCATCGCAACGTGGTGGGCCGATTCGAGCCGGTGCCGGGGGCGGTGCAGGAGATCGCAGCGGGCCCGGTGCGTCGCATCACGGAAACGATCCTCGCCTGGGGCGGGAGTCGTCTGGTGATGCAGACGGTGTCGTACCCGGACTGGCCGGTGCTCGAGTTCCGGCTGCGGATCCACTGGAACGAGGAGGGCTGCCGACTGAAGCTGGCGATACCGACGCGACTCGAGGGGGCGCGACTCGAGTGCGAGGTGCCGGGAGGCGCTTTCGAGCGGCCGACGGACGGCCAGGAGCAGGTGCATCGGCGGTGGCTGACGCTCTCCGGGGCGGTGGAAGGCCGGCCGGTGTCGCTCGGCGTGGTGAACAGCGGCCAGAACGGCTACGACGCGGCGGACGGTGAAGTCCGGTTGTCCGTGTTAAGGAGTGCGGCTTACTGTCACGAGCGGGGTTTTGCGCTGAAGCCGGGTCCGTACCGCAAGCACATGGACCAGGGGGTGCACGAGGTGCGGTTGCTGGTGACGGCGGGGGAACCGGGGGCGGTGCGGGATCGGATCACCGGGCTGGCCGACCGGCTCAGTGCTCCGCCGGTGGCGTATGCGCACCTGCCGATTGGGCGGGGGGCGATCGAGGGCGAGTGGTTGCGGATCGAGCCGGGACATCTGCGGTTGCTGGCGTGCAAGGTGTCGTCCGACGGTCGGGGGTTGGTCGTGCGGGTGCAGGAGACCCGGGGTGTGGGGACGTCGGGTCGGTTGGTGCTGACCGGGGGCGCGGAGGCGGCCCTTGCGTTGGGGCCGCACGAGATCAAGACGCTGCGTCTGGACCGGCACGAGGGGTGGCGCGAGGTCACGCTGGCCGGCGAGGAGGAGCCATGACATCGAAGGAGCGGATGCTGCGCGCTCTGAACCGTGAGAAACCGGATCGGCTTCCGGCGACGGTGCATCAGTGGCAGGACTACCATCTGGCCCGGTACATGGGAGGGATGGAAGCGGGGGCGGCGTTTGCCGCGTGCGGCCTGGATGCCTCGATCCAGTACTGGGAACCGGGGGGCCAGTTTTGGGCGCCTTACCGGGACGGCGCGGTGGCGCACACCCCCGAGTGGCGGGAGACGGTGGTGACCGTGGACGCCAACCCGGAGGAGCGCCGGGTCCGGCATCGGATCGAGACTCCGGGGGGTACTCTGACCTATGAGACCGGGTCAAACCCGATGACCGTCTGGGTTACGGAGCCAATGATCCGCCGTGCGGAGGACATCGAGCTGCTGCGCCGGTACCAGCCGGTGCCGAGGCTGGATCGGGCCCGGATTCGCGGGGCGTATGATGCGTTGGGGGACGCGGGGATCCTCCGCGGGTTTGTGTGGGGCGATCAGTCCGGTTGTTGGCAGCACGCCTGTTGCCTGGCGGGGACGGAGACGATGATACTGAAGACGGCGGACGATCCGGCGTGGGTGCATGCGTTTATGCGGATTCTGCTCGAGAAGAAGCTCGAGTTCATCGATCAATCGCTGCGCGGGACGCCTTTTGACCTGATCGAAACGGGCGGCGGGGCGGGGAGCGACACGGTGATTTCGCCGCGGTTGCACGCGGAGTACTGCCTGCCGTACGACCGGGAGCTGCATCGGGCGCTGCACGCGGTGGGCTTGCGGACGACGTACCACACGTGCGGCGGCATGATGCACCTGCTGGATCACATCGTGGCGAATGAAACCGATGCCTCCGAGACGTTGTCGCCGCCCGGGGTGGGCGGGAACGTTGTGGACCCGGGCCGGGTGCGGCAAGCGTTGGGCGGGCGGGTGGCTTTGATTGGCGGCATGGACCAGTTCAACGTCCTGACCACCGGCTCGCCCGAGGCGATCCGATCCGAGGTGCACCGACTCTTTCGCGGGTTCGGCCCCGAGGGCGGCTATATCCTGTCCGCCTGCGACCATTTCTTCGACGCCCCGCCGGATCACCTGCGGGTCATGGCGGAAGCGGCGCGGGAGTGCGTGTACTGATCAGGGCGTCATCGACGGCCCGGGCGAGGTCGGCGAGGTAGGCATCGCCCTGCGGATGATGGGTGAGTGCGACGAGGATGTAGTTTCGGCCCGGGCCGGCGACGACGGCGGTGTCATGCTGCCAGTCTTCCCAGGAGCCCAGTTTCCGTCGGAGCCGCAGGTTGCGCCCTTCGAGGCCCGCGACGAATTTGACCGCGTCGTGCGGGATTTCGGGCGAGTCGAAGATTTCGATCATGCGTCGTGATGCGGCGGGAGACACAAGGCGGCCCTGTTCGAGGAGGAGGTAGAATCGGAGGAGCTGCCTGACGGTGGCGGCGTGGGAGTGGTCAGCGACGGGGTCGCCGTATCGTTCGCCGCTGCGGCCATAATGTTTGCCGATCCAGAGGCCGCCGCTCCGGGCGGGGTCGTAGAAGCCGTAGGCATTGAGGGTGCCCTGGATCCGCTGGAGGCCGAGCTCCTGGGAGAATGCGGCGGCCTCTTCGTTGCTGGACGACTTGATCATCAGCCCGAGGCGATGTCGGGTTTTGGGGTCGATCGTGCGGACAGCCTCCGGGTGAGCCTCGAAGTAGGCCAGCAGGATGCCGATCTTCGGGAGGCTGGCAGCATATTCGATGCGATCCGGTCGAACGAAGGCGAGCCGCAGGCTCTCGAGGTCAAGGAGACCGGCGGCGGTATGCTCGGGACCCATGGCGTGGCGGCGGCGCACATCGGAGTCGATGCGTTCGAGGGTTGTCTGCAACGCCGGGTCGGGCGGGGTATCCCAGTCCAGGGTGAGGGTCTTGAGGGTTGGTTTCATCGCGGGACGAGGGAGGTCGGGGCGTGGGGACGGTTGGAGCGATGGGCGGGAAGCGCGGGCGGGGAGCGCATGATCGAGCCAGCAGGCCGCATGCGGCTCGAGGCGAAGGGTTCGGCGATTCCAGCGGACCGTTGTCGGTTGATCCTGGAAGTTGTAGAGGCAGGCGTGCGGGCCGTGGAAGGTCAAGCCGACGCCGGCGGGCAGGCTCGCCCGGACACCGAGCGGGTCCAGGCAGGCGCGCTGCAGGATGCCGAGAGCCGGCTGCGCGAGCTCGGAGAGCCCGAGAGGCCGCGGACAGAGGAGCCATTCGCCGGTCCCGCCGAATTCCGTCTCATCGAAGGTGCGGGTATTGAGGAGCCACACATCGCCTTTGAGGTATTGGTGCCGGGTGAGGAAGGCATGGGCTGAGGAAGCGCTGCGGGCGGTCAAGACGGCTTGCGCTCCCCGGAGCACAACGCCCCGGTCGATCTCGATCGGCTGATTCAAGGCGGTGTCGGTCGTCCGTGCCGACAATGTGATGGCCGTGCCTGGAACCGCGGCGGGAGCGACCTCGACGCCCGCAATCGGGGGGCCGTCGTCACCCAGGCGCCGCACGAAAGCCGGGGTCACGAGCAGCGTCGCGCCGCGGGACAAGTGCTGGCGGACGCGGGCGAGGATCGCCGGATCCGCTGCGGCTTGGGCAGCGAGCACGACGACACGAGCGTCGGTCGGATACTGGGCCACGGGCACGACCGGCAGGCCCAGCATTCCCAGGAAGTCCGCCAGGTACAGATTATCGTCCGCGTCGCCGCCCGGCGGTTTATAGAAGGCGATGCCTGATCGGGGTTGCTCTTGGACCCGGCGGGCCAGGGATGACAGCCGCGCCCGGTGCTGCGCCAGGAGGCTGTCACCCGGGTGCTCGTTCACCACGTCGCCAAGGTGAAACAAGGTGAGCTCACGCGCTCCGGCAAGAACGCTTTGCCAGGCCTGATCAATGAAGTTCTCCGGGGTGCACTCGATGTGGTCAAACCAGGCGCCGACCGTCCGGTTGCCGGTTGCGGAGGCGAGCCAGGTGAAGTTCATGTAGCCCTCAGTCGGGGGGACGTAGCCCATTCGGGCAGTTCGCGGATTCCGGACTTCGGTGCCCACCCAGACTTGATCGAAGGCGGGTGCCATGAGCGGCGGATCATAGCCGAACAGGTGGAACCGGTCGTACCACTGGGGGAACTTCAGGATCATGCGCACCGCCGGGTTTCGCTTTCGGGCCGGGTCGATCATCAAGGGCCCGATCAACGAGGTCAGAAGCTCGCGGCGGTACTCGGACCAGGTCCGGTTTCCCCTGGCCAACTCCGACTCCGGCGAGGTGTCCGCGGTGCAGAAGAAGTCGTCGACAATGATCTCGTCAAACACGGCCGCGTTCTCCTCGAAGAACCGGCGGACATCGCCGCGGGTTCGTGGACTCTCCCAATGGAGCCATCCCAGAGGAGTATTCTGTCGTGTGCCGAACGTGCGGCCGGGGACCGTGGCGATGCCGCCGGCTGCCCGGATGCCGTGGCGGTGGAGAAAGTCGCGTACGTCGCTCAAGCTCTCCGGGGGCACGTACTCATCCCCGCGCCGGCCTTCGAGGAAGACCCGGTCGATTTCGAGGCGGCGGAGGGCGCGGAGGGTTCGCGCCCGGGCGTCAGGTGGCGCGAGATGGGCCAGAACATCCCCGGCGGTGGCGTAGATGCTGAGTTCAAGTCGATGGCTCGGGGCGACGTCGGAGGGGCCATTCGGGGCCCAATCCCCGCCGTGGCCCACCATGCCGAACGCAAACAAGACCAAGGCGAACCAGCACAGGCTGGGCAGGCTTAGTGGCTGCCGCATAACAGGGGTCTGCGTGGGCTCACGGCGGTCGAGTCCACCATCGATCCGCATCAGGGGCAATCGGAATCGCTCTGGCGCGCGGGGGGGGTGTGCACGACCGAATTCTGAGTTCAAGCTGCCAAGGGAAGACGACAAGGTGACAGGCTAATAGTCGCATGGCACCTTATCGCTCATGCACCCGTGGGAGCGGGGGCTTGACTCGGAAGGGCGGGCGCGCTGTATTGCGGCCGTGATGTGGACATGGCCATTCAAACGGGCGATGACGGTCCTGGGCTGCATTTGCGGGTTGTTGGCGGCGGTGGGTTTCGGTGCCGAGGCGCCGCCAGCGCCGCCGGTGGACCCGACGGGTGTGTGGGTTTGGACGATGCGGTCCTCGGGGCCGAAGCCGGCGGAGGCCAGGATCCGGTTCCGCTGGGCGGATGGGCAACTGGCGGGGGAGGTGACGGGACGCGATGCAAAGCCGGTTGCGCTCGAGTCGCCCAAGCTCGAGGGGAACCGAATCACGTTTGCCGTGACGCGGACGGTTTCCGGGAGGAAGTTCACCACGCGGTATGAGGGGCGGATTGAAGGGGATCGCATGAAGGGGAAGGCGGAGATGGGACGTCCGGGGCAGGGCCGGTCGCATGAATGGACTGCGGAGCGCGTGAAGGAGCGGGGAGAGCGGTCGGCGATTTGAGATTCGAGATTGGAGATTGGCACACGGCCGTGCGGTAGGAGGGGCTGCAGCCGCGGGCGTTGACCGCGGCGGGTGAAGGGGGGGGCTGCCCTCGGTCGTCTGTCGTCGGTCTCGTGCCGCCCTCGGCGCGGGCGGGTACAGCAGGTGATTGTGGACTGTAATCTGTGCTCCGTGCTGAATCGGCGAGGGACTATTTCCGCACAGATTCGGGGCGGATCACAGATTGGGGGGGGCGGCCGAGGCGGCTTCGCCGCGGTGCGCTGGGGACAGCGCGCCCTACCGACGCACTGGCGTACCGACGTACCGATTGCCAAGGGCACAAAGCGAACCGCGGGGCAACAGAACCTGCTGCCCCGCGGTTGGCACGATCCGCCTGCGCTTCGGCCGGGAAGGCCGGCTCGAGGCGGTGATTGATGGAAGCGTGTTGCTTACGGGTTCCTGGCCCGGAAGAACATGGCCTTGGGTTCTGTGACCGTGGTCGTGTAGGGCGAAACGGAGGTAACGTCCGTCCACGTCCCGTTGATCTCGGAGGCCGACTGCAGGGTGCCGGCCGGCCAGCTGATTGTCACATTCGAGCCCTCGCGGGCGATGGTGATCTCGAGGTCGCCGCCCATTCCGGCCTGGAACAGGGTCGTGATCTCAGCCGACGACAGGGCCCGGTTCCAGATGGCGACTTCATCGATCCACCCGTTGAAGTGCCGATTCACGCTGGTCGGGTCGACGCCGATGCGCGTGGGTGAATTGTTGAAGTTCTGATTCGCGTGGTTGACGGTGTTGACGGCGGACTGCAGCGTGCCGTTGGCGCCCAGGTAGATGGTGGCGCGGGTTGGCTCGACGACCACTGCGGCGAGGGCCCACTGGCCATCGGGCACGAGGAGGCCGGAGTTCCAGCCCCAGGTATTGGCCGCATCGGCCCAGGAGTAGCGCAGTTCCATGCCATTGCCGAAGTGCAGGCCGGAGACCGGTCCGCCGCTTCGCAGGAAGATCAAGCCGCGGAAGCCGCCCTGGGCGCCTTCGGGCTTGATCCAGCACAGGAACGTGGCGGTGTTGTTATTGAATCCCAGGCCAGGGAGGTCGGCATGGGCGTTGTCGAGGCCGGCCGTGGTGCGCAGGGCGGTGTTGCCGGGTTTGAATCCGGGCAGGACCACCCCGGGTTGGCCGGCGATGGCGGCGGCGGCATAGGAGCCGTGGCGCCCGTTCCAGGTGTCACTGACGATGAGGCCGCCGGTGGGCTCGTCGAGCGGCCAATAGCCGATCGGATCGAGGTCGGCGACGGCCTGCGCGTAGGTCCCGGCGAGCGGGGTCACTCCCAGGGTTGCGATTTCGCTGGTCACGGTTCCGCCGGCATTGCTCACCACGACGTCGTAGTCTCCGGCATCGGCGGGCGTGAGCCCAGCGATCACGAGCTGTTGGCTGGTGGCGCCGGAGATGTTGCCGCCGTTGGCCAGCGGGACACCGCCTTTGCGCCACTGGTAGGACATGGGCAGGGCCCCTGCCTCGACGACGCTCAGCGTGGCGGTGCGTCCCTCGAAGAGGGTGCCGCTCGCGGGTTGGACGACCACGATGGGCGGTTCGTGGACCGCGGTGCCCTTTTCGTAGAGCGTGACCACTTCGGAGGGTGTGAGCGCCCGGTCCCAGACGGCCACTTCATCGATGGACCCGTCGAACCAGTTGCTGCCGGTATCGAGCACGCCGTAGCCGATGCGGAAGGGGTAACCCGAGGTGCCGTAGTCGACGGCGGCGTTGCCGCCGCTGGCGACGATCTTGCCGTTCAGATAGAGCTTCATGCCGAACCCGTCGCCGGTGGCCACGATGAAGTACCACTCGTTGGGGAACATCAGTTCGGCGACATTGATCGCCACGTACCCGCCCGTTGGGCTCCAGATGCCGAGGTTGTTCTGGCCGTGGAACCCGAACTCGGCGACGTCGTTCTGGCCGAACAAGCCTACGCGGTCGCTCGCGCCGGTGATGGTGATCTGCGGCATGGTCTCGGGATAGACCCAGCCGGCGATGGTGAAGGCGGCCCGCTTGCTCATCAGGCTCGCGGCGGTGGTGGTCTCGGAATCCTGGTCGCCGTCGTAGCGGGTGCAGAGGTTGTCGGTTTCCATGCCCGGCAACAGGGGCGGTTGCGGACCGACTTCGCCGGCGTAGGCGTAGTAGTCGTGCAGGGCGTTGTAGCCGGAGACGCGGTCGAAGGCGAGCGTGCTGCCGGCCGCTTCATTCAGGGACCAGTACGCGACGGGGTTAAGGCCCACGACCATCTCCTCGTAGCTCCCGGCCCGCGGGGTGACCTGCTTGAGGGTCACGGGGTCGCTGCTGACCGGGCCCGCAGGGTTGGAGACGGTGACCTTATACTGCGCCTCGTCGGTGGCGCTGACGCCGGCGATCCAGAGCTGGGCGGTCTTGGCGCCGGTGATGTTGCCGCCGTCGGCGAGGGGCACGTTATTCTTGTACCATTGGTATTCGAGCGGCAGGGTGCCTGTGGCCTGGACGCTCATTTGGATGTCGGTGCCGGGGTAGGCCTCGATGTCGGTCGGTGCCGATGTGATCTTGGGGGGCACGACGCCGCCGGCGATGGCGTACAGGGCATTGAGGTCATTCTGGCTGAGCGCGTGGTCGAACAGGGCCACCTCGTCGATGTCGCCCCACAGGTAGTTGCCGGTCGAGTCCAGGGTGGCGAAGCCGATCCGGAACGGATCGGTCGATTCACCGTAGTTGGAAGTGACGCCCGCCACGCTGGCGAGGAGATCGCCGTTGAGGTAGAGATTGAGGACCGAGCCATCGCCGGTGGCGGCGATCATCATCCACTCGTCCAGGACGATGTTGACGAGCGGATCGAACGATGCGAAGCCGCCTCCCGGGGTCCAGATGCCCAGCACGGCGCCGTGGAAACCGAACTCGGCGACGTCATTCTGGCCGAACAAGGCAAAGCGTCCATTGGGGATGCTGGGCATCTTGATCCAGCCGATCATGGTGAACGCGGCGCGGTTGTTCATGAGGCTGGCCGCGATCTCGGTGCCGGCCTGCTGCTGGTCGTCGTAGGCGGCGCAAGCGTTGCTCGTTTCGAGGCCGGGGAAGTCCGTGGGCTGCGGCCCCGGGTTGCCGAGGAGGACCCCCGGCGTGTGGGTGCCGTCATAGCCGCCCACGTAGTCGAAGGCGGTTGTTCCCTCGGTTTCATTGAGGCGCCAGTAAGCGACCGGATTGTGGGCGATGACGCGTTCCGCGAAGCTGCCCGCCGTGGGCACGAGGATCTTGAGGAGCGCGCCGGCGCTGGCCTTGGTGCCGAACTGGTTCGAGACTTCGAGCACGTAGGTGCCGGCGTCTGCCGAGGTGATATCGGTCAGGGCGAGGCTCGGGCTGGTCTGGCCGGCGATGACGGTGCCGTCCTTCTTCCACTGGTAGGTGAGGGGCGGTGTGCCCTGGGCAGTCGCGGTGAATGTGCAGTAGCCGCCCACGTAGCGGGTGCAGCCGACGGGGTCCTGGGTGATGACCGGGGCCGAGGCGGCCTGGACGGTGAGCGCGACGGTGTCGCTGGTCGCAGTGCCGGCCTCATTGGTGACCTCGACGTAGTAAGTGCCAGTGTCGCCGAGGGTTGCGGACGCGATGCTCAGGGTGGCTGCCGTCTGGCCGGGGAGAGGAGTGGTGCCCTTGAACCATTGGTAGGTGGGGGCGCTGCCCGAGGCGACGACGGTCATGGTCACGGCCTCGCCCTCGAACACCGTGGTGGCCGGGGTGACAACCGGTTGCTGGAGAATCGCCCGGCTGTAGTAGAGCGCGAGGAGCTCAGCATCGGTCAATGCGTGATTGTAGACCCGGACATCGTCGATGACGCCGTTGAAGAGGCGGTCGGTCACGCTCGAGTTGCGGCCGATTTCCACCGCCGCAGCATCCGAGGTGATCCCGCCGGTGGCGGTTCCGTACCCGGTGGCGTTCACCCAGATGGAGACCGTGGTGGTGGCGGTGTTGACGCGGCCGGCGACGAAGTACCATTCGCCGATCACCGCGCCGACGTCGGCATTCACCTGGTGCCATCCGCCGTCGTACGTGAAGAAATGGAAGGAGGAATCGCCCCGGCGCAGCATGTACTGGTAATCGCCCTTGCCGATGATCGGGCCGAACCCCGTGAGCGAGGACGGTTTGACCCAGGCGGTCACCGTCAGGTCGCCGGTGATGTCCAGTTTCGCCGGATTACCGATCGAGATGTAGGCGCCATCGTGCAGGTTCAGACCGTAGTGCGGCGCGGTTTCCCCGAGCAACGTCAGGCCGTCGACGCGGTCGGTGTCGATCAGGCCGATGGACGTCCCGTCCGCAGGATCCGGCTGCAGATCGGGAACAAGCCACTGGTAGCCATCCCAGGTTGCACCCTCCCCCATCCGCCAATGACCGACGAGATCCGCGTACGTCACGGTCGTGAGCCCGTACGCGCACATGAGAGCCAACAACGTCCTCTTCATAGCTGGTTTTCTCCGATTACTTGATTTGGGTTTCTGTGTGTGGGCAAAGCCTGACGCAATACGAGGGGCGGCACAAGCCGAAATGGCATACCCGGATCCTCGCCTGACGCGTGTGGCGCGAACGTTCTCCGTCGGCTGCTGGTGGGTTCTGGCCTCGAACGGCGCGTTGCGGTGTCGGCTCCGGGGTGGCCCGCCCTGGGGGCAGGCTCTGAAAGTACCAGAGGGGGGTGGAACAGGGTGACAGGCTAATAGTCGCTTCCCGGTCCGTTGCCTGCCCGGTCGGGGAAGACGGGATGGACGGGATGGACCGAGAGGATAGGGGGACAGAGTTGCCCCCATCCTGTCAATCCTGCTAATCCGGCCTCAAAGCGTGGGGAGCGCAGCGTGCGTGTTCGGGTTGTTTTCGCCCTTGCGGCGGGCTTGGCGGGGGGCAGAATGCGGCCATGGACAGGTCTACTCCAGAGTCCTCGACTTGTAGGACTCGCGGCCACCAGGTGATGTCTTGGCCCCTTCGGTTGCAGGCGTCCCCTCCATCCGTCGAGGACTCTATGACAGCGAGGCGCGGGTTAAAGGGTCCAGGGGGGGCAAGGAGGTGTTCATGAGCCTGGGGACTTCGTCGGGTCTGGGGCGCGCCTCGCTGGGGGAATATCCGACCTACCGGCCGCGGCGGCTGCGGCAGTCTGCGGCGCTGCGGCGGCTGGTGCAGGAGACGCGGCTGGAAGTCCAGCGGTTGGTGCTGCCCTTGTTCGTGCGTGCGGGGCGGAAGGTGCGCCGGCCGATCGGCTCGATGCCGGGGGTGTTTCAGTTGTCCGTGGACGAGCTGCTTCGGGAGGCAACGGGCGCTTTCGCCGCCGGGGTGCCGGCGGTGTTGTTGTTCGGGATACCCGAGAAGAAAGACGAGAAGGCGTCCGGCGCGTATTCGCCTCGTGGGGTTGTCCAGGAGGCGGTGCGTCAGTTGAAGCGGGAGTTGCCGGAGCTGGTGGTGATCACGGACGTTTGCCTGTGCGAGTACATGAGCCACGGGCACTGCGGGATCGTGGGCGGGCCGGGGCGGGCGGCGGGGCGGGTTTTGAACGATCCGACGCTGCGGTTGCTGGCGCGGGCTGCCGTCAGCCACGCGGAGGCGGGGGCGGATCTGGTGGCGCCGAGCGACATGATGGATGGCCGGGTGGGCGCGATCCGGTCGGCCCTGGACGCGGCGGGTCACGTCGAGACCCCCATCCTGTCGTATGCGGCCAAGTTCGCATCTGCGTTTTACGGTCCGTTTCGGGAAGCGGCGGAATCGGCGCCGCGGTTTGGGGATCGGCGGAGCTACCAGATGAACCCGGCGAACGTGGAGGAGGCGATGCGCGAGGTGGCGCTGGACATCCGGGAGGGGGCGGATCTGGTGATGGTGAAGCCGGCGCTGGCGTATTTGGACGTGCTTTACCGGGTGAAGGCGGAGTTCGGGTACCCGACGGCGGCGTACGCGGTGAGCGGGGAGTACTCGATGATTCGGGCGGCGGGCCAGCGGGGCTGGCTGGATGAGAAGGCGGTGACGATCGAGACGTTGCTGGCCGTGCGCCGGGCCGGGGCGGATCTGGTGATCACCTACGCGGCCACGGCACTGGCGGGTTGGCTGCGGGAGGGCGGGATCTGACCGGGACCGACTCTTTTTCTCCTACTGGGTCAGCTTGGTGAGGGAGATCACGATGAAAGCGACGATCACCAGGCCCAAGCCGATGCCGACGTAGATGAAGATCTTGTTCGCCTTGTTGCTCTTTTTGGCGAAAGGCGAACCAACGGGCCTGCCGCCCTGTTCGAGCTCGGTGAGTTTGACCCCGCCCGGGGGTGGCGCCGCGTGATCCTGCTTCTTCGGGGGAGCGGCTGTTTCGTCCTCGAATCGGATCTCGATCTTGCCGAGGCGGAGGATTTGTCCGGGTTTAAGGACCGCCTCGGTGGTGGGCTGGCCGTTGACGTAGGTGCCGTTGGTCGAGTTGAGGTCTTTGACCACGACGTCGGCGCCGCGGAGCAGGATTTCGCAGTGATGGCTCGAGACGGAAGGCTCGGCGATCTGGAACGTATTGTCCTCGACACGACCCACCGTTGTTCGTTCGGCTTTCAGTTCGCAACTGGTGCCGACGAATCCTTCGGTGAGGACAACAAGCTTGGCCATAGGTCGGAACGACGCGAGGATTATTCCGACAAGTCCCTTGAAGTCAAACGGTTTCTGGCGGCCCCGATCCTCGATGCACTTCACCCGTGGCGCTCGATCAGAGTTCTGAACTCGGCGAAAAGGGAGGCGCTGTCGTGTGGTCCCGGCGACGCTTCGGGGTGGTATTGCACGCAGAACACGGGGCGGGTGCGGTGCCGGAGACCCTCGACCGTCTGGTCGTTGAGATTGATGCGGTTGACGGCGACTTCCGCCGGCAGCGAGGTCGGGTCGACGGCGAACCCGTGGTTTTGGGAGGTGATTTCGACGCGGCCGGTCTCGAGGTCTTTGACCGGTTGATTGGCGCCGCGGTGGCCGAACTTGAGCTTGAAGGTCGTGCCGCCGAGGGCAAGGCCAAGGATCTGGTGGCCGAGGCAGATCCCGAACACGGGGACGCCGGTGGCGACGAGCGTGCGGACCGCATCCACCGCGTAGCCGAGCGCGGCGGGGTCGCCGGGGCCGTTGGACAGGAAGACGCCGGCAGGCCGGTGGCGCAGGACGTCGTCCGCGGGGGTCGAGGCGGGCACGACCCGGATGCGGAAGCCGTGTTGCCGGAGCCGGCGCAGGATGTTGTATTTCATCCCGAAATCGTAGGCGACGATCGGGATTTCGGCGGCGGGGAGCGGGGCGCGGCACTCGCGCGGGTCGCCGGCGGCCGATCCCTGGATCAAACGGAACTCGGCGCTGGCGTGACCGGTGTCATCCCAGTCGAAGGCGGCGGCGTGGGTGACTTCCTGCACGTAGTCGAAACCGACAAGGCCAGGCCAGGATCGCGCGCGCGCGACGGCATCCTCGGGGCTGAGGCCCTCGGTGGAGATCAACCCGTTGAGAGCGCCGCGGGTTCGGAGCTTCCGGGTCAGGGCGCGGGTGTCGATGCCCTGGATACCGGGGATACCGTGTTGTTCGAGGTAAGCGGCGAGAGAGCCATCGGCGCGCCAGCTGCTGACGACGGGGGAGAGCTCGCGGACGACGAAGCCGGCGACGTGCGGTTGCCACGACTCGACATCCTGGCGGTTGACGCCGTAGTTCCCAATGTGGGGGCAGGTCATCGTGACGATTTGCGCCTTGTACGAGGGATCCGTGAGGATCTCCTGGTAGCCGGTCATCGAGGTATTGAAGCAGACCTCGCCGCAGGCGGTGGCACGGGCGCCAAACGCCTGGCCGGAGTAGACGCTGCCGTCTTCGAGAGCCAGGATTGCGTTCATCATTCTTGGTCAACGGGCGCGCGGATGCTAGCCCATCGGCCGCCGTTGTCAAAGTCGCCGGGCGCAGGGTCTGCAGGCAGACCCTCAGACCTGACGAAGTCCGCGCGCCGGCTCTTCCCTCTCCCCCGCGATCCTCTGAGCGGGGGGAGGGATCGAGGGCGAGGCGCGCCTGAGACCCAGTGGAGTCCTCAGACTCATGAAGACCCTGCTGTGCCTGCCCATCGTCTCTTCCGCGCCTCGCTAATGGAGAGTCCTCGATGGAAGGTGGGGAGGCCTGGAACGGCAGGGGCCAAACTTGATCTGTTGACCACACATTCCACAGGTCAAGGTCCCGCCGCGGGGCCGGGGTTGGCATCGTACTGTTTGCGGCCGGAGCGGATGGCGTCGCGTCGGGCCAGCTCGGCGTCGCGTCGGGCGAGGTACTTGGCCTCGCGCCAGGCATCCCGTTCGCAGGGCTGGAAGCCGTCGGCATCGGCCTCGGGCTGACGTGCCAATTGGGCGTGGCCGGCCCGGATGATGTCGAGCGCTTCGAGGGCGCGTGGGTCGTTGGGGTTGGGGAAGACGGCGAGGCAAGGGCTGAGCTCGGGTCGGTCGAAGCTGACGGCGGGCCCGCGATTGCCGTTATGGCTGGCGAGGTCGGCGAGGGGGATCCCGGTGAGCTTCTGGAGCTGGGCGAGCTGGGCCGGGGTGAGCGGGCAGCGGCCAGCGTGGTGGTCGGGGTAAGCGCTGGCGTAGGTGGGGTAATAGGGCGCGTTGAGATCGACCCAGGTGACAACGCGGTCGAGCTCCTCGGGGGAGAGACGGTCGCGGTAGCGATCGCGGAGGACGCGGATGATCGGGCTCGCGTGGGCGCCCCAGGCATAGGGAGCCTGGATTTCGGGCGGTCCGGCACCGACCACGTGGATGAGTTTCTTTCGCCAGAGCTCGTTGTAGGAGGTGTTGAAGACGAGATCGCGGTCGCCGGCGAGGATGAGGACGGCGGCCGCTTTCTGCCCGAAATCGTGGCAGCCGACGCAATGCTTGTCGAAGACCGGCTGGACATCGCGCAGGTAACTGAACTCCCTGGGGGGGCCGTACCAGCCGCCGAGGGCGCTCGGCGGGCGGTTCAAGGCCAGCGGTGTGCGGCCGACGCGGGGTGTAGTGCGGCGGTCCTCATGGCAGCCGACGCAGCCGGCGCGTTCCCCTGGCTGGACGATGGTGCCGCTGCGCATCGACTGGATCATCAGGCCGTCCGCGTCCAGGAGCTGGAAATACACGAACGTGTCCGCGGGGACGCTGAAATAGGCGGAGCCGTCGGGTTCGACCGGGACCGTGCCGAGGATTCGCTTGTTGCCGAAGTCATGCCAGTTCATGGCAGGAGCTTCCTGGCCCTGGCCGTTCCAGGCGGGCCGGGTCCAGAATCGTTTCTCCGGGGACTCGACGACCCGGAGGGATCGGACGGTGCCGTGGGGGATGCCGGTCATGTGGGTGCCCTCGTAGACGTTCTGGACGTAGAAGGTGCCGGTGCGGCTCTCGAAGTCGCGGGCGGGCGGCAGCACCGGCGGGCGAGGGCTGGGGGCGAGGGGCATGGGATCGAAGCAGCCGGGAGGCTCGGCGTGGACGAGCAGTTCGTTGCCGAAAACATCGATCAGGTAGAGGCCCATCTGCTCCCCGGCGCCGGTGGTGCGCGAGCAGAGGAAGTAAGTCGCACTGAGAGGATAGGGGTCTTCGTACTTGGGGGAGACGGACGCGAACGCGTCGAAGAGCTCCCAGCCGTTGGCCCGGACGCGCTGCCGGGCATCGGCGGGCCAGGTGCGGAGGACGGGCTCGGGTCCGTCGAGGCCGAGCGCCGGATCGACCAGCGCGAGGGCGCCCCAGGGGCGGTCGTGGCAGGAACCAAAGACGCACAGCGCGCGGTGGGTGCCCGGGACGATGCGGGCGTCGATGACTGCGCCTGGGGCTGCGGTGTTGTTGCCCCAGTAGATCGCGTGGCTGGTGCCGTCCGGGTGAACGGTCCAGAGCGCCTGGGCGTCCCCGAAATTGCGGTCCACGTACTCCCAGCGGTCGTAGAGGATCCTGCCGTCGGGGGTGAGGACGCCATGCCCCTCGAAGAGAGTGCTCTTGCCGATCTGGCAGATGTTGGCGCCGTCGGCATCCATGCGATAGAGGTTCGCCATGAGATGCCGGTTGCAGGCGCAGTACTTGGGCTCCCGCGTCGAGGAGAACGCGATCGCATCGTCGGGAAGATAGAGCGGGTCGAAATCGTCGACATCCGGCGCAGTCGTCAGCTGCCGAAGCCCGGATCCGTCGGCCTGGATCTCGTACAGGTGATAGCTGTCCGCCGCGTTCCGCCGGAAAGCGAAGACGATGCGGCGTCCGTCGAAGTGCACCTCGGGATCGCGGACGACACCGTCGGCGGTCTCGAGGAGGCTGGTCACGCGGCCGCCTTGGGCGAGGTCGAGGGTTTTGAGAGCGCCGCCCGGGGTGAACTGGCCGTCGTTGTGTTCGTGGGCGGCGGGCGGGAAGAACGTGGCCGTGTTGTGATGGTCGGGGCGGTATTGTCGCCGGACCACGAAGAGGATCGGGTGCTCGCACAGCAGCGGGTTGGCGAGGAGCGCTTCCCGTTCCAGCGCCGCGAGCGCGTCGTCGGTGTCGGCCAGGGCCGCGGTGTCCGGGCGGGCCGAGCGGGATTCGATCGCGGCAAGGCGCTGCAGGAATTCACCCCCCCGGGGGTATCGCGGGCCGAACGTCCCGGTCAGATCGAGGATCGCGTTGCGCAAGGCGGCGGGGTTGGCGGCTCGGGTGGCCGGGACGAGCCCGAGGGCGATCCCGAGAACCAGCAGAACGATGAGGGCTCTGGTTGGAGCGGAGGAGGGCCTAGCGAGGCGCGCCCCAGACTCAGTCGAGTCCCCGCGGACATCAAGACCCTGCTTTGCCTGCCCCCCCTCTCTTCCGCGCCTCGCTAATGGAGAGTCCTCGACGGAAGGAGGAAAGGCCTGGAACCGCAGGGACCAAACTTGACCTGTTGCCCCCACATTCCACAAGTCGAGGACTCTGGGCTGCCTCCTCATGCATTCATCCATCGTCCGACCACGCAGGCTGCGCATGGCCGCCAGTAGACGGCAGCGGCAGCGCGGAGTCGAGACCGACCTGCGTCCGGCGCGGCGTACGGTCCGCACCGGCGTGCGGCGGGGCGGGCTTCGCGAGGAGGGCAATCTGCGCTCCGTCGTGAATCGGCGAGGGACTGTTTCCGCACAGATTCGGGGCGGATCACAGATTGGGGGAGGGGCGGCAGAGGTGGCTTCGCGGGGACCATAATCTGTGCTCCGTCCTGAATCGGCGAGGGACTGTTTCCGCGCAGATTCGGGGCGGATCGCCGATTGGGGGAGGGTGGTGCAACCGGCTTCGCCGCGGCGCGCTGGCGTACCGGCGCACTGACGTACCGGCGCACTGGCGCACTGACGCACTGACGCACTGACGCACTGACGCACCGACGCACCGACGCACCGACGCAATCAGGGCCTGGGATCCGGGATGAGCTCGAGCGCCTGGATCATGGCTTCGTGGCCGGGCGTGGACGTGAAGTGCAGCTCGACGATCCCTTGCCGGGGGCGCACGTCCTCGAATTCGCGGACGTGCGCCTTGAACGTGCCGGCGATCGTGCGGACGTTCAGCGCCTCGACAATCCGTGTGCGGTTGAGAGCGACCGTCGTGGGGCGGGAGACCGGTTCCCATTGGCCTTCCCGTTCCATCCACGGCGTCTCGGGCGTGTCGGCCCAGTGGAGGCGCAGCCGATACCGGCCCGGCCCGGCGGTCAGGTGCACCCAGAACTCGGGCGCATGAACGCCATACCGATACAGCTCCTCGTCCCGGGTTCCGCCGATGTACATGCTGCGTCGCCGATGCCACCAGCAGCGCGCCACGGTGTCCACGCACGTTCCAACCCGCGCCACGAATTCCGTCCCCGGCCGCCACGAGTGCCCCTCGGAATCGACGTAATCGCGTCGGCCGGTGTAGCCGAAGATCAGGCGCTGGGCGTCGGTTGGGCCGCCGCCGGAGCCGTACCCGGCGTCGCCCAGCGCATCCGAGGTGTGGACGGCATCGATCATGACCCGGGCGCCGTGCGCGAGCGGGTTATGCTCTCCACGCACGATGAGGCGGAGCTCGTGCGGTCCCTGGTCGAGCCCGCTGCGGGCGAACAGGAGCTGGCCCGCGCGCGGCGCCGGGTTCCAGCACTCGACGAGCGTCGGCTCGAGACGGCCGTCGAGCTCGACGTCGGCCCAGCCGCCGGCGGGATCCACGCGGCCGATCACGCGCACCTGGTTGCCCGAAAACGGGATCACGAGCGCGGCGCCGGCCGCATCGGCAACCCGATACGATCCCCGGTGCGCCGCGGGATCAGCGACGCGCTGCCACGTGCCGGTCGCGTCGAGGGAAGAGTCATCGATCGCCTGTTGCGGGTCCGGGCCGTCGATGACGAGGTGCGGCCGGCGGTCATGGCGGACGTGGACGATCCAATCGCCGGGGTTGGTCCTGGGGTTGGCGCCGGGGTGGCGCGGCAGGGGGGTGAGGACGTAGCCGGGCGCGTCGAGGGCGTTGCGTTCTTTGAGGCGCCGTCCGTTGGCCGTGATCGAGGCGGGGCGGAAGGAGAGCCGGAGCACCTCGTGAACGCCCTTCGGGGCGTCCCAGGTCGAGTAGGCGATCCGGCCGGGCTGATACACCATGTTCGAGACGACCGAGGTCGAGCGCACGAGGTGGTTTTCGCGGTTGGGCGCGAAGGTCTCGGGGAGCCAGGCGATGGCTTCGAGGACCTGGCAGAGGGGCCAGGGATGGGCGAGATTGGACCATTCGCCCGTGGCGACGCTTTCGCCGAAGAGCCCGTCTTTCACCACGCCGTTGGGCAGGCTGTCGTAGGTGGCCATCAGCATCATGCGCCGCCCGATCTCGCGCGCCCAGGCGCTGTCCGCCGCCGCGGCGTACCGGAGCAGGGTGGGGCCGGCCGTGTATTGGTTGTACGAGAGCGAGGTGCCGCAGCAGACCGACGATTCCGGGAACGCCCACGCGCCGCTGTAGACGTTGCCGTGCGAGGCGGGGTCGGCGCAGTTCCGGTTCCAGAGCAGGGAGAGCATGTTGCGGACGTCGGTGCGCCAGAGGGGATAGGCCGTTGGGCTTGGAGACTGGGGATTGGGGATTGGCGATTGACGGAGGAAATGGTCGGCGCACATCGAGACCATGCCGCACATCATCGGGTTGTCCCAGTCCCAGTACGTGCGGCCCCAGGTGTCGTTCACCCACCAGGCCGGGAGCATCTGCTCTTCGAGAAACCGGCGGCCGGCATCCCGGGCGCGCGCGATGCGGTCGCCGGCGCCCCGGTGGCCGATCGCAAGAAGGTCCTCGAGGAAATCGACGATCACCGCGGTGGTGCCTGTCAGGACGTCGGACCAGCCGACCACCGACGGATCGGCGTAGCGGTTCCAGGGGGAGACCGCGGGGTCGTCGAGCTGGGCGTGGCCGGCGAAGACGTCCCCCCAGTGGCAGGCCAGCGCGCGGTACCGGGGGGCGCCGGTCAGTTTGTGGGCGCGGAGGACCTCGATGCCCGTGATGGCGCAAAGGTCAAGCTGGTTGCGCGCGCGCGGGTCGCATCGGCCGTAGGCCTTCCCCCGCGTGGGCGTGCTGATCGGGAACCGGGGCCAGGCGGCATCGGGCGCGGTCAGGGCGTAATCCAGAATGTAATCAACGGTCAGCGGGATGTAGACGAACGCGATCGGGTCGCCGCTGTACTGGTAGTAGGCCGTCAGCCCCTTCACGGTGCTCCAGGCCCGCTGGCAGAGGTCGCCGCACATCCAGTCCGTGGTCGGCGGAATGAGGATCCTGCCCTCGGGCGTGATGCTCCAGTGCGAGTTGTAGATGAAGTCGGGGGCTGCCATCACCGCTTTGTTGGTGCCGGCCCACGGGTAACGCTTGAGGACGTCGACGGCGATGCGTACGCGCTCGTCGAGCTGGCCGTTCTGCCCCGGGTGCCAGGGGGCAATCACGCCGTGCTCGTCCTCGGCAGCCGGGTGCGCATAGTAGGCGGGCAGGTTCGTGGCGGCCGCCAGGCTGGTGACGAATCCCAGAACCGCCAGCAGCGCCGGCAGACATCGAGTGTGATGTCTCATAAATCATACGAGCGGTGTGAGCGATCCGTCATCGGCCCGTTGGTGCGGCACCCACGCCAAGGCCACGACCAGGATCGTGATACCCGACTTGGCAGGACGCAGCTCGATCGTCTCGAGCGGTTTGGTCGTGGCGTCGCGCCGGGCTTCGAGCGCGGCAGCCTCCGCCTCGAATTGGGCCTCGAGATCGATCAGCCGCTGCTCGAGGACGTCGAGCGTTTCCCCGGCCCGCTCGACGTCCTGCGCCTGCTCGGCCGACCGGCTGACGCCGCGCAATGTGGTGGCGGCCCGGCTGAGACTGCTGCTCGAGACCACTTTCCGCCCGAGAAACGCCCCGAGCAGCGTCGTGCCGAAGGAGAGAACCGTCGAGAGCTTCGCCGTGCGCGCCTGGGCGCTCTCGCGCTCGACCGCCTGCCGGGCCCGGCGGATCCGATCCTGCAGGGCCTGGAGCTTCGGCGCGTAGCGCGCCCGCAGGCCGGCAACGGCCGCATCCCGCTGCTCGCGGGCCGCCTGCTGCAGCCGAAGCCGGAACTCCGACTCCGGCTCGTCGAGGCGCGCGATCTTCCCCAAGGTTGGGGACCGGAGCAGTTCGAGCTTGCGCGAGGTGAACAGGGCAGTGGCGAGCGTCTTGTGCCAGGCGGCATACTGCTTCGGCTGGGCCGCCGGCGGCGGCAGCGGGGCGTACTCGGCCCCCTCGGCAGGGGCGCGCTCGAGGTCGTTGGGATCGATCCCGACCTCGCGCGCCTCCGCCCAATCGACGGGGACCGCCTCGTCCCGGATCGGGGTGAGGAGCACCACCCGCTGGGTCGCTTCCGCTTTGATCTTGGCGTCGGCGAACCGGACCGAGGCGGCCCCCAGCAGCATCGGCTGGTAAATCAACCGCGCCCCGCCCGCGCCGCTGACCGGAACAAAAAACTGGGGCACGGCCGGCGGCAGACCGGGCCGGACCGACTCGAAGGCCCGCGCGCCCGGCGCGGTGCGGCGGGCCGGGGCGGCGGCGGGCTGCGCGCGGGCCGGTCCGGACCCCGGCGGCGGCGGCGGCGGGGCAGCGGCTGGGGCGCGGGATACCCGGAGCGCCTTGATCTGGCTGCGGGTCATCGGGCCCCGCAGGTAGGAGAGCGCCCAGCGCGACTCGAAGATCACGGGGGCGTCCTCGTGAATGTTATGCAGGAAGAACACCCGCGGGCCGAGCGACCCGAGGGTGCGAGCCAGCTCGGCGCGATCGATCGTGTTCCCCTCGGCCACCGCCGCGCTCTCGAGCCCGTCGAGGACGCGTTCCCGGTCGCGCTCGGTCTGGAGCCGGCCGATGAACCACGAGCCGATGTTCGCAAGACCTTTGTAGTCGAGGTCGACCGGGTTTTGCGTGGCCACGATCGTGCCCAGGCCGAAGGCGCGTCCCTGCTTGAGCAGCGTGAGCAGCGGTTTCTTCGACGGCGGATTCGCCGTGGGCGGAAAGAACCCGAAGATCTCGTCCATGTAGACGAGGGCGCGGAGGCTGGTGGTGCCCGGTTGCCGGCGCATCCAGCCGAGCACCTGGTTCAGGAGCAGCGTCACGGCGAACATCCGCTCCGGGTCGGTGAGGTGGGCGATCGAGACGATGGCGACGCGCGGTTTGCCGGCCGGGGTGTAAAGGAGACGCTGGATGTCGAGCGGGTCGCCCTCGAGCCAGGCGCCGAACCCCGGCGACGCCAGCAGCGCGTTGATCGATGTCGCCAGCGCAAATCGATCCTCCGCCGGGTAAAAGGCGTTGACGTCCATCACCCCGATCCGATCCAAGCCGGGATGCTGGATCTCATGGATCAAGGCGCCGAGGTCGAGGCTGCGCCCGGCGCGCCAGGCGTTCTGCAGCAGGTTCGCCAGAAAAACCCCCTCGCGCCCGCGGGCGGCATCGGCGTCGACCCCGAGCAACCCCAGCAGGCTCGCCACCGTCGTCCCGATCCGCTCGGAGAACGCCTCGGGATCGTCGAGCAGCGCCGCCGGCGGCGCCGCAAACGACTCGAGGATTGAGATTGGCCGGCCCGCCGTGCTGCCCGGCGTGTAGATGTCGAACTCGGCCGACTCCCGCAGGCGCGCGATCCGGCTGCCGTCCTGGTCCCAGCGGGCCAGACCCTGGCGCCAGCGCTCGGCCTGACGCGCGGCGTACTCCGCCGGTGCCAACCCTTGCTTCCGCGCCTCGTCCGGGTCGATCCACGGCTCGAAATCCGCCGGCGCCAGCTCGGGAAACGTCAGCAGCAGATTGCCCAGATCGCCCTTCGGATCGATCAACAGCGCCGGAATGCCGTCGAGGGCCGCCTCCTCGATCAGGTCAAAGCAGAGCCCCGTCTTCCCGCTCCCCGTCATCCCCACGCACAAGGCGTGCGTCAACAGATCATTCGAGTCGTAGAGGAGAAGATCCGGCAGCGTCCGCCGCGCCGGGAGATCATAGTGCCGCCCCAGGTAAAACACGCCGAGCTTCTCGTAGGCGTTCATCAATCCCCAGTCTATCCCAGCCCCTTCGGGATCACAATGGCGACGAGGCCAGTGCGCCAGTGCGCCAGTGCGTCAGTGCGTCAGTGCGCCGGTGCGCCAGTGCGCCGGTGCGGACGGGACAGACGACGGAGGACAGACGACAGACGACAGACGACGGAGGACGGAAAGTCAAAAGTCAAAAAGTCAAAACAGGAAGTTGAAAGCTCTTGACAGAAAACCGGCCCGCCGATAGGGAGAAGGGGCAAGAAGTTTTGCAGAGCAACAAGAAGGTACCGCACCCCACTATGAAGCGCACTCACTGCATCTACATCGCCCTCGCCCTCCTCACATCCACCCTCCTCACCCCCACCTCCCGCGCCGCCCTCCCCCTCGTCGATGACTTCAATGGCCCCGCCCAAGGCCAGAGAGCCGAGGCAACAGCGGTGGGGACCGGTGAGCTGTCTTCAGCCATGGGCTTGGCTGGTGTGATTGGAGGCGTTCGCCACGTTTACGCAGATCTTACCGCGACAGACGGCGGAGGTTCGATAGTCGTCAGTGTTAACGGTGTTGGATCAGAATTGCTGGAGGTGGCAAGTAGCGTGGGTGCGGATGGGGTGGTCAGTGTCCATTGGAATGGTCATCAGGAGGCATACGAATACTCGCTGAATCTAGACCTGTCCAAGTACACGGGAATCAGAATATGTAATGCTGTAAATTACTCTGGCGTAACAGTCTACAGAGCTAGCCTTTTCACTGAGAGCGAGGCAAATCGTATGACTGCAAGCACTACTCGAGATGAGGGGTGGAGCGGTGATATTGTGTTCTGGTTCGGTGATTTTTCATCCACTGGTTCTCCATCACTTACGGACATTGACCGTGTCGAATTCGTCGTTGACACCGCTGTGAATGGAAGAGTGGCTGTAGGGAGTCTGGCCCTTGTGCCAGAGGTTAGTGGTCTGCCTTCCGCTCTTGTGGCCGCATCGCTGTGCTTGCTTGTGGTCAGACGAGGCCGTCGTGCGGAGACGAAGGCTATCGGTTCATGAGTGAGGAGCGCATGTAGAATCGCTGCTGACGGGGATTCCGGCAAAGTCGGACACCGCTTCCGTCCCGACAGGGTCACGACCAATGCCGGAGTGGACCAGTTGAGCCACCATCCGATCCGGTTTGGACACGACCCGTAAGCGCATATCCGCCGTGCCCTGTGCCGTGCGAACTGGCAAGACCACATCCATCGACTTGATGCTCGCCGCCGCCGCTACCAACTTACGCGCGCACGCCCCCAGCCTCTTGCCTTTCATCCACATCTCCAAGGCCAGGAAGCAGACCAGAATGTGCGCATCCAGCCGCTCGGTCTGGCGGTGGAAGATCGGCCGCAGCCGCAGGTCGCTCTTGCCCAGCCGGAAGATCGCCTCCGGCTCCTGCAACTGCAGATACCACTGACATGACCGTGTCGGATCCTTCTCCAGTCTCAGGACTCCTGATCCCGTGGAAGTGAGGAGGACTGTCTAGCGACAGGTAAAATTCCCCACCGCCTTGCATCAGGTGTTTTGTTACCGACGGGAGTGGGGAGGAATCAATGTCGTTTGACCAGAGAACCCAACCGGCTCGAAAATCAGACGCAACTCGGTGCCCGGAAACACCGTTTCGGTCGCCGTCATCTCGCCAGACAGGTGCTCCATGGCGGCGTCATGGATCGCGCTGCTCAAGCGATGCGGCCGCACCGTCAACGCCTTCTGTTGCGGCTGCGGGCACAGGTCCGCGGCACTGTGGAAGACCTGGCGCACTAAGGCCCGCGCGTCGTCGCTCCGCTGGAGCTTGTCCCGCACCACCTGCACCAGCGCCGTCTCCGCCCGGTAGGCGATGAGCTTGATCGTATGCGTGTTAGGAACCCCATCTAGCCGCGCGGCGGCTGGAGGTGCGAGGATGGCGGCATGCAAAGCCGATTGCGCCTGCCACCACGGAAGACGGCCGCGGAGCGAGCCCAGATCCTCGCTGCCCGGCGCCAAAGCCAACTCAGCGACCGCGAGTTCGCTGCCCACCAAGGCATCGCTGTGTCCACGCTATACCGCTGGCAGCGTCAGGCTGCGCCGGAGTCCCAGGTTGGTGATGGCGGACTGATCGAGATTCCCAACGTCCTGGGCGTCCGCCCTGCGCTTGCGACCTACCGACTCCACTTCCCCCAGGGTATCGTGCTGGAAGTGGCTCCGGGCTTTGGCCCCGAGGAACTGCGCTCCCTGGCGCAACTGATCCAGAGCCTATGATCCCGGTCGGGCCGGCCACGCGGATCTACCTGGCCGCCGGAGTTACGGATCTGCGCAAGAGTTTTGAGGGTTTAAGTGACTTGGTCCGGCACCGGTTCCACGAGGACCCTACCAGCGGCCATCTGTTTGTTTTCGCCAACCGCCTGAAGACGCGGATCAAGATATTGCATTGGGACGGGACGGGCTTGTGGGTGTGCGCCAAAAAGTTACCGCGGGGTACGTTCCACTGGCCCCGGACGGCGGAGAATGAAACCGGAGCCCTGCGCGTGCTGGCGGAGGAACTGACTTTGCTCTTGAGCGGGATAGACCTGGAGCAGACGCGCACCCGAACCTGGTGGCGACGGGTGGCGTAGGAGAAAACGTCAGCGCCAACGCAGCGAAGGCTCAAAAGTGGCACTGAATATGCTAATATTTAGGATTAGATGATGCAATCTAAACCCGGACCGGACCCCGCCCAAGTCCTTGCCGACTTGCGCGCGGAAAACCTCCGGCTCCGCCGCATCATCGAACTCAAAGACGAGCAAATCCGCCTGCTCAATTACCGCATCTTCGGACCCAAGAGCGAGAAGCTCTCCAGCGCCCAAATTCCGCTGCTCCTGGGCGAGTTGAGCCTGACCACCGGCGAGGTCGAGCAAGAGGCCGAGCGTCCGGAACCGCAGAAACAGAACCCGCTGCCCCGGGCCAAGCAACCCCGTCCCAACCATCCGGGCCGGGATCGACTGCCCAAACACCTGGAGCGCCGGGAGGAGATCATCCCCTGCTGCCCCGAGGATTGCCGCTGTCCCAAGTGTGGTGGCGAGCGGCCGGTGATCGGTTATGAAACCCGCGAGGAACTGGCTTGTGAGCCGGCGAAGTTCTGGGTGCGGGTGATCAAGCGGGAGAAGCGCGGGTCCCATTGCCAAGAGGAGCAAGGGGTGGCGACCGCACCGGTCCCGGCGCAGATTGTCCCCAAAGGGAAGCTTTCCAACGAGTTCATCATTGAGGTGCTGGTCCACAAGTACCAGGAACACCTGCCGGTCTACCGGCAATGCGCGAGTCTGGCGGAGGATCACGGCATTGAACTGAGCCGCAAGACGCTGACCGACGCGATCCTGGCGGCGGGCGGCTTGCTGCAGCCGGTGGTTAAGGCGATGCAGGTCGAGTTGCTGGCTGTGGGTTACGTGCAGGCCGACGAAACGACGCTGCCCTGTCAAACCGGCGAACGAACCGGCCGCAACCATGAGGCCTGGATGTGGGAGTTCAGTCGGCCGGGGAGCATTGTCGTCTTTGATTTTCAGATGGGCCGGGGACGGGAAGGACCGCGAGAGTTTCTGAAGGGTTTCCGCGGCAAACTCCAATCCGACGGCTATCGGGCTTACGACAAACTGGGCGAAGGCATCGTGTATGTCGGGTGCATGGCGCACGTGCGCAGGGGTTTTGTCGAGGCGGCGAAACTGGCGCCGCTGGACCCGGTGCCGCGTGAGATTCTGGAGCGGTTTGCCCAGTTGTACGCGGTGGAAAAGCAAGCCCGGCACAGCGGCCTGGGACCGGAGGGGCGGTTGGCGTTGCGCCAGGCGCAGAGTGTGCCGGTGATGGCGGCGCTCAAGACGCGCCTGATCGAAGTCCGCCAGCAAGTCCTGCCCGGGGGCAAACTGGCCGATGCCTGCGACTACGCGTTGGGGCAGTGGAGCCGGTTGGAGGAGTACTTGAAAGATGGCGTGGTGGAAATCGACAACAACTGGTGTTATGCCGCTGGCGGCATAACACCAGTTATGCCGAGTGCAGGATTATGCCGCGTCGAGGTCTGTACTCCGGATGTTCCTTGGGAAAACGAGGTTCCAGCGTTCGCTCACGCGGCATAATCAGAGGCCTTCGAGGAACGCGAGCAGTTGGTCTTTGGGGCGGTAGCGTTTGAGCGGGGTTCGGTCTTGGTTTGCCTGGCCTAACGCCCTTTCCTTCATGGCCATGTCGGCGTGCAGGTAGGTTTGGGTGGATTGGATGGACTCATGTCCAAGCCAGAGCGCGATGACAGCGATGTCGACGCCGCTTTGGAGCAAGTTCATGGCAGTCGTATGGCGAAGCGTATGCGGGGTCACGCGCTTCTGCCGTAGGGAAGGACACGATTCCGCCGCGATCCGAGTGTACCGAGTCACCAACCTCTGGAGCGCGTCGGCACTCAGCGCTTTGCCGGTGGCAGTCGGAAAGATCGGCCTGGCGGGGTCCGAAGGTTCATGGGCGAGCCATTGGGTGAGGCCTTTGGCCATTTCCGGGCGCAAGGGGGTACAGCGCGCCTTTCGCCCCTTGCCCAGACAACGGACGTGCGGCCCTGGACCCAAGTGAACGTCCTGCTGACGCAAGGTGGTCAACTCCGTGTTCCGCAACCCCGTCTGTAACGCCAACTCCAGCAACAGGCGGTCTCTCCGCCCTCGCCAGATCGTGGTGTCCGGCGCGTTCAGGAGCGCCTTGCTCTCCTCGGCGCTCAGGAACTCCACCGGACCTCGCTCGAAGCGTTTGAACGGGATCGCCAGCACTTGCTGACAGTGGTGGGCCAGACCCGGTTCCCGGACACATACCAACCGGAAGAAGGAGTGGATGGCGCTGAGCCGATTGTTGCGGGAGCGTGCCCCGTTTCCGCGATCCCGCTCCAGATGACGCAGGAACGTCACGACCAGTTTCGCATCCAGATCCTCAACGTTCAGGTTGCTGGCCGGGCACCGACGATGTTTGGACGCAAACACCAGCAGGAGTCGGAACGTGTCGCGATAGCTGGCCACGGTGTGGGGGCTCGCGCCCAGTTGCCCCTGCAGTCGTTCGGTGAAGAACCGCTGGAGGTGGCTGGACAGATTGGCGGTGATCATGATCGCCCTCCCTGTCGCGACGCGGCCAGTTCAAGCAACGCAGGAACCGCTTCGATGTACCAATACGTGCACTCTACCGATGAATGCCCAAGGTACGTGGCCAGTTTCGGCATCTGGACGTTGACATCACATCCGGCCAGGTACCATTCCACCAAGCGCCGGGTGGCAAAGGTGTGGCGCAGGTCCTGCAGTCGGGGGCCTCGCCCGGAACGGCCGCCCTCGGCGGCTTTCCTCAACCCGCAGGCCCGAGAGACCCTGCAATACCAGCAACGAACGGTGCCCATATCCAAGGCGGTGCCTCGGCCCGAGACGAAAAACCTCCGACTGATCGGATGACCAAAGAGTTGTTCCCGCTCCTGGGCGTAGTGCTTCAAGGCCGCGACCGTCGAAGAGTGGATCGGCACCTGCCGGGACTTTCCGAACTTCGACTCTCGCACAATGAGCACCCCCGCCTGAAGATCGACATCGCCGATCTCCAGGGCGGCAGCCTCGCCGGGACGCAGTCCGGTGGCGGCAAGCAAGCCGATGAGGGTATGTAGTGTCAGCGCGTTGATCCGCGATCGCCATTTCAACCGGGCGACTTCCGCCATCAACCGGCCGATCTCCTGGTCGCTGTAGATGTATGGTTTGCCGCGGCGGTGCCGGACGTCCAGCAACCGGGGAGGCGGCACCTGATGACGAGGATCGGTGGCACTTAGCCAGCGGGCAAACTGTCGCACCATGGACAGCTTTCGAGCCCAGGTGGCGCGTTGCACGCCTTGGGATTGCTGAGACCACTCCAACGCCAGGGCAACCGTGATGAACCGGGCCTTCTTCCGAGTCAGGAACCGGACGAAGTGGCGAAGAGTCTTGGCGGGTTCCTCCAAGCGCGTTCCCAAGACACGTCGCGCCGCGACATACGCCGTCAACCGGGCTTGCAGGGATTTCATTGCGCACCTCCCGTCACGGGCCAAGGACAGACGACTTCCTGCAGCGAGCGCAGGTCGATCTTGGCGTAAATCTCGGTGCTGCTGGGAGCACGATGCCGAAGCACTTCCCCGATATCCTGCAGATGGGCTCCGTGCCGAAGCATGCGACTGGCCAGGGAGTGACGGAACAGATGCGCCGCGGTTTGGTGGGGTCGCGGGACTCCCGCCTGCGCCATCGCTCGGCGCACGACATGGCCAATACTCGCCGGTCCGGTCAGCGGCACCCGCGGAGCATACGTGCGCAGGAAGACGCGCTTGGTGGTGGAGTGAACCCCTCGATCCAGCCGCAGGTAACTCGCCAAGGCGGTTCCGACTTCATGGGGCAAGGGAAGGAGATCCTGTCGGCGACCTTTGCCGCGGATCAGGATCTCGCCCGTTCTCCAGCGGATGTCCCCCACTTCGAGCAGGAGGACTTCACTTGCCCGAAGCCCCAGCCTCGCCAGCAAGAGCAGGATCGCATAGTCGCGTCGCCCGGTGCCACAGGCTTGGTTGGGAGCGGCCAGCACGCGGCTCACTTCTTCCGGCGACAGCACTTTGGGAATGTCCGGCTGGGCTTGTCGCCGAACCGTGGGGATCGCCGCGAGGAGGTCGCGGCGGATATGTCCTCGTGCGTGGAGGAAGCGCAGAAAGGACCGGAGGCTTGCGCTCAGCAGGCGCACATACGCGGAGGAGCGACCTCGGACCCGCTCGAAGAGGAACGCGCGCAGAGTGTCGCCATGGAGCCGGCGAACCGAAGCCGTGCCGTGCTTCTTGGTCAGGTAGCGGAGCAGCTCGGGAACCACCGGCAGGTAGGCCAGCAGGGACCGCTCTGCCAACCCCTTCTCGTGTCGGAGAAAGCCGGCGTACTCTTCCTGAAGCAACGAACGAGACGTGTTCGCAGGCTTCCGAGCCGGTGTGGAGATCAACCCCTGACGGCGCAGGTGCTGCAGGAACGCCGACAAGGTCGCGGCGGCAAGGCTGCGCTGTTTCGGACCAAACGGCCAGGCACGCCGAAGAAACAAGGCGACCTCCGATTCGTTCGTTTCCTTGCTGTGACGTCTTCGCCGTCGCCGCCAGTCCAAGAACTGCCGCAGAGCACTCCGCTTCGTGTGGAGGGCGCTGGCGGAGTAACCCGCTGCCGCCAACTCGGCCATGAAGGGAGCGGTTTGATCCTCGAGGAGGTCGGGGATGGAAGAACACGGTGAACGAGAACGATTCGTACGCATCGGCGATCTCGTCCCGTCCCGGGACCGAACGCAAGCGGGAGATGTCCGCTCATATTATGCCGCGTGAGCGAACGCTGGAACCTCGTTTTCCCAAGGAACATCCGGAGTACAGACCTCGACGCGGCATAATCCTGCACTCGGCATAACTGGTGCGAGGGAGGGATTCGGCCGCTGGCGCTGGGGCGCAAGAACTGGCTCCATATCGGCAGCCCGGAAGCGGGGCCCAAGGTGGCCGCGATCGCGTCCATCGTCGAAACCTGCCGCCGTCTGGACATCAATCTCCGGGCTTACCTCCGGGACGTGCTCCCCAAACTGGGCGAGTGGCCGATCAACCGCGTGGGTGAGTTGACGCCCACCGCCTGGAAGACCGCCCAGCCCAAGAGTTCCTAACATCCCCGCAGCTTACCGGCCGGGCGCGCGCCTGCACAGACGGTGTTCGTAACACGCATACGCTTGATCGTGTTCACGAAGTGCTTGGTTCAGTCCACTTCCACGACCACCCGCCGTTCACGCTCAGGGATCAGGAGTCCTGAGCCTCTTGTTACTCGTGTCCCCCGAGGAGGCGATTTCTCGTGCCAATTGGCGCTTGATTCGTGTAGTCCCCCAGAGCGTTGCTGAAGCCTTTGCCTGTGAAAAAGCGTTCACGAGATCGGCGTACGACTTGTCCAGGAGGATGATCAGGTAAGCCAGATCGTCGAGTCCAGCAAGATGCGCGAGGCTAGGCACGATAGTCTCGGACAGATAACGGACGACAACTTGAATGCTGCACCATTCTTCTGGCCAGAATGGCGAGGCGAGGTCGGCGTAAACCAATCCCCGCTCCAAAACGAGACGCAGTCTTAGGTGTTGATTTGCCAGAACAAGAACGGCATTTCTGAACCCATCGGCTTCCTCTTCATCTCTTTCGATAGTGAATTCCTCGAGAATCGGAATGCAAGTCCGGAGGTCTTCCAGCACTGACTTGAGCGATGAGCCTTGCATGTAGCCTATTTCGAGTCTGCGAGGATGAGCCAAAGGCCGTCCTCGGAAATACGATAGCCGTTCTGCATCAAGTATGCCAGTTCGCGCGCATACCACGAGCCTGGTCTCACGTTCTGTAATGGTGTTGCAAGCCAAAACACGTCCTTTCGTTTGATCGCATCGTCGAGGAAGCGCCTGTTTGCTGCCCATTGTTCAGCGACGGACATTTTGCTCCACTGGCCGGCAGGCATTGTGAAGCGGTTGCCGTTGATCGACGAGTTCAAGTATTCTGGGTAATGACCGATCACCGTTACTGATTTCTCGATCTTCGCCCCCTTCTTGACCATGTTCCGACAGTGCCGTAGCCCTTGTGACGCGGCAGACTTTGCCAATCCAGTTGGAACGCCGCATGCGGCCGCTTGAAATGTCAAATCACGGATTACCGCTTTTCCTGCATCCCCCGCAGTCTGCACGCCGTCGCGGAACGCGCTCTTTCGCCCTGAACTCGCAGTAACTAGAGTGTCTTCGTTCATTGTGTCGACGAAGCCAGAAAGTTCGTCGGACGCAGCGGAGAGCGGGCGCGAATCAAGGACTTCCCCTTCGGGAGTCATATATGTTGGTCCATCATAGGCTGTTCCGAACAGAACGTCGATCCAGGAGAGCCCGTAGGAATCAACCCGGTCCCCTCCCGCATTGGCGCAGAACTCGTAGAGGTTGGGGCTGGCGGATTCGCCGAGGGGATCGGGGGAGAGCCAGCGTTGGAGGGCGGGGTCGTAATGGCGGAAGGTGAAGTCGTAGAGGGTCGAGGGGGCATGGAGGGGTTTGGAGGAGAATCGGAAGGGGTTGAGGTCGGCGGCGGGGCCGGATTGGGCGAGGGTATTGCCGAAGGGATCATAGGCGTAGCGGGCGGCGATCTGCTGTCGGGCGTCGGTGAGGGCGGTGACATTGCCGAGGGCGTCGGCGTGGTAGTAGTAGTGGGCGGGCTCGGGGCCGGCGGTGTGATCGGTGAGGGCGAGGAGGCCGCCGATGCCGCCGGCGGACTGGAGGGCGCCGGCGAGGTCAGTGCCTCGGGTGACGGTCAGGGTCGGGAGGTTGTCGCCGTCCCGGTACTGGATGGCGAGCATCCCCGAGTACACGATCCGGGTCTCGGCGTCGGCGCGCCACGCGGCGCCGGTCCAGGTGTACTCGAGGGCGACGCGCTTGCGTCCGAGGCCGTCGTAGAGGAACCGGGTGAGGGTGGGCGCGGCGGGGGCCGGGTTGGTGCACGTGACGGCGGCGAGCTGGCCGCGGGCGTCGTAGGCGAAGGCGCGCCAGCCGTCGGCGGTGAGGTTGCCGTCGGCGTCGTACTGGAACCTTGCGGTGGCGGGGAGATTGACGAGCGCGACGTCGGTGGCGGTGCGGCCGGCGGCGTCGTGGGCGACGGCTTCGAGCCGGGTGACGCCGGCGGGGGCGGGGACGTTGGGACAGGCGAATGTGCCGTCGGGGTAGCGGGCGGCGGCGAGGCCGTTCACCGTGAGGTCGACGGGCGAGCCGGTGAAGGAGCCGGACACGGTGACCTGGGGGCTGCGGGTGGCGGAGAGGACGCGGTTGAGGTTGTCGACCTCGAGGTTGAGGGTGGCGGTGCCGTGGGTTTTCGAGCGGAGATTGCCGGCGGCATCGTAGGCGTAGCCGAACTGCTCGTGGAGCCGGAGGGCGGCGGGGTTGCCGGGGTCGAAGCCGGACGCGGCGATGAGCCGGCCGGCGGGGTCGCGGTGGTAATCGAGCGTATGGCCGTCGGCGTAGGATTGGGCGATCCGCTGGTCGAGGCCGTTGTAGGCGTAGGCGTGGCGGTTGAGGACGGCGCCCCGGGCGTTGACGAGGGCGGTCTCGAGGAGGCGTCCGAGGGGATCGTAGGCATTGGTGATCGAAGCGCCGTTGGGGAGTCGGGTGCCGAGGACCTGGACCCGGTCGGCTGCGTAGAGGTAATCGAAGGCGCCGGCCGGGGAGGTGATCCGTGTGGGGGTGCCGGTGGCATCGACGTCGAAGTTCTGGACCCAGGGGGCGGCGTTGGGTTGGTCGAGCTCGAGGGCGGCGAGGAGCCGATCGGTGGCGTAGCGGTACGTGACGGTGTCGTCGGGCCAGGGGCCGTCCTCGAACGCGAGCGTATTGAACTGGGTCCAGCCGAAGCGGGTGGTGCCGGCGGCGTCGGTCATGGACTCGAGGCGGTTGGCGGCGTCGTAGGTGAAGAGAAGATCGGCGTCGGCGGGGTTGGGGAAATCGATGCGGGTGAGGTTGCCGAGGGGATCGTACTCGAGGCGAGTGGGGCCGGATCGGGCTGGGGTCGAGTGAACGACGAGGTGTCCATTGGCGTTGAAGGCGTTGGTGAAGACGGTCTGGCCCAGCGCGTTGATCTTGCCCACGAGCCGGCCTTCGGCGTCGTAGGTCCAGCGGGTGGTCTGGCCGCGGGCATCGGTGAACGCGACGAGATCGCCGGCGGGCGAGTAGGCGAAGCGGTTGGTGGCATGCGGGAAGAGCGCGGCGTTTTCGAGCGTGGCCATGACCTGTCGGGTGACGCGGCCGAAGAGGTCGTAGGCGAGGAGGGCGACCTGATCGCCGGGCTGGTTGGTGCGGGCGGTGGGCCAGGGGATGCCGGGGGTGTAGGCGTAATCCTCGACGGCGAGCCCGTCGAGCGAGGCGCGCTGGACGAGTCTTCCGGCGGCGTCGTAGGCGAGCCGGTAACCCTGGCCGGTCGAGGTTTCGACGAGCACGGGGCGATCGAGCGGGTCGTACTCGATGTACTGGCAGTTCCCGAGGGCGTTGGTGACGGCGGTGCAGAGGCCCTGGTGGTTGTAGGCGAGCGCGACCGAGGCGTGGGCGGTCTCGATGCGGACCGGTTGGCCGAGCCGGTCCCAGGTGGCGCGGACGGTCCGTGCTCCGGGCTCGTGCGCGGCGAGGAGCCGGCCTTCGAGATCGTACTCGAACGCCGTGACATGGCCGAGCGGATCGGTGATGGATTCGAGCCCGCCGCAATCGCACCAGGCGTAGCGGGTGGCCTGGTTCCGGGCGTCGGTGAGCCGGACCAACCGGCGGAGCGGGTCGTACTCGAACCGGGTGGTCTGGCCGGTGCGATCCCGGCTCGAGGTGCAATCGAGGAGCTCGAGCCCGCCGGTGCTGTTCGGGTAGGGCTGGCCATCGAGCCGGGTGTAGGTGTTGGTGATGAACGTGCCGTCCGGATAGACCTGGCCGGCAAGCCGGCCGAGGGCGTCCCAGGAAAGGCGGACCAGGAGGCCGCGGGCGTTGCGGTAGGTGGCGATCTTGCTCCGGGCCCAGGAGAACTGGTTGGTGGCGAGCGGCGTGTTGCCGGGCCCGAACCAGGTGCGCTGGGTGATGAAACCGTCGGCGGCGAGGGTGTTGGTCAGGCGCAGCCCGTTCGGGGCGGTGGCGCTCACCAGGTTGTGGCGGGTCGGATGATAAAGGTAAACGGTCGCTTCGTTCAGGGCGTTGGCGGCCGACCGGATCTGGTTGCGGTCGGTGTAGGCGTACGAGCGGACGAGAACCGGCTGGGCCCAATCGTCGAGCTCGGGTCCGCGGACCTCGGCGAGGTTGCGGCCGGTGCCATCGTAGGTGTAGGCCCGGTACCGGACGCCCGGGTTGCCGTAATCGACGCACGATTCGATCGAGGACGTGACCAGGCCCCATTCATTCCGGAGCCACTGGGTGAAGCGGACCGTGCCGTCCGGGAGCCGCTCCGCCACCTGGGCGGGCCAGAGGGTCTTGACCAGCGAAACCGGGTCGAAGAAGTACGAGTACCACCGGCGGCGGCCCTCGGCGAAGCCGTCCGGACTGGGATCGCGTTCGAGCAGCAGCCGGGGATCGAGGTTGATGCAGCCGTCGCTGTACCGGGCGTCCCAGTGCCGCCATCGGGCGAGGCGATAGTCCGCGGGGGCGAACGCGGGCCAGGCGTTGGTGATGCGGCTGAGCTGGGTCGAGGTCCAGCGGAAGCTGTTGCGGGAAAGGAACGGGCCCGCGGTGGCCGGCTCGGGGACTTCGTCGGGCGCCATGGGGGTGTCCCCGTAGTACTCGGGGAGGTAGCGGGTGCTGAGGTAATCGTGATAGGCGAACGCCTCGCGGCTGCCGTCGGGCCGGGTGACTTCGATGGCGCGGAAGAGCGGCTGGGTGTCGTCCAGCGGATCGCGCGTGGTGCGGAAGGAGGTCGTGCCGTACGGGGTGATCATGGCGGAGAGAAAGCCGTTGGTATCGTAGCGGAACGCGTTGGTGATCCCCTGGGCATCGATGATCCTGACGAGGTAGCCGTTGGTGTCGTACTGGAGCCTGGCTTCGCGGCCGTAGGGATCGCGCACGGCGGTCACGTAGCGTGGGAACGCCTTGTTCGTGTAGTACAGCGTGTTGGTCTTGCCGTCGTAATCGATCACCCGCGAGAGCAGGATCAGGGATTGGTTGGTCGAGTACTGGAAGCGGAGGGTCCGGCCGTAGCGGTCGGTTTTTTCCGAGAGCAGATGGAGCGTGGTGTCGTGGGTCGAGGCGAAGGCTCTGTCGTAGAGACCAGCGCCGAAGCTGCGATAGTTGATGCGGAACGAAGGGTTGCCCTGGCCGTCGAGGGTGATCGTCACCTCTTCCGAGCGGCGGCCGCGGGCGCTGGGGTTGCCGAGCGTTCCGTACTGGCGCTTGCCGCCCCCGGGCACGCGAAATGAAACGCCGTCGCTGCCGTCGACCTCGACGTAGCCGAGCCACGAGCATTCCCACGAGTGGCCGAACCCGGAGGTGTTGGTGCTGAGGGGCGAGCCCCGCTGGCGATAGCGCAGGGTCAGCGGCATCAGGCGGCCGTTCGAGAGGGTGTAGTAGAGAGGAGTGTCCCGGACCCAGAGGTTGATGTAGGGCTCGGACACCCGCCAGACCGGCATGCCCAGCCCGCCGCATTCGGCGTCGCCCAGCCCCGGCGGACATTCGTCCGAAGGCGGACAAGCGATGGGATCGCGGGAGGCGGGCGAATCGGGATCAAACGGCTGGGAGCTGATCTCCTCATCCGTGGGACAATCCTCGTCGTCGTCGTCGCGCGGGACCGAAGGATAGAATCGGGTGGTGGGGGTTTGGGTGTCGTCCGGGCGGGGATCGGCGGCGGCGGGCGGCGGGCCGACAAGGGCGAGCAGGATGCTGACGGCGAGCGTGCCGAGGGCGGCGACGAATCGGGTGTGGATGATGGCGGCGGGACTCATAACGGGGTGATTCTCCTTGGTTGTTGAAGCGGTGCGGGGCAGGGGAATGGGTGAGCGGGTTCGGGGCAGGGGAGGTCAAGGCAGCCAGCCGGATTGCAACGGGCGCGAGATCCGGATCTCGAGACCGGGGTCTGTGGGGTCTTGCCAGTGGGTTTCACCCGAGCCCGAGAGACCGTCGCCGTCGGCGTCCTCGGCGAGGTCCGGGACGCCGTCCTGGTCGGTGTCCGAGAACTGCTCGGGGGCGGTCGCGGTGGCGCGGGTGCAGGCGGGGAGATGGAACCCGATATCGACGATGGTGTTCTGCTCGGGGATGTAGGGATCGGCTGCGGTGAAGTGGTAGAGGCCGGCGTCGGCGGCGGAGTGGCTGCCGGCGTTGGCGAGGCCGGCGGTCGCCTGGTAGTAGCCGCCCGCAGGGCCGGTCCGGTAGAAGAACTCGGTCATGACGATGTTCTTCGTGGTGGCCCCTTTCAATTGGGCGGTGTTCGGGCCGATGTAGGCGTTGTGACTATGGCTCAGGCCGCCCAGGGCGTCGGTCACCGTCGTGTCGTGAAACAGGTTGTCCCGTAAGACCCAGGCGCCCGCGCTCGACGCCCGCTCGAACGTGGCGGACCCGCGATGGAACAGGTTGTTGCGGGCAGTGAGCTGCGGGGATTGCGCGCAGCGCCAGGCGGCGTCGATGAACAGGTTGTTGTGCAGGGTGAACTGGGCGGCCGATGCCCCGGCCAGCGCGAACCGCCCCTGCTCGAACCGGCAGTGCTCGGCCAAAACCCGGAAGACCGTCGAGGCCGATCCGTCGAAGGCAATCGCCAGGCCGGCGCCGCCAAGGCCGTGGAACCGCGCAAACCGAAGCTCGAGCTCGGGCGGGATCGCCGAGGTCGACCCGGGCGGACCGCATAGGGCCACGGTTTCCGCACCCGACGGGTTCGAGGCGCCGGCGTGCTCCTGGACCGCGGCGGGCAGGGCGAAATGGACGGGATCGAGGGCGGTGCCCAGCGCCAGCAGACGGCTCCCGGGGTCGGCGCGGAGCCCGAACGGAGCGCTGCAGACAACCGCCGTGCCGGGCGCGATCTGCAGTGTTCCGCCGGCCGGCACCACGGCCGATGCGAGCAGGTAGTCGATGGGATCGTAATGAAAACCGAGGTCGGGCGCGCCGGAGTCGCGCGCGGCCTGAGGCCGGAGTCGGACGTTCCCCCGGAGATTGCCCGCGAGGCGGACCGGCGGGTACGTGGTCCTGGCCGCCAGCGCCTCGAGCAGATCGGACGGCAGATCGCGGCTGCCAGCGTCGCGCAGCGCCGGGTCGGCCAGGTAGAAATGAGCGTCGCCCACCGCGCGAAATACTCCCGCGTCCGAGCTGCGCGTCGCGCAGGCGGTGGTGGTGGTGTGTGGCAGGCTGCCGGCCTGGCCGACCGCCACGAGGAGGCTGTTGACGAGCGCCAGATGGCAGGGGCCCTCCGGTTCGCCGGTTGCCGTCTCCTCGGCCAAGAGCCCGCATTGATGCAGGGTGAGATGCCGGCCTCGGACTTCGTAGCATTGGCCGGAGACCGCGATGTCCGAATCGTGGATGAGGACGTTCTCGAGCTCGAGCTGGTGGAAGGCGGTGTCGGTGCCCTCGACCTGGAGCGCGGTGCCGCACTCGAGGATCTGGGCGTGGCGCAGCGTGCTGGTCCCCGTGCCCGATGCGCGCCAGGCAACGCCCGTGTTCGCAAATCGGATCCGCACGTCGTGCAGCGCCTGGCCCGGCTGGTGAATCTCGAGCGCCGGTTGCGGGCCGCCCGCGCGGGCCGGCACACCGGTCGAGCCCGGGATGATCGCGCCGACCGAGTTATCGTCCTTCGAGGTGAAGATCGCGGGATTGTACGGCCCCGTGAGACAGGTGACCGCGTACGGACAGATCAGGCGGGCCGCTTGCGAGTTGGTGAACTTGATGACGGCTCCGCCTTCGAGGAAGACCGGGCCGGAGCAGACATAGGCACTGCTGATGTAGTAGGTCGTGCGAGCGAGAAAGCGCTGCTCGAGCCGCGCCGGGATGATGGTCATCGCGTAGTCCAGCACCACGCCGGAGCCGGCATGCACCAGGGCGAGCGACGGAGCGTCCGCCGACATGAGGTCCGATCCCCGTTTCGCCAAGGTCGAGTCCTCGACGGCCGAAGGGAACGAAGGGGACGGTCGAGGGCGGACCTCGACTGGATCGGTACGGATGGCATGGGGCGAGGACTCGAGAGGCGGCGCCTTGGGCAGCGGCCGACGCGGCAGAAGGCGCGCCAGGCGGTATTGGACGGGTCGCGGCGGGGTCTCGGGGGCCAGACGGCGAAGCTCCTCGAGGGGCTCCGATATCCCAAAGCGCCGACCCGGGAACGCGCGCTCCTGCAGCACTTGAACCTCGGAGAACGCGAGCGATTCAATCAGGAATTGCCGGTTCTCGAGCGTTTCCCAGCTCTTGGCGATGGGAAGCTCGGGCCCCCCGTCCTGGAGCCGAAACGCCCGACCCCGCCCCACCCGCATGTCGTCGAACTCGAGGTCCTCATCGACCATCGGCGGGCCGCTGCTCGAACCCCTGCGGAGCGCCGATCTCAGCCTCAGCGGCGCCGGGCTCTCGAAGAATTCCGTGAGCACCAGAAGCCGGCAGCGGTCAGGATCCAGCCCCAGCCCGCGGACCTGCTCCGCGGCAATCGGCTTGCGCAGGATCACGTCCTGCTCGAAGCCGTGCTTCGAGATCTGGTAGCGCAGGTCGGCGTCGAGACCGTCGAAGGCATCGCGGAACAGCACCTGGGTGGAACCGACGAGCGTGCCGGAACACGACCGGGTTTCGCCGATCAGCACCGCCTCGCCCGTCTCGGGATCGGCGAGCGCAATCCCCAGAACGGTCGATCGCAGCCGACTACCCCCGGGGGTCTGGAGGTCGATGGCGCCCTCGGTGGCCAGGTCCGGCGCGATGATCACCTGGTGCTGGGTTTCCCGACCGACAAAGTGCCCGCCGGCAGTCCGCTTGAACGTGGCGGCGGCCGGCACCCAGTCGCCCCGGCGCGCGTCCCAACGGTTGAGACCGGTCCCCAGCTCGATCAGCGATTCGACCTCGCCTCCCGCACCGGACTTGCCGCTGACCTGCCAGCGCCAGACCCGATGATGCGGGCCGGCCTCGACGATGCTGGGGGCCGTGACCGGGGTTGATGGCCGGGCGGATTGTGGGGTGGAGCTTTGGCCGGCGCCAAGCGCGCCCGGACCGGACAGGCTCGCGCTTAGCAGCAGCAGGAAACCAGCAAGCGACGCGCTTCGGGGTGTCACGATGGTCTTCTCGTTCTCCTGTCGGAATGTCATGGCTGTCATGGAATCCTCTCCTCGATCACCAGGCCGGCGCGTCCGGTGCGACGGTTGTTGGCGCACGCCGCATCGCGGAGCGCGCCGGCCTCGGTCTCCTTGGGCTTTCCGCTCCCGGGAGCGGCCAGCGGTCACTGGCGTCACGTTCGAGTTCCCCACCCGCAGAGTGCTGCCAGGTGGAAGGCTGCATGCAACTGGCGTGCCGGGATTCGATTGGGACGCCTGGCGTCCCCGCGCGAACGGTTCGGAGAAGCGTGTATGAATTTGGACCGCAGTAGGTTGCGCGATTCGCGAGCGTCGGGCTGGGCGCGATTGCCGTCAGTCCGAGCCGCGCGATCGGCTTGCGCCCGCCCTTGACCGTCCGTTCTGCTGTCCCGTTTGTGGATCGTCTGTCCGGTTCCGGGTCGACATCCGGGCCAAAGCCCAGAAGCCCATCAAACAGTGTCACCCAAATCCGCTTGTAAGCGTCCCTTGCGGCTCAACCTCCTGGGCTGGACCAAGCGCCTTGAGCCGCCCAGTCCGGGGTTTTCGCGGATTTGGAAGCCCGCCCCCAGGGCGGGCCCATCCCCTCCAATCCCTATGGAGCCCGCCTGCGAGGGGGCCAGCATCCCCGGAGCCGACACCGCCGGCGCCGATCAAGCCCAAGAACCCACCAGGAGCCGATGGCGCACGTTCGAGCCGCAGGCGTTAGGCGAGGATCCGGGTGTCAGGAAAACGATTGACCCCGGGGCGGTCTCCGACTACAGTGCGCCGCTTTCGGAGGGCCGAAGGAGGCCCTGCGAATACCGTTCGGGTTCCAGAGTAGCTCAATGGTAGAGCAGCCGGCTGTTAACCGGCGGGTTAGAGGTTCGAGCCCTCTCTCTGGAGCCATTCGACTCGTTCTCCGCTTCGCTCCGAACTCGCTCATGGCAGGCCATTCGACTGGCGGTGAGCGCGGAGAACGAGGCGAATGGTCCCGAGCGAC
>JAKQDD010000233.1 GCA_029556615.1 Verrucomicrobiota bacterium | reverse complement strand
CGACTGGGCGAACTTGCAGAACTGCTTCGATCCCAGTGGCGCACAGGCCCCGCCGGACTGCCTGGCGGTGCATGATTTCGACGCGGCGGGGCTTGCCGACGGGGACATCGACCTCGACGACTACGCCCGGTTCGTCGAGTGTTGGGGCGGTCCGGGGGAGTTGGCGGACCGGCTGTGCGCCCCGCCGGTCCGTGGGCTGGCGCCCACGGCTCTGACCGGCGACAACCTGCCACCGTCGGGCACGTTCACGCTGCACGGTCGCCCCGTGGACATCCTCAGCGACGGCCACGTTCTTTTCCACTTCCGCGCCCGCTACTACGACCCGGCTCTGGGTCGGTGGTTGCAACGGGACCCGCTGCCGTACGGCGATGGTCCGAACCTGTACGAGGCGTTCACGTCCAACGCGACGCGCTTCTTCGATCCCCTGGGGATGCAGGCCGAAGACCGAGGCCTGCTGGACACGCTGCTCGAGTGGCTGGTTCGGGCGCGGGAGGGGCGGCATCCCATCACCGGGGAGGATTGGGTCACGCTGGCCTTGCGGCGCGAAGGCGTGGACGTGGGATTGGACCCGGTTCGGGCGGGTCTGCTGCGTGAGTACGACCGGTACGAGGCGGCTACGGGGGCCGTGGCCGAGGCGATGGAGCCGGTGGTCGCACGCGGTGTCGGTGCAACGCAGGTGGTGGGTGGAGTGACGGAGAGTACCGTCGGCGGGCTTCTGGTGTTCGGCTCCGAGGGTCTGGGGGCCGCGCCGGGGACGGTCTTCCTGTTGCATGGGGTGGACGTTACGCAGGCCGGCGCCCGCCAGGTGTGGACTGGGGAATTCACGTTCACCGAGACCTATCGGGTCATTGCCGAAACCGGGCACCCGACGGCGGCACTGATTGTCGATTCAGGCATTTCGCTTTCGAGCGGGTTTGCGGGGCTCGGCTTGGCGGTGGAGGGGGTAGCCCTGCGGGCGCCGAGCACAGCGGGGCTTGGGGTCTCGCCGCAGGCCCTGCGCTTGCAGGCCAATATCGCACGGGGCGAACTTGGCGAGATCAACGCCCTGGCGTTACAACGTAGTCTAGGAGAGACAATCGTCAACACGCAGTTCCGCCAAGGGGCGGTTCTTCGTGGTTTTGAGAGTGTGTCGGCACTGGAAGCCCCGGGGGGCCTGCGCGTGTTCGTGACGGACGTGAAAGCGATCGCGGGGAACGTCGCACCGTCCCGTTTGAGTGCGTTTGGGTTGAATCGCGCGGCAACGTTCGAGGAGAACATGGCCTTTGCACGACGCGCAGTCACGGCACAGGTGACGGACCCCGCGGTGCGGAATACGATGCTGGTGGCCCTCGAAGAACGAGCGTTCACTGTCCGGGTCATCGGACCTCCGGGGGTTCGCATTTCCCCAAACACTCAGCTTCGTATTCAGACGGTTACTGGTGCTCCTGTTGAGGTACTCGATGTTTTGGTGCTGCCGTGAAAGAAGCTAGTTTCGCGAAGAGGTATATCCGACGTTGGGCGGATTACGAGTCGTCGTATGATGAACTTGCGCGCAATGATCCTCGTCATGGGCATTGGGACCGACCGAAGGACCTACCCGCGGGTGGTGTTGGTGCAAGTTTCTCCGACGGTCTTGTCTGTGCCTATGCCGGTGACCATCGCCGAGCGGGGATGTTCTTTCGTCGCGCGATCGACTACGCCAACCGCCTTGAAGTCGAGGATCGCTTTCACGACACGGAAGTGGCCGAGGCCGGGTATCCCAGAAGCCATGCGGAAGTGATTCGGGCGAGGGCCCTAGGGCGGTGGCTTCTTGGTGAACCGCTGAACCGCGCCGACTTGCGGAGGGCGGCAGAGATGTTCGCGACCTGGTGTCTCACCAAGGCTTCCGACCACAGGCGGTTTTCCAGTTCGTTGACGATGGACTTCTACCTGCAGGGTGTTCGCGCTGCACTGATGGCCCATGATCTTGACTATGCCCGCTGTTTGTTGTCCACGAAGCATAGACTTCGGTGGCATCACAGTGTTGAGCGAGACTTGTGGACGCGCCTGGTGAATGCCTGTCCAAGGGGCGACGCCAAGTTGCGGGATGACATCGAGTGCTTCTTCGACCGCATACGCGATCCCGCCTTTGAGGAAGTGCTCGACGGCGTGCCAACGGCCATGGACCGGGAGGCTCTTGCTTTGGACACAGGGCTCATGCGTGAGATGTATGTGGTCAACGCCTCGCCCTACGACGATCCGAGCCCACAGGCGGTGATTGATGCCGTCGCGCGCTGAGCCAGCCTGTTGATTCTGTCATGGCCGTTGAGCGTCCCTCTGCCCGTGGGGGGAGACCGCAGCGCAGCGGGTGCGGCGCAGAGCGACACTGCTCACGAAGTTCCCTCTCTCGCTTGGGGGAGAGGGCGGGGTGAGGGGGGACGGTACGCCGACTCAACCCTCACCCCTCCCCCTCTCCCTGAAAGGGCGAGGGGTTCAGAGGCCGCGTGCGCAACTCTCTCTGGAAAGGCGAGGAGTTCCGTTGGCGACGCCGCTGCACGCGCCGCGGGCTGGACGTATTACCTGCTCGGGCCGAGCTACTCGGTGTGCGGGACGGGGAATGCCGACGGGTCAGCGATCGAGCGGCTGGATTACTCATCCACAGGGGACTTCGCCGGGGGTGGCGGCGGGCCGGGGCCGGCGGGGTTCTACTTCGATGCCGACGAGGATGGCGACGTGGACCTGGCGGACTACGCCGGGTTCTACGCGTGCTTCGCGGCGGGCGGGTCGCTGGGCGGCGACCAGGATGCGGACGGCGATGTCGATCTGGAGGACTTCGCCGCGTGGGTGGGGTGCCTGCGGGGTCCTGGGGTGGCCGGTGGGGGCGGTTGCGCCTGGGCCGACCTGGACGCCGACGGGGACGTGGACCTGGGCGACTGGAGCGTGTGGCTCGAGTCGTTCGGGTGGAGCTTCGCGGGTGACTGCGGGGTGTTCGACCTGGACGCGGACCTGGACGTGGACCTGTACGACCACGCGGGGTTCCAGGTTTGCTACAGCGGCGAGGGCGGCACGCCGCCGCCGTCGTGCCGGCTGCCGACCAGCTTCTACCACGACGCCGATGCTGATCTCGACATTGACTTGGGCGACTGGGCGAACTTGCAGAACTGCTTCGATCCCAGTGGCGCACAGGCCCCGCCGGACTGCCTGGCGGTGCATGATTTCGACGCGGCGGGGCTTGCCGACGGGGACATCGACCTCGACGACTACGCCCGGTTCGTCGAGTG
>JAKQDD010000220.1 GCA_029556615.1 Verrucomicrobiota bacterium | reverse complement strand
TCAGGCCATCGAGGGTGACCGCAAGGTGCTGATCGCCTTCCGTCTGAACGACATGAAGATCGATCCGTACATCCGCACCAAGGGCGAGCACGCCGGGGAACCGGCCGCAAGCCTGGAATCGACGCTGGTCCACATCGGTCTGATCAAGATCGACGGCACCCAGGTCTATCCGACGAGCCAGGCGCAACCCGAGGCGCCGCCGGCCGAAGACGCATCCGCGTCCGAAGCCGACGACGCCATCGACACGGCCACCGAGCCCGCCGAGCGCGAGCCCGAGGCGCAAGTCGAGGAGCAGGAGCCGGCATTGGCTGCTTCGTTCTGATACGGCATGGCCCCTCACGGGGCCTTGTCGCTTCTCTTCCCGCATCCGCCGCGTCCCCATGACGCGCGCTTGCGCATTTCATCCCCCGAGTTCCGCGTGGTCTCACCGCCGCGCGGTTACCGCATTTCTCAAAGGAGATCAGCCATGTCTCTGGCATCCCGTTTTGCTCCGCAATCCCCGATCCTGCGCTCCGATCGTCCACTCTCGGACGACCGCATTCGTGCCGTCGTTCCGTCGATCTTCGCCGACGCTCCGCATGGGAGCCGGTCCGATCGGTATGCCTACATACCGACCTCGACCGTGCTGACCAAGCTGCGCCAGGAGGGCTTCGAGCCCTTCATGGTGTGCCAGACACGCGTGCGCAACGAAGACCGGCGCGAGTACACGAAGCACCTCATCCGACTTCGCCATGCGAGCCAGATCAACGGCGACGAGGCGAACGAGATCATCCTGCTCAACAGCCACGACGGCACGAGCAGCTATCAGATGCTCGCCGGCATGTTCCGGTTCGTCTGCCACAACGGCCTGGTTTGCGGTGACACCACCGCCGACATCCGCGTTCCCCACAAGGGCGACGTGGCCAGCCAGGTGATCGAAGGTGCCTACGGAGTCCTCGAAGGCTTCGAGCGCGTGCAGAACGCGCGCGATGCGATGCGCACCATCACCCTCGATGAGGGCGAAGCGGAGGTCTTTGCAAACTCCGCGCTCGCACTCAAGTACGACGATCCAGCCAAGTCCACGCCTGTCACGGAGAGCCAACTGCTGGCACCCCGGCGATGGGACGACCGCAAGAACGACTTGTGGGCCGTCTTCAACCGCGTCCAGGAGAACCTCGTCAAAGGGGGCCTGAACGGACGCACGGCCAACGGCCGCAATCAGCGCACCCGTCCGGTGCAAGGCATCGACCAGAACCTGCGCCTGAACCGGGCGTTGTGGCTGCTGGCCGAAGGCATGCGCCAGCTCAAGGCGTGATGCCACGCGGACCTCGCCCACCTCGGGCGAGGCCATTTCCTCTCATCCACCGGGTGCCGTCGGCGGCCCGTCATTCATCATCAGGAGAACCATCATGGCAACCCCATCGGCTTCCGAGAAATCGGTTGCGCCCATCGTCGTCCCCGGCCAGCTCACGCTGCGTACCATCCGCGGCAAGAACGGCCCGTTCACGGTTGGCCGCCTCGCCACGCACCTCGGTACTTTCGAGGTCAAAGACCCGGAGCTGGAGCAGTACCCCGAAGGCAAGTACGACGGGGAATTCATCATCAGGTACATCTTCCCGAAGTCCTATCCGGTCGGCGGCGGCATGCGGTTCGAGATCCGTGCCAGCCTCGACGGCATGACGCTCAACGGCATCGACAAACTCAGCCGCGACGAAGCCCGCAGCTTCGCCACCCAGGACGTCGATCCGCTCGATGAAGAGCAAGGGGCGCAGCCTGCGACAACGCCGGCCAAGCCGACCAAAGCGTCCAGGCCCGCCAAGCCCGCACCCGTGCAGGCGTCCGCGGACCCGATGGTCGATACCACGCCCTTTGGCGTGGATGCGCCGCCACCTGCTGAGGCTGCTGCCCCCGGCAGCACCCAAGACGGTGACCCCGCGCTCTTCGGCCTGCTGTGGCCGCTGGGCGAGTCCGTGAAACTGGATTCGACCATCGACCGCCGCGCTTTGCGTGCACAGATCGCCCGCCTGGGCGAGCTGGGCTACGCGCTGGACTTCAAGACGCAGGAGTGGAGCCGCCAGGCCGAACTGCAACCTGCGTGATCGTAGACGCCGCATGCGCGGTGTTCTTCATCCACCCGCCGGGGTTCCTTCCCCATGCGGGGGAGGCCCTGGCCATCTTCTGGAGGTCTTCATCATGTCCACCATCGCTTGCGATATCCCCCGCTCCGCGCTGGATGAACCCGCGTGGCGGGCTCTCTGCGAGACGGCAGCCGCACAAGCCACCAAGGGTTGCGGACTGTCTCACGACTACTACGTCGAACGCTTCAGTTCGGCGATCGACGCGCAACTCGGTCGATTGCCGGAAGAACAGCGCGCACAGGCGCTGAAGATCGCACAGGAATGGGACTACGCAACACCGGCCGAACGGCAGGAAACCCAGGACTGGAATGCGGAGCATGGCTA